>NZ_JBHTFK010000003.1:0-1448 GCF_042666115.1 Ureibacillus sp. GCM10028918
TCTACCCATGTCCAGGGTGAAGGTGAGGTAACACTCACTGGAGGCCCGAACCCACGCACGTTGAAAAGTGCGGGGATGAGGTGTGGGTAGCGGAGAAATTCCAATCGAACCTGGAGATAGCTGGTTCTCTCCGAAATAGCTTTAGGGCTAGCCTCGTGATTGAGAATACTGGAGGTAGAGCACTGTTTGGACTAGGGGGGCATCTCGCTTTACCGAATTCAGACAAACTCCGAATGCCAGATATTTATACACGGGAGTCAGACTGCGAGTGATAAGATCCGTAGTCAAAAGGGAAACAGCCCAGACCACCAGCTAAGGTCCCAAAGTAATCGTTAAGTGGAAAAGGATGTGGCGTTGCTTAGACAACCAGGATGTTGGCTTAGAAGCAGCCATCATTTAAAGAGTGCGTAATAGCTCACTGGTCGAGTGACGCTGCGCCGAAAATGTATCGGGGCTAAACGATTCACCGAAGCTGTGGATGGACATCGAAGATGTCCGTGGTAGGAGAGCGTTCTAAGTGCGTAGAAGTCAGACCGGAAGGACTGGTGGAGCGCTTAGAAGTGAGAATGCCGGTATGAGTAGCGAAAGATGGGTGAGAATCCCATCCACCGTATGACTAAGGTTTCCTGAGGAAGGCTCGTCCGCTCAGGGTTAGTCGGGACCTAAGTCGAGGCCGATAGGCGTAGACGATGGACAACAGGTTGATATTCCTGTACCACCTCCCCGCCGTTTGAGTAATGGGGGGACGCAGTAGGATAAGATAAGCGTACCGTTGGTTGAGTACGCCCAAGCAGTAAGGCGTGGAAGTAGGCAAATCCGCTTCCTGTAACGTTGAGCTGTGATGGGGAGCGAGTTTCTCGCGAAGTATCTGATTTCACGCTGCCAAGAAAAGCCTCTAGCGAGGCGGGAGGTGCCCGTACCGCAAACCGACACAGGTAGTCGAGGAGAGAATCCTAAGGTGTGCGAGAGAACTCTCGTTAAGGAACTCGGCAAAATGACCCCGTAACTTCGGGAGAAGGGGTGCTCTCGAAAGAGAGCCGCAGTGAATAGGCCCAGGCGACTGTTTAGCAAAAACACAGGTCTCTGCAAAACCGTAAGGTGACGTATAGGGGCTGACGCCTGCCCGGTGCTGGAAGGTTAAGAGGAGGGGTTAGCGCAAGCGAAGCTCTGAATTGAAGCCCCAGTAAACGGCGGCCGTAACTATAACGGTCCTAAGGTAGCGAAATTCCTTGTCGGGTAAGTTCCGACCCGCACGAAAGGCGTAACGATCTGGGCACTGTCTCAACGAGAGACTCGGTGAAATTATAGTACCTGTGAAGATGCAGGTTACCCGCGACAGGACGGAAAGACCCCGTGGAGCTTTACTGTAGCCTGATATTGAATTTTGGTACAACTTGTACAGGATAGGTAGGAGCCAGAGAACTCGGAGCGCCAGCTTCGAGGGAGGC
>NZ_JBHTFK010000004.1:0-5228 GCF_042666115.1 Ureibacillus sp. GCM10028918
TCGACTTGCATGTATTAGGCACGCCGCCAGCGTTCGTCCTGAGCCAGGATCAAACTCTCCATAAAAGAGAAAATTTGATAAAGCTCAAATTTCTGTTGAACATTATTACTAATGTTCAAAAAAACATCTGCTGGCATCAATTTTGATGTCCAAAATTTTGTTTCTCTAAATTAATAGAAGAAACTATGTTTCATTAACGTTTTGTTGTTCAGTTTTCAAGGTTCAAATTACTTATATTAATAGCGAACTTTTTAATTATAACAGTGAACATGTGCACTGTCAACAACTAAATATTTCACCTATTTTTAAAAGCAACTTTTATATCATACCATCAAGCAAATAGGTTATCAAGCATTTTTTCTAACAAACTAAAGTTCTGCTCTTTCGACAGCTAAATTATTATATCAAATCAACAAGTTGAAGTCAATTGTTTTCAATAAAAAATACTATCTAATACGTCATAGCGACAAATATTAGGATACAATATAATACAGAAAATGCAAGTGCCCTCTACTAAGTAAAATAGAATTGATTAATCTCCATATATTTAACTTGATTTGTTAATTATAGATAACATTTTAAAAAGTATACTTCAACCTGAGGAAATTTTGTTTAACTTATAATACAAACAAAGATCCTATGTTAAATCTAAATTTACACCATCCAACATCGAAGTTGAGAATATACTTTCCCTTTCGAGTATCTTTATAGTTTAGGAAAATTACCCATATAACCTCTAATTCTTTAATGCCCTCTACTAAATTAAATAATCTCCTCTGTTAAGATTAAAATGTAAAAATTTTGGTCATTATGAAAATAAGCCCAGTTATGAATTTGATAGAGTATTTGTTCGTCCTAATACCTTCATTAAACATTAATTCATAGGGAAATTTATTGTTTTTAGTTCATTTATCCATCATCTCCTTTATATAACTAAGATACGAAATGGAGGGAGTCCTTATTTTTTTTAGAAGAAAAAAGAAGGAGGTTGTATTACCCAAAACAACTAATTCTAACGAAAGTAATAATGGAATACAACCCAATCAATTGAATGCAAATGGTCTACAGAAGAGTGAAAGTTTATCAAAAGAATTATCTAGCAGCTCATCAACCAATAAAGATTTAAAAGATGCTATTGCATCTTCTACTGAAGAATTTATTAATTCCATAAATAAGAAAACTCATTCTCCAGCTGATTTAGTAATCCGGTATGTAACTGATACAATTACCGTTGTATTTATCGAGAATTTAATCAAGGAGGACGTTTTGAATGAAAAGATCCTGCCTATATTGCAAAACGTTACCGAAGAAACACCGAGTATCATTCAAAAATTGTTGCCTCTACCACAAGTAGATATTTCCAATCAACTAACTAACAGTATTGATACCATGTTGACAGGTGCTGTCATTATTCATATAGATGGATATCCACTAAATGTTTTAGCTGTCATACCAACAGTTGAATCCCGTAGCTTATCTACACCCGAAAATGAATCACAAGTTATTGGTTCACAAGTAGGTTTTAATGAGAGTATCTCAACAAATATATCTATTGTTCGACGATATATTACGAACCCGAATCTTTGCAATGAAAAAATGAATCTTGGGAAACAAACAAAAACCAACATTTCCGTGCTATATATTGACGGTCTGACAACCGAACAAAATGTTAATACGGTACGGCAAAGAATACAGGCTCTGGAGATTGAAGATTTACTTGATAGCGCAGTGCTTACAGAACTAATTGATGATAGCTCTAAGTCTATTTTCCCTCAAATGTTACTTACAGAACGTCCTGACCGATTTTGCGACGGAATATTAAGTGGGAAAGTAGGCATTCTTGTGGATGGAAGTTCGATGGGGATTCTTTGTCCTTATACATTTATTGAGTTTTTCCATAGTAGAGAAGATAAAAACCTAAGATGGCCAGTCGCCACATTTGTGAGATTATTAAGATTTGCGGCTATTTTTATTTCGATTTTTTTTACACCCTTGTATGTAGCATCTTTGACCTTCCATTATGAAGTAATTCCACAGCCGCTTTTAGTTCCACTCAGCGAATCCCGAGCGATTGTACCTTTTCCACCGATATTGGAAGCACTTTTTTTAGAGTTAATTATTGAACTACTGCGTGAGGCGGGATCAAGATTACCAACTAAAATTGGTCAAACTATCGGGATTGTTGGGGGTATTGTACTCGGAACTGCTGCAGTACAAGCTGGAATTACTAGTAACATTCTTATTATAATTATCGCTCTGTGCGCCCTATCTTCGTTTACTACACCTAATTATATGATGGGGAATGTTATCAGAGTAATTCGATTTCCAATTATTATTTTAGCCGGATTCTGGGGATATTATGGCATTATACTAGCTTTTTGTTTTCTACTAATTCATTTATTGCGTCAAACAAGCCTAGGTTCTCCTTATATGTCGCCATTTTACCCACCTAGATTTAAAATCTGGGGGGATAGTATCATTCGACTTCCCCAACCGTTTGTGATTCGGAGGTCACCAAATTCAAGAGTCAACAATAAAAATACTAAAACTATCAGCAAGACATTGGAGGGTAAGGAGAGGAAGATTGAGTGATCAATAAGTTACAAGTTAATCCTACTCAAATGTTTAATGCTCCTGTCCTCTTTTTTGTAATTTGTAAAGTCCAAATTGGGGTGGGAGTCATGGGATTTCAGAGCCTCATCTATGAAGATGCAAAACAAGATTCATGGATATCCATCATTATTAGTTTTCTGGCAAGTCACCTTATAGTGATTATTATGTTTAAAGTATTGGAAATGTACGACTCGAACGATATTTATGGGATCACTTTAGATTTATTCGGTAAATATTTAGGCAACTTTATTAATTTCATATTAGTTCTATATTCCGGGTCCATATTTTTTTCTATAATCAAAACCTTTTCTGAGGTTATGATTACATGGGTATTTCCTGATATCAATCCATCTTTTATTATAATCACAGTACTATTACTAGTCATATATACTTTTACCGGTGGACTAAGATTAATCATTGGTCTTTGCTTTTTGTGTTTCTTTTTACCCCAATGGATGGTCGCTGTCCTATTATTCCCATTAGAATTCGCTAACACTAACTACCTATTTCCTATCTTTGATAATGATTTAATAAATCTACTAAAAGGATCTTACGCCATGTCCTTTACAATAGTAGGTTTTGAAGTACTCGCAGCACTTTACCCTTTCGTCAAAGAAAAGAAAAAGGCGAAATTATATGTACATTTAGGGTTATTGTACACAATGCTCCTTTATCTATTCGTTATGTTAGTTTCCTTAGTTTTTTTTAGTGGAGAACAGCTTGAAAGGCTAGTATGGGCAACACTGTCTTTGTTTAGTATTGTTCGTCTCCCTTTCTTTGAAAGAATCGAAATTTTTACTATTTGTTTTTGGTTAATTGTTATCTTACCAAATCTTTGTGTATATGCCTGGACTGCCTATCGTGGTTTTAATCGAATAATTAAGATAACCGAGAGAAAGTTTATTTTAATTTTCGCATTGTTCATTTTCATTGGAACATTACTAGTAGAAGATCAAATTCAACTGAACGTTATTAATAAGATTGTTGGGGGTTTTTCATTTTACGTAGTGTTTATATTACCATTTTTCATATACTTCATTGCTCTTTTAAAGAAAAAATTCTCGAAAAGACAGGTGAGAAAAAGTTGACTTCGAAGAAATACCTACTTCTATTCATGACAACCATCATAATTTTAGCCGGTTGTACAAATCAGAAGATTCTCGAGAGAACTAGTTTAACGACGTTGATAGGTTATGATCCAGCAGAAGATGACAAGATTACCGTTACAGCTGCTATCCGACAAATCAACCCCGAGTTGGAAAGTAAAGTAGAAATTCAATCTGCAACAGCTGATACAAGTAGAGGTGCCCGTACAAAGATTGAGTTAAAAACATCTAGAAAAATTGGAGCAGGACAATTAAGAGTTGTATTATACGGTGAAGAGATTGCAAAATCCGGTATAGAAGATAGCATTCATCAATTAAAGATGAATCCTGAAATTAGTAACGGCATCTACTTGGCTGTAGTTGAGGGAAAATCAAATTCATTAATAGAGAACAAATATAAAAATATCACGGACATTGGTCAACATATTTTTCAATTAATCGATCATAATATCGACCAAAATCATGCACTCTCACCAACCCTTCATGAAGTAAATCGTGACTATACTTCTGAATTGGCAGATTATTCCTTACCAATATTGAAAAAGGAAGGAGAATATATCGAAATCTCAGGTATTGCTTTTTTTCAAAGTGCGAAAATGGTTGGACGTCTCCCTTCTGAGGATAGCTTATATCTAAAAATGATTCGTAATAATTTTAAAGGGGGATCATTAGAAATGGTGCTACCCTCTTCAACTTTTGAGTCCACCTCTGCTACTTCCTCAGAAGAAATAAAGATTGGCCTTGACTCCATCAATTCGAGTAAAAAAATCAAGTTAATTGATAAAACAGTACCAGAATTTAATTTGACAATTACTCTTGATAGTCGACTAATAGCAGTACCTGTAGGCTTACATGAGGAAGAAAAAAAAGTACTAAAAAATCTCGAAAAAGCAATAAATAAAAAAATGGAAAGTGAAATAAATCGAATTATTCGATATAGCCAAGAAGTTAATTCCGATATTTTCCGCTTTGGTGAACGCTATAAAGCCGAAGTTCGAAAGGCAAATATTGATAGGGAAAAATGGCATGAGATGTATCCTGAAATGAAAGTAAACGTAACCGTTAAAACTCATATCGTTCGAGATGGTGTATTCCACTAAAATATCAAAGAACCATTTCAACAATTGAAATGGTTCTCTTTTGGGATTAGCTAGATGTTCTGTTATCACAGTGTTTCCTCATTTACTTCCATCTATTTTATATAGGACGATGACACGTCGGTTAATTACTTCATTTGCGTCTTCCATACTTGGTGAGGTATTTACAGTGCTCTTTTCAGCTTAATTCCTTGTTATCCTTAGTTTGTTTGTTTCCTTTTTGTATATTTTCCGCTTCTTGTCCGTGCCGATTAACCTTCACTTCTTATTAGTTGGCGACTTTTTTACAATAAAAAAACCGCTGAATACTCAGCGGTTTACTTTTGCCTAGCGACGTCCTACTCTCACAGGGGGAAGCCCCCAACTACCATCGGCGCTAAAGAGCTTAACTTCCGTGTTCGGTATGGGAACG
>NZ_JBHTFK010000005.1:0-1023488 GCF_042666115.1 Ureibacillus sp. GCM10028918
ATTCCGCGTCACCACGGACACCCTTGCTCTTGGCTAACCTCTACTTCTGTCTTCGGGGTTCGGGACTCGCACCCTATAGTTCATGTGCATGCCGGGCGCACGAAATAACCGTCTCATTCCATAATGAGACGGTCAGTATTGCCTAATAAAGTTTATCAAAATAACGATGCAATTAATTCAGATAAACGAATCAACAGAAAGCTTATTGAAGTCGCAATCATGCGGAGCAGCCCTGTTTTTACTAGAATAAATATACCAAAAACTATAATTACTACAGTGTTCACCACTGATAATACACGATGGATTCCTTTAAAGATATTTAATTTCACCAATAAAAATAAGATGGCATAAAGAAGTATGCCAATGAAAAAAAGCTGAATCACAGTTTACCCTCTCACTTTCGAACACAATCAAGCAAATAACGTTGCAACTATTACAACGATGTGATCCCATTGCTATCTGCCTTTAAGTAAATGACTAGCTCTTGACGATAAACAGAATCCTCTAGATAGTGATCTAAAGTATGGAAATCATACTTAAAGTTACCGAATGGGAATGTTACATTCTCTCCTTGAACTGCAGCCAGTAAACCTGCAACATCATTTGATACCATTTCCAACACTTCTTCTCCAGTTGCTGTTATAACAAAAATCACATTCATAGCTACATCTCTCCTTCATTACGCCCCAACAAATAACGTTGCTTGGCATATTGCTATAAAAAACTGCGGGTGTTGAATCGGGCTGCTCTCATTGATTTGGAGAGTCATATGAAATTCACCCTCATTACCTCGATAGTCAGCTCTCCATCTTGCTATTTCCTCTTGATTAAGTATAAAGCTTGACCAACCTTCTAATTCTTTCTCAAGTTGGATTTTAATCTTCTTATCCGTAATATAGAGAGTTGGAATTCCAATACGCCAATTCTCGTATGATATGATATATTTTTTCTGGGTGGCTACTTCGATTCCTTCGAACCAAAGCTTTCCTCTTCTACTAATTTTCTTTATAGTAAAAAGATTTTCGCCATTATTAGCTAACACATCATATTTTAAAAAATAGCGAAAATCAAACATTTTATCAAAAGACTTTTTTAAGAAATTATCGTAGATGCGTCTTGAAATGGCAATTACTTGCCCATCTGCATCTAAAATAGGAACGTCCCCTGTATATTCAATTGCTTCCGGATGATTATATGTATATGTTTTCATTCTTTCTCCACCAAATTAATATTTATCACTAATAATAGTAGTGGAAATTTTGAAATTTTGAAAGTTTAAACAACCCATAATTCAAAAATAACCTTAATGATTACTCTTAAACTCGCAAATTAAAATAAAGAGAGGCTAGGATAGAAGTAGAAAACTCTTTGATCGACAGAAGAATCCACATTAAGGAATTGAACCTTTATGGATTGATTGTCGTTCCGGGGCGAGTGTAGCTGTCGGCTTTGTCTTTCGCTACAAGCAAAGCTTCCTGGGGGAACGCACTCAAGTGAGAGACTATAAGATCGGACCCGTGGATACGCATCCCTTCATACGGAAATCAATTTTAGCTACATCAAAAAAACACCATTTTCCTACTCGAGGAAAATGGTATTAGGTTTTGTCCCAACCTTTGACGTGACTAGGATGCAATCCCTAGCCAACTGTTATGGGCGCAAAAAATTCGTCATAAAGAGCACGTAAAATTTGATTTTCAGTTTTGGAAAGAACACCAAATACTAAGCTCACTTCTGAAGAACCCTGGTTAATCATTTCAATATTGGCACCAGTTCTAGAAATCGCTGCTGCAGCACGAGCTGCAAGACCAGTATTATTACGCATACTCTCGCCAACAATCACGATCATCGAAATACCATGACGGAAATAAACATCATCTGCATGTAACTCTTCTTTTACACGACTAACAATTCGTTTTTCCTTTTCTTCCGTTAATTGATTTGAACGAATAATGACAGAGATATCGTCCAAACCTGATGGTGTATGCTCATAAGAGATGCGTTCTTCTTCGATAATTTGTAGAAGCTTACGTCCGAAACCGATTTCTCGATTCATAAGATATTTTGAAACATATAAAATCGAAAAACCACTATCTGCAGAGATACCAGTCACTGGTCGACCTGTTAAAGTACGAGTTGGAAGTATTTTAGTTCCCGGTGCGGATGGGTTGTTTGTATTTTTCACGTTAACAGGAATACCTAATTTATAAACAGGCATTAATGCTTCGTCATGGAATACAGAAAATCCTGAATAAGATAATTCACGCATTTCACGATAAGTGATTTCTGCAATACCTACAGGATCATTTACAACTTTAGGATTAGCCGAGAAAACACAGTCAACATCTGTAAAGTTTTCATAAAGATCTGCTTTTACGCTAGCCGCTAAAATGGAACCTGTAATATCAGACCCACCACGATCGAATGTACGCAAAGTACCGTCCTTCGTGTAACCAAAGAATCCTGGGAATACAACGATTTCATCGCCACTTCCTAAATCCTTCAGATTCTCATACGTTTCAGGAAGCGCATACGTACGTTCAGGAAAATCATTTAACACTAATCCTTCTTTAGGACTTACATATTTTGCAGGTAACCCGATAGAGTTAAAATATTCTGCAATTAGTTTCGCGTTATTGTCTTCTCCACTAGCTTTTATATTATCTATGAATAAAAATTCATTTGATTTATCGCATGCGATACGTTCCAGCATATCCTGTGCAATCACTTCGCAAATTGTATCGTCGAGACCAAGTTCATCTGCAATTTCTTTGAATCGATTCACAACAATCTGTAACTTGTGAGTTACATTGCCATTATTAAGTACTGCATCAGCCAATTCGATTAACAGATCCGTTACTTTAATGTCGTCGCCGAAACGTTTACCTGGAGCTGACACTGCAATAATCTTTCTTGCAGGATTGGATTTTACAATATTTGCTACTTTTTTAATTTGTTCAGCATTAGCAACGGATGTACCACCAAATTTACATACAATCATTTCACCAAATCCTTACTATTCAAAATTGTATTTCCCGAAAAAACATTTGATTGTTCACAGTGTACAAATTTTGCACTCTGTCGTCAACCCTATTTATAGAAAATGAGTATATTTGTATCATATAGTGGGCCTAGGAACAAAGGAAGCTACTATGTCATATAGATACGTGTAATTTAAATTATTCAGTATATTATATGTAACATCTAAAATGAAGAAAGCATAATTGCCTAAAACTATAGAAAAGCAAACATTTAAACAACAAAAGCAGAACATCTCAAAGAAAAGAAAAGCGTGCGCATCGTTTGCACACGATGCACACGATTGATTATTAATACGTTTACCTGTATCAATAATTTAATACGTCAATTTATTATATAACATCTTGACTGTTTCGCAAGACACAATAATTGTAATTTGTATACAGATTATTTAAGATTGATAACTTTTAGATAACAAACCTCGTCAAAATCGATATTCATTTCTCCTCTATTATTTAGAAGCTTTACATGATCCATATCAATCGCGCTCAATGTCCCTTTAACCATTCCTTCAGTTGTAAAAATACATATATCTTTACCACAGAACTGCTTCAGCATAAAGAACAAAGGGATGCCAAAAAACAGATTGATAAAGTTTGGATCTTTTGAAACAAATTCACCAAAGTTGAAAGCCAACTTTCTTCTGAGATTTTTATCTGCATCAATAAATTCGGGTTCTAAATCAAATTCTTCTATACAATCTTTCATTTTTATCGAAAGGAGATTCTTGTACAGAATAAAAACTGCTGAACCGTTTTGATTTATTTGTAAAAAATCTCTGCCTGCTGTTGCAATTTTTCCGTCCAAACAAATTGTTTCTATCGCACTATCGTTTTTTGGTAAATTAGGGGATTCTTCAGCATCAATCCTTAATCTTCCACATTCGCAAAGAATATTGGCTGTAACAATTTCCCCCCTCATTTCCAAAAAGTGAAGCTGCAGCTGTCTTGTATTTTCTTCATCGCTCCTGGAACCCAACGAACGCAGTAAATCATTGGCTGCTTCTATACATGATTGAAAGAAATCCAACTCTTCTTGATCTAACGGACTATTTGGTGAAGCAAACTTTCTTGTTCGGATCCGCCTCTGGCAATGAAAAGGAGAACCAAACAAATCCTTAGGCTGATGGCATCTGCATGGTGAACTAAGACAATTTATACATCTTTCCATAAAGGTGTACCTTCATTCTCTAATGATTTTTCTGTTTGAATATTCTTCCTTTTTACTCTGCCTTTTATAGTACGTCTCGTATTCTTTAATTCTTTGCTTTTTTCTGGAATTGCATCAACGCTAAGACTTTTGCCTGCTCTAACTTTAATTTTCTTTAATGGGGCCAAATCTTTATGCCTTCTTTTTAACACACGCATAATCCCCCATAAGCCGAGCTCAATATCCCAACGAATGTTGCCTGAACGATACATATAATCCCCTGGTCGATTCAAAAATCCACCTGCACCATAGAATAGTTGAAGGTTATCATTTGACCCAACTGTGTTATGGTCCACTACAGACACAATAGCTGAATCCATATCCCTTTCACTACTAAGGAATTTATGACCATGAATCGCAAAGGAATGGGCTCTCGCACGGTCAGCAGGGAACGTTAACCTCATGATAATAGGGTCTCCAGGGTAGGCTAAAAAAATTGGGGTACTTGGATCTCCAAACTTCTTAGAACTAAACACCTTGTGGATATCCCTGAATTTTTTAATACGATTACTGAAGCGTTCATTTCGATAGTTGAATCCTCGTGAGCCTTGGTCTTCAAAATCTGGCCGCTCTTCATCCTCATCATCATCAAACAGTACTTGAGGATCGATGATTAAATTGTCATTCTTATCCAACAATCTCACCCCATCATGCATTTGAAGGCAAAATTCTCTAAATTCTGGCAGGATTGGAGTGGAGATAATCAATTGGCTGCCTTGATCTGCTTCTTCTCTTGTTTTGGCATCCAGATAGCTTGCACCTCTTGATTCTGCTATTAACATACCGAATGCTCCATGATGTCGATGATTTCGGATATCGGCCATATCCCAAAGGTTTGCAGCACCAAAGCGTTGATCAATATACCAATAATACGTTCTGCTCTCCCCTTGGCCAATCGTTTGGTCATAATTAAATCCAACCGTTGCGCCATCCGAATGCCTTACATCATATTCAGCCAACTGCGCATGTAAAGAAATGCGACTTGATGGCGGGAAGAATGCATCTACAGGCACCTCTGGATAGCCGTGTCTGCCATTGTGATGATCTTCTCCGGTTAATAGATTCGTAACTGTTACCTCCACGAATTCTCCAACATTTGCTCGAAGGATTAGTGGTTCTGGATTTAATCTCCCGCATAAAATATCATCTACATCTTCCAATAAGGCAAAGACAATACCAAATGGGTCATGATCGCCATCATCGTTATATTCAATATTTGTATTCAGTGCTGCAACATGATACTTTCGCACATTGGCACATTTTGGGTATTTAAAATTTTCTACTATGGCTGGTAGCGGTCTTTTACCCGTTTTTTGCGGCAACGGTTCTTCTCTCCACGGGATATCTGAACGGTCAGGTAAAGGTTTCAAATGCTTTACACGTTTTTCAAAGGTACGGAAAATTCCCCAGTTGCCAAGCCAAATATCATCAATCGATCCATAATGGTAGAGCATATCGAAGTCGCCTTTTCCTTCGATACTAAATTCCAATGTAAATGATTCGGCAATGACAAGATGTCGTTGTTGATCTAGTTCGGAATCTA
Source organism: Ureibacillus sp. GCM10028918 (assembly GCF_042666115.1). Classification (NCBI taxonomy): domain Bacteria; kingdom Bacillati; phylum Bacillota; class Bacilli; order Caryophanales; family Caryophanaceae; genus Ureibacillus; species Ureibacillus sp. GCM10028918. The sequence goes on from NZ_JBHTFK010000005.1 coordinate 5,792, forward strand.
AATCTCCCCGTTCGCGGTGCCACCTTTGCCTATGAAGATTAAAACTATGCGACTCCTCATGAGCACCTTGTATCAAACGGACTCGGACAGGGTCTCCGTTATATGTTTCAAGTAATGGCGTTACCGGATCCCCATGCATCCAAGAGCTAAAGACATAGGCTGGATCACAATCAGGCTCTTTTAATCGGAATTGCAAAGGTTCGTTACGATAATTCACACCCATAACACCAGGATCATCAGGTGAACCTGGAAAAGGTGGTGGATTTAGTGGATTTCCATCTTTATCAAACAACAAGGCAAAGTCATGAACAAATAAGTTAATTTCTCTAAAATCTGGAATGATTGGATTGACAATCATGCTTTGTGTTCCAGCATTCATGAATTCACCTGTATTTGGATTGAGGTATATAGAGCCTCTTGGTTCAATATTAATCCCTGCAAATACCCCGTGTTGTTGATGTTCATTTGCGAATAGATGGTCATGCCAGAAGGTTGATTTTAGTTCCACATCTGCAAACCACTGATATCTGATAGTCTCACCCGGTAATACAGAAGAATCATAGTTCCAGCCTACGTTAGCCCCATCTGATACAAGAACATCAAATTTCACGAAATGTACATGCATACCCGCTTCATAAGTTCTATTTACTAATTGGAATGCATTTCCACCGATTATTTCAGGTAACTTATTTGTAAATCTGAAACGAATTGCTTCACCTGCATTCGCTCGGATTACGAGCGGTTCCGGTTGTTTTCTACCGCACCTGATATCTTCTTCATCTTCTTCCAAAACATAAAGCCTTCCTTCGGGGTCATACCAACCTTCCTTGTTATAGACAATCGGCATTTGGATTAAAGCAATATTGAATTCTCGGATTGGGGAGTCCTTCTTTGCAGGATTAACAAATACTGCGCCGGGTACAGCGTTTTTAGCAAAGTGATTTTCTTCTAATTTAGTTGATTCTCTGCCACCCTCTATTCCAAGAGGTGGTCTTGGTGCTTTAAACCCTGGAATACCAGGGATAAAGTTTGGAAAACCTGGTTTTTCAGGAGTAGGTTTTGGTGGACATGGTCTGTTTGGCAGAGGCTGCAGTGCCTTGATTTGTACACCGTTTGGATAACACATGCTGCCATCTTGCAACGTATCAAATATCCTCTGCATCCCCCACATCCCCTCTCCAAAGTGTGGGTAAAGGTGACAGTGAATGATTGCGTCCCCAAAGGCACCGTGTAAACTTCCTGCACCATATCCTGGACTTACAGTATATTGAGCCTGAGGTGAGATTGGTTGAACATCTAGAATAGCTGAATCCATATCATTCTGATCAAATAACCATTGATGCACATGGTAATGGAATGAATGGGTTTCTTGAACTCCTCCATGTACAAGTCTGAGCTTAACAGGATCCCCGATATATGCACGTAGAATCGGTGTATCTGGGTCACCAAATACCCAGGAATCATGGTGAACCTCTTCTCCTTCGCAATCCGGACATACTACACCTTCCTGTATGAGGCGCAATCGATTTCTCATTGGTTCAGACCGGTAATTTACAAGGTGTGTAGCTTCTGGCTGAAGTGTATGCGGGCTGATTGGTGCTTGACCTGTTAGATCATCAACTTCCATTTCATCATGGAAAAACCACCCATATTCCCGAAAAGAAGGTAACAAGGGATTATGAACATCGGCATATAATCCACTGTTTATCGATTTACCTGTAACTTGATCTGTCCACCATGAGCCCCTTGGTTCCACAAAAAGCGCACCAAATAAACCGTGAACATTACTGCCCTTTTCACTTGATAATGGATTTCCTAAATCTGAAAAGAAATGAACTCCTTCATGATCTACCTTCCATTTATAAAGAATGGTTTTCCCTTTAGGGACTGTAGTGTCTGGATTAATTCCGACAAAGGCCCCGTCCGATGTAAAGACATCATACTCGGCATTCTGGATATGCATCCCTGTATTAAATGGCAGTTGATTCTCGAAAAGAATTTCAATTTCATCTCCAACGTTTGCACGTATTACTAAGGGCTCTACTAAATCTACTGTTGAATAGGGATTTAAATCGACTTGTTTTTTTACAAGACTTTCATTTTCTTTCAACACATACATCATGCCGTCTGGATCATGATCTCCAAATCGGTTCACCACAATTCTGATCGGGATTGCTACAACATGGTACTTTCTAAGCATGAGTACCATTCCTTATATCAGGAATCGGGCGTCTATTATCCTTTTCTATATAAAACACTTCAATATCATCAATATGGATCCTGAATTCTTCACCATCTAGCTCATTTACATTCGTAACCTCCGCACAAATGATCAGATAATCGGTTACAACATCTTCGATTCTGCCAATTATTAAAAATGGAAATGGAGCAATTAAAATTAAGGCTCTCATTCCTATATTTTGCCTAAATTCTTCTGTTACGCCTGCTTCACGAATAGCGTTAATATCCAATTGGTTATTGTAGAATCCATCCCTGGAGTTATTTTCCATCCCTTTCACCCTTTCTTTGTATTTTATTAACAATTAGATTAGTGGAATTCTTCTATCCATATCAAATTCAGTAAATATCGCAATATGCTCTATTGGAAAACTTAACGGTGTAGGAAATTTAAAAAATGGTGCATTATGCATTTTAATAATTACTGGATCCAAGGTAATGAAACCATTACCTACGGTTGTAACAACCCCAGTGAATATCGGTCGAAAAGTTTGACCTAAAATATTAAGTTGCTTACTTTCTGTCACAAGCAAGATGGACTTTCCCAGCACTTCCCTAAACAACTGATCACCAAATACATCATCATTGGGTTCTTTCATCTACCTTTCCTCCTCCTCAAAAAAAATACTTTTTCTTCGCTTATTCTATGGAAAAAAAAGTTAAAGACTTAAACAAAAACACAATCAACTTAAAAATCGAATGACTCTAAATAAGAATGTCTCAAAAGCTAAAGAAGGATTACTCATCATTGAGACATTCTTACTAACTATTTTTCGATTTTGTTATTTTCAACTTCGTAAAGATTTTTTCAAAAAATGAAAGAATTCTGCCTTGCTTCATATAAGTAATCTTGCTGATAGCTAATTCTTTTTCTTTAAAATTTAACTTTCCTTTTGTTACACCACGCAGTTTGCCACTAATGGGTGTATCGGTATAAATAATAAATTTCGTGCCAATCCAGCTTTTCAAATTAGTTTGCAGCAATTCCTCAAAAAATTGTTGTCTAAGCGTTTGTTTTTCCGCAACGGTTACACCAAAATTCGTAAGTAATTTTCTTCTTAATTCTTCGTCTATCAATACATTTTGATGAGAACCGGGCATATCAGGAAGACCAAAGGGGGATTTTGCTGTATGAATCGCTCTGTATGGTATCCAAATTCTCGTAAGGAGTGTCCGAATCATGACGAAATCTCTCCCCACTACCGATACTTTCCCCACGGTATGAATGACCTCATCTTTACTTCTAGAGTAGATTTCAACCAGCTGATTTTTTTTCGATTTTAAAAATTTCAAGAGAATCATTTGTTGTTTGTAATGAGGTAATGTAGTACCTAAATTTTGCAAGTTCACACTATGAATATACTCTTGCAGCATCTTCAATTCATGTAATGGCTTGGAACTTGCTGGTGAAGTATATCTGTCTTCTTTTTTTAATTCCGGGTAATCATTTTCGTACATAAAAGCCCAATCATCCCTTCGATGTTTTACAAGTAACCAGGGCACTTATCGTTTTCATATACTAACTGCAAGGAGGAGATTAGACATGAGTTTATTAATACTGTTTGTTTTCATTAGTTATTTGTTTGTATGTAGCTTCACTTATTTATATTTAAAGAAGTTGCAGTATTTAATTAGTTATCATTTAGGGATGAACTTGGCTATGACGAGTAGTGGGGTGATGGGAATAGCCGTTGGAACACTTCTAGGTTATGCATTCCCATCACATTATTCACTTGTTACTATTATTGCCACGATACTGGCGATGATTATTGGTGCCGTTTTTGGCGCTTTAGTCGATTACCAAACGTTGCTTTCTGGTGTTACGAGTGGGTTAATGGCTGGCGTTATGGGTCCGATGATTGGCGTTGTTGCCGATCTTACTCTTGTCACTTTTTGTTCTTTGCTTGTTTACGCAATGTTTGGATTATTGTGTTTTTCCATTAGGTCTTAGCTTAAGGCAGCGGATTTAAAGATGTTAAAATCGCAACGATAATTATCAGCAAAATCATAAAAATAAAATCTACCATTATAGGTGATTTTAAATCCGCTAATCTTCCTCTTCTCATTCTCTTACGAATTCTTGCACCCATAATAAGGACTCCGAGTACAATGGCAATTTTCGATAATAACACGATTCCCCAATCCGTTAACAAAGCCTCTCGATTTGGTAAATACAAATAGGCAATCAAGCTTCCAGAGACACTCAACAAAATAATACTAATCAACGCGCCCCTTGAAAAAATCGGTAGAAAAGATTTAACATAGAGCTGTTGCTTACGCCAAAATACCAGGATAAAAATTAACCCACCCACCCAAAAAGCGGCAGCAATAATATGGATACTATTTAAAACCACTAATAGTGAAGAAGGCTCGAACTCTTGTGTATGCCCACTAAGGCTTTTCGCAATGCCAATCAATAGAATCCATAGATAATCAAACCATTGATTTTTAAATAAGGTTAAAAAACCAGTAAATGATAATACGAGAGAAACAATCCATAGCTTGCCAAAATTCGTATCCAGTGGAAAATCAAATTCAAAGCTTATACCATTAGCGGTGAAAGTGTTCATTTGGACTAATAAAAAGGCAACTAGTCCTATCAAATGAAGAAATTGAAAAATCATTCCATAGAATAGAAATTTCTTTCGAAGTTCAAAAGAAAATGACTTTATGATTTGCCAAATCATTAACCAACCAACGAGCAATAATAATCCAAGGTAATAGATAGCTTTTGCACTATAATTAAATACGTTAGAATAATCAGCAACGCCTTTATCTTCTTGGTTCGTAATTGTATTTATTTCATTCCCTGACTCATCTTTATTTACGGCTCCACCAGCTGTATCCTCTTTCATATACTCTTCATTAATGAGCGGTTGATGTTTCCATTTCACTTGAAACAGATAAGAACCTTCAATCGTATGTCCATCATTCGATGAAATCACATAATACTGTACCTTGTAATGTCCATTGGGAAGCGCTGGTATTTGAATGGAAATTTTTTTTCGATCTTCGCTAATTGAAGGGGAATTCGTGACGATTTCCTGATTATTTTGGGTAAACACCTTCATTGAAAAACTTTTATCTACCTCACCGCTAAATTGGATTGAAACTTCACTAGGCGACTCTTCCGATACACTATTGGAAGCTGGAGACTCCTCTACAACAAAGACATGAGCATCAACTTGTTTACCCATCGAAACAAAAAGAAAAGCAATAAATAAACAATAGATAGTAAACCGGGAAATTTTCAGAAACATCTTCCTTATCTCCTTTTCTACTATCTATGTTATTCATTGCCTTCGTTTTTGGAATCGAATTTTACTGATAAAAATTACCTAGAGGGATTTACCACTCTTTTTCTCGGTTGTTCTTTCTCTCTTTTTTCCAATCAATATACTCAATTTTATCCTTTAAAATTGTTGTCAATTTTCCGTTGTTCCCTTTAATATCTACATAGTCAATGCCTACATGCTTCGTTTTCCCTATAAAACGTCTGTTCCCAACTGTTACCATTTCCAACGGACGGCGTTTGTTTCTCAACAGCTTAAAATTCAAATTATCGTCTAAGCGTGCCAAGTTTAGGCATAAATGACATCTGCAATCACAACGGTTGTGACGTTGAGAAAAGTCGTGATGCTTATTACAGCTATCACACTCGAATAGAACATAATGGTTTTTCCTAGGTCGTCGACTGCATTTGCAGTTATGATGGTGCTCTTGATGATGATTGCATCCACAGTCATGACGGTGCTCTTCATGGTGATCGCATCCACAGTCATGGTTACGCTTTGCATTGTGTTTGCAGTCGCAGTTGCAGTCATGATGGTGACGGCATCCGCAGTCGCGATGGTGATCATGTTGGTGACCACATCCGCAATCGTCATGGTGATCGTGTCGGTGACCACATCCGCAGTCGTTATGGTGATCATGTTGGTGACCACATCCACAATCGTTATGGTGGTCATTTTGGTGACCACATCCGCAGTCGTTATGGTGATCATGATGACGACCGCATCCGCAGTCGTTATGGTGATCATGATGACGACCACATCCGCAGTCGTTATGGTGATCATGTTGGTGACCACATCCGCAGTCGTGATGGTGGTCATGTTGGTGACCGCATCCACAGTCGCAATGGTGCTTAACATGGTGATCGAAACCATCGTTTACAAAGTTATGATGGAATCTATCAAAGTAATCATGATCGTTATTTCTTTGTTGATTGCGTTTAGCGCGGTTTCTTTCCATTCTCGTTTTCCTTTTCATAATAAAACCTCCCTTCTAGATTTGAGAATCTGCACTCAATATATGCAAACTTCACTAACCCAAGGGAGGCAAAAACATATGATAGAACTATTTTTCTTTAGACGGGGCAGGGAAAACAAATTCTAGTTTTTCATTTACTAATTTCAATTTTGCTTTTCCCTTTTTTCCACTTTTCCATGTAAAACGAATTTCTCGCGTTTCTTTACCATTTAGTAGTTTTTTTGCATCTGTTGGGGTGATTTTACCCTTCATGATGGATTTACTAATAAAAAATTTACAGGCTTTATTGGAACAGGAATACCCTTTAAATCCTTCCACAACGGCTTGTCCGCATTGAAGACACTTTCCTACAACGACAACTTGCTTCTCTGCCACATTTAGATTCAGTGATACAAAACCATCCGTCATTTGTTTCACATAAGCCAACATCTCTTTGTAGAATTGACTTGAACTTAAATGTCCATCAACAATATCCTTTAGCTTTTTACTCCAAATCGCCGTTAATTCAGGCGAAACAATATCATGGTCACCAATACTTTGAATGACATCAATTCCAAACTGGGTTGCTTTAAAAGATTTCCCTTCACGGGCCATCATACCAATGGAAATTAACTTTTCAATGATTTCAGCTCTAGTAGCGGACGTACCAATTCCCTCTGCATCTTTCAGGATTTTCTGCAGCTCTTTATCTTCTACAAAACGCCCTGCATGGAACATCGCATCTAGTAGAGTACTATCTGTATACCGCGCAGGTGGTTCCGTCATCTTAGATAAAATTTTCGCCTCTTTAATAGATAATTCCATATTCAATTGAAGAGATGGCAAGGGAATCTCTTGTTTCTTTTTGAAAGTATCATATAGAACAGTGTAGCCCTTATCAATTACCATATTGCCATTTGCTTTAAAAAACGATTCATTTGACCGTAAAACAACAGCAGTCTTATCAATGACATAGGCAGGCATAAAAATCGCTAACAGTCTTCTTGCAATCAGGTGATAAACTTTCAACTCTTGAGGTGTTAACTTTTTCCTTCCAATCGGAACTTCTGTCACTGTGATGGCATGGTGATCCGTTAATTTCTTATCGTCCACATATTTTTTGGAACGAATTGTTCTTTGTATCGTATCTGGAACTTCCATGATCTCTTGAACAATAGAGCCATATTCATTTAAAGATGCCAGAGTTTGCAAATGCATCTTGATATTTTGAGCAAAGCTTGTCGGCAAATGCTTGGACTCTGTTCGAGGATATGTAATAAGCTTTTTCTCATATAAACTTTGAGCTATTTTTAAAGTCTCGGAGGATGTAAAGCCAAAAAATTTATTTGCTTCCTTTTGCAATTCAAGAAGTGAATGCAATGGTGGTGCACTCATCGTTTTTCGTTCCGTTTTGATATCCCGAATAATGGCAGTACGTCCAATTTTTGAAAGGATTACTTGGGATTCCTCCGCTGTTTTAAGCTTGTTTTCATTATTTTGCGGGTTAAACCATAGAGCTTTGAATTGACCTAAGTCCAGTTCGATTTGAAAATATGGCTCTGGCTTAAATTGTCGAATCTCTAATTCTCTTTTGACAACAATGGCTAGTGTCGGTGTCATCACTCGCCCAACTTTAATGATTCGTCCACCCTTGACAGTAGCGGCTCGTGTTAAATTCAACCCGATTAGCCAATCAAAGATAGTCCGATACATCGCTGCATTACGCAAGTTTCGAATTAATAGATCCTGTTCATCTATAAGATTTAATAAAGCTTTGTAAATAGCACTGTCTGTGGTTTGAGATGTCCAAAAACGTTTCACCGGCAGTTTGCACCCAACACGTTTATAGAAAGAGTAAAAGATATTCTCCCCTTCCATCCCAGCATCACAGGCATTAATAATAAAGTCATAGCGATTCGTCTTTAATACTTGTTCGATCTCCTTATACACTTTATAAGCTGATTTTTTCACTCGAAATTCATAACGTTCAGGAATCATCGGTAATAGATTCAGATCCCATTTTTTCCATTCCGCCTTATATTCATGTGGTTCCTTTAATTCCACGACATGACCTACAAAAGATGTGAATTCTATTTCATATGGCAGCTGCATCTTTTTATAAACTTTTTGAATATCACGCATGAGAGACGGCTTTTCTGCGATCAGCAATGCTTTCATTAGCAGATCCCCCCTTTCTATTAATCATAATATAAAATAGGCTCAGGGGGGTGATAGAAGTCAAATTTAGGAGGTTATTGTTTGGCAGTTTATGAATTTATTGCTTGCAATCAGATACTAATATCCTTAGAAAATACTTTATTAAATGGACAGATCTAGTCTTACAATGAACTTCTGAATATGATTAACAAACGAAAAATAATCGTGAATGGATTAATCCATGTTCTCAATAGCAATTTCTATCTCTTTGATAAATGAGAGAGTTGCTGTTTTCATCTGGTCCAATCCTGGTTGTTCTATAGGAAAATGGCCTGCTCCTTCCAAAATTACACATCTTTTCTTACAGTTTAAACGGATATAAAATGGTTTACTTAAGTTAAAAGGTGTCATTGGATCTATTTCAGGATGTATTAATAATATAGGGCAATAATCAAAATGCTCGGGTTCTACCTTTGGTTTCATATTTAAAAAGGTTCTTAGAAAACGAATAGGAATTTTTGTTCCTGCCGCTAAAGGATCATTGATTATTAATCGAGTCAGTTCAGAGTTATTTGAGATTAATTTCATTCTCGATACCATCTTTACAGAAACCTGAAAAGAATCCAGCAGATATGGGACAGTATCCATTGTGAATTTACCTAAACGGCTGATTACTTTATTCGGAGCAATTTGATCACGAACTTTCGGATTACCCGTGTCGACAAAAGTAGTAACAATTAACCCTTTAACTTGTTTACTTATATTGGCCGTATGATACGCTAGCATACCTCCAATACTTGCTCCTAGTAAAACAATTGGTTTACCGTCTCGTTCAATCTCTCTTTCGATTAAATCCGTAATGATTTGAATCCATTGCTGGTAATCGTTTAACTTTATCTTATTGGCGTGACTGAGACCATATGGAGGGAGATCTGGTGACACAACCTCATATCCATGTAAATGCAGCATTCGTGCGTAAGGTGCTAAGAGTCTACCGTTTCCACCTGCACCATGAATCATAATAATTTTGACTTTTGATTCAGGAACAGGCATTCGATCTAGATGGATCAGACAATCATTCCATTCCCACCATTCTTCAGTCGGTAGGTTATTCTCATTAATACGCAGTTCCACCGGAAAAAATCTTTGATATTTTTTCCAATATAGTTCGGTTTCATTGTATGTTGGACGTTTAATGATAGAATTCATTTTCATAGCCCCCATAATGTTTTTGTTTAGTTATTTATGTTTCCCAATATATTAACTCTCTCAATTTATATTACGGTATTTTTATTAATATGGAGATTTCATTTTTGTAGAACATCGAAATTAATATCTGTGTGGAATGAATCTGAAAAACATCTTATGATAGGGTTGCTTGATCATGTTGGGAATTTTGAAGACCATATTACAGTTTCTGAGAATCAAAAAGACCACTCTGTTCATTGAGTGGTCTTCTTGTTATATCCATTTTTTTTATACTTCCGAAGCTGAGTACGACTTCAGATCTCACTACTAGATAGTGACTTAAAAATTTTCGCTCGAAGATCAAGGAGAAGCTTTAAATAAGTTTCAGCTCCATCTTTACAACGTACTATCGATTTTGCATTTCTTTTATAGCGGTTTGAGCTAATTTGGAAATTGTCATATCGTCCATTGGCGGATTATGAAGACCGGCTCTTACATCACGATAATATCTTTGCAATGGGTTGGATAATTGAAGACTCTTGGCACCAACCAATCTCATGGCTTTATCCACAATAGTAATCGCAGAATTAGTGACAATATGTTTTGCCGCACCTAGTTCGTTCGTCAATATTTCACGACGGGACTCATCATCGTAAGCTTCTGCCACACTATAAATAAAGTGTCGGGCTTTCATCAATTCCATGTCAATTTCCCCAATTAATTTTTGGACATTCGGCAATTGGCTGATTGGCCCATTCAAACTATTTGGTGAATGTTGTGTTGCAAACTCAACTGCATAGTCACGGGCAGCTTGCGCAATGCCTAGATAACAAGCAGGAATATGTAGAATCCAGCCATTTATACCATTGCCTCGTGGTCCATCCTGGATTTCCACTAAATTTTCCTCAGGTACTTCCACATTGTTCAAGATTAGATCATGGCTGGCTGTTCCTCTCATGGACATAACTTCCCAATTTTCTCGAATAGAAACGCCATCCGACTTTTTCTCAACCAAGAATACGCAAATTTTTTCCTTTTCCTCTACCCAAGCCGTAACAAGGATATGAGTTAATGCTGGAATCATGGTTGCATAGCTTTTCGTTCCAGAGATCAGCCATTTGCCATCTTTTTTGACCGCCGTTGTACCAGGACGGCCGCCGCGCGTTGGACTGCCGGTTTGAACTTCACTGGCGACCCTGTTTACTAAAGCACCGTTCAACACGTCTTCCGCAAAAGCATTTAACATCGTATTTTCCCATAGTTTATTCTCGTACAACTCACCGACAACACCTTGATGCCAGCCAATTGTCAATCCTGTTGTACCGTCGAAACTCGCAATGGTTTCTTGAAGGAAAATCATTTCCGTTACGCTGATTCCCTCACCGCCATACTCTTTGGGCAACGTTAGTTTTGTATAGCCGAGGTCGACAAGTGATTGAATATTTTCACTAGGGAACTTGGACTGTTCATCGATTTCTCTTGAATGACTGCGAAATGCCTCTTTTAACGGCAACAGTTTCTCCAGCCATTCACTTTGGATTTTTGTTTTAATAAGTAATTTTTGTGACACAAGTTACACTCCCTAAAAAGTTTTAGTTATGTACATTTAATTAATTTCCAACTGGCTTAACTTCCTTAATAACTTACATGGCAGATAATCACATGCGCCTAGGCGCATTTGTGACCAGATTTTATTGAGCTTAGTCCTGCACGATGCAGGTCAGTTAGCCGTTGTCGCAGGATGCAACGGTTTTAGGCTAACTTCCTCTATAAATTGCCCTTAAAAAATCTATGACATCTGCTGGAGGCTTTAACTCCATTCACAATCTGAGTTAAAACCCTCTCTGAATTGATTTCCCTTGTGAAGGCATCTCACCGGTTATAAATGTGTGAGACTTCTTCTGAATGGAATTAATGAAAACCTCGTCTTAATTTCAATTCAAATCTATTGGCAATCAAAGTTAGCACCATGCCAATGACCCAATAGATCAATGCTGCGCCAATAAAAGCTTCCAAGTATCTATAATTCAGAGCACCTACCATTTTGGCCTGACCCAGAATATCTACAACGGTAATCAAATAAGCAAGTGAAAGTGATTTTATGATGATCATCAAAGAATTGATAATATCCGGGAAAGCTTCCACCAACGCTTGAGGTACGATGACTCTTCTAAATGTCTGCCAGGAACTGAACCCCAATGATTGGGCCGCTTCGATTTGCCCTTTGTCAATCGACAAAATCGATCCCCTGATAATTTCCGATTGAAACACGGAATAACTGATTGTAAAAGTAACTATTACCGTTATGATCGGATTCAAGGAGTTGGCATCAAATTCAATCCCGAGAATACCCGTAAAGAAGGTTAAAATTTCCGGTAAAGCATAGTACATCAGTAATAATATAACGACATTGGGTGTTCCTCTTAAAAAAGATTGCAGCACTTTAATAATTTGAGAGAACACGGGTACCTTAAACTTTTGTATTAAAGCTATTACAGCCCCCACAAGCAAGGATAAGAGAAGGATAACGAGCGCTAAAGCGAGTGTTTTAGGAACAACCGTTGCTATGTCTATGATACTTTCCAGCAAAACCCTTAAATCAAACAAAATTTACCCCTCCTTCAATCCGAGTGAGATTGAATGTTCCCTTTTCCAAACTTATGGTATTGCATTGTATTTTTGGAACCAAACATTCTTCTTTTTTCTATTTTGCTTAAATACGTATGGTTCTCGAATAACTTAACCATCCGATCCGACAATAAGCAAAGTGCCCAATAAATCAAGGCAATTGTAAAGTAAACTTCTACCTTGTTTTCCCCATACGAACTTGCCAAAATTAAATTGGCTTTACCCAGTATGTCTACTACACCTATCGTAAACACCAAGGAGGTATCATGAATCAGATATATGATGGCATTTCCCAAACCAGGCAAGGCTATTGGGGCCATCTGCGGAATCACAATCTTCCGAAACTTGGCAAAGGGTGTATATCCTAAACTATTAGCGGCTTCATGCTGCCCCTTGTCTATCGACAAGTAAGCAGGTCTTAGAATCTCAGATAGATAGGCACCATTAAAGATAATAAGTGTAATTATTGCTGCAACGATGCCGCTCAAATCATTGATATCCAGATTAAATAGTGAAAAGAATACGGGTAATCCGTAATACACGATGAATAGCAGTAATAGAATAGGAACACTTCGCATGAAAGAAATATAGGCTTCCAAAATGGGCGACAAAAACTTTATTTTTTTTATTCTTAGAGCCGTTATGGCAATACTAAGCAATAAACCCAAAATGGCGGAAGTTACGATAATCGATAAAGTTATGGGCAACATGGCAATCAATTTCGGGAAAATTTCTACCATATATCCTATATCCATTTGACCACCTCCTGATGAAAAACTACATGTTTCTATTCATATTGGAAAACATCTTCTCCGTAATATTCCAATGATAATTCAGATAACGTTCCTTCGTCTTTTAATTCTTTCAGAGCATTGCTAACCTCTTCCGTCAAAGCCTTGTTTTCTTCGGAATTATGAATCAAGAAATACGTTGGGAATACTTTAAGAGGCTCCGACACGACGATATCCAAGTTTTGCGCTTCAATAATTTCTTTTTGGCCTAAGTTGGAAGGTTGTACAAGCACATCATATTTTCCGGATTCTACTGCCTGTAATCGTTCAGCAACCGTGAATCCGTGGTCGGATGTTGGGAACTCGATTGGATTATTCGGATTTTCATTATTATAATCCGTCAATAAATTGAATACCCCTCCACTTGGTGAAAGAGGAGTAATATTCTTGCCTATCAAGTCCTCGAAAGAATCGATTGTTCCCACGTCTTTGTTGCTGTAGACACGCATTAAGCTTGCGCCGTTGCTTTCCGTGGGAATCAAGTATTTTTCTTCGCGAGCTTCACTCTTGAACAAGCCTTGTGCAATCATGTCATATTTACCTGTGTCCAGGCCGATTTCTGCTGCACTATCTGCAACTCCAACAATATCAAATGAGTAATCTTCCAATTTTTCATCGACCAACTTCAGGATTTTCACTTCATATCCTGTAAGTTCCCCGTTTTCATCTGTATAACTTAACGGTTTTGCTGAAGGCGGTACCGCTACCGTAATTTCTCTTCCCGAAGCCTCTTCCGATCCACCGGAAGCACTATTCTCCCCTTCACTTCCGCCGCATCCAGCTAAAATCAATGCAAATAATGATACCGGGTATAACAAATTTTTTTTCTTGAACATATAAAATCTCCCTCTTTTCTTAAATTGCTCAATAAAGTTAAACTTCCACTGATTGACTTGATTTAAAGTGATTTAAAAAAGCCTTGGTACGCACATTTTCGGATTCTTCAAAGATATATTTTGGCGTCCCCTCTTCCACGATGACGCCTTTATCCATAAAGACTACTTTAGTAGAAATTCTCTTGGCAAACGACATTTCGTGCGTTACCAACACAATCGTCACACCTGAACGCGCAACATCTTCGATTACTTTCAAAACTTCACCCACCAACTCTGGATCAAGTGCGGAAGTAGGTTCATCAAATAAAATAACTTCCGGTTCCAAAGCCAAGGCACGTGCAATGCTGACTCGTTGCTGCTGCCCACCCGACAGTTCGGAGGGATATGAGTGAAGCTTATCGAGCAGCCCAACTTTTTCCAATTCCTGAATGCTTTTTTCGTGAGCATCTTTCTTTTGCTTTCCCTGTACCACGATTTGGGCTTCCATAACATTTTCCAAAACCGTTTTATTTTTAAAAAGATTAAATTGCTGAAATACCATCGCTGTTTTTCTTCTGAGTTTTAAGATGTCTTTCTTGCTGATGGTTTCGTAGTTAAAGTGCAAATCAGAAAGAGTAATTTCACCTGTGGATGGTTTTTCAAGACAATTCATGCAGCGAAGCAATGTGGTTTTACCTGTTCCACTTGGACCAATCAATGTTACTACGTCGCCTTTATTGACTGTTAAATCAATGCCTTTAAGAATTTCATTATGATTAAACGATAAATGTAAGTGTTTTATTGATAACACTATTACACCTCCTGCCTTAGTTAAAATGGGAATTTAGGTATCTGAAAATAAATATTCTACTTAAAAACAAAATTTTTCAAATATTCATAGTGATAAATATAACTAAACTTATAGGTATTGTAAATAATATTTTAATTTTACAAGTAGTATACTAATCTGAGAAATTAAGAAATTGTTTTTCAAAGTCTTACCATGTTAATGTTTACAATTCCTATAAAAATTGTATATATTATATTGTATAATATTAAGCTTGAAGGGGAGATTGAATATGGCAACAATAAAAAATGATCATTTGAAGTTTGGCAGTCCGGATGCACCATTAAAAATAGAAGCTTTTATTAATTTGGCGTGCCCAGGGACCGCACGAATATACAAATTAGCAAAAGAAGTTCTGCCCCCATATCTCGAAAACAATCAAGTTGAGGTAATCGTAAAGCTATACGATAAACCGCGTGAAGAACTTCTGCATGGCCCATTGATTCACTGGAAATTAGACAATTCGAATCCAGAGGAAGCATTGTATGTAATTGGACAACTACTTGAAACACAAGCGGAATGGCATGATTTATCCAATAAAGAGTTAAAACGATTACTTGTCGACAAATACAACTTGCAAGAAGAAGAACGACTAGAAAACGTGGAGATTAGCCTGGCGATTACGGCGGAAGCGATTGAACGAGAAATAACAATTGTGCCAACGATATTCTTCAACGGTGAAAAATTATTAGGTTATACTTATGAACTTGAGCCATCTGATGTAAAACAAGCCATAGAAACATCCCTGGCAAAACTTTCCTAAATAAAACTAAAAAACTATAATATTAGCTTATACTTGTGATGGCTTTACAGCTTAAATTACGATTGTTATGAGAAGATTTGAATCCTATATTGATAAAAATAAAAGAAGATACCTATTATTTGTGAATAATAGATATCTTCTTTTTACTTCTTGCTTTTCAATCGGACCCAATTGGAATATGGAAAGCTCCAAAGTGATTTGATATCTCAGTTATGTTACAAAGGTACCTTCAACAGGTTTATTTAGCTTTCTCGTTTAAATTGAAACAGTTTTGATTAATGGCCAAGTTTCGATAAACCAGCAGATTTAAATAATCATTGGTGCTTTGAGATTGGATTTTAATTTACCAATGTCATAGTTGAAAAGTCATCTGTTGCCGATTATTAAATAAATATAAATTCAAATCCCATCTCCTGCGAAATTATGGAGTGTTAAATAATTTTTTAAAAAACGTTTTGTTCGTTCATTTTGTGGATTTTCAAATAGCTCTTTTGGCGTTCCCTCTTCAACAATATGTCCATTCGCCATAAAAATCACACGATCGGCAACATCTTTTGCAAATTCCATTTCATGCGTCACAACAATCATTGTACGACCTTGTTTAATAACCGACTTCATTACATTTAATACTTCTTCTACAAGCTCTGGATCAAGTGAAGAGGTTGGCTCATCGAACAAGATTACATATGGATTTAGTGCAAGTGCTCGTGCTATGCCAACTCGTTGCTGTTGTCCACCCGAAAGTGCTACAGGAAAATTGAATTCTTTCCCTTTTAATCCGACTTCAGCTAGCATGTCGAATGCTATTTGTTCAGCCTGTTTCTTGGAAATATTTTTGGTTAAACGCAATGGCTCGGATACATTATGTAAGGCTGTTTTGTTTTTGAATAAATTATAGTTCTGGAATACCATCCCTGTTTTCCCACGCAATTTAACTACTTGGGCTTTATGGAAATTCTCTAAATTCACTTCTTCACCATCAATTTGAATAATGCCCTTTTCTGCCTTTTCCAGAAAATTTAAACAACGTAAAAATGTGGATTTCCCTGATCCGGAAGGACCGATAATAGCCAGTACCTCTCCTTCTTTTATCTCAACATCAAGTCCTTTTAAGATAGCAGTATTCCCGTAGCTTTTATGCAAATTTTGAATTTTAATCATTTCGTTGCCTCCTTTCGGTACGGACGCTCAACATAATTTTCAAGTCTTGACTGTAAGTAAGATAAAATCACCGTAATTGCCCAATATATTAAGCCAACTGTTAAATAAGCTTCTAAAAATTTATAAGTTACGGCTGATTCAAGTTTTGCCCTTGCAAGCATGTCTACAACACCAATCGTAAAAGCTAATGAAGTTTCTTTGATTATCATAATGTAATAGTTGCCGGATGACGGAATTGCAACACGTAAAACCTGTGGTAATATAACCGTGCGCAGCCCTTGCCACTTTGTCATGTTTACTGCATCACATGCTTCAAACTGACCTTTATCCACTGCTAGAAATGCTGAACGAAATACTTCTGATAAATATGCTGCATTTTTTACACTTAGCGCAAAAATCACAGCTGTTATAGCATCTAATGTACTAAAGCTGGGAAATAGTTGTGGCAATCCAAAATAAAAAATAAAAATCTGAATCAACGTTGGAACCCCACGGAAATAAGAAATAATAATCAATAAAATTTGATAAAGAACAGGAACCTTTAAATTAATAATTACTGCAAATATTAGACCAACAATGACCGCTAATATAAAAGAAAGTGTACCCATGTACAAAACAATTGGTAAATACTCTATGATTCTAGGAAAGATCTCAATCATATAACCAAAATCAAAATTCACAATACCCCTCTTTTCTATCGAACTAACCTTATACTGTAATTTAAAAACTTTTAGAAATCAGAAGGCTGTTCAGAGATCACTCTGGACAGCCCATCATTAACTATTGATTATGTGGAATAGTAACGTCAATTGCACTCCATTTGTCTGAAAGCTCTTTTAATGTGCCATTGTCCTGTAGCTTTTGAATCTCTGCACTAAATGCTTTTAAAAATTCTTCATTTTCTTCAGAACGTACAAATGGGAAGCCGTAATCAAAGTTGATTAAATAATCTTCACCGTATAGTTTTAATGGTAGACCTTCATCACGTATACGAGATGCTGCGGTAATTTTCACATCAATAAATGCATCTAATCGACCTGATGCTACTTCATTATATGTTCCACTTACATCTTGATAAGGCGTAATGATTATTTCGTTACCATTTTCTTCATTCCATTTCTCTAAAAATTGATGCAAGTTATTTCCTAATAAAACACCAACCTTTTTACCTTTTAAGTCTTCAATGCTATTAATAGTATTATTATCTTCATGTACAACTAGAGTAGCACCTGAATAAGCATAAGGGGTTGAAAAATCATATTTCGCACGACGCTCTTCTGTCATGGCAATTAAATTGGAAACAGTATCAATTTTCCCTGCATCAAGCATTCCAAAAATCCCTGAAAACTCAGCGAACTCCCATTTAATTTCATAACCCAATGCTTCGCCAACCTTTTCTAATACTTCTACATCATAGCCTTGTGCCTTTCCGTCTTCATCAACAGAAATAAATGGAGGGTATATCCCTGATGAACCTACAACTAAAACCTCTTTTTTTGCATCATCAGCATTTGCTGCCTCTGTCTTTGAAACAGCCTCATTTTCATCACCACAAGCAGTTAACAATAAAAACAATGTGCTGATAAAAAATAAAATAGATAATTTTTTTAAACTATTCATTTAAACTCCTACCTTGTCTAGTTCTTTTTCTATAACTTCCACTAATTCATCCGCAAATATCTCACGCGGATATTGGAATTCCAATTCATTGATAAATACGGTTGGTACCATTTTCACATTACGCTCAATTGCCTCAGCTGTTATCAGTAAGCTACGATCGATATTTGAAAATTCTTCTTTTAAGTCATATTTCTCTTCAATGTATTTCTTTATTTCAAAACTCGAATATTTATCCCACGTTGCTTGATTTTTAAATAATTCACTTATGATTTCTAATGTTCTTTCTGGATTAGAGTAATCTAAATTTGCATTAATTAATGTTCCAGGCAATAACATTTCACGTGGTTTATCGTAATGTTTTACTATTAAAGCTACTTTCTTTTCTTGAAAATACTTTGGAAGCGTATTATCCACTAATTCATAAAATGTTGCACAATATGGACATGCATAATTTAAAAACACTTCAATTTTCACAGGGGCACTCAAATCGCCAATTACTAAATAATCATTTTTAATTTCCGTCATTATTAACCACCCTTTATTTTCTTTTAATTTCAAAAATTCAATAAATACATTCTATACTAGATTTATAGGAATTGTAAACAATTATTAAAAATAGTTAATTATTGTATTTGTGGGTAATTTTAGAAATCAATTCAATGATACAGATTGACGAAGTATGACTTGAACCATTGGTTCATTTACTTATTAGCGTATGTTTGTTGAATTTGGGGAAATGCTAATTAAATTATGTTCATAAGAAAAAACTAATCATGGACCGCTACCATCTTTGTGAGATTGGTATGAAATTGTAGTGGATAGTTTTTTCACCTAAAATCCAATTGATTCTCTACGAAGTTATTAAATGCAGATTCTTATTACGAGTTGGGACTTATGGTTGGATGTTTACAGTCAAGGAGTAACACCAATATGTAAAGTGCTTGTTTTTTATAAGAAACAAAAAAACCCTCTTAATTGAAGGGTTTCTTTACATTCCTACTTAAATCGCTCGATAGCAAAAAGGTCAATATTTTCATTTGTTCGTCTGTTTATTATTAACTCGCTAAGAATCTTTCCTATTACACTGCTAAATTTAAAACCGTGTCCCGAAAATCCTGCTGCTATGGCTATATTTGGATGTTTCGGATGTAAATCTACAACAAAATCCTCATCAGGTGTTAGTGTGTATGTACATGTTTTTCCATATAATAAGTTCCCGGCAGAAGGCATGAAACTTGTTAAGAACTGTGTCAAGTCTTCTTGATCTGCTACCTCCTCACCAAATGGTTTCATAGCTTCATCTGGATTTATCGTAGTTCCTTCATCATGCCTGCCAACTTTCAAGCCCGCTTTTTGAATGCTAGGAAATCCATAGTATTGGCCATTAGGTGTATCAAACGCGAAAGCAGGAAAAACATTCTCTCCGTATATCCCCTCTTCTACATCAAACCACGCAAAGGTCTTTCTCACGGGATTAAGGGGCAACTCCAAGTCAAGCATGGATAACAATTGATTTGACCAGGCACCAGCAGTCAAAATTAATGAGTGCGCAGTAAATGAAACAGAATCTGTTGAGACCTCGACACTCCCTGCTTCAGCCTTTATGGATGTAACTCTACTGTTTGTTAATATAGTGACTCCTTTTAATTTGGCTAGTTCACGATATGCATCAATACACTCTTCGCATCGAAGTACACCTGAAGCTGGTTCATGGCAACCAATGAAGTCACTCGGCACTGTAATACCTGGCCAACGGTCTTTAATTTCAGCTGCACTCATTATTTCTATTGGAAGAGAAAAGCGTTTGGAGCTAGAAATTATATTTTTAATAGAACTTGAAGATTCTTTTCCTACATTTAAAACCCCTGTATTAAAAAAAAGCTGTTTTCCTGTTTCCTTTTCTAACTCATACCATAACTCTTGCGCCTTTAGTGCTAGAGGTACATACTCTTCTCCTTCGCCATAAGCATGTCTGATGATTCTTGTTTCCCCATGGTGACTTCCCTTATCATGAGGAGGATTATGCGAATCTAGTAAAAGTACCTTTTTCCCAGTTAAAGATAAATAATATCCTGCCGCCATTCCCATAGAACCAGCACCAACTACTATAACATCATAATTTACCATGTGCTTCTACCTCTCTGAAAACCTATTATTATGCTTTTTCTTACTTCTCTTATTGCAAGAAGCATATATACTTGCTAAGTATCTACTCTTTTCTTATCACTCTTTCAAACTAAAAAAGACCTTATTAGAATTAGGTCTTCAAAAATTCTTCTATAAATAACTCAGAGCTTTCCTTGTTTAATTTGTTGTGCAAATTCATTTAAGAAATTTAAAAGTGCTTTTCGAAATTCAATTACCACTGCTTTGTCTTTAAAGTGTATTAGATTATCCTTTTTTCTTAAAATATCTTCTAAATTCCAGGAAAGGTATTTTGGGTTTAATTGTTTATCTGTTTTTTGCTCCAAGTAATATAAATAATTCGTTTTAAAAATCCATTTCATCGTAATGGGTGCTGGTCGACCAGTAAATAAAACATGATCCCTACCTGCAATCTCGATAAGTTTTTCATAAAAGTCCAAGTCACCTAAATAATCTACATAGACACGATAAGGTAACTCAGCGTTTTGATCCTCTTGCACGATTATTTTAAATTCATATAAAGTTGTACTATCCAATTTATCCCTTCCTTTTTATACAATAAGATTAGATATTTAAAATATAACATAGGCAATACATATTTTCTTACGATTTACTGCCTTACATGACAAAAAATCCATTAAAACTTTGTTTTGGTCAAGTAATTTTCTTTTCAAAAAACATAATTTTTTAATGAGTGGGGAAAATTAAACTCATCAAAAAAATCTATTGAAATTTCTTAAGGAGAAAAAATGAAGAGTAGCTATTTTAAATACCTTTTACTGTTTTCAAGTATATTGTTGACGTTCGGATTATTTGCAGCATCCTCATTAGCCAAAATGACGAAAGATGAACTTTTTAGAGCAATTGAAAAATACAGCGAGGAAAATAATCGTGAGCCGATTGATGCTAAAATCGATTCTGTCTGGAAAGCAATACCAGGCTACAATGGACGTACTGTAGACATTGAAGCTAGTTATAAGAAAATGAAGTCCAAAGATAATTTTGATGAAAAGAAAATTGTTTATAAGGAAATCTCACCTAAAATCCATTTAGAGGATTTAGCTAACCAACCCATCTATAGAGGTAACCCACAGAAGCCAATGGTTGGCTTCTTAATTAATGTGGCCTGGGGAAACGAATATATCCCGGGAATTCTTGAAGCTCTAGAGAAACATAATACAAAAGCTACATTTTTCTTCGATGGTAGTTGGGTGAAAAAGAACCCTGATGTAGCTAAACAAATAAAGGCTGCAGGACACGAAATAGGTAATCACGCGTATAGTCACCCGGACCTCCAACAACGCTCGATGGAAGAAACAAAAGTGGAATTAGTAAAAACGAATCAGGTAATTGAAGACACCCTTGATATAAAGCCGAAATGGTTTGCCCCACCAAGTGGCAGTTTTAATGAGACAACAGTTCAAGTTGCTGAGCAATTGGACATGAAAACCATTCTATGGACAGTCGATACAGTGGACTGGAAAAAACCCGCGGCCGCTGAAATGGTAAATCGCGTTATGTCTAAAGTAGAAAACGGTTCAATGATTCTGATGCATCCAACACAGCCTGTCGCTGAAGGGATGGAAACCATGATAAAAGGAATTAAAGGAAAAGGATATACATTGGGTACTGTTAGCGAGCTTATGAGCGAGAAACGAATAGATTAGACAGCTTAATAATAGAGTGGTTTGACGTTACATTTAGGTACCACTAATTATTATAATCCCTAACAGAAAAAACTCGCCTAAGTATATGGCGAGTTTTTTTATTCCTACAGCTCTAATAATTTCCATTTACCAAGCTTGCTTCATATAAATCAATGATTTCTAAAAACCTCTCCGCTTCTCTAAATGTATGGTCAGCTAATAGAGGGTGAATGTTACTTTTAATTCTACAAGCCTCGATTAAATCACGTGCTGTTTTCTTAAAATCTCTTAAAGAGGTAACTGATACCCGATTTTGATCTAAAAATTGAGTTAATATTGGTTTCGTTTCAGACTGTGGTCGCATATATTCTAAATCAATTGCCTGAAAAAGTAACTGGTCAAAATCATGGCTAAATTCTCTGGCTTGTTCTACTAGTTTTCTTTCAGAAGGATCTAAAAGATGCCCTATAAATTTTGCATGATCTGCCATTATTTTGAGAAAGAACACATTCTCTTTAATGATATCATCCGCTTTTGGCGTGAGGATTCCTTGATTTAGTTCCTGTAAGCGGTTAGCAAAATAAGCGGCTTCCCTGCTAATATGATCAATTAATAGTGGATAATTATTAGACCTAATTTCACAACGCAGGGTTAAACCTAATACTTTTCGCTTATAAGCCCATATGGCAACTGCAGACTGATAAACCTCATTATTAAATGATTGTATAACACGTAATTCAGAGTCATTTGTAAACCGACTTAACTTTTCCTCAATTCTTTCAAAAACCGTAATAAACTGGTTTGCTTCATCAATCAATTGTTTCTGCTCATAAGTGAAACCTAGGCTTAAAAATAAAGCATGCTCTTTCATTATTCTGGCCCAAAATTGTATTTCATATAATGAACGAGCAACTATCGGATTAGCCATCATGCCCCCTCCTTTTTCTTTACTTTTACATGTATATGTAAGTAACGTTTGTCCTCATTTCAAATTAATAAATTAGGCTTGTAAAAGCTTCTCCCTATAATTTTGACCTAATTGGCGAAGAAATCTCAGGGGATACGAAACAGGAAAGCATTACTACCGATGGGAAAAATAACTTATATGCTACCAATAAATTTACAAAACAGACTAGAGGTGCAAGGAAAAGAAAAATTGTTATCAAATGGTCTTTTGTTATTTTACGAAGAACATGGAGATGATTGTGTGTGACAAGTCTTCATGTACAATCTTGTTTCCCAGATAAACACTAGAGTTCAATGTGACAGACTCAATACTTTATTATTGTCGTTCCCCCATGCTCAGTTAATAATGTTCGATGACTTAGTTCCTCTAACCATGACCTTGGATTAAGCTGGTACATCCCATATTGATTTTGGTATGTATAATTCCCAACATTGATTGTAATTGGCTCTGGTTTAGTAAGAACAGTTTGAATATATTTTTCATACCAATTTTGAACAGGAATTTCATAAAGTTCAATCACATCTCCAACATCCATATATTTCTCCAAATAGAGGAAAAAATAGTAACTGCCAAGTCCCCGCACTTCGTAAATGTATGGCATTGTCAATACTGGTTTAACAATCTCCCGCCACTCTTGAACTGTTTCGTATACCGAAAAACACATACCAGTTTCATAAACACCGCCATTGTTGTAATCTTCAATTTCTCTAGGCATTATAAACGGTTTTGAAGATGCTAAGAATTGAATACTAGACACTAGTTTTCCCCCTTTCCACTTAAATAATAATATTCTACTATCTTTGCAACTCTCCTTTTTACATTTTTTCAAAATTAGAATATAAGTTTAATTTTTACTTACTATGCTTTAATATTACATTAACACTTTCTCTCCTTCAGAAATTCCAGTACATTTGTTACTCTCCTGATTGATAGGTTATAAAAAGGAGCATTTATCTGTTGATAAACACTCCTCAACTTAATTCACTTGTTCCACTTGGACTTTCTTTCCTACATTAAAGATTACTACTCCGACAATAATTAAAACCACACCCGCAAGATCTTCCCATTTTAAATCTACTTTTGGTAAAGATAAAAAACCTGTTACATCAAATATAAGTGAAAAAGTTAATTGTGCAATAATACTTATAAGAACTGTTTTCGTTGGGCCTAGTATTTTCATCGCTTGAATCATCGAGTAGATTACACCAACTCCTACTAATCCAAAGAACCAATAGCTTGTTTTCATTCCACTTACATCAAAAATATCCGCTCCTTGAAGTAAGAGTCCGATAAGAAAAGCAGCAATACTTCCTGTTAATAGCACAAAAGTAGTTGCGAACCATGAGCTCACATGTTCATTTAGATGACGATTGAAAATATTTTGTAATCCAACAAAAGATCCTGCTACTATTGCTAAAAATATACCTAAAATCAACGAATTCCCTCCTCGTATATGTTATGTTTTGCTAATTCAACCAGATGTTCGTGATTGAGAATCAAAATTAAATCTTTTGTTCGCTCGATTATTTTTTGATTACATAAATCCACAAGCACCCGATTCATATGTCGTTTGCTTGTCCCAATTAAATCTGCTGCGTCTTTTAAGTCTCGGTTTAAAACTGTTCTATCATCGATTGAGACGGATAATAGATAACTGCACAATCGCACTTCCACTGGATACATTAAATTAAAAGCTAATGCATTGGAATTGACATAAAGCTTTTCCGTAATTCTTTGCAATACAAAATGGACAAATGGTAAATGATTCATGCCATAGCTTTGGGCAATATGTATTGGTATCGTGAGGATTTGTACATCTGTTATTGCTTCTACCGTATTAATATAGGGGGCTTCCTGTACAAATTCAATGTCACCCAGAATATCGAATTTTTCTTTAAAAGCTAAAATCAATCTTTTTCCTTCATCAGAAGTTTTATAGGTTTTAATTTTCCCCTTTACTAAAAAAAATACATATTGAGGATTTTCACCTTGCTGAATGATTAAATCGCCCTTGCTATAGCGATTAATGGCAAGCCCTCGGATTAATTCCTCATTTAAAACGCGATCTAATGAAAATTTCTCTATATAGTTTTGCAAGAATAAATCACTCCTATAAGCTGATCAATACAGCTCCAAGCATCATCAACGCAAGACCGGCCCATTGTTTACCGGCAATTTGCTGTTTTCTAATATCGAATAGACCCAACGCTTCAATTACGATTACAATCCCCAATTGAGCCAGTAGTATTAACGAATTTGAGATAGTAGCTCCCACATATGATACCGCAATTACACTAGAAGCAACCACAATAGCACCAAACGAACCCCCGAATAAATACAATGGTTTTACTTTTTTATGCCCCAATGTACGTTCTTTCTTTGAGAATAAGTAAATGATAAATGCACCTGTTGCCCCAACAGCCTGAGTAATCATTGCAGTTGTCCATGTGCTGACTTCTGAACCAATCGTTGCGTTCGTTACATTTTGCAATGATATAAAATATCCTGAAAGTATGGCCAAAATAATTCCCATTAGTTAAATCCTCTTCTCGATGTAAATATACTCTTATTACACCATTTGGAATTCAAATAAAAAAGGACATATGTCCCGTTTTCAGAAAAAGCATAAAAGCTTATTCCATTGGTTAATTTAGAATAAGCATTTGTAATATTATTTATGTATTCCTACGCTTCCTCCAGAGTTAGCTTTTTTCTATTGTGATAGAGTATTTTGAATAAACTTTTTAAATGTCATTTCTTCTTCAACAAATGGAAAGTGATTACTTTCTTTAAAGGTATATAATGATGCGTTTGGCATCAGAGAAGCAGCTTCTACGGAGTATGAATACGGACATTGGGCATCATACTGTCCACAATAGATAAAAGCTTTTGTCCGTGTTTGTTCTAGTTGGGAGCGCAAATCATAGGTTGGAAGCTCTTCATTAGAGAAATAATCTAAGCGCTTCGAAACTGTTTTCCCACTGTTCGGGCGACTAATCATCTTCTCATAGTTTTCCTCGTTATACAAAGACATCATCGTCCATTCTTTATTAGCGGCTCGTCGTTCTTTCAAAGTCGAATCTGGATTCCTTAAGAATGCGATAATTTCTTTTATGCGTTTGTTGTTCGCATTCTCTGGACAGTAAATACTATCAGGATGGTGCATATATTCATTGGATGCACATAGACCACCAGCCACAATGTGAGCCAATGAATTCGGATGCATGATTGCATATTTCAATGCCAACATTCCACCGGTAGAATGACCTGCAAATAACCACTTTTCAATCCCAAGTGTACGACGAATAGCTTCTAAATCTTCCACACTATGCTCCATACTGTAATTATAAATTGTTAGATCATCTGTCGAGTTACCACAGCCTCTTAAATTTACTAAATAAACCGTGTAGTGATCTGTGAAGAGATTTGCGAACAGATTGCCCCTGCTATCATATTCACTATATAAATGTGTAATGCAAATAGGTTCTCCATTTCCACATTTAAAAACTTCAAAAGTTCCTCTATCCGTTTCAATAAATAGCTGTTCCCACAAAACTAAATCTCCCCTTAATTAAGAAAATTTTGATTAATATACAGTTTAATTCTACAAATATTCCCAAAAACCTTGCCTGAATTGTAAACAAAAAAAGAGTGTAAACAAAATCATAATGACTTTGTTTACACTCTATGTTATTAGATTAATATTGAACTTATGTAAGAGAAGCCGCCTTGCCGTAATGATTATAGAAAGTTTTTAACCACCACTCCTCAAAGTGGGTGTTCGCAAAAGATTTCCTGTATATCATCATTCACCTTGGTGTGATGTGCGCCATTCCATCCTCGATCTAAAACTCCCTTTTACAGCTTAAAGGTTAAAACTTAATATTCTACGTACAACGCAGCTGTTAATATTATATTAATGTAATGTATTAGGATTTGCAAGTAATTATCCTAAAATAATTTCAATACTCGTTAGAAGCCGCCTTGCCGTAATTATTAGAAAGTTTTTAACCACCACTCCTCAAAGTGGGTGTTCGCAAAAGATTTTCTGTGTATCATCATTCACCGTTGTGTGATGCTCGCCATTCCATCCTCGATCTAAAACTCCCTTTTACAGCTTAAAGGTTAAAACTTAATATTCTACGTACAACGCAGCTGTAATATTATATTAACACAAAGTATTATATTTTGCAAGTAATTATTCCAAAATAACTTCAGACAGATTTAAAGGTAAATGTAAATCTTATATGAAGCCGTGTTGCCGTATTCATTATAGAAAGTTTTTAACCACCACTCCCCAAAGTGGGTGTTCGCAAAAGACTTCTTGTTTATCATCATTTACCATGGTGCTGTAATATTATATTAATACAAAGTATTATATTTTGCAAGTAATTATTTCAAAATAACTCATTAAGAATATACTTATAGAACTGAATAATATAAAAAAATAACTTGAAAAAGAATTTTCAAACCCTTTGTAGAAATATTATACATAGATTGCTATAATAATTATAGAGATATAAGGAGGTTTGTCGTGCAAAATGTATCCAAGCGAACAATCTTATGGATTGTTCCAATCGCAATTATTGCAATTTTTTGGTATTTCTATGGCCCAAAAGATGAAATTACAGATAATGAGTATATTACATACATAAAAGAAGCATCTGTGGATGAATCCAACATTTCATTCGAAAACTCTTTTGCTACTAATTGTACAGATAGTAAATGGGTTTATTTTAAAACACAAAAAAATCAGAATGTTGTTGAGTTCAAAGGGACATGTGAAGTTGAAAATCAAAAAAGTGATTTAAATCTACAATTTGTAGTGGAAGATGATCAAAAAGGATATACAATGGGGGTATTGCTTCTCGATGGGAAGCAGCAAACGGAAGAACAACGCAATAACATGCTAAAGTTAATTGCATCTAACTAAACAATTGTTACCTCAAAAGGCATTTGCTTTTTTAGGTAACTTTTTTATTTTCTTAAAATTCATGTGAAAGTTTGATATATTTTAATAAGATAATAATGTGAAAGTAGGAAACTCTATGAATGTTGCAGCTATTGCCAAACTCTCAATCGCAATGGCCATTTTTGGTTCAATCGGTTTTTTTACCATTCATACCGGAATACCGGCAGTTGAACTTGTGTTTGTACGATGTATTTTTGCTACTATTTTTTTATGCGGAATGTGGTTCATTACAAGTGGACATAAAATCGAAGCCTGGAGCAAAAAAGAGGTTTTACAGACCTGTCTTTGCGGAATATTTCTTGTTTTGAATTGGGTTTTTTTATTTAAAGCTTTCGAAGAAATGTCCATTTCCGTCACTATTTCAATCTATAATTTAGCACCCATCATAGTATTGATCTTAGGAGCACTGTTCTTAAAAGAAAAAATGACGGTTCAAGGACTTCTTGCTACTATTGTTTGTTTTTTGGGCAGTATTTTGATTGTCGGAATCGATAACTTCCAATCGATCAACCAATTGATGAACTCCGGTTTTATCTGGGCTTTACTCTCTGCATTTTGTTATGCCCTGACAATGATAACAAGTAAAACGATTCAAAACTTGTCTCCGTACTCGATGACATTTATCCAAACCACAATCGGGATCATCATGCTTTTGCCATTTTGCGATTTTACGGTGTTTAATGGGCTATCCACTTCCAATTGGATTTTTATCATTGGTACAGGTTTGATACATACTGGTTTTGTTTATTATTTGTTCTTCGATAGCATTCGCAGCCTCCCAACATTCCTAGTATCTGTTCTTACTTTTGTTGATCCTGTTGTTGCAATCTTATTGGATATCGTACTTTTGTCATTTAGTCCAACTTTATTACAAGCACTAGGTATCTTCTTAATATTTGGCAGCATTTTTTATACAGTGAGACCCCGAAAACAGATAGAAAGTTAGCATGGTTTATGAATTAAATGCCCTTCATCTATATGAAGGGTATTTTGTTGCATCCCGTTGATTGCTTATCTTGTTGTGCCAGCCTATCTATATGACTAGCACTGATGGACTACTTAACAGATTAGTTTCTTTTTAAATTTGTTTTAATCAGGGGTTATTTTCGCTGCAGATTCTGACATCTAGTAGTTTTTATCTGTACTGCTTTGGGATGGTTCTATTTTCTTTTCCATTGATTTGTCTCATTAGGAGATGTATTGTGACACTTCTAATTCCTTCGTCATCTGATTTGTCTCAATCACACTTATTTTGTGACAGTTCTAGTTTCTCGTCCATATGATTTGTCTCAATCACACATGTTTTGTGACAGTTCTAGTTTCTCGTCTATATGATTTGTCACTATCACACATATTTTGTGACACTTCTCGTTTCTCGACCATATGATTTGTCTCAATCACACATGTCTTGTGACAGTTCTAGTTTCTCGTCCATATGATTTATCACTATCAAAACTGCTTTAGGAGATTCTAATCGATTTTTTTTGATTTGTCCTATAAGCATTTCTCTTATGAAAGCCTCATCTCAAGAAATGCCTCATACCAGCATAGATGTACTTTTTATAACAAATTAATCATCATAAAGTTTTTCATCCCCGCAATGAAAAGCTTCCCAATTATAGTTTCTCGGAAAGTGCTTCATTCTTACAAAAAAGAATTTTCACAAAATAAAACTTATCCCCATCTACTCCTATACAAAAAACAAAGGCGGTCTATTCACTAAACCATTAATATCAATACACACTTGATCCCAACACTATCCCCACAAAAAAACAGATGAAGAAAAGTCTCCTTTCCTCATCTGTTCATCATATTATCTCTCTGTCATTTGCTTCCAAACCGAGCCTTTTGCTTCTTCACCTTGTTCGATACGGGCAATGGCCATTTTCACTTGAAGTTTAACTTCAAATTCTTTGTCATCTTCTGCTTCGTGTAATGCCGGAAGACAGTTTTCCGTTCCTGTCTCGAACAAGTACATTGCCGCACGCCAGCGGACAAGTTTATTTTTATCTTTTAATGCTTCAATCATATACGGTTCAAATTCTACTAATCCTAAATCACTCATGCAATCGCCTGCTGTACGGCGAACTGCTGAGCTTTTGTCTTTTAATGCACGGGCTAAATATGGTACTACTGCTACATCTTCAATCATTCCTAAGTAAACTGTTGCTAAACGGCGGATTGACATTTGGTCGTCTTCCAACGCTCTTTCAAACAATGGCAGATCCTCAACCTCCGGGTCAGGCAGTTGATCTAATAATTGATAACGTTTTTGCCAGTCTTCCGCTGCTAGGAATTGCTCTAATGTTACTTTTTCTCTTTCTAAAGCAACTGTATTTTTCTTACTTGCTGCTTCGATAATTTGAGCTATACGTTCTTCCGGATATGTTGCATTAATTTCTTCAATTATTTCTTTTGCAATCTCTTCTTTTTCACCATATCGTACACCGAAATCAACCCATTTGCGTTCAAGGAGATAATTATCATCGAATTTGTCGACTTCTATTGATTGGAAGGCATGAACGTAACGTTCTCCTGCAGAAACACGATGTTCGATCGCTGAATCAAATACTTTTACTTGTAGTGGAAGACCTCTAAACATTTGAACGTGAACAAACACTTCTCCAAAATGGTCGTCCGCTTGGACTTCTTGAGTAGTCGCCTCACCGTTTTCACCTAATGCTGCTCCTACACTAGCTAAAATTGGTTCCCATTGAAATTTGGCATTTCGTTCCACTGCCAAAAAGTCAGCAACATGGTAGACCCCTTTTACCCCTTCAATCTCTAAAATCTCTTGAATTTGTTCAGGTGCACCTTCAGCATTTTCCTTTGTGTAATTGAAGGCTTTTCCAAATGGAAGTTCTTCGTCTACCACAACTTTCATCGAATTCGGACTTGGTGTTGGTTCGATTGTTACGATTTTCATACTATCCTCTCCTATCCATTCACGATGTCGTCTAAATACGTCCATCTTTCAATAAGTCGTTCATATTCTTTATTTAGATTATCCAGTTTTTCTGTTAATTGTTGAAGCTTTGTATAATCAGCTCCAGCAGATGCAATTCCCTCTTCAGTTGCTTCAATCTCTTCTTCCACTTTTGCAATCGTGTCTGAAATGGTTTCCCATTCTTTTTGCTCTTTAAAGGAAAGCTTCTTCTTTTCACTTTTCACTTTTTGCGGTTTTGCTTTTTCAACCTTTACTTCTTTCGCTTCCTCTTTTTGAGTTTTCTGTTGTTTCTCGAGGTAGTCACTATATACATCCAGAGTTTCTTCAACATTTCCTTGTCCGTCTAAAATCCAAAGCTTTTTCGCGATGCGATCCAGGAAGAATCGGTCATGGGAAATTGTTAAAATAACGCCAGGGAAATGCTCGATAAAATCCTCAAGAACCCCTAAAGTTTCGATATCTAAATCATTTGTTGGCTCATCCAATAATAATACATTCGGCTGTTCCATCAATAATCGCAGTAAATGAAGTCGTTTTCGCTCCCCACCAGATAATTTTCCTATCGGTGTACCATGTGTATGTAGGGGGAATAAAAATCTTTCGAGCATCTGGGCAGCAGAATATCGAACCCCTTCCGCATCTGTTATGTCATTTGAGGCTTCACGAATATATTCAATCATGCGTTCATTTTCATTCATGGCAGGGATCACTTGTTTAAAATGTGCTCTTTTTACTGTGGAACCGATAACAACCTCTCCTGCATCTGGTTCTATCTCTCCAGCTAATATATTTAATAATGTAGATTTACCGTAACCATTAGCTCCGATTATCCCTATACGATCCCCTTGCTGTAATAAAAAAATAAAATCTTTCAGTATGACACGCTCGCCAAAAGTTTTTGACAGCTGCTCACCTTCGATTACCTTTTTTCCTAGGCGCGACGTCGCTAGGGACAATTCTAGGTTAGCATCATTTGAACCACGCTCTATTTTAGTATCTAATTCTTCAAAACGTTGAATTCTTGCTTTTTGTTTCGTCGTTCGTGCTTTAGCCCCACGGCGAATCCATTTCAGCTCGGAACGATAACGATTTTGTAATTTGTCTTGAGTTGCTGCATCCATTTCCTCGCGTATTGCACGAGACTCTAAATAATCGGCGTAATTTCCTGTATGTCGATACAATGTTTGATTGGCAAGCTCATAAATATGTGTTGAGATTTCGTCTAAAAAGTAACGATCATGGGTGATGAATATTACTGCCCCTTTTAAGCGCATGACCATTTCCTGTAACCATTCCGTTGATTGAACATCCAAATGGTTCGTCGGTTCATCGAGTAAGTAAAGGTCTGCTGGCTCAATTAGAACCTTAGCCAAAGCAACTCGTTTTTGTTGCCCACCTGAAAGAGTCGTTACTTGTCGATCATACATATCAATGCCTAATTTTGTTAGAGCCTGTTTTGCAAGAGCATTTACATCCCACGCTTTGTCATTGTCCATTTGCTGCTGCAGGCGGAACAACTGATTTTGTAATTCTTCAGATTCTGGATTTTTCGATAGCGTTGTTAATGTTTCTTCATATTGTCTGTTTAATTGTAGAATCGGTGAATCTCCAGAGAATACTGCTTGTAATACAGTCTCCCCTTCATCAAATTGAGGATCTTGTGATAAATGGGAAATACGATATTTATTCGGGTGATCGAGTTCAACCGTATCGGCATCCTGCTGCCCTGCTAAAATGGATAGTAATGTAGATTTCCCTGTCCCATTGATACCGATTAACCCAGCACGTTCTCCCTCATAAATAGTAAACTCAATATTCTCAAATAGCGTTTTATCGCCAACGGTTTTTGTTAAATTTGATACGATTAAATGACTCATAAAATTCCTTCTCTTCCTTTTAGCTCGTGTAAAATTGATACTTTACAAGATTATCGCTAATTTTATATAAACCCATAAACGTCTACTTTTATTTAATCATTATAATTGATTTTCACAAAATAGTGCATTGATTAGCATTAAATTGAGACGATTAATTCAAATGGGCTTATGAATTCTAAGGTCAATCGTGATAATCCTTTCTATGTGAAATCCAATAATTCGTGATACAAAATATTAATAAAATCCAAATAAACTCCACTAGTACGGTACTTATTACACTTGTATGAATAGTTCCTGTAACCAGCACTTCCATGGCATGTTTACTTAAACTAGCCGGATTAATAAAATCAATTTTGGGAATTAAATTAACAATGATTCTGCAACCTATAAGAAAAATAATCGAAATCAATGCGATCATTCCCTGACTCCGAAAAATTGCACTTACCATCATTGTAAAAGAAACTATAAATAGCACCCATAAGAGATATAGTAGAAGTGCAATCATCATGTGATAAAACGCGACCTCTGTAAATAAATAATTTACATATAGATAAGAAACAAAGAATCCAATTGATACACTCAAAACCGCGATTAAATAATTTGATACGACTTTACCATTTAAATAGGAAATAATAGTGACTGGTCTTGTTAAAATAAAGGCCAACATGCCATTTGATTTATCTGATTGAATAATCCCCATGAACGTGATCACAAGAATAATAATTCCAAGCTGATCAAACTGGGAGCCTAATGTACTCGCGAGTACTTCCCCACCTTTTTGGCTGATTAAGCTCGAATCTATTGTAATTCCTTGACCGCCGCCTAATGCCTCCAAAATGTTAGGCAAATAATAAGTCACAATCGGTTGTGTACATCCTAAAAAGACAAAGACGATTGGCAGCCAAATCATTTTATAATCGCGAACCATTTGAACAAATTCTTTTCTTATAAGTAGTAAACTAGTATTCATTACCTCACCACCAATTTCAGGAAAATTTCTTCTAATGTCTCTCTACGGATTTCAAATTTTACGAAATCCACATTATGTTCAATTGCACTTTTAAGTAAAAGTTTTTTATTGTTATAGATGTTTTCAACCTTTATTTCGAGTGTGTTTCCTATTACCTTCATTTCCTCCACATAAGGCAATTTTCTTACCACGTTTATCCACTCTAGGTCAATGTTGACTAGTTCTACAGCTAACTGATTATCTCTGTTATGATGTAGAAGCTTTAATAGGGTCGTATCTTCTAATTTAAGTCCATCTTTAATAATGATAAATCTTTCACATATTTCTTCAGCGTCATTTAGGATATGGGTCGATAATAGAATGGTAGTTTCTTTTTTTATTTCTTGTATTATATTTAAAACCTCCCTTCGACCAATTGGATCTAACGCTGATACTGGTTCATCCATGATGATCAGTGAGGGTTTATGCAATAGTGCTTGTGCAATTCCGAGTCTTTGCTTCATTCCCCCAGAGAATGTTCCGACTTTCGAGTTTTCTGCACCCTGTAACCCTACCTTTCTTAGAATCTCTGGAATTTGATTGATTAAATCTTTTTTTTGCACGCCGGAAAGTTGACCCATAAACATTAGCGTTTCCTTCGCTGTCATCCAATTAAAAAAGTTTGGATATTGTGGCAAATAGCCAATTTCTCTTTTCATCTTGGTAATTTTATTTCCATTTAGTAAAATCTCGCCTTCTTCAGGTTTGATGATATCTGCAATCATTTTTATTAATGTTGATTTCCCTGCCCCATTCGGTCCTATTAAGCCGACACATTCACCCGTTTTTATTTCCATAGTGAAATTGTTGACGACATTTTTGTTTTTGTATGATTTCGTCACATTTCTTATTTCTAATTTCAAGATCTCTCACTTTCCTTTCTACCTATAACGAAGTAAAGAATAGGTCCAAGTGTATTAACAAAAAGAATAACAAACGTCCATAAGAGCACATTTTGCCTTGTTTTTCTATGTCGGTATAAATCAAGTAAGGCAAGGAGTACTAACAACGAACCTATTGCAATAAATGGGAGTATGACAGGAATAAATTCCATAATATCAATGTTTTTTAGTTCATCTAATCCATAATGTAATTGCAACTTCAACACCTCTTTCATTATCATTATTGATAATGATAACTAAAATGTTGAATATTTGCAATTGCTATTCTCATTTTTTATAATGAGATTAAAATTATAATTAGTTAATAGGTGATGGAATGACAAATAAAGTTGACATTTTAATGCATCCAGTGAGAATGAAAATATGCCAGGCATTAATGAGAAACAAGGAAAATGGGCTAACTCCATTAGAAATGGTTAAAATCATAAAAGATGTGCCACAAGCGACTCTATACCGACATATCCAAATATTGGTAGATTCAAGCATCATCCACGTGATTAATGAAAAAAAAGTTAAATCGGTTTCGGAGAAGTATTATGCTTTGAATGAAGTAGAAGCAAAACTAGTTGGGAATGAGTGGAAAAAGATATCTAATGAGGAAAAGCTTAATTATGTTTCATATTATCAATTATCTCTTTTGACACAATATCAAAGTTATTTAAAAGGTCTGGAGGAACAAAATCTTCAGGAAGACGGTGCTACCTTTTCATTAGTGGAACTAAAAATTAATGATGAACACTTTTCTCAATTTCAAAATGATTTGAATGAATTAATGAAAAAATATTACCATCATCAAGATAACGAAAAAGATTTACCAGGTCGTACAATTGCCATTACGATTATTCCGGATGCTTAAAATAAAAAGCAATTGAAAGTATGTCTTTCGACGAACTTTCAATTGCCTTTTGTTTAAACGGCTTTAAAATACAGACTTCTTTACTAGAAGTTGAGTTAGCTAATTAAGATAAGTTTGAATTACTTTACGTGATATAGTTATAAATTAACCATACATATTTGGTACTATTTCTTTTGGTATTGGGTTAACGTATTCACCTTTTGTTTGTGCCCGTAACTCATTTTTTGCTTTATCAATCAAATCCGGATTTTGTAATAATTCGATAGCAGTTAAAGCTAAAACTTTACTAGCATAGATCATGCCCTTATGCGCTAATCCTGTTTTTCCCTGCGAAACAAGCTGCCAGCTATGGAGCGGCGTGCCTAGTATAAAACAAGTAGTGAAGAATTGTGAAGTCGGCACAACCCAGCTTACATCTGCCACATCAGTAGATCCTGCCATCGTAAGTGAAGATTTTTGATAGGAAACTACTTCCGGATAAAACGGGTAGCCTGTTTCATTTAAGTAATCTAACTGGCTATCCTCGAAAATCGATTTAATTTCCTGTAGGGCACTTGAATACTCTTCTGGCGTAAGAGTTTTTGCCATCTTTTTCGCATATTGGAGCTCTTCCTCATTATAAGTAGGTATACCTACTAACTGTAATTTATCGTAAATAATTTTGTTAATGGTATCGTTAGGTATATAGTTCGAACATGCTTTATCAAATTTTACTTTTACTTTTGTTTCAGTCATCAATGCCGCACCATCTGCAATTTTAACAATACGTTTAAAGATGTTATCGACTTCTTTAATTGTATTGGCTCTGATTAAATATAAAACTTCTGCCTCGGCTTGTACGACATTAGGTGATATTCCCCCTGAATTCGTCACTGCATAATGGACTCTGGCACTACTGGAAATATGCTCGCGTAAATAATTGACTCCTACATTCATCAGTTCAACGGCATCCAGCGCACTTCTTCCCAAATGGGGAGAATTGGCTGCATGTGAGGCAATTCCTTCAAACTCGAAGTAAACTTGATAGTTTGCTAGGGAAGAATAATTGAATACACTTGTGAATGAATTTGGGTGCCATGTTAATGCAACATCCACTTCCTCAAATACTCCTTCACGCACCATAAATGTCTTACCTGATCCACCTTCTTCTGCAGGACAGCCATAATAATGGATTCTACCCTCCAGTTCACCTTTGGCAATCAAATCTTTTAGAAGGGCAACAGCCCCTATTCCTGCTGTCCCTAATAGATTATGACCACATCCATGACCATTGCCTCCATCAACTAAAGCTTCTCGAACTTCACTTCCGGCTTTTTGACTTAGCCCTGGAAGTGCATCATATTCTCCTAAAATACCTATTACCGGACCTTTATTTCCGTACTTAGCGACAAACGCAGTATCGATGCCGCCTATACCCATTTCAATTTCAAATCCGATTGCTTCCAAGTATGCTGTCAGAATCTTTACAGACTCAAATTCTTTAAATCTTGTTTCAGGAATCTCCCAGATTCTATCGGAAAGTTTTATAATATCCTTTTCATACAGTTGATATAAACTCTCAATCTCTTCTAGCTTACTAGGCATTAACCTTCAACTCCTCATAAATCTTGAAAGGTACATTTAACCAGATTTCAAGAGCAAAAAGCATATCCTCTTCCTCGATATCAAACTCTTCATGATGATGACCTGCAGCTAAATTCGTCCCAATAATGGAATAGCATGCTAAACCACCTTGTTGTTGTACTTTTTGCATTAGGAAAGTGGCATCCTCGGAGCCAGCTTTAAAGTTTTTATATTCAATTACTTCATTAAGGGATTGTTGAAGTTTTGCTGTATCGTTCAAGATTCGAGCCAACTGTTGATCTGAAGGAATACTTAAAGCATATCCAACCTTATCTAGTTTAACTTGAACATCATACATTGCGGCGATGCCATTGAATATTTGATGTACGCGTTCTTCATAGAAATCATTGATGGCAGTAGTTTCGCCACGGATTTCCAATTGCATTTTTGCAATTGAAGGGATAATATTTCGACCACTGCCCGCTTCTAAAGTTCCTACATTTACACGAGCTACTCCTTCACTATGCGGAGGCAGGCTATGCAATGCAAGAACCGCTTGCGCACTTGCCAATAATGCATTTTTCCCTTTTTCCGCATTAACCCCAGAATGAGCCGCAACTCCTCTAATTGTTACATCGAATTTTGAAGTTGCCAAAAATCCATCTACTCCGGCAACAAAGGTTCCTTTAGGTACACCTGTTCCAATGTGAAGTGCACATAGATAATCTATGTTATCCAATAAAGGTGATGAAACAATTGCACTTCCTCCCCTTACTCCTTCTTCGGCTGGTTGGAAAATAAGTACTATTTTTCCACAGAGCTTATCCTTAACTTTCATTAATTGATCAGCTAACCCTAATCCGATTGTAGCATGGCTGTCATGACCACATGCATGCATGAATCCTTCGTTTTGGGAACGGAAATTAAATTTTTGGGGTACATGTTTTTCATCCGATGATTCCAAAATCGGCAATGCATCGATATCAACTCGATAACCAATAGTAGGGCCTTCAATACCTGTATCGAAAATTCCAATTACCCCTGTTTTTCCTGCTTCCATTTTTTCTAGCCATTTGGATGAGACATTATTATCCAATGCTTTATTATAAAAAACTTCCGCTAACTCTTTACCAGGCACTCCTAGAGAGACCCCGTTTACAATCTCTTTTCCTACATAAACGTCATAACCCAAAGCTTCAAGTTTTTCGGCTATAATAGCAGAAGTCCGAAATTCCAGCCAACCAGGTTCTGGAAATTGGTGGAAGTCCCTTCTCCATGCTGATAAAACTTGTAAATAATTCTTTTCTACTGTTAAAAAGTTCATCTAAATCATCTCCTATTTTAATAAGTAGTGAACCCCTGGACCAATCGGAATATTAAATATTACAAACACCAGCATCAATAGGATCCATGCAATTAAAAATACGATTGTGTACGGAATCATTAATGACATCAGAGTTCCAATACCGGCTTTTTTGTTGTAGGTTAACATGAACCCTAAAATTATAGCGAAATATTGATTGAGTGGTGTTACCATGTTTGTAGACGATTCCCCGATACGATATGCCAATTGAATAAAAGCAGGATGGTAACCCAGCAGCATAAATGTCGGAACAAAAATAGGTGCAACAAGTGACCAAAGAGCAGATCCACTAATGATAAATAAGCTCAGAACAGCTACCAGTAAAGTAAATAAAACAACTGCAAAGACATTTGTTAATTTTATTGCAGTTAAGATATCGGCTAAATGTACAGCCATCCACGTAGCGATGTTTGTCCAGTTAAAGTATCCAATAAATTGACCTATAATAAAGATCAATACGATATAACCAGACAAATCCCGGATTGCCTCAGCCATAATAATTGGAACGTCAGCTACCTTAGTAATCTTTTTAACCGACACACCATATGTAATACCTGCCAATAAGAAGAAAGCAACTAGAATCGGTATTATACCGGATAAAAATGGCGAACGTAAAATTGTACCGTCGTCATTTAATAATGGAGAATCTGGAATAACCATCAAAACGATTAACAAGCCAACATAGAGTAAGATTGCAATTCCAGTATTGCGTAATGCTCGATTTTCTAGTGGCGTCAGTTCGTGTAAATCTGCTTTCTTTTCACCATTATATGGCCCTAAACGTGGTTCTACGATTTTATCAGTAACAACTGCCCCTAAAAAGGCTAGTAAAAACGTTGAAGCACTCATAAAGAACCAGTTATCTAATGCTGACACTACCATATCCGGATCAATTGTTTTGGCGATTTCCGTTGAAATACCAGACAATAATGCATCCGTACCTGCAATTAAAATATTTGCTGTAAATCCAATACCAACACCGGCAAGCCCGGCAGCTAAACCGGCTAGCGGATGTCTTCCCAAAGATAAAAATACCAATGCGGCTAAAGGAGGGATTACTACAAATGCTGCATCCGATGCAATATTACCCAAAATACCAATGAAAACGACCATGAATGTAACGATTCGTTTTGGTGTTTTAATAATTGCTTTTGTCATCAATGCAGAAAACAGTCCTACTCGCTCAGATAGACCTATACCAAGCATCATTGTTAATACTAAACCCAGTGGTGCAAAACCAGTAAAGTTTGTCAAAGTATTTTCTAAAATATAACGAATCCCTTCTTTTGACAGCAAATTATTAACAGTTACTGTCTCACCTGTATTAGGATGGATAACAGAAGCATGCATCGTTCCTAAAATAAATGAAATTACTACTAGAATAAGTGTAAGATACAAGAAGAGCATAAATGGATGCGGCAACTTATTACCGATTTTTTCGACAGCATTCAGGAATTTGTTGAAAGCACCATTGTTATCAACTTTGATTTCTGTATTATCTTTCATATTCTATTTTTCCCCCTTTTTATTTTTGGACTATTTATTACAATGTCTTAAAATAAATATTAAAAAAGTTCGAAAATTTCCACAATAGTAAATAAGGAGGGTTTTAAATGTATAATATATGCGTCTTTTCAACTAAATATTCATATCGATGGGTAAAAAAATGTGAAAGTATTAAAATCAATAATGTCAATTTGCAAATTTATATTTATGATGATTTAAGTCATTTAGAGAAACTGTTTCTTGAGAAGGTGAAAAATTATGATGGGGTTATTCTCAGTGGGCAAATTCCATACTTACATATTCAAAAATATTTAAATGAATACTTTTCAACTATACCTTGTGCTTTTTTTGATATTACCGAACGGGATTTTTACTATAAAATAGCGGAGATACAATATAAGTATCCCGAATTTTCCTTCAAGCATTCCATGATTGATTTTCTTTTCAAAGAGAACAATTATTTGAGTTTAAAAGACATAGTATTGCCTGAAGATCTTCCCTATCATCTTAGTGATAGTATTGAAGTTTTTGGCCAACCAAATGCTTATGAAGTTGTATATGAAGCCCATGCAAAACTATGGGAGGAAAAAAGAATCCGCTTTTCACTTACAAGGTTGACAAATTTATATACGTATTTTGAAAATGAAAATATCCAGCCAATTCTTGTTACCCCTACATTCGACAGTATGAAGATAACTATTTTAGAGATACTGAAAGAAATTGAAGTAGTTAATCTAATGAATAGTCAAGTTGTAGCAGGATATCTGGAATTTTCCATGTCCCAAAATGATCCGACGGAAATTGAATACCGTCAAATTGCCCTCTATAAATCGATTCTGGATTTTAATCGAAAATTAGGAATATCGTTAATTACATATAGAAGTGCAATTCACTATGAACTGCTTACAAATTATAGTGACTTTTCCATGATTACAAATAATCAACAAAATTGCTCTTTAGTTGATTTTTTACGGGAACAACTTTCTTTCAAAGTAAAAATCGGATGGGGCATCGGCAAAACATTGCAGGAGGCAAGAATCCAAGCTGAGAAAGCCGCAACCTATTGTACAGGTTCGCTAACAGAATCTTATATTTTAACGAAAGAAAATCATCTAATCGGACCATTAGATGGCAAGACATCAATTGCCATGAAAGATTCTGATATTGATAAACTTGAGGAAATTTCCAATAACACAAATATCTCGTTGCTTCATTTACAAAAAATTTACGGATTAATATACAAACTAAATAAAGAATCTTTAACAGCTGAAGACTTGAGTATTCACATGTCTATTTCGGTTCGTACAGCAAGCCGGATATTAAAACGTCTAGAGGAATTTAATTACGCTTCACCTATTGCAAATAATGTGACTAGAGCAAAAGGTCGCCCTAGTAAATTATACAAAATGAATCTCTAGATTTCTCTGAACATCACATCGTTATGTTAATTTTAAATTAAAAAAATAAAACAATAAAACCCTAAAGTGGCGGATGTAACTTACTCAACTTTAGGGTTTTTATGCTTTTAAAAAAATCTTATTAACGGTTTTATATTTATTTAATTTATTCTTGAAAAAGGAGTTGAGTAAAACTCAATATCCTAAGCCCTTCCTTCTCTTTCAGCATTCAACTGATTCAAAAAACTCTCCATAAATGCATGGCGTTCTTCAGCCATTTGCATTCCTTTTTCTGTTGTCATTAAATCTTTTAATAAGAGAAGCTTTTCATAGAAATGTGTAACAGAAGCTGTACTTTTCGATCGGTAATCTTCCTCAGACATCTCGAATCTCACTTCTTCTGCATCATCATACAATTTTCGGCCCTTCGCCCCACCATAGGCAAATGTACGGGCAATTCCAACTGCACCGATAGCATCCAAACGATCCGCATCTCGCACTATTTTAGCCTCGATTGATTTTGCCGCAACTTCATTCCCACCGTTAAATGAAACACTTTCTATGATTTCTTTGATATGTAGCTTTTGATCACTTGAAAGATTCAGCGAGTTTAGTAGTGCATCTTCATTTTCTTTAGAGTCAGTATATTTCTTATCACTAACATCATGCAGAAGTACCGCAATTTGGACAATATCACGATCTGCTTGGGGTTCTGTCGCAAGAATGCTTTCCGCATTTTGAAGGACCCTCTCGATATGCTGAAAATCATGACTCGCATCAAATTGGTTATAGATTTCTTTAACAGCTTCTTGTAGTTGATTTATCATATTGATCACTCCTAATGTTTCTATTATAGATAGAATAAAGGGAATGTGCTAGCTTCTTCTTTACGAGCGACTTTCACTATTTTACGGGCTACTTCCCCATCTTTACGTGCGACTTTTTCTATTTTACCGGCGAATCTCCTCTTTACTCGCGAAATTCCCTCTTACAAGCTACTCGCCCTACAAGACTAAAACGAATTACTTCTTTTAAAGAATATCCCCACCCTACTAGCAAAACTATTTCACCTGAACAGTATTATATTGGGACGAGCCACAATATGATAGTAAAAAGAAGTTTTGGAGGGGAGTTTCATTTATGCGTAAGAATGAAGTTGGCGGGTTTGTTCTGAGGCTTGTTTTAGGGGGCATTTTTCTTCTGCACGGCATCGTGAAGTTTAAGGATGGGATTTCTGAAACGATTTCCATGTTTGATGGGTACGGTATTCCATATGCAGAAATTGCTGGATTTGGGGTGGCCGGAATTGAAGTAATTGGTGGCTTCTTTCTAATCATCGGTTTTTCTGTTCGTTTTATATCTTTTCTTCTTATAGCA
This sequence comes from Ureibacillus sp. GCM10028918, assembly GCF_042666115.1. Lineage (NCBI taxonomy): Bacteria > Bacillati > Bacillota > Bacilli > Caryophanales > Caryophanaceae > Ureibacillus > Ureibacillus sp. GCM10028918. The sequence goes on from NZ_JBHTFK010000005.1 coordinate 48,775, forward strand.
GTGATGGCCGGTGCAATCATTTTCGTGAAATTTGAGCAAGGTTTTTTGAATGGTTTCGAATTTAATGTAGCACTTATTGCAATGGCCATGTACCTGCTCTTCTCAGGAAGTAATCTAATGTCACTGGATCAACTATTTGCAGAAAAAAATAAAAATCCGAAAGGAAAAATACAATTCCGAAACTAAATTAAAAAACTGCAGCTCTAATTGTATGGCACAATTAAAACTGCAGATTTTTATTATTTTACTAACTCTAAGTCAACAGGAACAAATTCCTCTACTGTTTCACCATTTAAATAGGCAACAGCTGTTTCGATCGCTGCTTTCCCGATTTCTTCCGGCTTTTGAGCAACTGTTGCTGCTAGCTTTCCTTCTTCTACTTTCGCCACTGCATCGTCTGTTGCATCAAAACCAATGACTTTAATATCCTTGCCGCTCGCTTCAATTGCTTCTAGGGCACCTAAAGCCATCTCGTCATTTTGTGCAAAGACCGCTTGTATTTCTGGATTTGCTTGAAGCATATTTTCCATAACTGTCAAGCCTTCACCGCGGTCAAAGTTGGCTGTTAAGCTGGAAACTAAATCTACTTTGCCTTCTACAGCCGTAAGGAATCCTTCTCCACGATCGCGTGCTGCCGACGAACCGGCAGTCCCTTCAAGCATTGCAACTTTTGCCCCTTCGCCTACTAATTCAAGCAAGTATTCTCCAGCTAAAACACCGCCTGCTACGTTATCAGACGCAATATGTGAAACGACTTCACCACTTTCAGCTGAGCGGTCAACCGTAATTACCGGAATCCCTGCTGCATTTGCTGATTCAACTGCCGAGCCAACTGCTGCAGAATCCACTGGGTTGATTAGAATCATATCGACACCTTGTTGAATTAAATCCTCTACGTCTGAAGCCTGTTTGGATGCATCATCCTGCGCATCTACTATGGAAATCTCTGCACCTTGTTCTTGTGCATTTGCTTTTGCTCCTTCGCTTAATGTAACAAAGAAAGGGTTATTTAAAGTTGAAATAGAGAAACCAATTTTAAATGAAGCATTTCCACCTGCAGTATCCTCTTTTGCATTCTCTAAAAATGGAGACTCCATCGAACATGCAGAAAGAACTATTGTGACAAGTGCTACAAATAATAAAGTTAGCTTTTTCATGTGTCTGTTCTCCTTAAGCAGTTTTTTTGCGGTCCATTAAGACAGCGATTAATATAACGATCCCTTTTACTACCTGTTGCCAGAAGGAAGAAACGCCGATTAAGTTCATACCGTTATTTAACACACCAATAATTAAAGCACCAATTAATGTTCCAAAAATCCAGCCTTTACCACCGTTTAGGCTTGTACCACCTAAAACAACGGCTGCAATTGCATCCAACTCATAGGACTCTCCTGCTGTAGGTTGAGCTGAATTTAAACGGGAAGTTAAAATTAAAGCAGCAAGTGATGCCAATAATCCTGTAATCGCATACACTGCTATCTTAACACGGTCTGCATTAATACCTGAAAGTTTCGCAGCTTCTTCATTTCCACCAACTGCATATACTCGGCGGCCAAATGTTGTTTTTTGTAGTATGAAATAAAGAACGATAAACGCAATAACCATCGTTACAACCGGTACTGGGAATCCTAAGAAATATCCTTTCCCAAATAATTGGAATGAATAGTGATCACCAAGATCGGAAATCGGTCGACCGTCTGTATAAACGAGAGTTAAACCACGATAGATCGTCATTGTTGCAAGTGTAGCGATAAATGGCGCTACCTTACCTTTTGTAATAACTACACCATTAATTGCCCCTAAAATTAAGCCGATGATTAAAGCAATCCCCATTGTTAAAAATGGATCCATCCCACTTGAAAGTAAACTAGCTGCTATTGCGCCAGTTAATGCCAAGGTTGAACCGACTGACAAATCAATTCCGCCTGTAAGTATAACAAAAGTCATACCGAACGCAATAATTGCACTGATTGACACTTGACGTAACACATTGAATATATTTGCGATTGATAAGAAACTTGGATTTAAGATTGAGACAACAATAATTAATAAAATTAAACCAAATAGTGGTCCAAGTTTAGAGACTAATTCTTTTGATTTATAATTGGACAACTTTTTCTCCTCCTGTTGCGTATTGCATAATGACTTCTTGTGTCATATTTTCTTTGTTTACTTCACCTGTTAAATTGCCTTCTTGCATAACGATGACACGATCTGCCATTCCAATTACTTCCGGCAGTTCAGAGGATATCATCAAAATGGCCACACCAGCTTCTGCTAGTTGGTTGATAATATGATAGATTTCTTTTTTGGCACCGATATCTACTCCGCGCGTAGGTTCATCCAGAATAAGAATTTCTGGATCTGTACCGAGCCATTTGGCGATAACGACTTTTTGCTGATTCCCGCCACTTAGCGATTTTGCGCTTTGATCTGGACCGGAAGTCCGGATTTTTAAATCCTCAATATATTTTGCAACCATGACGTTTTCTTTTTCAGCCTTCACAATTCCTGAAGACGAACACTTTTCAAGGTTGGCTAATGCGATATTGTCTTTAATGGAGAAATCAAGCACTAAGCCTTCCGTTTTTCGATCTTCCGTAACAAAACCAATGCCATGCTTCATGGCATCAATTGGTGACTTAACGCTAACTTTTTGTCCATCAATAAAAATTTCACCTTTACTTGCTTTTCGATAGCCAAAGATCGCTTGAGCAACTTCTGTACGTCCTGCCCCCATTAATCCAGCTACTCCAAGAACTTCTCCTTTTTTAACCGTGAAGGAAACGTCCTGAAATAACCCATTAACTGTAAGGTTTCGTACTTCTAATTTTGTATCGCCAATTGCACAATTTCTATCCGGGAACCGTTCTCCTAGCTCACGACCGACCATCATCGCGACGATTTCATCAAAATTCGTATCCGGTATGTTTCGTACGCCCACATATTGACCATCACGTAAAATCGTAATTCGATCACAAATTGCAAAGATTTCTTCCATACGGTGGGAAATATAAACAAATGAAATGCCTTTTGCTTTTAGCTCATGAATGGTTTTAAATAATGTTTCGATTTCTCGATCCGTTAATGCAGCTGTAGGTTCATCCATGACAATATATTTCGCATCACTAGCAATTGCTTTGGCAATCTCGATAATTTGCTGTTTCCCTACCGATAAATCGCCTGTGCGTGTACGGGGGTTAATATCCAGCCCTAATTTTGATAGCAGCTCAGATGCTTCCTTTTCCATTTGGCGATTTTTTAAGATGCCTGTCTTTCCATATGTTAGTTCTTTACCAAGAAATAGATTTTGTGCGACTGTTAGATCTGGCAGCATATTTAGTTCTTGATGAATCACTACAATACCAAGTTTTTCTGCATCCTTTGGAGATTTAAATTGTACTGCATGTCCATCCACTTTGATTTCTCCAGCATCCTTTGTATAGATACCGCTTAATATTTTCATCATCGTAGATTTACCTGCACCATTTTCACCCATTAGGGCATGGATTTCGCCATTCGCTAATTCAAACTGAACATTTTCTAATACGACGTTTCCATTAAATGCTTTAGATATGCCTGACATTTGAATCATGCAACTTCACCTACTTTTAAATTTTTAAAAAATGACACCACTTTGTAAAATCACATTCGCGTATGGTGTCGTTTCACCGGTGCGAATAATTAACTTTGCTTGTTTTGTAAGTATTTTAAATTCCTCATGTGATACATATGAGAGATTTGATAAACTGCCTTTTAACTTAGCAGCTATTTTCTCATTCTTTGTTTCAACTTCTTTTGCTGCTACAGCAGCTTCTACAACTAAATCTTCTAAAACTACTTCTAAGATGGAAAGAAATGATGGTTCCCCAAGCTTGTATGCAAGGTCAATGCATGGAACTCCATCTGGTATCGGTAAACCACAATCTGCAATAACGATTTGATCAGTATGACCTAATTTGGCAAAACGTCCTGCTAATTCTCGATTTAAGATGCCCTGTTTTTTCATTTCAGGCCCTCCAAACGTTCCATCACTTTTTCAATTTGCGGCATGCCACCTTGAGCACCAAATTTCTCAACTGATAGTGAAGCTGCAATATTAGCAAATTGAACACACTCTTCAATGGATTTCCCCATTGTAATCGCATGGGCAAATGCTCCGTTAAAAGTATCCCCAGCTCCAGTAGTATCGACTGCCTTTGTTGTAAAGCCTGGAACTTTTACAATTTTCGTGCCATCATTGTAAGCTGCCCCATCCCCGCCAAGCGTCACGATGATTTTATTTGGATATTGTTTTAAGACCGTTTCGTAATCAGTTCCAAAGATGACTTCACATTCCGTTTCATTTGGTGTTAAGTATGTCACTTTTTCAATCCATTCAGGTTTGTAATTACCTGCAGGAGCCGGATTTAATAATACAGGAATCGATAATTTCTCACAGACTTCAAGAACATACTCTATTGTTTCGACTGGAATTTCTAATTGTAGCATTACTAGAGTACTTTTCTTTATTAGGTCGATATTCCGATCAATCATTTGTCTGTCTACATCAAAGTTAGCACCCGGTACAACAATAATGCGATTGTCATTATCATTTAGAAGAATATTAGCAATCCCTGTAGAATTGCTTGATTTCACGACTCCCCCTACATGGACATTTTCATTTGTTAAATTAGTATACAACTCGGTTCCAAAAGCATCTTGCCCAACAGCACCAACCATTTGTACCTGGCTGCCAAGTCTTGCTGCTGCTACAGCTTGATTTGCTCCTTTCCCACCTGGAATTGTTGTGAACAAGTTACCAAGCACGGTTTCCCCTTGTTTCGGGAAAATATCCGTCTGAATCGCTATATCCATATTAATACTGCCAATTACAGTAATCATTCTAATCGTTCCTTTCTTGTTGTTTCTCTAATAATAAGCTGTGGATCAATACAAACAGATTCCTGCGTTATTTTATCGCCTTCAATTTGTTCGATTAGCAGCTTAGCTGCCGCTTGCCCTAACTGATAAATATTTTGAGCAACTGTCGTCAAACCAGGTGTGACAACATTTCCAACTTGTATGCCATCAAACCCTACTATCTGCATGTCCTCAGGAATGCGAATACCCAATCGATGTGCTGCTTTCAAGGCCCCTATAGCCGATGCATCACTGCATGCAAAAATGCCATCAATGGCAGGGTTATTCTTTAAATAGCCATATAGAATTTTTTCAGCTATTTCAAAATCATAAGGACTTTCTATAATATGTGTGCTTATATTTTTTTGATTGCCAGCCAATTTAAAACCTTCAATCCTTGTTTGAGAGGAGACAAAAGTTTTAGGGCCACTAATGCATAGAAGGTTTGTTGCTCCGCATTCAATTAAATAATTGGTTGCAATCTTCGCACCTTTTTCATTATTTGTTGTGACAGTGGGAACTTTCGAATTAATTGGCCGATCTAATGCAACAATTGGCAATCTTACATTGTGCCAATGATTTTCTTGTTCAATAATCGAAGTTATAATAATCCCTGCCACATATTTATTTGTGAGCTTTTGTAAGTAATGTTTTTCTTTGGTCGCATTTTCATCTGAATTACAAAGAATAACGGTATAACCATATTCAAAGGCGGTATCTTCTACAGCTCTAGCTAACTCAGGAAAAAACGGATTCTTGATATCAGGAATAATTAATCCGATAATATCCGACTGTTTTGTTGAAAGAGATCGTGCCACTTCACTAGGAACAAAATTTAGTTCTTGTATGGCAGATTCGATTGACTCTCGTGATTTCTTCCCTACATAACCACTATCATTTATATATCTAGATACAGTAGCAACAGATACTTCAGCTAATTTTGCAACGTCACTAATTGTAGCCATCGTTTTCTCACTTTCAAAATAGTTAAATGTTAATGTGGTATCGGTTACACAATGTTTTAAACCAACTATGTAATCGGTTCCACAATCTTAATGATTGGATCCTTTTGTATACATGAATCTTAATGCCAGTTATCTAATAACCTATTCACATAACCATTAAAAGGCAATAATGTCTTACTATTAAAGGTAAGCTCAATTAAACTTTTTATAGTATGTCACATATTAATCAATTAAGCTATACTTAAATTTAATTTTCATCATAATTTCACAAATTTGTTTTAAAGTCAATATCTTACAAACTGATTTGGCTATTGAGTACAAAGCAGCATCATAAAAGTGCTTAGAAAAATCTCCATGTCATCAGTAGTAAACTCGATATACGCAATTAAAGGTAGCCCAAATTAGAAGGAGCTACCTTTTCAACTTATTTTCTATTAACCTTTTTTACTAACATAGTACTTACAAGGATAATTAATATGGAAATGCAAGCAAATATTATAATAGGAATATCCATCGAGGCTTCGGTATCCTTGCCTAGGTCCACCTCCTTTGTAGGCTTTTGTCCCTCTCCTAGCGCTTCTAAATCATCGGTTGCTTCTGTTAATAAAGCAGTATTTGAGCAAAGATTAACCGATTTCCTACCGTCATGTTCATTGCCATAAACTAAATATTCCTCATTTATTGTAAAATTGACTCCACAGCTAGCTGAGTCACGCTCTGTATATACAAGCACTTCCGATTCGTTTACACCCTTCCATGTATCTAAAACTTCAAATTTTACTTCTAGCAAATCTATGGATGACTTGACGATTGCTCTTGCATTTAGGTCGTAAATTTCTATTACCTTACCTGAGTAGACGAAATCACTTTTATCCAGTTCCTCCTGTGTCGTACCTGGCACTACACAGGAACAAGCAAAACTCGAAGTGGTTGAAAAATTGACTAAGAAAGGAAACATTAAAAGAAAAACAATCAGCAGTTTTATTTTCATGGTGTATTCCCCCTTTACAAATTTGACAGAAAAATGGCAATAAAGTTACAAGAGCATTGGATTCTTTCTATAATTTATGTCTAGCGTATGTACGGATATTAAAAATAAGAAAAGGGAACTAAAGTTAATCAAATTTTCCAAGACCTGCTAATTATCCATACAATCAAATCTAAAATAATCAATAAAAAAAGCCTCAAAAGTTGCGAAGCATCCTTTTGAGACAGATAGGTTTCAAATATTAAGTTAGTTGCTGTTCTGCATATTGCCGGTATAACTCATGCGTTTCTGTTAATTCTGAATGAGTACCTATTCCTGTTATCTGACCTTTTTCGATAAATATAATTTTGTCCGCATCAACAATGGTCGAGAGTCGGTGAGCAATAACAAAGGTTGTACGGCCCTCCATTAGTCTGGATAGCGCTTGTTGGACAACACTCTCTGATTGACTGTCTAAACTTGCGGTTGCTTCATCCATTAGCAAGATTTTGGGATTCCGTAAAAAAGCTCGTGCGATTGCAATTCTCTGTTTTTGACCACCAGATAATTTAACACCGCGCTCACCTACTTCAGTGTCGAGACCATTGGCGAAAGAACGGATGAATTCATCGGCATAGGCCATTTTCGCTACTTCCCAAAGACGTTCATCTGAAGCTTCTTCACTTAGCCCATAGCAAAGATTATCTCGAATTGTACCAGACATCATGGCATTTTCTTGTGAAACATAGCCAATTTGACTTCTCCAGGAAACTAATGAAATTTCATTAATAGGTGTTTCACCAACCTTAATCATTCCAGATGCAGGAATATAATAACGTTCCAGCATTGCAAATAAAGTTGATTTACCTCCACCACTTGGTCCGGCAAATGCGATCATCTCTCCTGGATTTGCTTTAAATGAAATCCCTTTAATAACAGGCTCGTCCTCATTATATGCATATGACACATTGTTAACTTCAATCGGTTCATTTTTTAAATCCATTTCAAATCCTTCTTGCCCTTCTTCTAGAGGCATTTCAAGGATATCAACAATTCGCTCCGTTGCACCCTTTGCTTTTTGTAGCTGTGTAAAGAACATGGCAAAGGATGTTATAGGGAAAATAATTTGGAAAAGGTATAACAGGAAGGCAACAAGAGAACCGGTTGACATCGTTCCTTCTGCTACACGCACCCCTCCATACCCAATGATCATTACGATTACAAACATGACAACGGTATACATAAATGGACCGATTAGGGCAAAGATCTTTGCTTCCTTCAAACCATATTTCAATAGCGCATTAATTCCCGTTTTTCCCTTTTGCTCCTCATAATTTTCAGCATTAGAAGATTTCATCAAGCGAATTTCACTTATAGTTTGCTGAATATTCCCTGAAAAAGTGGCCGTTTTATCCTGTAGTCCTTTCGAAATTTTCGCCATTTTTGATCCCAGGGGAACCATAATAACTACTGTTACCGGTACAGAGATCAACATAATTAAAGTCATCTTCCAATCCATAACAAACAGTATTATAACTGCCCCGATAATCGAAATAAGACCTGAGATAAATTGTGGGAAATGCTGGGAGATTAAATCTTTTACGATTCCCGTATCGTTGACAATTCGACTGACGGATTCCCCGCTTTGTTGTACATCAAAATACGAAACTGGCAAGCGTATCATTTTTAGCCACATTTTTTCTCGCATATTAGATACTACTTTTTGGCCAACATAGGCAAGTAAATAAGTTGAAATGCCATCAATTACTGCTTGTAAGATAAACACTCCTACAATGAGAATAATTAAAGTTGTACTGATTATTGATAGAGAAAACCCGTCGACAAATTCTCTTGTCAGCATAGGAATTGTAAGTCCTACAATTGTCGTAATTAAGCTGAAGATTAACCCAAAAGCAAGTGCTGCTTTCGGAATGCCGATAGAAAAAATCAAAGATAAAAATGGTTTGACACTATTATTTTGCTTGTTCATTTTTTTACAGCTCCTAATTTCATATTAATTTTTTAAATTTAAATACCCCGCTATAAGTTTCTTTCTAGGCCGCAATATGTTCTGGTGTCCTATATTTTTATCCGCACTTCTACCTTCCGGACCAAGGGCTATTACCCAATCAAATTCTCGGATGATATCACTATTATGTTCTACAATAATCACTGTTTCCCCGCATCAACTTATCCATTCAGTAGTAAAAATAGTTGTTTAATACCATAATTAAAAGCATGGGGACAATCACTGACAACGTTACCGGCTGGCGAGGGTCAGCGCCTTAGATTATCGAAGGAATTAAACAAGCAGACAAAAATCATAAATTTTTTCTGACAAACAAAAGATCAGCTGTTCCAATAAAATGTCAAAATGTTGACACTATTAACACAATAATGTATATTTTAATTCGTAATAGCTCGATATTAATAAATGCCATACTAACGAAATAGGAGGAGAACGCCTCTATGCACCAAGGAAAAGTGAAATGGTTCAATAATGAAAAGGGCTATGGTTTCATTGAATGCAATGATGGTGAAGACGTTTTCGTTCACTTCACTGGCATACAAGAAGAAGGATTTCGAACGTTAGATGAAGGACAACCCGTATCATTTGATATTGTTGAAGGAAATCGCGGTCCGCAAGCCTCAAATGTTGTTAAACTATAAGTTGGTGCCAGTCAGACATACATGTAAGACTGGTTTTTTTATTGTCTAATAGTTTCTTTTCGTATTGTTCAAAGAAATGAAGTATCGAAAGATGGATACTTCATTTTTTACTGTGGGGATAGGAAAAAATTAGCTTAAAGAGAGTCTCGTAAAAGATGTACCATGAACGAAGTCATTTTAGGCTGAATTGTGCTTCATTACTCTTCAACCGGAACATAACCAGCCTTCTCAACAAGTTCTTGTCCCTGTGAGGATAATACCCAGTTGATTAGTTTTTCTACGTTGGGATTTTCTGTACCGGCTGTAACGATATAGATTACCGAGGCGATTGGATAACTATCGTTACGTATATTTTCTTTTGTGGGAGCTACCCCTTCAATCTCGAGTAATTTAATTTTCTTATTTTGGACCATTTCGGTTGAATAAAAGCGAAAAGTATAACCAATGGCATTTTTAAAGTTTTTATATTGTGCCACTTGGCTAATGATACCACCCATTCCTGAGGCAATATTTTCTGTCGGTGCTTCCATGACTTGTTTTTCTCCCATAAATGACTGTAATGCAGACTGCGAACCGCTATCCTCTGGACGTTGGAAAGCACGAATTGCATCATTTTCTCCTCCAACATCTTTCCAATTGGTAATTTCTCCAGAATAAATGCCTTTAAGCTGCTCAGTTGATAATCCATCAATATTATTCTTGTTATTGACAAAAAATACAAAGGCTTCTCTTCCAACTGGGGTAAGTTGTAATTCTAATCCAAGCAGTTCTGCACGTTTTAACTGCGATTTGGATGGAGCGGCAACAAAGATCATGTCGACTTCTCCTTCGAATAATTTCGTGTAGGCATCCGGCGTTGTACTTACCATTACTTCACTATTATGCAAGTCATAATTTTTCTCGGGATAGGTAGCTTGAACAATAGCTGAATACAGTGGATACAGAGCAGTTGCTCCATCGATTTTAGGTAAACTGTCCTTTATTGCCAGCGAAGGTGTCTCGCTCAAACTAGCTATTTTCGAATTGTTTGAAAAGGGCATGTATTCATAAATATCTACATCACCATTTACTGTCGCCAATTGATTTGAATACCCTTTATATATCGGAGGGATAGATGCTAGTCCTACTGCAAATATGGCAATCGTGAAAAAAACTATTTTTCTTTTTTTATTTTTAAGAAGTTGATATATCTTAAAAACGAATAGTAAAAAAAGTATAACTGCAATCACAATTAAAAGCCCTATGTAATGAATTTTCCCCATTAGTAGGCAGTATAACACCGCAATACCTGTAACAAAAGCAATACAAATAAATAGGAAACTCGTCATAAATATTCGGTCAAACACTGATTTATTTTCCAAATGAAAAACCCCCTTCTTCTAACTTCGATTTAGAGGAGGTGAAGTCCTTTAGTTTACAATAATAATATATTGCTTAAGAATACGATTCATATTTTAAAACAGCGACTTGGCATGAAATATTTTGATAGAATACGTATCTTCTTTCTTACAAACTCATAATTATGGTATAGGCAATTTACAAACGTGTATGTGCTAGCCTACTAAACATATGAGGAGAACTTATTTGCGAACAAAACAGCTCTTTAAGATATATGTTTTGGAAGTAATCTCAAGAATTCCATGGATTATCATTGGTGCTTTTATGGCAGCTATTAGTTTAGAAGTGATTCTTATTCCGAATGGGTTAATTGATGGTGGAATTACAGGAATATCAATGATGCTTTCAGATAAACTGGGTCTATCTTTAAGTGCACTGCTTTTCCTGCTGAATATCCCTTTTATTTTTTTAGGCTATATTCATCTAGGAAAGCGTTTCGCTTTTTCTACGATGTTAGGGATTGTGTCTTTAACAGTGTCAACTGGCTTTTTGGAAGTATTTCCTCCTTTTCTTTTTGGAAGTTCCGTTTTATTGATCTTCATCGGCGCTATATTACTTGGATTGGGCATCGGTATTGTCATTCGAAATGGTGGCGCATTGGATGGGACAGACATATTAGCAATTCTGATTTCCAGTAGAACTTCCTATTCCGTGGGAGAATCCATTTTTATAATAAATATCTTTATATTCATTTTAGCCTTTTTGCTGTTCGGGTTAATGGGTGCAATTATTTCGATTGTTACATACTTTATAGCAACTATTGTTGTTGACATGGTTAGGACTTAGATTTCTATTATACATTAAAAAAAGTTACGCCTTGTTCCGGGATGGTCTATGTTTGCTTCATATTTTTTATATTGATTAGCTGTAAAGCAAGTTTAATTTCTTCCAGCGATTTTTTTTCGAGGATGGGGTTTATTTCTGCCATCAACTGTTTTCGTTCATCTTCAGTTAGGCAGAATCGTTTTTTATGCTCATTCATCATGATACTTCCCCTTTTACATCCTTTAATATCAGCTCAATCTTTCGCTCAACTTGCTCCTTCAATACTTCACCATGGTATTGGAAGGGTATAATTTTACCGCGATAATTAAAGCTATAGATACATTCGTTTTGATTGAAGCATTGATACTTTTCATAGGTAACACCCTTTTTGTACAAGGATTTTGATACTTTATTAAACTCCTCTTTCAACATTTCTAATTGCTGGGTACAGAAAGATAGATAAGGTCGCTTCACCTTAAATGATTCAAATAATTTCTGATCGTGTTTAACCGACTTTATCGCTAATTCTAATATGACATACAGGTGGATTATTGATTTTATTTCTTTCGTTAAATCCATGCAGCACACTCCCTTCCCAATTCTCTTTAATCTGAAATTAATTATACGAACATTCGTTCTCAAACTCAAGAATTATATTGATCATTTTTTAATTAATTAAAAAGAACATGCAATGATAATAATCAAAACATGTTCTTAAATATAAATTAGAGTGCTTATAAGGGAGTAATTAACCCTCGAATTTTTTCATGCTTATTGCGTTTTTTAGTGATATATCAAATGACTCCTATATACCCGCCATTAAATAAAATCTATTCCTTTTTGAAGAGATATTTTGTTCCTTCCAAGGTTACTTCTTTTTCCTCTACTGCACCAGAGATGGTAATTTGAGCTATTTTATTGTCATCTTCGATTTTTTTAAACTTTAATAAACAATTCGGCATTTTTACTGTTTTGGAAGAGTGTGCATCTTCAACTTCAAATTCAAATACTTTTCCCCACTCAGTTGCAGTTGATAAGTCCTCCACTTCAAACTGGATTTCTTTAATTTGAACATGACCAAGCTGATGAGGCTTAATTGTTCCTGACTCAACCAGGTCTTTAAAACGATCATTATCTTCCCCTTCCCATTGAATAATGAATGGGAAATCAAGGATTTGTCCCTTTTTACCAAAATGAAGAAGCTTCCATTTTAAAACAGAACCATCTGGGCGTGTTCTAGAAAATTCATCAGGGCCATAAACCTCATAGCCTAATAATTCTAGATTTTCTGCAGCCTTGTCGATAAAATTTGTTCGCAAAGCGATTCGAACTACGCCATTTTGATATTTCATCTTTTTATATGTTTCATGTAATGTGTACGGTTCGCTAGCTGATTTTTCAAATAAATTCTTATCATAGATACCGATAAACTCAATATAAGATAAGTCAAAATAACATAATGAGTTATAGGTTCCCCACATCTCATGTTTTCCACCTTTAACAGTATGTAGCCCAAGTTCACTCGCAGATTCAATTAGCCGCTCAGGTTTTTCCACGAAATGTACAAGATGATCTAGTAAATACACAGCATTTCCTCCTACAATTTTCAATCTATTATGTTCGTATTCATTTTTCCTTCTATTAACTCGGTATTCCATTCTTTGCTGACATCAACCCATTCAACAGCCCTTGAATATTGTTGTAATTCATCGCATGTTACTTCAATAGCAGAATTTATGCTTCCACAGGCTGGAAATACCGTATTAAATCGTTTCATTGAAATATCTAAATATACTTTTATATCATTTGCTAAACCAAAGGGACAAACCCCTCCGATGACATGTCCTGTTTGTTCTACTACTTCCTGGGCGCTTAACATTTTCGCTTTAATATCAAATTGAGAGCGAAATTTTTTATTATCTATTTTTGCATCTCCAGCTGTTACTACCAATATTGCATTTCCTTCTTTATCTTTAAATGACAAAGTTTTTGCGATTTTTGCAGGAGTTACCTGCAGTGCATTTGCAGCTTGTTCAACGGTAGCACTAATTTGTTCATATTCTAATATATCTTGTTCACGATTAAATTTCTTCAGATGTTCTTTTACACTTTGCAACGACATAAATTCCAAACCCTTTCAATTCGATTTACAATACATTATACATGGAATATTCGGTGAATTATAAAAATGATGCTTTTCAACATAAAAAAAAAGACTAGAAGAATCCAGTCTTTTCAACATTATCTGTTTGCTAAAATTTCAACTAACTTATTGGCGGTTTTTTCTTTTCCGTCTACCCTCACAACTTCTCCATTTTGAACTACAATGAAATGCGGCTCGTCCATCCCGTACAGGGATTTAGAGCTATTGGCTACCATAAACTCTGCATTTGATGATTCCATTCGTAATTTAGCTCGGCTAATTAAATAATCAACATCATCAGTTGATTCTAATTTGAATCCAATTAGAGTTGATTCAGGAGACCATCCTTTAATTTGCCCTAAAACTTTCGGCGCTTTTTTAAAATGAATGATTGGCGGCACGTCTGAAGGCATTTTCCCTTGTTCCTCCATTAAATTACCCGATTGGTCAAATATCTTATCAATGATCCAATCAGACCCAGCTGCCGCCATAATGATGAAGTCAACAAATTCATTCTGTACGATGGATTCTATTTTCCTAGCCAAATCTTCTATTCCTTCGAATAGCGTTAAGCGCATTTTTGATGCATGTTCGGGAAGCTTGGCAAAGTAACCATGTAAATAAATCACTTCTGCCCCTGCTGCCAATGCAGCTTCTGCAAGAAAGCACCCCATGGCTCCTTTGGACAAATTAGTATGCCCTCGCACATTATCCCATTTTTCCAATGTACCACCACTTGTTATTAAAACCTTTTTGCCTTTTAATGTATTCACCGTAATCACCTATTTTTTATCGATATTTTCATTATCTCCATTATATATTAAGAATTACCAATAAAGTTATTAATATGATTAAAAAATAGAGATGGGGATAAAAGATATAACGATTGAATTCTAAGGAATATGGCACTTTTCAACAACAGAATAAAAACAAATCTATTAAATTGCAGTTTTTAAGTCTATTTCTGATTTTCAAAACATATAATTAAATATATGTCCGATATTTCTAATAGTTTTAAATAAACTATTATTTTTCATCGGATAGCAAAGTCGTTATTATTATAATTGGATAGTAATATCGAAATGTGCTTATTCTATTAATATTTTCAACTAGAATTATTGAAAAGGAAGTGTTGTTCATGGTAGGACGAAATGACCCTTGCCTATGTGGAAGTGGAAAAAAATACAAAAAGTGTTGTGAAGGAAAACAACAAGTTACGACTGAAAAAGTGTTTTTAGATGAAATCGAACACGTACTTCAAACATTTTATAATGTATACCCTGAAAAGAAAGATATTAATGATTATATTAATATAGTAAAAGAATGGTCACCTAAGCTTGAAACACATTTACAGCGTGAATTGATTGAAGCAGTGGCTTTGGACGACTTTTTCTTCCATAAACGTCCAGATATTTGGACAAGTTATTTAAAACGAACAATGAAAAAAATGATTCGTCCAAAAATGGTTGACCTATTAAATTGCTGGAACCACCCAACTATGTTTATCGGTGAAGTTGTTGCAATAGAGGAAAAGTATTTTAAAGCCATTCATGGTTTAACAAAGGAAGAACTTTATATTCGCCGCGAATCAAATCGAGTAATTCCTGAAGGTATGCAAGTATTTTCTTTCCTGCTTCCTGATGGCTCTGAAGAAGAAAATCATTACTTGGCTGTATCTACACTGATTTTCTTCCCAACAACCTACAAACAAGCATTTGAAAACTTTGCTAGTCAGTTCGATGGTTCAATCAACTCAGTTGAACAGTTTTCACAAGATAATCACTTAAATTTCTGGGTTAGCCTAGTAGATTCTGGTTATAGTGGCGAAGAATATACTTCCTTCGAGATTGAAGTTGTGGATCTTGCAAAGCAATTTTTAGAAGAAAAGAATATTGAAGCTCCTCAATTACTAGTATTACTGGAAGATTATTTGGTCGAGAATAAACCTAAAGCGAGAAAACCAGCCGCTATTGCTGCCGGTGCAATTCGTTTTGCTCAAGAAAGAGGCCTATTGGAAGGGACTACTTTCACAATTAAAGAAATCGCTGAAAACTTTGGAGTTTCCTCTTCTTCTTTAAACAAGTATTATCAAGAACTGTTAGAATATAATGCAGTTTTAGTATAAAAATACAACATTAAAATCCTCTCAAGCATTTAGCTGAGAGGGTTTTTTTAGGTTTATTTTTGACGGAACCTAAAACCCTTGACTAAAAAAACAACCGCCTTCTATATACAGAGGCGGTAATTAAAAATATAACTATTTAAATAAATGTATATCATTATCCTTATGGGACAAATTATTCATAACAAATTAAATTTACTCGATTAGTTTGAGTACTATAAGTTTTATCGTTTTTCATATATTTTCAACAATTCCTGCCCTAAAAACTGTAACTGTTCCCCAACAGTACATTGATCAATACAAAATTTATGCGCACCCGTTTTACCGCGTTTTTTGCGCAAATCCCCTTTAATAGGACAGTCGTTGCAATAAGTATCTGTTAATTCGTCAATATCTTTAATTACTGTATTTTTATTCACAATACTCCCCCTTTACTCGAGCATTCCCCTATTTTACTACTTCCGTTTTTTATTTGTCAAAATGGCTGCATTACCCCTTGCAATACTTATTTTTTATTTAATAAGATATAATATGGTTAAAATGAAATAATTCATTCGAAAAAGTGGGGATCTTATTGTTAGAAGTTTATATTGATGGTGCAAGTGCTGGTAATCCGGGTCCAAGCGGGATTGGCATATTTATAAAAGGTGAAGGTCATCATATTAAAATTAGTGAATTTATCGGTGAGACAAACAATCATATTGCTGAATTCATTGCATTGAATCGTGCATTGGAGGAAGTAAAAAAAATTGGCTCTTCCCTTGTCTCCGTCCGATCTGATTCAAAAATAGTTGTAGCCTCTATAGAAAAACAGTATGTGAAAAACGAAGAATTTAAACCTTACTTGGAACAAGCAGTGCAGCTTATCGAATCTATAGATATGTTTTTTATCAAATGGATTCCTGATAGCCAAAATAAAGCAGCGGATGCTCTTGCAAGAGAGGCTATATTAAAAGGAAAATAACCGGTGATTATATAAGAATGTCAAAATGTTTTATTGGTATATTCTATGCTGAACCCAGTAATTTGTATAAGGCAAAACAAATAGGAATGTCTTAGGCTATCTCTTTAGACATTCCATCATTATTCAAGATTCGATTGTTTTTGAAAGTTCAACCTTATACAATAAAGCACCAATTGCTCCAGTAAATCCACAGTCATTTAAAAATAGTGGATTATGTTTTTTCAAGGTTGTATAGTTCGCAATGACCTGTTTTAAATGCTCATTATTTGTTAAAGTTGAACCGATATAGATAATACTTTCGCATCTTTTTTCTTCAGCAAATTGAATACTTAATGTTGTAATAACTTCTCCTACTAATCCTTGAATTGTTGCTAATAGGTCATTCGTATCGTGTTTAACTTTATCTAATATGTTAACGTTTCCAAAATTACTTGCAGTTAAATGACCCTCAATCGGGGGCTCCATGCCCTTAAAAATATCCTTTACGAATAAATCAATGCCTTCACGGCTTCCAATTCCAGCATTTAAAGTAATTTGTTCGAAATCTGAGATTCCTGTCATAATTGTTGCAAGGCCAGTTAATGTGCCTCCACCGACACCTGTTCCCCCAACTCGAACATGACCAAAGTCATCCATATGATGAATCGAAGTTCCTGTACCGATATTCGTAATAATGGCATTTTCAACTGTATGGCCATTTTTCTCCATCAGATACTTTACACCTTTAAGCGTCGCCTCAAATTCAACTAAATATTGAATCGATTTCATTGTTTTTAACACATCTAAAAGCTGTTTTGTTCTGCCGCCTGTTAATCCGATTTCTTCTATGTGTGGATGATCTTCAATCCAAGCTTTCACTTGTGAAAAATCATTTGAAGGAAATACTACAAAATCCATTTCATCTTGCTCATTTATAAAAGCAATTTTCGTTAATGTTCCCCCTGCATCAATACCTATTACATTTTGCATAACCGTTCTCCTTTTACAACCGCTTAACATGCAGTAAAATCAACCACTTGATTTACTGCCCGATTGGTTCAACTAACAACCAAAGGGGAAGTGAAAATTCCCCATAAGCTGAAAGCTCACTTGATATCTCTCTCACTAAACTTTAACTTTCTTTGATTTATCCTGCAATTATTTTACCTTAATATTCATTTACAAAATACCAAAAGATTAATAAACTTAAAAATCCTAAGCTAAAAAAGTCTCTTGAGAGGATTAGATATGAACTTCTTCTTTATTAAATAGATGTCTTTTTTCAAATTCACCTAAGATGTTTTTTTCATATTTATTAAGCAAACCAGATAGTTTTCTTTCGTACTGCGGGATTGTAAGGCCATTTAGCGTGAATTCATTTACAGCTTCTTCGGAATTCAAGATTTGTTGTAATGTAATGGTTTCCATTTTTGGAAAAACTGCCTGATGCAGTCGATTAATCTTCGACAGCTGTTTTAATCCACTTCGTGTGATTAACACTTTATGATGCATATCTGAAATAATATCCCTTAGAAATGTTTCAACTTCATCGTTAGGGTGAATAATTGTTCTTTCTACCTTTTCAGTTACACCCTCTGCTATTTCACGTTGTTCTACCTTGGTTTCACAAAGCAATAATTTATTTATTGTCTTAATTGAATGAATATCAACTGATCCTGATGAGGAGATACTTCCGTCAATATAGGTCAAATATAAATCACACTCATCTTCCTGCTGCTTGAATTCACTTAGCACGAAACCAAATTCGTTTGTTCGCTGCTTTTCTATTAACTCCGCCCCGTTCGCCTCTTTAAAAATATTATATAAACTAATAGCGTCTGCTAGTCCCCGATGTTGGATGTTTGATACAATCTCATAGATTTCTAATAATTTCGAAAGACTTGGCTGCTCCTTTAGTTGGTTTTCTATCATATACTTTTGCTGAAAATCTACGAAAGGATACAGGAAGCTTAAATCCATCTTATGGCGCAGTAATTCTTCTTCAAGCACTTTGCGGTCAAATTCACCAAAGGCAACTAAAATTGTATCGCCTTCACACCACTTCATAAATTTTGGCATGACATCTTTTATTGAAGGAGCTCGTAATATTTCTTCTGTTGAAATTCCTGTCAGTTTTTGAATATGAGCATTTAATTTTCGAAATTTATGCGGTTGAATAAGTTGCGAAAATTCTTCAATTGTTCCATCTGGCAACCACTTGATTGCTCCGATTTCAATAATATTCTGTTTACCACGTATCAATGTAGCTTCTACATCGACAAATATGTAAGTATATTTACGCACCATCATTCCACCCTAACTCTTCGAACAGGTTTCACCCTGCCTTTTTGTAAAATCTAAGAAGTCTCGAACCTTTCAATTGTAAATGTTAATCTATAAAAATTTACAATCTGTTAACTTTATTGTAACGAAAGAGAAAAATAATGACACATCTATGTCAAAAATCACATTATATCACTCATAAATAATAGAATATGGCGTGATTCTCAAGCAGGAATTGCTCAAATCATTGAATCATAGGAAAAGAGATACGTTTACAAAAAAATTGGATTATCTATTTTTCATTTCAAGAAAATTAATGTACCATTATATAGATGTATTTTATGAACGAAAGGAAAATTCGAAATGTCTGACAAAGAACTCCTTAAAGATGCAATGAGAGTATTAAAAGAAACAAGCCGTACGTTTTATATTCCGATTACATTCTTGCAAAAAGAGTTAAAAACCGCAGTGGCAACTGCCTATTTAATGATGCGAGCAATTGATGAAATTGAAGATAGTGAACATCCACTTGTGACAAGTGATTTAAAACATACTATATTAATGGAAGTAAGCAGCCTTTTAAAAGAGCTGGATTTTAATGAACAAAAATATTTTGAAATTATCAAACCCGTACAGGAATATATGCCAGAAGTGACATTACGTCTTGCTGATTGGATTGCTCTTCTACCAACAGGTTCAGAGAAAATTGTAAAAGATGCCACAAGCGAAATGGCAGAAGGTATGGGGAAATGGGCTAAGAATGACTTCCGCGTTCGTACAAAAGATGACTTAGACGAATATACATACTATGTAGCAGGATTAGTTGGCGTTATGTTATCAGAGCTTTGGGAATGGAATGCCGGTGTCAAGACAGATCGAGAACTAGCAATTGGCTATGGTCGAGGTCTGCAATTAGTAAATATTTTACGCAACCAAGAAGAAGATTACCGAGAGCGTGGCGTTAGTTTTGTTCCTGAAGGTTGGACAAGAAATGACTTGTTCCTATATGCGGAGGAAAATCTAGAAAAGGGTGACCTTTATATAAAGGATATTCACAAACGTTCCATATTATTATTTTGTCGACTCCCTCTTGCACTGGCACATAAGACATTAAAATCCTTAAAAGAAGGTAAAGAAAAGATGTCTCGAGAAGAAGTTGAAAAAACGGTTGAGGAAATTCAAGCTGACTAGCAGAAATGGAGATGTCTCAAGCTTCAATGAGACACCTCCATTTCTTTTTTTCGTATGTTTTTCTAAATAACTAGTTTAATAAGCATGCTAGACTGCTTGAAACTGTTCTGTATATATTTGGATATTATTTCTTCCATTATCTTTCGCGGCGTAAAGAGCTTGGTCAGCATTTCTTAGGGCTTGTTTAAATGCCTCCTCTTGATTTAAAGGGGTAATTTGAATAGATGAAATGCCAAAGCTAGCCGTTACCATTATGTGATCATTATGAAAATAAGTAAGACTTTCTGAAATTGCTTTTCTGATTGTGTCAGCTAAATTTACTGCTTCTTCCACATTGAATGCTGGCATTAAGATAATGAATTCCTCTCCACCATATCGCCCAATTAAATCTTGTGATCTTAAGCTAGTCTTAGCCACATGTGCAACTTTGCTTAAAACGACATCCCCCGCTTCATGTCCGTACGTATCATTAATCATTTTAAAATGATCAATATCAAACATAATCAAAGTTGCATCTATTTCCTTATGTAGGATAGATTCTAGGATGGCAACAGTTTGATCCATAAAATATCTTCTATTGCAAACTTTTGTTAACCCATCGAAGTTTGCAAGCTCACTTAGCTTTTGCTGCATCTCTATCCTTTCAGTAATATTCGCAAAAGTTACAATTGTACCTATACTGGCACCCCTCTTATTTACCACTTGTGAAAATCGAACTTGATAGTGTTCATTTCGAATCCCTTCGACACACTCATATTCACATTCCTCACCCCGTGTAATAAGCTCTACTAGTTTTTCATTCCCAGTAAGCACTATGGCAATCCCCTTACCAATTGAAAGAGTCCCCAACACAGGCATTACACGGAGAATTGCCTTATTAAAATCGACGATTACTCCTTTTTCGTTTAAAACGATAACCCCTTCAAGCATGTTATCAAACACCCTTTCCCTTGCGATAGGCAGTACATTAAACATCTGAAGAGAAAAAAGTGCAACTCCATGAAGGATAAAGGATATACTCATAGAAACCGGTCCTAAATCAATTCCGTATGGGCTTAAATCGTTTAAATAAAAGGAATTTGCTACTATGGGTGCAAATAATCCTGCAACCATTATGATCAACTGCACCCGAAATCGGAAAATCGATTTTTTCAACTGCAAAAGCAGAATGATTATACTAGTTGAAAGGCATAAGAATAAATAAAAGGAATGTACATAGAAAAAGGGTCCATACTCAAGACTAACAATCGGAAAAGGAGCATCTGCCCGTAAGCCAACTGCCGAATAATAAAGATGATGCAGTTCGTTAGTGTGGTGCATAAAGACTGTTACCAAAGGGAGACTAAATAGCAGAAACAAATACCGTTGTCTAAGTTTTATTCCTATATACTCCAGACACATCAATAAGATAAACGCAGGTATAAAAGGCATAACGATATATTCTAGACCTAACCAAAATTTAATCTCTTTTAAAGTAGCGGCAGACAATTCAAAAGCATATAAAAAGGTGAATATCGCCGACAATAGTGTGACAAACATATATTGTCTGGCTCCTGGAGCATTTTTTAGTTTTAAATATGAAAATAGCGATAAAGTTAAACTTAAAACTCCTGCAATGATTATTAATAGTCTATAAAACAATAACTCATTACCCATTTTTATCTCCAAACCAATAAAATCAATTTTCTATCATTATATAATTGGATTCTACGAGATGACTAGTAATTTTTCCTCACAGGATATTCTTTAAAAATTCTTGTCTTTGTTCTTCTGGTACCATATTACCACCTGTTGACCAAATTAAATGAGTTGCATTATCCAGTTGCAAATTATTTTGTTCTATATAGGACTTTCCTTCATTGAATAGCGAGATAGGCCCATACATAGCAGCATGTGCAGATGGTTCCATAAAAATATGCTCACGCTCCCACATTTCTTTTATGCTGCTAAACAAAAAAGAATCCTCCACTGTGTAACAGCCACTTAAAATAGGCTCCATCAATTTGCCAACAAATTTCGAAGCTCTCCCTACCGCTAGACCGTCAGCTTCCGTTTGATTTGTTAACCCTATATCAGTCACTGTAATGTCATCATGGAGGCCAGTCATCATCCCTAAGAGCATACAAGGTGATTGTGTTGGTTCTCCAAAGAACAGATGCACATTGTCACCATAGATTTTCTTTAATCCATAAGCAATCCCACCTGGACCTCCCCCTACACCACATGGTAAATAGACGAATAAGGGATGAGCAGCGTCAACATTTATATTTGCATCATGTAATTGTTTTTCAAGTCTAAGAGCTGCAACTGCATATCCGGCAAAAAGGGCCTTCGAATTTTCATCATCTACAAAATAACACTTAGGATCCATTTCCGCCTGTTTTCTACCTTCTTCTACTGCTTTACTATAGTCAGATGAGTATTCGATTACTTCAACCCCTTTTTCACGAAGCAACTGTTTTTTCCATTCTTTTGCATCACTAGACATATGTACAGTTACTTGAAAGCCTAGCTGAGCACCCATGATTCCAATACTTAGCCCTAAATTTCCTGTAGAGCCTACTGCTATCTTATATCCGTTAAAAAATTGATAAAATGCATCATCGTTAAATCTGGAATAATCATCATTATAGCCGATTAAATTATTTGCAATAGCAAGCTCCTCAGCATATTTGAGCACTTCATAGATTCCTCCACGCGCTTTAATGGAACCCGAAATGGGTAAAGCATGATCACATTTCAGCAACAACTTTCCAGATAACCCACTACCGCTTTTTTCATCCACCCATAATTTCATGTATGGAATTTCTTTAATTTCAGATTCGATGATTCCTTCCAGATTCATTGTATCGGGAAAGGCTGATTTTATATAAGGTGCAAATCGATTTAGCCTTTGTTGAGCTTCCAGTACCTCGTCAAAACTAAATTGCTCTTCCTGTACTTGATTTTCCTTTTTTTCATTCAACCAAAAAACAGTATTTGACGTAATTATGTCACCTATTAATGGATACTTATTTATTAAATTATTTACTTTTTGTTTTTCAAACATGGCTATTTTATTCCCCCTCTTTTTTTGTCGAAATTGCTTGTTCACAAATTTGTTGAAATTTATTTGCAAAGGAAATATTATTTTTTTCTGTTCGTTTTTTTGGTCCTTTTGTGCGTCCACCTGATCTTCTGATTTTCGCACTTTCATATCGAAAAGCTAACAATTGGTCAATGTTGTCCGATGTCATCTCTCTCCCATTTTGGTCAACAACAAATGCCCCTTTTGCTAAACACATTGCGGCTAATCCATAATCTTGAGTAATAACAATATCGTACTTATTTATGGCATTAACTAGCTTAAAATCTACTGAATCTGCACCTTTAGGGACCATTATTGTTATTGCATTCTCTCTTTCTATACGATGGGAAGTATCGCAAAACAAGATAGTTTTCATCTCATATCGAGATGATATAGACAGCGCTAAATCAATAACTGGACACGCATCTGCATCGATTAATAATTGTAAAATGGTTACTCTCCTCCTAAATAAAATCATCCTTATTTATTATTCTAAAAAATCTTTTTTCATCAATTTAGCAAACTCCCATGGACATGTAATTAAAAAAACTGATTGAATTGTTAGAAAAATCATACTAATATACACTCAATAACAAAATTAGGAGATGACATAATGGCGACACATACTTTGGGAACTAAAACACCGGCTGAAAGCTACATTCATGCTGTATTCGAACAATTAATAGCAAAGAACGCACACCAACCTGAATTTTTACAAGCTGTGGAAGAAATTTTTTTATCATTGGTACCTGTATTCGAGCAGCATCCCGAATATATCCAACATAATATTCTTTCACGAATTACAGAACCTGACAGAATAATTTCATTCCGTGTTACTTGGCAGGACGATCAAAATCAAGTACAGGTAAACCGTGGTTACCGTGTACAATTCAACAATGTTGTAGGACCATATAAAGGTGGATTGCGTTTCCATCCATCCGTTAATGAATCCATCATGAAATTTTTAGCATTTGAACAAATTTTCAAAAACGCTTTAACAGGGCAACCTATTGGGGGTGCAAAGGGTGGCTCTGATTTCAATCCAAGAGGAAAATCAAATGGAGAAATCATGCGTTTTTGCCAAGCTTTCATGACAGAATTATACCGCCATATCGGTCCGGATGTCGATGTTCCTGCTGGAGATATGGGAGTAGGAGCAAGAGAAATTGGTTACCTGTTCGGACAATACAAACGTATCCGTAGTGCACATGAAGCTGGCGTGTTAACAGGGAAAACACCAGGCTATGGTGGATCGTTAGTGCGTAAAGAAGCAACAGGGTACGGGTTAATTTATTTCGTAGAAGAAATGTTGCGAGATATGAACGAAACATTTTTTAATAAAACTGTGGTTGTATCCGGATCTGGTAATGTAGCAATTTATGCTATAGAAAAAGCTCAGGATTTAGGTGCAAAGGTTGTAGCATGTTCAGATTCGGACGGTTATATTTTTGACCCTGATGGTATTGACTTAAACATCGTGAAAGAAATTAAAGAAGTTAAAGCTGAACGCATTAAAACGTATGTAGATTACCGTCCAAATGCAACTTATACGGAAGATTTCCACGGTATTTGGTCCATTCCATGCGATATTGCATTACCTTGTGCAACTCAAAATGAAATTGATGGGGACTCTGCACATATCCTCTTTGCAAACGGAGTAAAAGTGGTTGCGGAAGGTGCAAATATGCCTTCCAATTTAGAAGCGATTAACGTATTTTTAGAAAACGGTATCCTATTTGGACCCGCAAAAGCTGCAAATGCAGGTGGTGTAGCAACCTCAGCTTTGGAAATGGCACAAAATTCCGGGCGTAACTATTGGACTTTCAAAGAAGTAGATGAAAAATTACGTGAAATTATGAGATCTATTTATGCGGAAAGTAAAGAAGCCGCTCATAAGTACGGTAGTGCAGGAAATTTAGTAGTCGGTTCGAATATTGCAGGGTTTGTTAAAGTTGCAGACGGTATGATTACTGAAGGCGTATATTAATTTAGTATTTTTATAGTAGAAATTCGGGAGAGCATTCAAGACGATATGCTCTCCTTTTCTATTTCTCCCCTAACAATCCATAAAAATTTCAAAATCAACTACAAAGTTTGGAATTTTCTATCAATAGATGTTCAATTGCAGATAAATGTGATACAATTTATTTCGAATACCGGAATACGGGAGGGAATGGAATGCTTAAAAGAAACGAAGTTAAACTTGAAGAAACGTGGGATTTAACTCCCCTATTTGAAACAGAGCAGCTTTTTGAAGAAGCAATAGAAGCTGTCTTAACACAATCAAGCGAGATTGAAAATGAATTCAAAGGGAAAATTGTGAGTGCACAAGATGCAGTAAATGTGATTGCTGCATACCAAAATTTATATGAATCACTAGTTCCTATTGGTACGTATGCAAGCCTTTCACTAAGTGAAGATCAAACAAATGATGAGGCACAAATGCGTTCGGCAAAAGTTGGTCAAAACTATTCAAAAATTGGTGCACAGCTTTCTTTTATTACAAGTGAGTTACTATTATTAGATGAATCTGTTCTAATAGAGGCAAAAGGCTTGGCACCACAATTTGAACGTTATATTGATAACCTGATCCGCAAAAAGCCATATCAATTGCATCCTGAAGCAGAAAAAGCTTTAGCTGCGTTCGGTACAACTTTCGATGCACCTTATCAACTATATAACACAACAAAATTAGTAGATTTAAAGTTTGATAATTTCGAAGTAAACGGTCAAAGTTATCCTCTAAGTTATAATTCCTTCGAAGGTGATTGGGAATTAGAAAGCGATACCGAAATTCGCCGTACAGCATTCTCATCATTCTCAAAAAAATTACGCGACTATCAGCATACAACAGCTAAAACATATGATACTCATCTGAAAATTGAAAAAACGGATGCTGATTTACGTGGCTATGAGACAATATTCGATGCCCTTCTCTTTGACCAAGAAGTAGACCGCGAGCTTTATAATCGTCAAATTGATCTAATCACAACAGAATTAGCTCCTCATATGCGTCGTTATGCAAAGCTATTACAAAAAGAGCATGGATTGGAAAAAATGACATTTGCCGATTTAAAGATCTCATTAGATCCAACATATGAACCGAAAATTTCCATCGAAGAATCCCGTCAATATATGAACGATGGTTTGTCAATCTTGGGTGAAGATTACCAAAACATGCTAGATCGCTCTTTTGATGAACGTTGGATTGATTTTGCACAAAATGAAGGAAAATCGACAGGTGCCTTCTGTTCAAGTCCGTATGGAAAACATCCATATATCCTAATCTCTTGGACAAGCCGCATGAATGAAGTATTTGTTCTTGCCCATGAATTAGGCCATGCAGGTCATTTCTATTTAACACACAAAGAGCAAAATATCTTCAACTCAAGACCTTCTTTATACTTTATTGAAGCACCATCTACAATGAATGAGATGTTAATGGCAAACCATCTGTTGTCAAATTCAAATGATGCTCGTTTCAAACGTTGGGTAATCTCAACAATTGTCACACGTACTTACTATCACAACTTTGTAACACATTTATTAGAAGCGGCTTATCAACGTAAAGTCTATGAAATCATAGATGATGGCGGTAGTGTTAATGCTTCGATTTTGAATAAATTAAAGCGCGAAGTTTTAGAAGATTTCTGGTGCGATACAGTTGAAATCACTGAGGGTGCTGAATTGACTTGGATGCGCCAGCCACACTATTACATGGGCTTATATCCATATACGTACTCAGCAGGTCTAACAATCGCCACTCAAGTATCACAACGCATTCTAAATGAAGGCGAGCCAGCTGTACAAGATTGGCTTAAAGTTCTAAAAGCAGGGGGAACAAAATCACCTGTAGAATTATCTAAAATGGCAGGTGTAGATATTACAACAGATCAGCCATTAAAAGATACGATTGCTTATATCGGTTCTTTAATAGACCAGTTAGAAATGCTTTCAGAAGAAATTGCGGTTGAAAATGTATAATCCATAAAAAACAGAGGTGTCTCGACTTGATTGAGACACCTTAGCTTTTATAGTTAATTGTAAACAATATCGGAACCTAGCCTTGAAAACGCAAGGCATGTAGTCGAATGTGAAGATCCCTAAATAATATCTTGACGCAGCTTAAACTCTCAAAATATTAAATTACAACGCTATCTTTTAACACCTTCGGATACAATTCAGATACTCCAGATTGAATAGCTGCTTCCCCCACTGCTTTAGCGACTGCCAGTGCCACTCTTTCATCCAATGCTTTTGGAATAATGTATTCTTCGGAAAGTTCTTCATCTGTTACTAGAGATGCGATTGCTTCCACTGCTGCAAGTTTCATATCTTCATTCACATCTGTTGCCCTTACATCCAGTGCACCTTTAAAAATCCCCGGGAAGGCTAATACATTGTTCACCTGGTTTGGATAATCTGAACGGCCTGTCCCAATTATACGAACACCCCAGCTTCTCGCATTGTCATAAGTGATTTCAGGATTTGGATTTGCAAGTGCAAAGACAATTGGATCATTGCTCATTGATTCAATATGCTCTTTTGTCAGCAAGTTTGCTACAGATACACCGATAAACACATCCGCTCCAACAAGTGCTTCATCAAGACTGCCGGTTAAGTTTTTAGGATTTGTTAAATGAGCAATATTTTCTTTAATTGAATTCATTCCTATTTCTCTGCCATTGTAGATGATACCCGTTGAATCACAAACTACAATATTTTGATAGCCCTGATGAAGTAATATACGAAGAATGGCAATTCCCGCTGCCCCAGCCCCATTAATGACAATTTTTAAATCTTCTTTGTCTTTTTTTACGATTTTTAACGCGTTTTTCAATCCTGCTCCAACAACAATCGCCGTCCCATGCTGATCATCATGAAACACAGGGATATTACACTCTTTACGTAACCGATCTTCTATTTCAAAACATCGCGGTGCAGAGATATCCTCTAGATTGATAGCACCGAATGTTGGAGAAATGAGCTTTACTGTTCGAACGATTTCATCTACATCTTTAGTATCTAAACAGATTGGGACTGCATCCACATTACTAAATCGCTTTAATAGTAAAGCCTTCCCCTCCATTACAGGAAGTGCTGCTTCTGGTCCGATATCACCCAAACCTAATACTGCTGTACCATCTGTAACAACCGCAACCAGATTCCCCTTAATCGTATAGTCATAAACAAGTGAACGGTCTTTTTCAATTTCAAGACAGGGTGCAGCTACTCCTGGCGAATAAGCTAAACTCAAATCATATGAGTCTTCTACCGGTACTTTTGAATTAATTTCTAATTTCCCCTTATATTGTCCATGCATTTCAATCGATTTTTTCATTAAATCCATTTTAGCCACCCCGTTTGTTTTATTTTTAAAAACTTTATATTTTCGTATCATAGTGCTTTATTTGGATGAAGTCAACAAAAATATTCTCAAAAATACGTAAATATGCTGCTAAAAAACGATAATTTGATAAAATACAGTGTATATCAAATTTAGTATGATAGTATTTTTTAGCAAATATTATTTTACTGAAATAATATGTGAAAACGTTTTTATAATTTGAATTTCCAATTTATATAACATTCTTTATGTGAAGGTCTACACGTATTGCTTTATTGAGTGTAATATGAAATATTTCACAAAGTCTTTTGCTCATTTCTTCACATTCTTTATTATTTTTTCACATTTTTGTCAATAAAAAATGCTACATACATATTAAAAATGTACATAGCATTTTCTAATTCGGATTTGAATTTTATTTCTACTCTGTTAATTCAATCAATTGTTCCAGCAATTCATATGGTACATATGTCTTACCTTTTTCAAGTATTGTAGGTTCTTCCTGAAAATAGCCAAGTGCTTTGTTGTATCCGTAGTGTTTTGACCCTACAGTTATTGTAAATGAAACATTGCCTTTAGAAACGATAATTACTTTTCCTTTTGATTCCACTTGGAAACCTAGTTGTTCCGCTACTAGTCTAAGCGGAATCATCGTTACACCATTCACTTCGTAATAATCCTCATCTGCAATAGCCAGCGCTTTGTCGATTTTTGATGGCTCTTTTTCTAAAACGATTATCTTAAATGGTGCTGTTTGTGCTGGATAACTCTCTAACACATAATTATAGAAAATAAGAACATCTTTCTCCGCTATTGCATCCTTCGACATTTTTCTTCCGGATAAATCATGTATTTCAGTTTCATCAGTTAGATTAATCACTAAATCTTCTTTTTCGTTTAAAAGCTGTTTATTAAATTTCTGTAGCTCAACTGTGCTCGGATCTTTTGATTGAACAATGATCACTTCAGGTGAATACCTAGGAGGATAAATCATAATCATGGGTTTTCTGGAATCTATAAAAGTCGTAATCTCTGCTCCTTCTATCAATTCTACCTTTTCTCCGGCATTATTCAAAACTAGGGTAGTATCATCATAGTACAGACCAAATTCTTTCTCGCCTGTTTTAACAGTTGCATAGTTATTCCCTTTTGGATCTGCTTCAATTGAAACGATTTCTCCTGTAACCTTTAAAAAATTACTCTTACTTTGTTGAACTTCTTCCACAGCTGGATTTTCAGTACCCTCAGCAGACACTGTTGGAAGCAATAATAAACTGCTGATCAAAGCTGAAGATATAAGTATAGGCGCATATTTTTTCATTTGCTCTCTCCTCTTTTTTTCTTTTCAATTCATTAGTCGGACAACATATGGAAAAGTTACAAAGTAGTTGAAACATTATTAAAATTTAACTAATCGCTTGTTTCATATCCTCTATGATTGATGTGACAATATGCATTGAATCCCATTCCCCGCCAGAGAGCTTCGTGATTGGGTATTTACGTTTAAATAGACTATCATGAATTTGCTTAGAAGAAAGCCCCTCCTGATACTGCTCGATTACTTGCTGCTGTATATTAAATAAATAATCTCTCTTATTCTTTAAGCTCTTTCTACCATCCTTTATAAACCCTGCATGGCTGCAGTACACCTCACTAAAGTCATAAGTTAAAAGATGCTCTATTGATTGTATGATTGTAGGTATGCTCTCTTCTCTTAGTACTACTTTCGTTTTAGTTTGGACATAGAGGTCCCCTGTAAAAAGTTGTCCCGTTTCTTTATTTAGAAATGCAAGATGATCCTTTGCATGACCAGGTGTTTTAAAACAATCAAATCGGCTGTACGTGATGAAAATCTGCTTCCAATAGCCTTGGCTTTAAATGGTTTTCGCTTCCCCCAGAAAACCTTTCTGTAAAGTGGATACTCGGGATTCCTTCCACAAACTTGTACAGACATTTCATGTATATATATTGGTACATTTCGTTTTTGTTCCAAGATGGATGCGCATCCACAATGATCCTCATGTATGTGGGTTAATACAACTTGTTCAATATCCGATTCCAATAGAAACGGTTCAAAATGTTTACTCAGAGACCTGGAACCTGTATCAATTAAAACACCATCTATCATAAAACAATAAACATTAAGAGAAATCTTGCCCAAAGTAACCTTCCCATTTGCATAGATTACATTTTGATGGCTTCCAAAATCAATGGATTTCTTCAATAGCATTTTTCCATCCCCTTTTTAAAAACGTCAATTATTGAATGACTATTCATTCATTCTTTAATAAGAATAAAACGTATAACTTTTACATTATACGTTTTATCATTCATTTACTTATTTTCCCCTGTTTCAACCTCATATTGTGTAATCCAGTCACTATAGCTTCCTACATAAAGCTTCAAATTTTCATACCCTGAATCTGCTAGTATCGCATATAAAGGTGATGCCGTTACACCTGAACCACAATATACGACAATTTCTTCATCTCGATTAAATTTTTCGAGAAGCTGTTCATTGGCGTGCAGTTCAGAGCCCTGTTTCAATTGCTCCCAGTCGAAATTTTCCGCCGTAGGTATATGGCCTGCCACTTTATCAATTGGCTCGTTTTTCCCAATGTATCTTTCATTTGAACGAGCATCTAATAATAGGGCTTTTTGAACTCCATCGACAATATTTTTCACATCTGCTGAATTTGAATAGATTGCATCATTCCAATCTAGAACCAAATCGGTAACGTCATACTTTGACTCTTCCACTGTTAAAGATATTCCAGCTTCCTTCAACGCCTCAATGCCGCCATTCACGATATAAACATTTGGGAAATTTGCATACTTTAACATCCACCAGGCGCGAGCTGCAAAGGGTGCCCCGCCTTGGTCATAAATATATATACTGTCATCATAATTTAAACCCGATTGTTCAAATAAATGCTGGAGCTGTTCTTTTGAAGGCATTGGATGACGGCCTTCACTTTTTGTCATATCAGATAGATCTAGTTCTAAATCCCAGTATATCGCACCTTGTATATGTCCACTATGAAAGGCTTGTTTTCCCCAATCTCGATCCTGAAGATTAAAACGAGCATCAATAAAGCGACCAGCCTTTACGTCGCGAGCAGCAACGAACACTTTTCCCATTTACTTTACCTCCGATTTTTGTAAATCATAAAAGATAGATTTCCACATCTCTAAGCGATTTACCTCTTCAAGAAGTAATTTTTCAGTCTCAATTTGTTTTAACGCCTGTTTTAGTAAATAGTTATTCAAGTTTTCCGATTCGTGTTCAATTAAATCAGTTGCCCAATGAGAGATTTTCTCTTTTTCTGTATCGACATAAATTTGTGCATCCGGTTTAGTTAATTCTTCTAATGCCATTTTCAGATTTTCTTTTTCATTTTTTTCAAAGAATGTCTTTGTATTTTTGAAATATGATTTAACCGAAGCATACTTCTTTTCATCTGCAAAAGGACCTTTAAAGTCTAATATTTTTGGCTCTTCCGACTCGAAAGTAATGAAAGAGAAGCTCGGATTTAATTCTTTTAAGGAACGAACCTCTTCTTTAAAGCGTTCAATTATTTTCTTTTGAATAAACTGTGCTAAACGGAAATTTGTTACACGCAGTTCTTGTGCAAAGTCAAACCTTAACGCACTGATTGTTTCCTTTAATGCCTGCTCTAATGCTGTTTGAACCGGCATAGATGAGAAAGTAGATGGATTATAGCTTTCTCTAAAGAAATCAGGATAACGATAATAAACCCGTTGCATTACATAATAGAGGAGTTCATCTAATTCCTGCTTCATATCACTCTTTAATATGTTAGTTGATAAACTGCTATATCTTTTTTGTACATAGTGTTCCAGCTGTGCAAGCTCTTCGAGGCGCTCATCTTTTCGTTTTAGGTTGTCTTCAGTTTGTGTTATCAAATCTGCCAGGCGTGCTTGAGTTTTCTCAACCTCTTCATGTAACGCTTGTACGGCAATAGCAGCTAGTTCTTCATTTAAGAAGTGATGGAACGATTGCTCAAACGGCGCCATACCCGAATTGAATGAATTGGATTCAACTTTTTCACGAAGAGCCAGCAAACTTGAAACACCAAATAATTTAGGGAAACGGATACCAAAACGTTGCAACTCAGTTTTCACATAGTTTTTAACATCCTCTTCTTCATCTGGTGTAGATGCTAAATCAATAGCATTTACAATGAAGAACATCTTATCAAGCTCGAAAGCATCCTTCACACGACCTAATTGAATCAAGAATTCGCGGTCTGCTTTGGCAAATGCATGATTATAATACGTAATAAATAAAATCGCATCTGCATTTCGAATATAATCGAAGGCAACTCCAGTGTGACGGGCATTAATCGAGTCAGCCCCTGGTGTATCTACCAGCGTTACACCCATTCTTGTTAATGGACTATCAAAATAGAAATCAATATTATCGACAAAACATGATCGATTTTCTTGTGCTACGAATCGTTCAAACTCTGAACGCTCTACTCGGATTGTTTGCCCCAGCTGTGATTCATATGTTTTAAATCCTTGACTAAACGCTCTAATAAAGGATTTATGAACATTTAACCGCTCATCTTTTAATGGTACAGCCAGTCCTTCATCAGCACGATCATAAGCCTCTTGTAATGATTGAACTGTAAGGCCGATCTCTTCATACGAACCTTTAATATCCTCTAACAATTGTTCCTTTGTTTTTAAGTGAACATCTGCTGTCTCGTGTGGATGGTCTTTTGTAACAGGTCGAATTTTATTAATGGCAGCAGTAGTTGGATTTGGTGAAACCGGTAACACCTGTGATCCCATTAAGGCATTGGAAAAACTTGATTTCCCTGCACTAAATGCCCCGAATAATGCGATTGTAAAATCCTTTTGCTGTAGTCGTTCTACTTTTTTCTGTAAAAACTGTGCTACTTCTTCAAATCCATCAATTTTCTTAACTGCATTTGCAGTGCGAATAGCCGCTTCAATTACTTCTTCACCTTTTTGATTGTGGATTGATGCTGCCTGAATTTGGCTAGATTCTTCTTCCACTTTAACTTCCTTTTTCGCTAGCATGGCCGGATCAAAAGGACGTATTTCTTTAAGAGCCTGCTCAAAAGCATCGTGCCAGTTATCGAACTGTCGCTTCGCACCTGAACGTGTATCTTTTGTTGCTGTCACAATTTCTTTTTCAGCGCTTAGCTTATAATGATTCAATTTTTCAATCGAATGGATAGCATCCACTTTTTCCTTTAGTACTTTTATCTTAGCTTGAACTGGAGTGGATAAGTTTTGAGATGCGTCCTTTAATACAGTCTCCTGTTGATCCTTCCATTCATCTGTTGCTTCAATAAAATAACGTTTCGTAGCTTCTGCAACACGATTTGCAAAATTTAATAAAGCATCCCCTGTAAGAAGTGACCCTTGTTTTATTTGACCTTCGATTAATGAGAAAGGTACATCGAATTGAAGAGCATCAATTTGTCCTGCTCGATCGTCTGTTAAAACCCCGACCTCTTTTAGGGATTGCTTCATTAGATTTCTTAAATGACCTATAATTTGTGATTGCAATATCACCTTATATTGTTCATAAACGTCTTCAATACGGCGTTTCTTTTCTTCTTCCGTTTTCTTTTTAGCAGAGAATAATCCGCCCACTTTAAAGCCTTCTTGCGTACTTTCCAAATACGCACGTAATTTTTCACGGAAATCAGCAGGAATAATCGCTGCGTTTTCTAATAACTCCTTGCGTCGATCTTTAAACGTTTCATTCCAATTTTCATTGGAAAAAAGTTCTGTTTGGAGGTTTAACTTATCATACTGTTCCAATAAATCGTGGCGATTTTCCCACTCGTCGGTACTTAGAACATTTTCATAGTCCGAAAGTAAAGATTGTTTTTCTTCCTCTAAATAAGCAAGATGTTCATTTTGCAGCTTTCGCAAAGTATTTTCAGCTGTCGAAACAAGCTGCTTTTGCCAATCTTCCATTGAATCCATGACAATTTTCTTTACTGTGTCAAAGTCATTATGCGGGTGATCGAATTCTCTAAGCGACGTGAAAAAGATGCCCTTTGGTTCAACTCCCCACGCTGAAAAGGATTGCTGTACGGATTGTTTAAACGCATCAAATGAAAGTTCATTTTCTTTATGCTTATCAATTTGATTAACAATTAAGTAAACATTCTGATTATATTTCATCAGTTGCTTTGTGAATTGAAAGTTTAATTCAGATTGAACATGGTTGTAATCCATTGTATAAAATACGACATCCGCTATATGAAGTGCGGATTCAGTGGACATTGCGTGGGCATCATCTGTCGAGTCAACCCCAGGTGTATCCATAACAGTTACACCCAATGGAAGTGAGGATCCACTGTGTCCAATTTCAATTTGAGACACAAGATCACCATTTTTGCTTAATTCCTTCACTGTTTTAAAATCATAGCCTGCTTCAAACTTTACTGGCTTTTCATGATGCATATAAACGATTGCATAATCTTCCTCAGACTTATGCACTTTCACAATGTTAGCACTCGTCGGGATAGGACTAGCTGCTAAAATGTCCTCCCCGGATAATGCATTAATCATGCTGGACTTACCTGCAGAAAAATGACCTGCAAATCCGATTACATATTCTTTTTGCAATAGTTTTCGAGCAAATAAATGAAGCTTCTCCATTCGTTCTGTATCTTCATTGTTTTGATAAATTATGTATTGTATCGCAGATTGCTGTAATAATTCCTGTAATTTTTCTTCAAAAGAACTCATGCAGATAAATACCCCTTTGCCTCATTATTGTCACAATTATATACTATTATGATTAAATAATAAAATCGAAGAAAAAGAAAGAATGAAAGGGAAATTTTTTTAATATGAAGTGGAAAGATTATTGAAGCACAGCTTTGGAGGATTTTTGAACAATTTGGAAAGGAAGAAGCAGTTTATTAAGATTTAGTCGTTCTCTTTACTACATACGTACCAATACAAGCGTAAATAACAACAGTTGCACCAACAAATAAATAAACCATTCGACTCCTCCTATGTTAATGAGAATCATTTTCATCTATTATAATGAAAATCCAATAAACGTACAAATTTCATACAAACGGGTATATTGGTATAGGTTGGAACTATTTTACATGTACTAATGTACTATACTCATGGTAAGATGGAAAAAAGTCGAAAAAGGGGTCATTCTATGAATAATTCTCAACATATACAAACCATTTTAAATGGCTCAATCACTTCGTTAAAAAGCATTCTACCCATGGATTTGAATATACAATCCCCTTCAGTTTTAACGGAGCCCTTCATTCAACAAGAAATGGGGGTTTTAATCGGTCTGATCGGTGACATAAAAGGAAGAATCATTATCGATAGTACATCTTCATCTTTTAGTGCCATTGGCTCGAAAATGTTCGGCATGCCACTTGAAGGAGAGATGTTAGAATCATTTACGGGCGAGTTAGGAAATATGTTTGCCGGTAACCTATGTACGCATGTAGGTCAACAAGGTCTAAATGTAGACATTACTCCACCAACAGTCATGGTGGGAAACACAAAACTCTTTGGATTTGAAAAAGCCTTCAAACTACCGACAAGTATTGAAGAGGTTGGAACCCTTACAATTCTATTCACGATTGATGCAGAATAATCATCGAATACATAATTTTATAATAATTTTGCGTACATACAATTGTAGAAGTGGAAATATCAATTCAATCTTAGTAACACGCTAATATAATAATTGGCGTGTTTTTTACTGTTTCTAAATACACGGCTTGTGTGACTTGGCTACCCAGATTGTTTAGGAGGAAATCAACCTCTCCCCTATTTTTGCGGGAGAGGTTCTTATAGTTTCATTATTAATTTTTTTCACTCTGTAACTCCACCAACTGCTTTTTATCTATTTTCCCCACATGGGTTTTTGGTAATTCATCAACAAAAATTACTTTCTTCGGAACTTTATAAGCTCCAAGTTGTTTACGGCAATAATTTTGAATTTCTATATCAAAGCCTTCTCCTGCACCGACACAGACGATGAATGCTGTCACAACTTCTCCCCATCTTGCATCGCTTATTCCAATAACAGCCACTTCTTTTACTTTAGGATGGCTGATAATACATTGCTCAACTTCTATGGGGTAGACATTTTCCCCACCTGTAATAATCATGTCTTTTCTTCGGCCGACAATGAAAACATCACCATCTCTATCTACTTTGGCAAGGTCACCTGTTTTCAGCCACCCATTTATTATTGCCTTTTTTGTCTCTTCCGGATTATTCCAATAACTCGTGAACATGTGCTTTCCCTTTATATATAACTCTCCTACTTCTCCTCCTTTACATAGATTCCCGTTTTCATTTTTAATTTGAATTGAATTAAACAGCATACTTTTTCCGACAGATCCTGGTTTTTTTGCCGCATTTTCAGGCTCAATATAAAAATTATTTGGCCCAGCTTCCGTTAAACCATACCCTTCTTTAAATTTTAGACCTTTGTTTATAAAGTGACTGTAAATAGTTTTAGGGCAAGGAGCTCCTCCTGATAAAAATACCTTCACTGTCGGAAAAGTAGCCTTTTTGAAATAATCCGTTTCGATTATGGCTTGGTACATGGTCGGTACAAATAAAGATATGGTTGATTGGTAATCATCCACTGCTCGAATGGCTTCTTCTGCGTCAAACTTATTGCCAACCACTACCGTCCCGCCACACATCAAGATGGGGATGGATAAAGCATTTAGTCCACCCGTGTGGAAAAGCGGCATATAATTAATCGTGCAATCCTCGCAGTTTAAATTCCAACTAATAATTGTATTGATGGCATTCCAATTCACGGCGTCAAATGATAATAAAACGCCTTTTGGGTTTCCCATCGTTCCCCCTGTATAAATCATTAACCATGGATTTGTTGACTCCCACTGGTGATTAAGCTCATATTCCATGGGATCAATTTTTAAGACGTATGCAATTTGAACGAGGTTATTACCGAAAATCTCTTCCCCTAAACAAAAGTACTTCTCATCTGTGATCAGAATGGATGGTGTACAATCTTTTACAATAGAAATAAGCTCATTCTTACTTAATCGCCAATTTAGCGGAACATAGATAAATCCACCTAAACCGCAGGCGAATAGAATCGGAAATAAATCAATACTATTTTCTGCAAGTAAAGCGACCCGTTCCCCTTCCTTTATGCCTTCATTTTTTAAATAGCTTAACCATTTTAGAGCTTCATTTGATAATTCTTCATAGCTCCATTTTCGATTTGATTGGATATCAATAAGCGCAAGTTTGGAAGGGGTTAATCTCGCTCTATTCAATATCCAAGCTTGTTCATTTTGCAACGGGTTTCCCTCCCACATCACATCATAATTCCGCCATCTACGTGTAATACATGACCGGTAATATAGCTTGATTCATTTGATGCAAGGAAGACATAGGCGTTTGCGATATCTTCTGCTTCTCCTAATCTCTGAAGGCTCACGATAGATTCCATATGTTGTATCACTTTTTCCGGCATTTTTTCAACCATCGCTGTCTTTGTAAACCCGGGAGCAACTGCATTGACATTAATTCCTTTTCTGCCCAATTCTTTTGCCCATGTTTTTGTCATTCCGACTACAGCTGCTTTGGTTGCAGCATAATTTGTTTGTCCTATATTTCCATAAATGCCACTTACCGAAGAAGTATTAATAATCTTGCCATAGCCTTTTTCCACCATATGGGGAACAATTGCTTGTGTGCAGTTAAAAACACCCTTTAAATTCACATCAAGTACCCGGTCAAAATCCTGTTCCGTCATTTTTACGAGCATGGCATCCTTTGTGATTCCTGCGTTATTTATCAAAATATCAATCTTCTCATAATTCACTAGTACTTGGGCTACCATATTTTTGACACTTTCTTGATTTGCAACATCTACCCCTATAAATAGTACGTCTTTTCCTTGATTCCGAAGGTGCTGTTCTAGTTCCTTTCCACGCTCCTCATCAAAATCTGCAATCACAACTTTTGCCCCTTGGTTTAAAAAGGCTTCACATGCAGCTTTACCTATTCCATTTGCTCCACCCGTTATAATGGCTACCTTATCCTGTAAACGCACGATTATCGCTTCCTTCCTGTAAGAACGTTTCAATATGATCCGTTAATTGTTTTAAATCATCTATGAGGGGAGAATGTCCACAATTCACCAACTTAACGGCTTTTGCCCTCCCACCAAAATCTTCTATAATTTCATTCGTCATTTGAAGAGGTACGACATAATCCCGCTCTCCATAAAGGATTAGTACTGGAACATTTATTTTATCTACTTCTCCAGTCCCTTTCGCAGCCTCATTATCCAAATGGCTTATGTTAAATGTGTTTAGTACATGATAAATGTCTGCAAGATTACGCTGCGTCAACATATCATCTATATAGTCTTCATATCGATTTTCTTCAGGCTGATTATGGGTATAAATCGCTGCGTTCCATACCGCCCTTAAGCCTTCTCTATTTTTCGAATCATAGAGAGCTTGCATTGGAAGTGTCCTTCCTTTGTCTGCTTCTATTTCCTCGATAGTGGTAAACCTGTGTGATAAATCGACTGATCCATCATCCTTTGTTTTATAAAATGGATAGCCGCGTGTTGAAGCCGAGGCAAGCAGAATTATTTTGTTGCAGTATTCCGGATAATCAATGCAAAACTGCATCGCTATTGCACCACCTGTCGACCAGCCAGCCATGCTGAAATCTTTTAAGCTAAGTAAATCAATAAAGCTCTTAATATCAGCACTAAAATCTCTTATATGCTGAACTCTTTTGTGATAAGTAGAGTTTCCAAACCCCCTTAAATCCGGTGCAATAATGGTATATTCCGGACTTAATGATTCCATAAGCACATCCCAATGCTTTGAAGATGTCATATTGCCATGAATTAAAAGCAGAAGCTTTTCTCCTCCAGATCGTACACGATAGGAAAGTGTTTCCCCATTTGGCAAGTTCACTACCTTTAATTTATCAGAGACTGTCATCTCTTCCCCCCCTTTGTTTTCCCCATTGAATTGTTATTGCTCCCCAAGCGTATCCAATTCCCGCGCTGACCAAAGTAATGACATCGCCATCCTGTATTTTTTTTTCCTTTAAGGCGAGCTGTAATGATAATATTTGATCAATTTGACCAATATGTCCGTAGTTCGATAAATAAATCGAGTTTTCCTCTTTTAAATGAAATGACTTTAATACAAATTCGTGAGCCGATTTTTTCATATGGAGCATCCCAATGTAAGCTAGATTTTTTTCATCAAATCCACTTTTGCTTAAAGAATTGCGTATGACCTTAATAAAGTTATCAAGCGACCTTTGTTCTAGCCTCGTTTTCATCCCTTGTGGGTCTGTCACATCTAGACGATACAACCCCTGCAGGAGGAGTTCCGGTGTTAGAGGCTGCTTTGTTCCTCCGAACGGAACAATTACATCCTCAGAAAAAGAACCATCCGTAATAATTGCAGATTCATAGATTAGATTTTCTAGAACATCGCGTTTAAGGACTAATGCGCCTCCGCCCGCTCCTAAATTGAACATAAAACGTGTTCGTTCATTCTGATAATCAATCAAATCGTGATTACGGTAACCTCCCGCAAGTAATACTGTTCGAATATTGTCATCGGAAATCATTAGACTTTTTGCTAGTTTCATTGCCAAAATCGCCGTACCGCACCTCAGTTGAATGTCGAAGGCCCATGCATTTGTCGCACCAAGTTCTTCCTGTATCTTGATTCCTGCCGTCCATAAGGGGTATTCTTTATGTTCTTCACCAAAATAGATAATCACATCAATGTCTTTTGCATCAATTGTTGCATGTTCTAGTGCCTTCTCGGCGGCTCGTATTGCCATCTGAACTGTATGATCATTGTCACCCGCAATTGGTTTTTCTGTAATGCCCATTTTTATCTTGACTACCTCAATTGGCAGGTTTGCTTTTTCTGCGATGTCTTCTGCCGTCATCCTTTCAGTTGGTAAGAAGACTCCGATTCCTATAATTCCTACATTCATGACGATCGCTCCTTGTCTTTTTGTAAAGCGAAAGTTTTACTTTCTTCGCGTTTCGATTTCCATTTAGAAATCGAATGAAGTATCGATCCTACAATTCCTTTTGGGAAAAAGACAACGGCTAGGATATAAATAATCCCAAAGAAAATAATCCAACGTTCAAAAATCGGGAAATCTCTTGCAAGACCTGATAGATAGTGCTGTGCAAATTCAATTACTACCGAACCAACGATAGGACCTACCAAGGTTCCAACGCCCCCTATGATTGTCATAAGAAGGGCATCAAGCGTAATATCCATTGCCATCACACTCGTATTCACAAATCTTAGTGAAACAGCATATAAAGATCCTGCCAAACTCGCCACGACACCTGCAACAACCGAAGAAATCACTTTATAATGCAATGTCTTGAAGCCTAATGAACGTGTGCGTTGTTCATTTTCACGAACAGCAATCAGCACTCTTCCAAGGGGAGATTGAACAAAACGTCTTAAAAGCAAAAAGACAATCACTAAGCAGGCAAGTACGCAAAAGTAAAAGACAATACGGTCCTTGAAAATATCTGGTGCTCTAAAAGTGAAACCATCATTTCCTTTTGTAACAGTTCTCCACTTTTCCGCTACAACCAATAACAATCCAGAGATCGCCAAGGTTAGCATCGCGAAAAAATGACTTTTCAATCTCAAGGTTAAGAGACCAACAAAAAAACTGACGAGTCCGGAAAGTACAATTCCGACTGCAATGGACCCAATAAACACTCCGACTGTCGGTTCAAAGGTATTCAGCAATATGGCTGTTCCATATGCACCGATACCGAAAAACATAGCATGACCAAAAGATACAATCCCCGTAAATCCCAGCAAAATATCATAACTCATTGCCAAAATGGAAAAAATGAATATTTGCGTAAGCAAAATCGTTAATGTTCTCGAATCAGCTACAAAAGGAAATGCAGTTAGGAAGATTAAAATAACAAAAAATAAAATATTATATTTTGAAACTAGGTTAGTTGTTTTCACAATACTCACTCCTTTGCAATCCTAAATAAGCCTTGAGGTCGGAAGATTAATACAATAGCCATCAAAATCATATTCACTGCCAATGATAAAAACGGAACATAATAAGCCATAAAGCTACCTGCCAACCCTACTAAAATTGCCGCAAGCAAGGAGCCGGAAAAACTTCCCATCCCTCCGATCACCACAACTATAAATCCTAAAATAGCAAACTCCATTCCCATTTCTGCATAAATCGATCCTGAATAAGGTGCCATCAACATGCCACCAATAGATGCCAGGGCAGCCCCTGTCATAAAGACGAATAAAAATACTTTCTTTATATTAATTCCAAGTGCTTGAACCATTTCTTTATTCATTACACCTGCACGAACAATCAGCCCAATCTTTGTACGTGTTAAAATATAATGGAATACACCGAAAACGATAAAGCCGACGACGATAATGAAAATCCGATATTTAATAATAATGACTTCTCCCATTTCCCAGCTGCCTGCTAAATAATCCGGCACTTTAACAGGAATCGCGTTCGGTCCAAACACCACTTTAATCATTTCTTGCAATACCAGCATAAACCCAAGAGTAATTAAAATTTGCTGTACATGATTTCCATAAACAGGTGTGATGATCAACTTTTCCATGATGAAGCCCAATATCACTCCCGTTAAGATGGCAACTAATATTCCGACTATGAAACTCTCTGTATAGATATAGGTGAATACACCGGTAAAAGCTCCCCAAACAAAGAGTCCGCCATGGGCAAAATTCAGGACATCCATTAATCCAAAAATTAGAGTAAGCCCCGAGGCAAGCAGGAAGATCAGCATCCCTGTTGCCAACCCATTTATTATCAAGCTTATAAGTAAATCCACATGATTCCCCCCTCTACCCAATGCCTAGATACTTATGCTTTAATTCATCATCCGCAATCAATTCATTCATGGCACCTGAATGGACCGTTCGACCATCATCAATTAAAGTGAACGTGTCTCCAATGCGACTTGCCATAATAAAGTTCTGTTCCACAAGGACAATGGTTGTTCTTTTTTTCATCTC
Source organism: Ureibacillus sp. GCM10028918 (assembly GCF_042666115.1). Taxonomy (NCBI): domain Bacteria; kingdom Bacillati; phylum Bacillota; class Bacilli; order Caryophanales; family Caryophanaceae; genus Ureibacillus; species Ureibacillus sp. GCM10028918. The sequence goes on from NZ_JBHTFK010000005.1 coordinate 91,643, forward strand.
CATAATTGCTTCCATTACCTTCTCAACAACGATTGGAGCTAAGCCTTTGGATGGTTCGTCAATCAATAAAAGCTTGCTGTCATTGACAAATGCTCTTGCCATTGCCAGCATCTGTTTTTGTCCGCCGGATAAATTTCCCCCTGCTTTTTTCCAGAACTTTTTTAGGTCAGGAAATAGAGTCAACACATACTCTTGCCTTTCAAGTGCTTCATCTGTCTCTTTACGCATGGCAACCTTAATGTTCTCCTCCACGGTTAGCTGCGAAAAAATACCTTGATCCTCCGGTACATAGCCAATACCGATATTGGCGATCTCATGGGTGGGCTTTTTCGATATTTCTTGATTCAAAAAAGTTAGTGACCCACTTGAAGCTGGCGTTAACCCCATAATGGTTTTTAATGTAGTTGTTTTCCCGGCTCCATTTCGGCCTAATAGTACGGAAACTTCACCTTCTCTAGCTTCAAATTGAATGCACTGCAAAATATGAAATTGCTCAATATGGGTTTGGATATTATGAAGTTTCAACAAGCTCTTCATCATAAAGCCCTCCTAGATATGCATTTTGCACGGTTTCATTATTCATAATTTCAGCCGGTGTCCCGTCTGCAAGTAATTTTCCATTAAATAGCACCATTATCGAATCCGATAAATCTAAAATCATATCCATCTTGTGTTCTATTAATAAAATGGTTTTATTGCCATGCTGCTTAATCGAGCGAATGACATCTAGTATAGTCGGTACTTCTTCTAAAGACATTCCGGCTGTTGGTTCGTCTAACAGTAAAACTTCTGTGTCCAGTGCAAGAAGCATCGCAATTTCAAGTTTTCTTTTCTCACCATGCGATAATTGACTAGCAATTGCTTCGCTCTTATTAAGTAGCAGCACTTGATCTAGTATCAAAAGTGCATCCTCTGTTATTTTTTTGTAACTCCGATAGGATTTAATAAAATGAAACCTTACTTTTCCCTTTGACTGTACGGCTAATCGAACATTTTCGAGTACCGTTAGATTAGGGAAAACGTTTGTAATTTGAAATGATCTGCCGAGACCTTTACGAGTCCTTTCTACGGAAGAGTATTTTGCTAAAGATTCACCCTTAAAAAATATATCCCCTTCAGTCGGCTTTAGCTCTCCACTAAGCAGGTTAAAGAAAGTCGTTTTGCCGGCACCATTGGGACCAATAATCGACTTGAAGTGCTTTTCGGGCATTTCAAAATTCACGCGATCCACCGCTTTATGTCCGCCGAATTGTATGGACAAATCTTTTGTACGTATAATCGGTTCCATCTTTATTCTCCTTTCTGTTTCTCTTGAAACCCTTAGAGATCTGGCATTTTATGAGTTTATTGGGCAATCGGTTTTTATTGGCCAGTTTTCCCGAATTATTGGACACCCCCAAGTTTCTATCTCTCCACACCCACCAGGTCTAAATGATTTTAAGAGAAACAGACCAAACACGTTGGTCTGTTCGATTCATAATTTACCTAGTTCATAATTGGCGGCTCAGTTTCCTCCGGGCTTAATTCACGAATTAGTACAGGCACAGGATAATCAAAGCCATCTACAGTCTCTAAACGTACCGAATACATTGTTTGTAATGCTTGATGATCTTCTTCCCGGAATGTCATTGTACCTTTGGGGGTTTCAAAGGACATCCCTTCCATAAGCGGTATTAATGTATTACCATCCGCATCCCCGCCTGATTTTTCTAATGCCGTTACGATTGCCACTGCTGCAGAGAATCCACCTGGTGTAAATAAGTCTGGCACTTCACCGTTAAAACGTGCCTTATGCTCCTCTACTAACCAATCATTCACTTCATTGTTTGGTAACGTGTGATAATAAACAGAGAAACCTTCCATCCCAACTAAAGGACCCATCATTCCTAGCGCAACAATATCAGGTGCTCCGGTAGAAATTTTAATTCCTTTTTCCTGAAGTTTTAAATCCGCAATTTGATTCCATGGAGAGTTGGCACCAGCCCACACAACAAATAAATAATCTGGTTTTGCTTCAACAATCTTTTGCAGGTTTGAAGTAAAATCCGTCGCTGCTGGATCAGCATATTCTTCAGCTACGATTTCAGCACCTAATTCTTCTGCTGCTTCTTTAAATGCTGTTACACCATCCCAGCCAAATGAATAATCAGGTGCAAATGTCGCAATTTTCACCCCTTCACCTGCAATAGCAGCAGCTGCAGCATAGGCATCTTGAGATGAATTTCGAGCAGTGCGGAAAATATAAGGGTTAAATTCCGATCCTGTAATACTATCTGCAACAGCAGGTTCAACAATCATAATCTTTTCATACTCCTCGGCAAGAGGCAGAACGGCCAACGTGTCACCTGAGCTTGAAGATCCTACTAAGAAATCTACTCCGTCATCTTCTAAAAGTTTTGTTGCTTTTTGCACGGCAACCTCTGGCTTCGTTTCTGTGTCTTCCCAAACAACCTCAATTTTTTTACCCGCAACTTCCATTGTTCCGTTTGTAGCATATTCCAATCCTAGTTCGAACCCTTTCTGAGTTTGTTTACCGTAGGATTCCAATGCACCTGTTAAAGAAGCAAGCACCCCAACTTTTATTGTCCCTGAAGATTCAGCACCTTCTGTTGTATCTTCCGATGTTGTCCCTTCTTCTGTTTGTGTCTCATCTTCTTTCGTATTATCCTCACTACAGGCGACCATGAATAATAGAACAAATCCCATAACTAAAAATAAAGACCAAAACCTTTTCATTTTGTACCCCCCCTATTTATTTAAAGCGCTTACATTATTTGCTTCATGTTCAAAATAAACGAACCGAGTTACAAATCAGTTACAAAGATGAAAAGGATATACAATATATAAATAAAAAGCGAAATATTCACAAAGTATGAGGGGTAGGAGTGGATGGAATATTTTTGAGGTGATGTTTTTGGGTGAGGCGAACGCTATTAACAATATTCTTTTGTAAAGCATCAGACTAATTTCTTTTTGAATATCGTACTGCGGTTCGCTTTGCTACCGTTTAGAGCAGTTTCTTGAAACGTCGAAATAAGGCTTTGCTTCTTTTGATGTTTTCAGATAATTATCCCCTTACACCTTTTGATAAATAAATTTCTTTGCGATATAGTACTTGTGCACAATGCAAAATTTTATAATTTCCTTACCAATAAAAAAAGCCAACTGAATACAAGATTCCTCTTGTAAACAATTAGCGTGAAATCATTTCAAATATTTGAGTTGTTGTTTCCATTGGTTCAATACTTAATTCATCACCCAGAATTTTTGTACATTTTTCGTACCATTTTACTGCTTGTGGACGATTATCTTGGTAATAGTAGGCAAGCATCAAAAGTCGGTAACCCTCTTCCCAGGTTTCATCAAGCTGTACCAACTTTTCTCCCCACTCAATCGCCTTTTGAAACTCTTTCAATCTCGTAAAATTTTGTGCGATTCGTTCAATGACCACGATATGAAGCCGTCTTAATTCCTCTCTTTGCTGCGACAGCCACTCAACCGATGATAAATCCTCCAGTAAATCCCCCTTATAAAGTGAGGCAGCTTGCAGCAGCCATTCCAATGCGATAGCTGGATCCTTTTCTTCCAAGCCTCTTTGTGCACATTTCCTAAAAACATCTATATCACTTAAGAATGCAACGGTTTGATGTAATTGGTACATGGATTGCTTTCTCGCAATATAGGCACTGTCATCTCGTGGTGAGCGATTAGGTTCGATTACTTTTAGGCAAGCATTATAAGCTACTTTAAAATCTCGATTCGTCGATTGTTCATCGCTATTTGGCCACAGTGTATTCATGATTTCCTCTTTTGAAACGTAACGGTGTCGATTGAGATATAAATATAGAAATAACTCCTTCGCTTTCTCCCTCTTCCATTCTTTATCGACGATTTCTTCCCTATCTCGCATCATTGTGAAGGGACCAAATAATATTAGCTCAAAAGTATGTTTGGGGACTGGAGACCCTTTTTTAACTTGCAATACATGAATAATAGAATGGCTTTCTTCATTTTCATTTTGATTTACCCATTCTGTTGCTAGTTCCAAAAATATATTTAACTTCGGCCCCAGTAAAGTAGTTTTTTGCAAGAAAAAATAATAATGATGCTTATGACACAGGGCTAGAAATCGAAGAAAATATTGATTGAAATCAGATTCATTTTCTTGTCTGTAGTCAATATAAGCTAGCCAAAAATTTGTCACCATTTCCCCATAATGGTCAGGGCTTTTTTGATAAAGGTGATTTGCTTTTAGAGCACATTCCTTTGCCTTTTCAAAATCATTATTTTCAACATAAATAATCGTAAATGCTGTTAATAATAGTGCGGAAACCCACTGATCCTGCACTCTCTCAGTTTCATAAAGCCCCTGATTCGCAAAGAATATTGCTTCTTGCAGGTATCCTTGCCTTGATTTTACAAGTGCTAATCCCATATAACTTTCGGCCTTTGCTCTTGTAACATGAATTCCATCCATTAAATCATTTGTTTTTAAATAGCAGTTCTCTGCCTCTTTCAAGAATTTAGGCGATAGCAGCATCATTGCATGTCCTTTACGTAAATAAGCAACAGCTTCAGCATACTTGGCATGATCCTTTTCACTATTTCGAATACCCTTCAGAGCCGACTCAAAGGCTTCCTCTGTATTGCCGGTCAGCGTTAAAATCAGCGCATGTAAAACATCTGATTCACGATGAGCATCCAATGTCACAATTTCCCGTCCATCCCTCAGTTGAAAAATGCGCTTTGCTTCCATTAGTTTCCCTTGTCTGAGAAGCATCCGAACATCTAAATTTCCTTTTATTAAAATATGTTCAGGTAAACCCTGGAGTTTGACCCGTTCTTCTGCTTCTCCAGCTCTTCCTAGGTTCACTAGGTTTTCAGCATATTGGCGTTCTAATAAATACATTTCCTCTTCTTCCAGCTTTACAATTTCTGAAAGCGACAACGCTTCGATTAAATAAGTCTCTGCCAATGCTGGCTGAATCGTGTCTAAATAAATATGAGCTATTCCTGCATTCGCTTTTAACATCGCTAATGAATCTAGCTTTTGCTCTGCTATTCTCAAACACTCTTCATAAGCCCTTTTTGCTTTTTCATATTGAGCTCGATAACGTTGACATTCACCCTCGTAAAAATACAATAGATAACGACTTTCCTTTGTTTCAAGCGACAACTCTTTTAGTCTCTCCAAAAAGAAATCAAACTGACCTGCTTCAATAAAGTAACTGGCAAAATGAACTAAACTTTCCGTAAATAACTGATTATCTTTTGATTTAATGCTATGATATAAAGCTTTCACTGCATTATTTTCTTCTGTAAAGTAAATGGCTGCTTTTTTGTGCAACTCTCGATATTCATTTTTGTCTCTTTCAATGAGTTTCATTTCTAAAAATTGATGGAAAAGTGCATGAAAACGAAACTCTTCATATCCCATTAATGGTTGTATAAAAGATTGCTGCTTAACAATTGACTTTACTTTTGAAGTGACCTCTTCATTGTATAGAGCTCTAATTTGTTCAAGTGTAAATGATTGAAAAATACTACATCTTAATAAAGCATCTTTTTCAGCTTCCTGTAAATTCTCAAATACTTCCTCCGAAAGATAGGCAAAAAAATCGTGTAAAGAAAGATTCGTAATTTCCTTTATAGGGAGTAATGATTCATTTGACTGAAATGCCAACAGACATACAGCAATTGCCCAACCTTCAGTCACCTCAAGCACTGCCTCTGTCTCCTCTTGCGTCAAACTTCTATTATAGTTATCTCCAAATAATACTTGGACTTCTTCCATTGTAAATATAAAGTCTTCCTCTTTACATTCGACCAACATGCCATTCATACGAAGTGGTAATAGACAATTCCAATTCGGATAGATCCTCGAGGCTACTATGACATGTATTTTTGGTGGAAGATTTTCAATAATCTTATTTAAGATATAATTTATTTGAAAAACATGGTGTACAACATGAAAATCATCAATCACGACAAATAAATCTTTATTAATTTTATAGAATTCGTTTATAAAAATTAGCGAAAGTTTATTTAGTTCTTCAAGATTCAAGAAGCTTGAAAAATTGTCCCATCCGACAATTTCCTGACCAAACTGTGGATGAATACGTTGAATACTATAAAATAAATGTCTAAAGAAGGGTAATGTATCATCGTCCTCTTCCGTGACTTGGTACCACGAAAACAAATGCTGACTGTCCGCCATCAATTGGGCAAGTGCAGAGGTTTTCCCAAAGCCTGCACCACTATGAACGATTGTTAATCTCATAGTCTCACTTTTGGAAAGTTTTTTTAATAATTTACTTCTTCTCAAGTAGTAAATAGATGGATCTGGCGGAATAAGCTTTGACAAGAGAATATTTTGCAATTTGCTGTCTCCCTCCCCAAGAGATATCATTTACATACACTAGAATAATATGACATAAAAGCAGAAAAAAGGTTAACTATTTAAGATATTTTACCTTATAACATCGGCCTGATAAATATTTAATTTGTTTATGAGAGAAGTTTTACTACCTCAACACATAATTGCGGGAATGAAGTAGAACTACATCTTATGTCATAATAATAATGAACGGGATAGCTGCCTCGCCAACTTACTAGCTTTATTTTAGTTGTATAAAAAAATAAAACATCCCAAAAAAAAAGCAAAAGACCGAAAAATAGGGCTTTTGCTTTAATATTTTATATAGGCTGAACGGGTAAAATATTTACAAATTCAGATTTATATTGAACTTCGTTTTCATTTAAGAAGATATGAATATCTCCATGATCATTCGAAGTACGAATGAGTCTTCCGATCCCTTGCTGAAGTCTAAGCTGCATAAATGGCAACTCCACTTCTTCAAAAGGATTTTCAGAGAATGCTCTTTTCGCATCGAATAATGGATCCTGTGGAGGGAACGGTAAATCATAAATGATGACACGTGTTAATGCTTCTTCCGGTAAGTCCAACCCTTCCCATAAGTGATATGAACATAGAGTTTTTACTGCCCCATCTTGGAAATCACGTACGATTGCCGATAATTCACGATCCCCTTCAAAAGCCATTGTCAATTTAGACATCATCGATAATTTTGATTTAAATGTTAGCATGGATTGCTTAGATTTAAATAGAATTAAAGTTTGTTGCTGCCCTTCTTTTAACAATTTTTCTACTGTTGAAGTTTTTTCTTCTTGTTTCAATTCATGCAAGTGTACTTTCATTACCTCTTCATAATCGAATGGCGATGGTACACTAAAGGACTGATACTTTTTAATTCCTAAACTATAAGCAATATAAGAGAAGTCTTTACCCACTGATAGGGTTGCCGATGAGAAGACAATCGGAATTTTCTTGGAGAATAGTTTTTCCTCCAACACATCCGTAATTAATCGGGGCATAATGACCAGTGTTTCTTCACCGTCTGTTTCTTCAAGCCAATCAACCGCGTCTCCTTGGGCAATAAAAATACGAATAGCAGCTTGATATTGTTCTAGAAACTCTTCGGCCATATTTAATTCGTATTCTGGAATCATATATAATTCAGATTCGAAAACAAACTCTTCCAATAATCGTTCTACATCAACAAGTAATTGTTTCCCAATGGCAAGAAGTCGATCTGATTTCTTAATCGTCTTTCTTTCCTCTTCCGAAGGGACAACATCATCACGTAATTGATCAAAGAACAGTTCATGATGATCCTGCAATGTCTCCATTGCATATAATGTTTTTTCTCGAACACCGTCAACCATTAATCGTTCCAATAAGTTAACAATTGTATAGCTTTGAACCTTTACTGTCATTGCATTCTGTGCTGCATATTCCAATAGATGCCCTTCATCAAGAACAATCATCGATACTTCTGGCAATAAAGGTAATTGTCCTTCTCGCTCGCGGGATTCTTTTGTTGCTAGATGCTCCATTAAGAAATCCTGTGAGCAAATGATTAAGTCAGAAGAACCACGATAGTGGGAACGATGAAGTGTCTGACTACAACGATTCCGCATATCACAAACAGAGCATTGCATAATGGCATTGTAATTCACTGCTTGCCAATCTTCATCGCTAATAGCAGAATAATCGCTTCTAGCTCCATAAGGACTTACTGTAAGCATTGACCCTTGGGCATAAACGCCATCTGGAATGGACATCGCAATGTCGTCAATCCATTCTTCTGTCACCACTTTTTCAGTTTCTTCAAAGCGCTTTAAACATAAATATTGATTTCTTGATTTTGCTAATCGTACATCAATCGTTAAACCGAGATGCTCTGTTAATTTATAAATATCGCCGCCCTCTTTAACAAGCTGGTCGATTAACGTCTCATCTGCACAGGCTATAAGAGCAGGGCGTCCTGTATAGCGTGCATAAGAAATTGCAGGTAAGAGATAGGCAATTGTTTTACCAGTTCCTACACCTGCTTCAGCAAATAATACATTTTTCTCTTTTAATGCCTGTTCTATTTGGTATGCCATAAAGATTTGTTCGTCTCGGCATTCAAATCCCTTTTCAGGTAGTTCATCATATAATACATCGCCCATCCAATCACCAAGTGAATCGAAAAAGGAACGATCTTTCGAAAGTTCAAACGGTAAAGACTGTCTCATTCTTTTAATCTCCTTCATGAAAAGCGCAAGGTGCTTGCGCAAACCTCTGCCTCGACAAAAGGACTCTTTTTGGCAGACGAAGAAAATGAAAATTTTCCTAGTCTGCATAAGTACAACTAGACTGATTGTTAAAAGCATTTGCAATCAGCCAAGTTTTCTATCCTTGCAGTCGATTCAAGTTGCGCGAGGAGCTGGCACCTCCAGCTAGACACTGTTCGTAATTTATACTTTCATATAATATAAAAAAATTTGTCTTATGTAGATAAGACATTGAAACGGAAGGAGTATTCCCCCTTCCGTTAAACTTTGTAAATTAATTCTCGCGATTTGACTTTTGACCCCAGTATTGATAAAGATCTGTGCGGATAAAGCCATTAAATAGTTTACGCTTCTTCGTTGCTTTGTTGCCATATAATTCTTCAAAATTTTCCATTGAAGAAAGCATGTAAACAGACCATGTAGGATAATCCTTCATGACTTGTCCAAAATCACTTATTACTCTTTCAATCGCTTCTTTCTCACCAATTCGTTCTCCATAAGGAGGGTTTGAGATAATTACACCATCTGTCAGTCTCGTTGTAAAGTCAGTTGCTTGCATTTGCTTAAAAGTAATTATATCGCCAAAACCAGCTTCTAGAGCATTCTCTTGAGAGATTGAAATCATGCGATGATCAATATCTGAGCCAATAATTTCAAGCGCTTGATCATACTTTGCTATATCATCTGCTTCATTACGAGCGTCTTCCCAAATTTTCGCCTTCATCCATGACCATTCTTCCGATATAAATTCACGATTATAGCCTGGTGCAATATTTTGTCCAATCATTGCAGCTTCTAGTGGGATTGTTCCAGAACCACAGAATACGTCAACAAATGGTCTGCTTGGACTCCACTTCGAGATTTTCACAAGAGCAGCTGCTAATGTTTCTTTTAATGGGGCTTCCCCTTGAGTCTGACGGTATCCACGCTTATGCAGGCCAGCACCGGAAGTGTCAATTGTTAAAGTTGCCACATCTTTTAAAATTGAAACTTCAACTTTATAAGTTGCACCAGATTCATCCAAAAATCCTAGGCGCTTGTAGTGACTCTTCAGACGCTCAACGATTGCTTTTTTTACGATTGCTTGACAATCCGGAACACTATATAATTTCGATTTCACTGATTTTCCAGATACCGGGAATGCTGCATCTACTGATAGATATCTTTCCCATTCAATTGCCTTTGTACTTTCGAATAATTGGTCAAAAGTATGTGTGGGAAATTCTGCTACGACGATTTTTACGCGATCCGCCACACGTAGCCAAAGATTACATCTAGCAATGGCAGTTTCGTCGCCTTCGAAAAATACTTTGCCATTTTCCACACGTGTTTCATATCCTAATTCTTGTACTTCCTGCGCAACAATTGATTCTAGTCCCATTGCTGCTGTCGCCACTAATTTAAATTTTGTCATGATTCAATTTCTCCTTGATGTTCATATTCCCAAAATTGAAGGAATTCGATTAGTTCCTCCATCGGAACTGGTTTACTATAATAATAACATTGGATAAAATCGCAACCCATTCCATCTAGGTAGTTAAGTTGCTGTAAACTCTCTACTCCTTCTGAAATGACCTGCACATTTAACCGATGAGCCATTTTAATAATTGCATCTACAACCGCTTGCTTATGAGCAAGGCTTGCAATATGTTGAATAAAACTTTTATCTATTTTTAAATAGTCTACAGGAAATCGCGCCAAATAGCTTAAAGATGAATATCCTGTTCCAAAGTCATCAATCGATATTTTAAAACCCAATTGCTTTAATCGAACAAGCTTGCTTATTGTATCTGTATCATTATTCATGACCGTTCTTTCTGTTAGTTCAATCTCAAAATTATGAGCAGATGCATTATTTCTCTCTAGTATTTTTTGAATCAATTCAAAAAAATTCGATTGTTGGAAGTGTATACTCGAAATATTAATTGAGATCGATAATTTTGAATATCCTGCTTTTCTTAAATTCAACAATTCCTCACAGGCTTTTTCAAAATTAATTTCGCTGATAGGAATTATCAGCCCAGTTTCTTCAGCGTAAGGGATAAATTCGCAGGGGAAACGAACCCTAATTTCTCATTTTTCCCATCTGACTAATGCTTCAAATCCAATAACTTTTTTAATTTTTACATTTACTTTAGGTTGGAAATACAATACAAAATCCCGGTTATCAATTGCTTTTCTCAATTCAGAATCTAATAGAATGAGACGATTCGCATCTGTATTTAGTTCGTCAAAATAAAAAGAAAACCTGCTTTTTCCTGACTGTTTAACATAATACATTGCTTTATCCGCCCTGTTTAAAAGATCTTCTGTTGTATTCCCATCATGCGGATAAATACTTATTCCTATACTTGTAGAGACGAAAATTTCTTGATTATTTACTTTAATTGGTTTTTCGATCACTTTTATGATATCCTCAGCAAACTTGGCAGCTTCACGCGGATGTCGAATGTCCGTTAGTGTCAATACAAATTCATCACCACCGTACCTGGCAACGATATCTTTTGAACTCAATAATTCTTTTAGACGGTTGGCGACTTCCACTAACAGTAAATCTCCAAATTCATGACCTAAGGTATCATTCACTTGTTTAAAGCGGTCTAAGTCTAAGAAGAGAATTGCATGCTGTGAATTTTCCATTCCAGAGCTTGCCTTGAAGAGCATATCCATTTTTTCCAGATAGCTAAAACGATTATTTACATTTGTTAATGAGTCTGTTAGTGCCCTTTTTTCTAATTGTTTTTCCACTCTTTTTCGTTCAGATAATCTGTGAAGATTCCACAATAAGTGGTCAAGTTGCCGTAATCATCTTTGATTTCAATAATCGATAGCCATTCGGGATAAATTTCCCCTAATTTTCCCCTTAACAGTTTCAAAAGCACTATTAACAAACAAAATTTTCATTTTGTCATCTGTTACCATAATGCCTTCATTTATGTTTCCCAATACTGTTAAAAATAAATTAGTTGTATGAAGTAAATTACCATTATATTGGTTTAATTGGAAGTTATTAAATTTTTCCCTCATATTGGCTCTCACTCACTAAAAGAAAAGCTCTCCAATTTGTATGGAGAGCCTCTTATGTGACTATCGTAAATTCAATTGAATCCACATGATTTACTATTTGTTATTTAAAGAATATCGAACTACTTTAAATAGGTAGTTAATATTCTTTTATGAGTAATATAAATTATGATCATAGAAATTCATAAGCCATGTTTTGTTCCCGGGTACTCAAACGGCAAAAGCCTCGTACGTATCGGGTAGTAATCATCTATCTACGAGAAGCAACTTCTCGTCCCTCCATCCGTTCAATTCCTTTTGGAGAGTGCCCCTACCATAATTTGGGTTTCTCACTCGTGGGGTTTACCTCGTTCCACCTTTATAGTTTCCTATAAAGCTCCGTCACTGTGGCACTTTCAGGAAGTGTCAACCATATCGTAAACGACTTAGGTTTTCCTTCCGCCGTCAAGGCGAGAGCCTTGCCTTACCTTATTTTTTCAGTAAGCACGAACACTACGATCATCTCAGAACCGTGTGAGCATGGACTTTCCTCTACAATAAAATTGCAGCGATTACTCGAATTTATCTATGATAAATATTACTATACTAAAAAATCATCTAAATTACAACATCCATTAACATTTAGCATAAATTGGCCATAATTTAGAGAACGTACTTTTTACTCTTTTAACGTTATTCGAACAGTTTACTTCCAAAGACGTGTTTTTCTAAATTAGAAAGACGCTTTAAAATATCAAAATTAGTATTTCCTACAGTTGGAGGGGATACTTGTGGTCGTCTTGTTGTATTATTTTCAAGTTCTTCTTTTAATTGCTTATTCTCAGCACGTAATTCTTCGACAATTTTCTCGAATGTATCGTAATCTTCCATAATTTGATCTAAAAATTGATCGACTTGGTCAACACTGTAACCTTTCATCGCCTTTTTAAATTCTTTTTCTAAAATGATTTTTGAATTTAATTTAATTTCCATTCACATCGCCCTTCCATCCCATACAGTACATATTTCAATTATATCATATGAATGTTGCAAAAGGGATTGAAAGTAACTAATTTAAGAAAACTTAGCCAATCACAAGCTTTATTAGCTAGGCTGTTAATAATCATTGTTTAGATAAAAATGGATTTTAAGTTGCTGCAGCTATTTTATTTCCTTTGACTTCAATCGACAAAATTACATTTCGATGTCAAATCCTGTACTTGCCCGGGAAATTAATTTTTAAATATTCTGGAAATAATCATTTCCTAGAAAGATTATAATCACAAATTTATCTCTTAATTAGTTTCATTTCAATCCTTTGAAGTCTTTTTAACCACTTACCATGTAACTTATCAGTTTGTTCCTTCTTCATAAATTGAATGGCATCTATCATGGTTAAACCTTGGTTCGTAAAGTTTATTGCCTTATCATAATTTTGTAAATGATGTTCATAAACCATTGCCAGCTGCTCTAATGCTTTCAGTTTTTCTCTATCGCCAATAAATAATAAGGCTTTTTCGAAAGAGTTTGCCGCTTCGGCATATAATCCATTTCTTTTTTGCTGAAATGCTAAATAATAGTTTGCTAACCCTGCATTAGCATTGTCATAATTGTTTGCAACAGTTGTTAACACTTGTTCACTTTGATCATCCTGCTTTAGATCTCCAAACCATTTTCCAATGTTTGTATACGTTGTTGCTGCTTCGTTTAGCTCACGCTCAAGCAATAAATTGGTAGAATGAATATAGAGCGTCACTAACGAAAGGAGATCCCATTCGTTATGATATAGTACTTTCATTAAAGCTTCGGCATTTCCACTTTTAATGGCATCCGTATAGATAATTGGCGCCAAAAACCCTGGAATATCACCCTGTCTCTTAAACCCGAGCTTTTCCTCTTCTACCTTTGTTAATTTCATTCTTTCCAAATTATTTTTCCATATTCGCTTTGAACTATGTAACAAGTCAATTTGTTTTTGTGTACGTAACTTCGGTAAAATTTGTTGATTTAATGTCCATCTTGTTTCCAGTTGCGGCCAATCAAAGCTTTTTCCATTATAGGTAATAACCGTTCTTTCATGTTGCCAGAACTTAGATTCAAATAAGAAGGCCGCTTCATTTGCTGGATCCGCTAATACATATTGGGTTAAAACAAATTGATCATCCAATGCATCTAATAAGCCTATTAAAAAGATATTGGTTCCAACACCTTTTAAGCCTGTTGTTTCGGTATCGAAAAAAACAATCGATTCATCAAAATTCATAGCATATGGGTGCTGAATTGATGTTTGTTCCCATTTTTCAATTGCATCATACAACAATCCAAGTTGGTAGGATCCATGCTGGAAATCGAGTGGATAAGTCACTTCACGTTTAAATAATACTCCAAAATCGTTCTCTATTAATGATAACCCTGCACTTTCCCATTCCTTAATGTAAAATGGCTTCTCTGGTCGCTTAAATTTAGGTTTTTCTATCGATTGCTCTTTCTTTTTGCCAAGTTTTTGTTTCAATTGCAGCATTTTATTTTCATACGACATGGGAAATCACCCTATTTCATTCAATAAAATCGAAAGCACCTTGAGGACTTTATGTTTGCTTTCGTTTAAACTATCCTGTGCACCAATACAAGATGGACATCCACTTTTGCAAGGACAATTTTGGACATGCCCGATTGTTTTTTCTAAAATGGGTCCTAAAATATCATATACTCTCTCAGCTAAACCAATCCCACCAGGGTAACTATCGTATATAAATAGTGTTGGTCTATCATTATGTGTTGATTTTACTTGAGGAACGACCGATAAATCACTTCTATCACACTGAATATACAACGGAATAAATGAACCAATCGCATACGCCGCGCCTGTTAATGCATCAGTCAGCATCTCCTCTGACCAATTTTCAGGTAAGTTAAAGGACATCCACGTAGCATTTGTATGCATTTCGAGTGGTGGAATATGAATTTTTCCTGAGCCAATATTTTCGTGTGTTTGGAAACGAATTTTTTTAAAGATTGTTGGAATGGCCAAAATACTTATATCTCCATAGCTGACGGTTGCAGAATTGTATGCCGCGTTTTTATCTTCATTTAGAATTTTTAATTCAACGGCTAAATTCGCATCTGTAAAATAGTCAACATCCACTTCACGTACATACGCTTTTTTCTCTTCCCAATCTAACATTTCAACTTGGAATTGCGTCCCCTGGTGGAGATAAATCGCCTCCTCATGCAGGAGTGTCATGGCACTATAGGTATCCATCTCACCAATGACTTTCGTTCCCGCTGGAATTGTCTGATCAATAATAACCACATTTTCTTGTGAAGCGGAACGCAAACTCACTTCGTGTGCCGGAAACCGTTCACTCATCCAATACCAGTTTGAACTCGTTTTGACTAATACGCCTTCATCTTGCAGGAATTCCAGCAATTCTTGTACTACAAATTCACCATAAGAATCTGTCGTGGAAAATGGCAATTCAAAGGCGGCACATTTTAAATGATCCATTAAGATCAGGATATTTTCTGGATTAATCAATGCTTCTTCAGGTGAGCTGCCTAATAAATAGGTTGGATTATTCACTACATATTGATCTAGCGCTGTTGAATTGGCAACATAAATAATTAATGCCGAGTCTTGTCTTCTTCCTGCACGCCCTGCTTGTTGCCATGCACTCGCAATATTGCCTGGGTAACCCGTCATAATGCAAGCTTGCAGTTGGCCAATATCTACACCTAATTCCAACGCATTTGTACTCACCACAATTTGGATTGTTCCGTCTCGAAGACCTTTTTCAATCTTGCGCCGCTCTGTTGGTAAATAACCGCCTCTATATCCTCGGATGGATTCATCTTGTATTTTATTTTTTGTGAGACTTTTTAAATAGGTTACGAGCATTTCAACTCGAACACGAGATTTTGCAAAAACAATCGATTGGATTCCAGCTTCAAATAAACGTGTAGCTAAATCTCGAACCTCTAATACACTACTCCGTCTTACCCCGAAAGTTGGGTGCACAATGGGTGGGTTATAAAAAAGAAAGGTCTTTTTACCAACCGGTGCACCAGAATTTGCAATCAGCTCATGCTGAGTATTTGTCAACTTTTCTGCCAGCTCTTTTGGGTTTTTAATCGTAGCAGATGTACAAATGAAAATTGGATCACTACCATAGAAAGCACAAATTCTTTTAAGCCTGCGTATTACATGTGAAACGTGACTTCCAAAAACTCCCTTATATGTATGCAATTCATCGATTACAATATACTTCAAGTTTTCAAACAGTGAGACCCACTTTGTATGATGCGGCAAAATTCCTGAATGTAGCATATCCGGATTTGTCATGACAATATGCCCGGCTTTTCTAATTTTTTGTCGAATGGCCGGCGCAGTATCTCCATCATACGTATAGCTTAGAATTTCCTCCCCCATATCCTCTATTAACTCATTTATATCTGATTTCTGATCTTGAGCCAGGGCTTTTGTAGGAAAAAGATAGATCGCTCTGCTCGATTTATCTTCTAATATCTTTTGCAGCACCGGCAAATGATAGCAAAGTGATTTCCCTGAAGCAGTCGGTGTTACAGCAGTGAAGGATTTCCCATCAATCGCAAAATCAAATGCTTGCCTTTGATGAGTATACAGCTGCTCGATTCCTCTTGATTCCAAAGCTTTTTTTATAGAGGGATGGAGTTCATTAGGAAATGATGCATATTTGGCAGGTCTTTCTTCCAACGTGTGCCAATGCAATATGTTTTGTTTTAACTCCTCGTCAAATCGCCATTCAGAAAGCAAATCATCAATCGACCTTTTTTTATTGAACATCCGTTTCACTCTCCTCCTCTAAGTATCTTAAAAAGAAAGATAATGTGTAGTGCACGGATTGAACTGATTGAATAAAGCGTTTTTTACTTGTTTCCTTATAGAAAGATTGAACGACAAATTGATTCATGGCATCCACAACATTCTGGATTTGAGATTTGTGCATATATTTTGGATTATTTTCTTGAATCCATTTTAACGCGTTTTGCTGCCAATTTATTAAAACGGATTGATAGAAATCCGCGTGTGGTTTAACTTCTTCATAAAATTGAGGTGTTGCGTCAAGTTCACGCATTTTATAAAAGCGACTAATTGACGCATCACACTCGTTTAATAATTGCTTTGATAATTCTATTAGCTGCATTTTAGTACCTCTTAAATTTTTATATTTCTTCTTTTAAGTGTACCAAAACTTCATTGTTAACACTAGTAATAGGGGAACAGGCATTCTTTACATGAAACTGCTTTTCTGCTAAGCTTACTTTTTGATAAGTAGTTCCTAATTGAGAGAAAATTTGGTTGTGAATGTGAGACCTTTCATTCTCAATTTTTGCTGTCATTATTTGATCAATACACTCTAGTTGTGAAATAAGCATTTGAATTCGATGCATGGTCATTCCTCCTTATAGGATTTATAATTCCTTGCAGCCATACAAATCCCTCTCCACTTGTCAAAACTAGACAAAGGTTGCTAAAACAACAAAATTTTCGATATGTTCTATTAAAAATGGGTATCATTTTAAGAAGGAGAGTTTTTTCGATGATTCATTATCCTAATGGCAAACCATACAAACCTAGTGAGCCAGCAAAGACGAAATCTACTTCGAAGAAAAAAGATTTCTCCTTTAGTAATCGAGGAAAAACACTTGAAGAGGAAATTAACGAAACAAATATTTATTATTTAAATCAACAAATTGCAATTATTCATAAGAAACCTGTTCCAGTGCAAATCGTCAAAGTAGAGTATCCATCACGAAGTGCAGCAGTTATTCGTGAGGCTTACTTCCGAACACCCTCGACTACGGATTTTAACGGTGTCTGGAACGGATATTATATTGACTTTGAAGCAAAGGAAACAGAGAGCAAAACTTCCTTCCCATTAAAGAATGTCCACCAGCATCAAGTGAATCATATGAAAGAAGTGACAAATCAAAAAGGAATTGCTTTTACAATTGTCAAGTTTACGTCTTTAGACCGTTATTTTATTGTCCCATTTACCGTTCTGTACGAAGCTTGGCTTGAAATGGATAATGGTGGTAGAAAATCAATTCCATTAAGTGTATTTGAAACAAAAACAATTGAAATCCAACCCGGTTACAATCCAAGGATTGACTACATAACCGCAATAAAAAATATGATAGCAGACGACAACTAATTGTTTGTTAAAGTGAGGAGATTATTTTGGCAGAAAAACGTCGGACTCGCGAGGATTTAAAGCGTGAGCGTGAATTACAAAAGAAAAAACAGAAAAAACCAGTTGGCTCCTGGGTAAAACGAATACTTCTAACGCTAGTCATTATTGGCGTAGTTGGATTAATAGGAGGTGCAGGTCTGTTTGCTGTTTATGCAAGCTCAGCACCTGAACTGGATGAAGAACTATTAAAAGACCCGGTGTCATCTGAATTCTATGATAAAAATGGCGAAATTTTTGCTTCAATTGGCGTTGAAAGTCGAAAATATGTGAACTATGAAGACATACCTGAAGAAATGGTAGATGCAATACTGGCAACAGAGGATGTTCGCTTCTTTGACCATTTTGGTATTGATATTTGGCGTTTAGGAAGTGCCGTTGTAGCAAACATTACACAAGGCTTCGGCTCGCAAGGTGCAAGTACAATTACCCAACAGGTAGTGAAAAACTCTTTTTTAAGCAACGATAAAAAGCTAAAACGGAAAGCACAAGAAGCATGGCTTGCCATTCAACTTGAGAGACATTATGAAAAAGAAGAAATATTCGAAATGTATTTCAATAAAATTCTCATGTCAGGTCGAATTTATGGATTCGGTACCGCTTCAGAATACTTCTTTGGGAAAGAACCCAGTGAGTTGGAACTTGACGAAATGGCATTGTTAGCCGGGATTCCACAAAGTCCCAATAGATACAATCCATATAAAAATCCTGAACGCGCTCAACAACGCAGAGACTTAGTTCTTGACTTAATGGTTCAGCATGGGAAGATTACGGAAGAAGAAGCTGCTGCTGCAAAAGAAATTGATGTCACTTCCCGCCTTCTTGCGGAAGAAGACCGTCAAACAGTTGCCGGTACTAAATATGATGCCTTCTTGGATGTTGTATTAAGCGAGCTTGAAGAAAAAGGTGATGGGGAAGCTCTTGCAGAAGGTATCAAAGTATATACTACTCTTGATCCAAGTGCCCAAACAGCTGTTGAATCGATTATGAACAACCCGGAAAATTTCCCAACCGAAGAGATTCAATCAGGTGTTTCTGTTGTGGATACGAAAACGGGCGAGATTGTAGCAATTGGGGGAGGCAGGAATTATGGTGCAGACCGAGGCTTTAACTTTGCCCATGATTTAACAACTCGTTCTCCTGGATCTACGATTAAACCGCTACTTGACTACGGCCCAGCATTCGAAAATCTAAAATGGTCAACAGGTGAAACAATTTCAGATGTTGAAATGACCTATTCAAATTCAAAACAAGTCATTACAAACTGGGATAATAAATATCTAGGCGATATGACAGTACGTGAAGCACTTTATACATCGCGTAACGTACCTGCTGTTAAAACACTGCAGGAAGTTGGTATTAGTGAAGCAGAGAAATTTATTAATAAGCTTGGAATTGAGACAGAAAGTGTATTTGAATCAGATGCAATTGGTGGCGGGGACATCACGATGAGCCCGATTGAAATGTCTGCTGCTTATGCAGCGTTTGGAAATAAGGGGATCTATACGGAACCTACTGCTATAAAAGAAGTGGAATATCGAGATGGTTCTAAAAAGTCATATAGCAGTAAGCCGGAAGTAGCAATGGAAGACTCTACAGCATATATGGTTACGGATATTTTGCGTGATGTTGTCAGTTCAAAACCAGGCGCTTCAGGAACAGCCGCGGCCGTTTCCGGTCTGGATATCGCTGGTAAAACGGGGACAACTAACTATGCTGCAGATGAATTTGACAAGTTTGATTTACCGGCAAGCAGTGTTCCGGATTCTTGGTTTGCAGGATATACTACCAATTACTCCATAGCAATTTGGAGTGGATATTCAACTCGTGGTGAACCAATCACAACTTGGGATGAACGACGTTTACCGCAACATTTATTTAGTGCGATTATGTCAGAGATTTCTGCAGATGTGGAAACAGCTGACTTTGATAGACCAAATTCAGTTGTCGAAGCTACAATTGAAGTCAACACAAGTCCCCTGCGATTGGCTAGTGAATATACACCTAATCATTTGCGACAAACAGAATTATTTGTAAAAGGGACAGAACCAACCCAAGTATCTGAAACCTATGAGCAAAAAGAATTAAATGCGCCAACGAACTTACAAGCAAATTACAGTGTCGATGGAGGACTTGTCGATTTATCTTGGGAATATACCCCTAGCGAAGAAGATGATGTTGACATCAATTTTGAATTATCGATGGCTGTTGATAACGAAGAACCAGTTGTCATCTCAACTACGCCAAACTCTCAAGCATCAATTTCGAACATTGAACCTGGACGTAATTATACGTTTACAGTAGTTGCGGTTTCAGATGATGTTCGAAGCGAGCCTGCAACCGTCTCTATTTATATCGAAGACGAGATCGAAGAGCCAGAAATTGACTCTCCTGAAAATCCTGAAGATCCTGAAAATGGCGAAGGCAATGAAGATAACGGGAATGGCAATGGAAACAATGGAAATGAAAACAATGGAAATGGCAATAATGGTAACGAGAACAACGGTAACGAGAATGGCAATAACGACGAAAACGACAACGGCAATGACACCGGGGATACCGGCGAAAATCAAGATTTTGAAGATTGGTTTGGACCTGGAGAAGAAGGTGAAGTAGAAACTCCTGCTGAACCAACCGATCCAACTGAAACAGAACAATAATATTAGTACGGAGAGCATTTCTAAACTGTCCTGCTAATAGAATGACGAGAGCGATGAAAAATTAAATTTTTCATCGCTCTTTTTTATGTTTTGGTGAGATAGTACTTGTTTGAGTGTGAGAACAATTATAAATTTATTAAATTTTTGTTACTGATTTTCAGTGTGATATTTCAGAGGTGAAAGCTGCTCGAACTGTTTTATTCAGACTTCTTTTAGAACACAACAGCAAACGATTCTAATTTAGTGCTTGCTTTGGCACACTACGCTTGTGATTCTTGATCGGTTTGTCAGATTACTACTTGTTTTTGGACAATTCGCTAGTGATTTTTGTTTGCATTGTCCCATTAGTACTTGCTTTGCGACACTTCGCAGGTATTTTTTGTTTGATTTGTCTCATTAGTACTTATTTTGCGACACTTCACTCGTGAATCTTGTTTGAATTGTCACATTAGTACTTGCTTTGCAACACTTTGCTAGTGTGTTTTTTGTTTGATTTGTCTCATTAGTACTTGCTTTGCGACACTTTGCTAGTGTTTTTTGTTTGATTTGTCTCATTAGTACTTGCTTTGCGACACTTTGCTAGTGTTTTTTGTTTGATTTGTCTCATTAGTACTTGTTTTGCGACACTTCACTAGTGAATCTTGTTTGAATTGTCACATTAGTACTTGCTTTGCGACAGTTCGCTAGTATTTTTTGTTTGATTTGTCTCATTAGTACTTGTTTTGCGACACTTCACTAGTGAATTTTGTTTGAATTGTCACATTAGTACTTGCTTTGCGACAGTTCGCTAGTGATTCTTGATTGGATTGTTACATTAATACTTGAGCAACCTAAAGAAGTGCATCTCAAATCAATTATCTACCAAAAACCTCCTTCATGAGGAACTCCTCCAATTAAAACTCTCAATTCAAAATTGCTTTACTCACCTATGAAAAACAAAATTCAAAAGTTCTACATCTCCTCCATTAAGATTTTTCCAATGAAAATCGCCTGCTTAAAGTGCTCCATCCACTTAAAGAGCAATTCCTATGCAAGGCACCCTCCCCCCACCCAAAAGTGTCCTCAACTGCCAACTAATCCACAAACCTTGCCATAATAAAAAAGACCCAACAGCAATACATTATCGCTTTTGGGCCCTGCTATAACTCCAATTAAGTTTATGCGCTTATACGTAATCGGGCTAGCCGCTTCTTTAATTCTTTAAATAGTTCGTCCAGTTGTCTAAAGCAAGCGTATTGACCTGGCCTCGTTTTAATAAATTGCAAACGCTCCATCCCGTTTATAGGGAGGACCTCGTATTCTTCACTTTCATTGATAGATTGTGAAGTTGTTTCCGAGCAATTTACAATACAATTTTCGAAAAGTAGAATCCCTTTATCCATTAATGATTTTGCCTCACCATTACGAAGATCGTGTGCCTTATGAATATGACTGCTTAATTCATTCCATTGTTCGAAATAAGGTTCTACTACTTCTTTTTCAATGGACTCTCGTTTAACCTTTATCATTGCTTCACCAACCCTTTTTTCAGACGCTTCTGCCCTTCTCTGCAATCGTCAAGAAGAGGACAAATATGACATTGCGGATTTTGAGCTTTACAATGATAGCGTCCAAAGAAGATAAGCTGGTGATGAGTTTTCGACCAATTCTCTTTTGGTGTCTTTTTCATGATTGTTTCTTCCACTTCCAAAACCGTGTCCTTTAGACGACACAAGCCTAAACGTTTGGAAACGCGTTCTACATGGGTATCTACTGCAAGAGCTGGGATATCAAAAGCAACGGATAAAACAACATTTGCTGTTTTACGACCAACACCTGGTAGAGTTACAAGCTGTTCCCGGCTTTGCGGAATTTCGCCATTAAACTCGGTTAATAATTTTGAACACAAGAGTTGTATATTTTTAGCTTTATTTCGATAAAGACCAATTGATCGAATATCGTTTTGTAATTCCTCTAATGGGACAGCCAAATAATCCTCTGGTGTTTTATATTTTTGAAATAAAGTTTTTGTAACTTTATTAACAAGGACATCGGTACATTGTGCTGATAAAAGTGTTGCGATTGTTAACTCAAACGGGTTATCGTGAACAAGCTCACAATGTGCATCCGGGAACATATCACCCATTACTTCCAAACAATGCTCCCACTGTTTTTTCGTAAGCATCGTTAACCCCCTATTCTCTTTCCTCTAACCAGTTATAAAAGGAAACTTTATTCGTGTTTTCTTGCATGGTGTTCGCTTTTGGCACAACAGCAGTTGTTTTGCTATGGAATTGCTCGGTATGTTTTTCGACCTGTTTTACTGATGTTATATTTTTCTTTTTCCATTCAAATAAAATTCGATCGATATAGCGCAACGAAATTTTACCTGCAAGCACTGCTTCTTTTAATGCTGCCTTAATAATTGCAGGGGAATGATGGTCTGTATCAATCCACATTGAAATCGTTTCAATTTCCATCGGTGATAAAAGGCGGCCGAATTCTTGTTCAAAAATAGTAAAGATTTCGCCTTCTTCATTTTTTTCTACTTCCAATTCCTGCTGTAACGAGGAAGCTTCAATTGTATCAAGGATTCTTTCCCATAATGGATAGACGGAGTATTTCTCAAAAACAATCCCATTTCCATCAATTCCTTGGGTGATTTCTAAAAAACCTTTTTGCATAAGCCTTTGTAATTTCAAGCTTATTTCGTTTTCACTAAAATAAATTCTTTTCACAAGATCATTGGGTGTAGGAAAATCATTTTGCTCAGCATGAAAGGCTAATAAATGCAATAACAGAAGAGCTTCATCATCTGTGATCTTTAATGCTTTATAATGCTGAAAAAACAGTTTAGGAATTGACACATTTCCTTGTTCTATCCACATATGGAGTCGTTGATATTTTTTATTCATATTAAAGACTCCTTTCTATATCAAATACGCATGATGTGTTGTAATTATCGTTTGCTATTCAGCTTTAGGTCATACTCATTTCACATTGAACAATAATGGAAATACTAAGGAAAGCGCCCGTACGAAACGAGCGCTTTGACTTTTATATAATGGAATTTATCTTGCACTATTGCTTATGGGTATAAACGATTTAAAAGTCTTGGGAATGGGATACTTTCACGAACGTGTTCTGCTCCACTAATCCATGCCACGGTACGTTCCAATCCTAATCCGAAACCAGAGTGTGGTACTGAACCTTGTTTACGTAAATCTAAATACCATGCATAAGCAGATTCGTCCAATTTATGTTCAGCAATACGTTGTTTTAATAAATCATAATCATGAATACGTTCGGATCCACCGATAATTTCACCATAGCCTTCCGGTGCAATTAGATCAGCACATAGAACAACATCCTCTCGGTCTGGATGTGGTTGCATATAGAATGGCTTGATGCCTACTGGATAGCATGTGATAAATACTGGTTTATCGTAGTGCTCTGCAATTGCAGTCTCATGTGGTGAACCGAAATCGTCACCCCACTGAATATCATCAAAACCTTTTTCATGCAAGAATTTAATCGCATCATCATAAGAGATGCGTGGGAATGGTGCCTGAATATTTTCTAATTTAGAAGTGTCTCTTCCAAGACGCTCTAATTCAAGCTTACAGTTTTTCAACACAGATTGAACAATGAATGCCACATATTGCTCTTGTACTTCCAGGTTCTCTTCAAATTCAACGAAAGCCATTTCTGGTTCAATCATCCAAAACTCAATTAAATGACGACGCGTTTTTGACTTTTCCGCTCGGAATGTAGGACCAAATGAAAATACTTTTCCTAAAGCCATTGCAGCTGCTTCCATATATAATTGACCTGATTGTGAAAGATATGCATCTTCATCAAAGTATTTTGTCTGGAAAAGCTCTGACGTTCCTTCCGGAGCAGATCCTGTCAAGATTGGCGGATCAATTTTCACAAAGCCATTATTATTGAAAAATTCATATGTTGCACGAATTACTTCGTTACGAATTTTCATAATGGCATGTTGTTTACGTGAACGTAACCATAAATGACGGTTGTCCATTAAAAATTCGACACCATGCTCTTTTGGCGTAATTGGATAGTCTACTGCAGCATGAATTACTTCGATGCCAGTAATGGCTAATTCACAGCCAAAGCTTGAACGTGTATCTTCTTTTACTACACCTGTAACGTACATCGATGTCTCTTGAGTTAAACCTTTTGCTGCAGCAAATAGTTCTTCTCCTACTTCCTCTTTTACAATTACTCCTTGTACAAAGCCTGAACCATCACGTAATTGCAGGAAAGCAATTTTACCGCTTGAACGTTTGTTTGCTAACCAAGCGCCTAATTTTACAGTTTCGCCAATTGCTCCTGGCATGTCTTGAATCATAATTTTTTTCATAGTTGTTCCTCCACAAAGTACTAATACTGTTAGAATTCACCCAACCCCTGCTAGATGAATAGCCAACTTGCAGACCAGCGTGTCTTCTGCTCGCCTGCAAACTGTTCAGTTAACAAAAATTAGTCTTGCCATTTTGATTTTACGAAATTATCCATGCGACGAACCGCTTCTTCCAGGTTCTCTAAAGAAGTGGCATAGCTTAAACGAATAGTAGATGGTAGTCCGAATCCTGAGCCCGGCACTACCGCTACATTTGCTTCGGTAAGAAGTGCAGTTACAAATTCATCTACAGATGTGTACCCTGTTTTGCGGGCTGCTTCTGAAACATCCGGCAATAAATAAAATGCACCTTGTGGTTTAATAACATTAAATCCAGGAATTGCATTTAGTTTTGGATAGATTGTTTCCAGTCGAGATTCAAATGCAACTCTCATCTCTTCTACAGAATCTTGTGATCCGTTATAAGCTTCGATTGTTGCATATTGCGATGTAGTAGTTGGATTGGAAGTTGAGTGTGAAGCAAGATCTGTCATCGATTCAATAATCTCTGCATTTCCTGCAGCATAACCAATACGCCATCCTGTCATTGAGTGGGATTTCGCTACACCATTTATTAAAATTGTACGTGCTTTCACTTCTTCAGAAATAGACGCAACAGAAAAATGTTCTAGTCCATTGTATAGAAGTTTTTCATAAATTTCATCCGATACGATTAAGATATCCTTTTCTACAGCAACTTCTGCTAAAGCAACTAGCTCTTCACGTGAATAGACCATTCCGGAAGGGTTACTTGGTGAATTAATAATAACTGCCTTTGTTTTTGGCGTTACCGCATCTCGTAATTGATCCGCTGTGATTTTAAAGTTTTGCTCACTTGTACTTTCAACGTATACTGGAACACCGCCGGCCAGTTTTACTTGTTCAGGATAAGAAACCCAATAAGGGATTGGAATAATTACCTCATCCCCCTCATTCAGGATGACTTGGAATAGGGTATAAAGAACATGTTTTGCCCCAATTCCCACGAGTATTTCATTTGGCTTGTAATTGAGTTTGTTGTCCCTGGCCAACTTATCAATAATCGCTTTCTTTAAAGCAGGCAGTCCACCAGCTGGAGTGTATTTTGTATGTCCTTGATACATGGATTCCGCTGCAGCATCAAGAATATTTTTTGGTGTATTGAAATCTGGTTCCCCTGCTCCTAAACCAATCACATCAATACCATTTGCTTTTAACTCTTTTGCTTTTGCAGTAATGGCTAAAGTTGCTGATGGTGTTAATGTTTTAACACGATTGGCTAATAATTCTCTCATGAATAATCTACTCCTCTACAAGTTCAAAATACGTTTCCACCATTGTCCGTCCTCAAAAACAATATAGACATAATTGAGTTTTTCATCTCCGTTTGTATAGGTAATTTCCCAAACGGGGCCAACTTCTTCCTCATAGCCTAATTTTGTATGAAGGATTTCATTTACTTCTACCTCATTATTTAAAACCGACAATGCTTGTTCCTTAGTAACACCGTCTTGCAAAAATACTTCCTGAATCGATTTTTCTTCTAAACTGATTGGAACAAATATTGCTTTTTCGCTACCATCCTCGTCTTCCCCGAACACAGTAACGTACGGTTTATTACCATTATAAACATATGAGTCCGATACTTCTGCCAATGAATTAGTTGTCAACGCCAGCTCTTCTGCCTTCTCTTCAATTTCATTGAATGGTTCGTCGGATTTCCAAATTACGAGTACAGAAATAACAAGTGCCAAAGAAACAATAAAAACGGAAATGAAAATTATCCAGTTCTTCATCGAATCACCTTCATCTCTGCTGCCTTTTTGTCTGTCATGTTAGTCAACCTGCTTTCTATCCTCATCCTTGTTATTATACCAATGTTCTACCTCTAAAACCATATCTTGTAGGGGTAGTTTATTGACATAAATTTGAGGTAATGCACGTAAAAATTCTGCTCCATACGATTTCGTTTCAATTCGTCGATCTAATACGACAAAAACGCCCTTATCTTCCGAAGATCTGATTAGTCTTCCGAACCCTTGTTTAAATCGTAGTATAGCTTCTGGCAAGGAGAGCTCGGAAAAAGCATTCTTGCCTTGTTGTTGCAAGACAGCTGATTTAGCTTTAAAGGTTGGTTCCTCCGGTGCAGAAAACGGTAAACGCACGACTACAACAGAGGATAGTCCATCACCAGGTACGTCTACCCCTTCCCAAAAGCTATTCGTTCCAAATAATACAGAATGGCTAAACTTTTGGAAGGCCTTTAATAAACGTATTCTGCTACCATTTGTGACACCTTGGGCAAAAATCATATAGTCGTCAAGCAATTCACTTTCTTGGATTAACTCCACGGTTTTTCTCAACATATCCTGTGAGGTAAACAATACAAAACATCTACCCTCTGTAGAACGCACAATCTGGGTTATTGCTAATGCAACAGATTCAATATAATCAGACTGTGAGACCGATTGAATATCTGGCATATCATTGACGATAAATGCTTTTGCGCCTTGATAATATTGTTTTGGTGCTTGCAGCATTTTAAGCGGCACATCTTCCTTGATTCCTAATTGTTTTGCTATATATCGTTCATTGTTAGGCACAGTCAGAGTACCAGAAGTCCAAATCACTGCAGATTTCTCCCGGATCGGGGTAAATAAACGTTCAATTGTAGACGAGATGGTGATTGGTTTCTTTAGGACTCGAATACTACCCGGAATATTTCTTTGGTCGATTTCAATCCAAGTTGTATAATCCTGATCTGTTCCAATAAAGATTCCATCCCATTCGCTCGCCTTCATTTTGTACTCACGGACAAAAAAGTCCCACTGTTCAAGAATCAATTTATGCTCTGGTGCAACTTGCTCAATATCCTTTTTGAAAAGTATGGACATTTGTTCAGCCAAATCAATCCAGTGTTGCATTGATTTTGAAAAGTCTACAAAAAGATCTCGATTTAACGTTAACTCATCGAAAAAAGCTACTCGTTTTGGATTTGATCTTGAATGGCTAGCAGATAGTTTCATTTGAGAAACAATGTCCTGCATGGATTTATCAAACAAATCAACCATTTGAATAAATACTTTTTCCAATTGATGAAATGTTTTTAGAGGGATTTTTTGTTTTTTTACTGCGATTTTTTGAAATGTCGAGAATAACTCCTGATCTGATGAAAGTCCAATCCGACCGAAGATATACTTCCAATTTGTAAAGGTGAAAATGGCCTGATCTCTTTGTTCTGCCGCTTGGACAAATTGATGGGCTTCATCGATGATCCAACCGTCAATTTCTTCAAATATCGGTTCATGACGAACAAGGTCTGCAAGTAACATGGAATGATTTGTAATAATTAAATCCGCATCTACACTCTCTTGAATCGCAAGCTCATAATAATCAAATGCTTGTTTTTTCTCGCTACTTTCGCCATTTTTTCGAATCTTATCAATAAACAGCTGTCCTCCACCTGAACAATTCAGCTCTGAAAGATCGCCAGTTTCTGTTTTCGATAACCAAACAAGTACTTGCAGAACGGTTAAGGTTTCATCATAAGATAGGTCCTGACTTTTCATTAACTGTTCAAAGAGGGTAACATCTACATAGTTCTTCTTCCCTTTTAGCAATGTTACATTGATTGGACGGCCAATAATTTTTTCTACCTTTGGAATTTCACTGCTTAGAAGCTGTTCAAGTACGTTCGTTGTATACGTACTTATGCAAACTTTTCGGTTATTTTGTTTTGCATACAGTATAGATGGCAATAAATATCCAATCGTTTTTCCTATTCCAGTTGAAGCTTCAATCATTATCTCGGATTTGTTATTCAAATTTTCCCAAATAACATCCATCATTTCGAATTGTTGCTTCCGCTCCTCAAACCGATCCATTGCTCGAGTAAAAAGCTCTACTTTTTCCTTAGTTGTATGCGGATATAACATTCCTTCTTGCAAATCTTTTGCACCTTTTGCCGGTTTCCTCAATGCAAGTTTGTTGTAATAAACGAAACCATCTTCTTTGGAAACTTTATTTCTCTGGATTTGTAATGCCTCAAAAAACAGTTGAGAAATATTGGATTTTAAACGGAAGGATTTTTTATGCAATTGCTCCAACGTAACTTGTGGCAATGAAAGGAGATTTCCCCAGCATTCCTTTAATAACAAGGCACACGCCTTTGCATCATCATCCGCACGATGGGCATTGTTTAATGGAATATTTAACTCCGATGCTAAATCTCCTAATTTATAGCTTAATGAGGAAGGAAATAATATTTTTGCCAATTCGACAGTATCAATTTTTTTCCCATTCCAGTTTGGCAAGCCTACACGTTTGAATTCACCTTGTAAAAAAGATAAATCAAAATCAGTATTATGCGCTACAAACACTGCATCCTGCAGCAGTTCATATATATAATCTGCATGTGCCTCAAATGGCAGTGCATCTTGAACATCTATATCAGTAATGTTCGTTAAATCTTGTATAAATAGAGGGATCGACTTCCCCGGATGAATGAATGATGTAAAAGTCTTCTTGATACACCAATCCTCCATGATGACAATTGCAATTTGAATCATTCGGTCTCCGTTAGCTTGCGAATGTCCTGTTGTTTCAATATCCACAATTGCATATTTCTGACTTTCCATCATTTTTCTCAACTCACAATTTAATATTTATAATCATTTTATCTTATTGTTATTTCGTAATAATTTTATGACCTGATTGGAAATCTTGAACTAGATAAGCGAATTTTATCATACCTGCAGTCTATCGGTCATCTTATGCCCATCTCGAAATTAAAAAAACCCCAAAAGTCATATAGACCCTTGAGGAAATCAATTCATTATTTCAGTTGGGAGAAAAAAGTATATAGGCTGGGATTGTACTAATAATAATTCTTATGTGAGCGGTATAAGCACTATGCAATTCGAAACAACTTGTAGTTGAATCTACAACTTGTCTTTGCGGCAATGTGAAATTTCTATAATTTCTTTATGTATTGCACAGCTTACGTGGTAGGCTGCGGCTTCTAAATTAGATTAAATTCAATACAAAAGCTGAAAATACGTACATTGAAAGGGATTTCCCCTCATATCCGCGATGCAAACTATTAAGTATTTTAAACAAATAAAAAGAGCAGGGGCTCATCTCCCTGCTCATAAAAACAAAGTACTCCGACAAATCCGTGTCGTGATGAGTACTTTGGTTGTAAAGTATAAACTTTACATAGGTTTGGCACCTATAGTTATCTTATATCAAGATTCATAGAAATTCAAGTGGAAATAGTTTGCAACTATACTTATTTAATAGTAGCTTCCGGTTCATACGAAATCATTTCTTTGATTGTATTATGTTCACCCATAATCGCTACTGTTGGTTTATGGTCTTTCGCTTCTTCATTTGTCACATAGACATAAGAAATAATAATGACAATATCTCCTTTTTGAACAAGTCTTGCAGCTGCACCATTCACACAGATTACGCCACTGCCGCGTTCCCCTGCAATAATATAGGTTTCAAAACGAGCACCATTATTATTATTTACGATATGCACCTTTTCATTTGGCAGCATCCCAACAGCATCCAAAATATCCTCATCGATCGTTATGGACCCTACATAATTTAAATCTGCTTGCGTCACTTGTGCTCGATGGATTTTACTGTTCATCATCATTCTAAACATTTACTGTTTCCCCTTTAGAAGAAAAAATTATATTATCTATCAATCTTGTTTTTCCTATATACACTGCACTTGCAAGTAAAAAGTGGTGTGTATCCCCTGTAACCTCTTTTAAGTCTGGATAAGATAAGAGCTCGATATAATCGATTTTCCCCGAAGTTTTACTCGTCAAATGCATTGAAGCCCGTTCAATCGCTGCCCTTGCGTTCCCATTTAATAAAAACTCTTCTTTGGCTAATATCATTGCTTTATAAATAGCTGGTGCCTCACTACGTTCCTGTTCCGTTAAATAGACATTGCGTGATGATTTTGCCAACCCATCCTCTTCACGCACGATTGGCAGAGTTCTGATTTCTAACGGAAAATTGTAATCTCTCACAAAAGTTTGTATAATTGCCACCTGCTGTGCATCTTTTTGCCCAAAGTAAGCACGAGTTGGTTCTGCAATATGAAATAACTTTGATACAACTTGTAAAACGCCATCAAAGTGACCTGATCTAGAAGCGCCACATAAAATTTCAGATTGTCTTCCAGCTCTTATTGAAATACCACCATCTTCCGGGTACATCTCTTCAACCGATGGAGCAAAAACGATGTCAACTCCTGCTGACTCGGCCAGTTGCGTATCCCGTTTTAAATCACGAGGGTATGACTCAAAGTCTTCAGTTGGTCCAAATTGAGTTGGATTCACAAAAATGCTCATAACGACAAGTTCATTTTCATCTCTTGCTGTACTAGCTAATGCCAGATGTCCCTCATGCAAGAACCCCATAGTAGGAACTAAGCCAATTGATTTTTCTTCTTTTTTCGCTTGCTGGATCAAAGATTTTAACTCGGTAATTGTGTTTACAATTTTCATATATCATGCGCCCCCATAAATTTGGGTTAATTCTTCGTCCTTCATCGTAAAGCTGTGCTTTAATGTTGGGAAGGTCCCAGTTCTTACTGCATTAGTGTAGTTTTTAATTCCTCGTTCAACCTCTTCACCAATGAAAGAAAAGCTTTCAACAAATTTTGGAATATGATGATTTCCATATCGCAATAAATCATGATAAACAAGTACTTGCCCGTCAGATGGAGCCCCTGCACCAATACCGATTGTCGGAATCGTTAATGATTTTGTAACCGCTTCCGTTAGCTGATGAGGAATGCATTCCAATACAACGGCAAAGGCACCTGCTGCTTCACAGTCTTTTGCGTCTTGTATTAATTTCATAGCTTGCTCAGCCGTTTTTCCTTGTACTTTATATCCACCTAGAACATTTGCCAGCTGTGGTTGCAAGCCTAAATGGGCAACGACCGGAATCCCTATACTTGTTAACTTTTCAATTGTTTTTACTACTTCACCGGCACCCTCAAGCTTTAAAGCATTAGCGCTTGTTTCTTGCATCATTCTTACGGCAGTTTTCAATGTCTCATTAGAATCCCCTTGATATGAACCGAAAGGCATGTCAACTACGACAAATGTATCCTTCGCTCCACGCCGTACCGCTTTTGCATGGTGGATCATATCTTCAACTGTAACAGGCAGTGTTGAATCATAACCAAGTACAACCATTCCTAGTGAATCTCCGACCAAAATCATATCGACCCCAGCCTCTTCAGAGAACTTTGCAGCCGGGTAGTCATAGGCAGTAATCATTACCACTTTTTCACCCTGCGCCTTCATTTTCAAAAAATCACTCGTACTTTTCACCATTTTCTCCTCCTTTTTTTAAGAAGAAAACATAAGAAGAACACGCTATCGGAATACAGCGATAATCGATGTTTTTCTCTTATACTTTCGACCCTCGTCAATATGGGTCTAGAGCATAAAAAAATCCTTCCATCTTAAAATAGACAGAAGGATTGCGTTGTGACGAATATAAATTAACGCATTTTGTTTTCTTCCGTCCCTGTCTTTTACTAGATCAAGGCAGATCTTTTTAATTATAAAACTGTGTAAAAGGTACAGTTCAAAATGATACTGTCCATACCGCTACTATAACAAGTTTTGAACTAAACGTATATAAATTTATATGAAACTCTGTCACTATTTTTTAAAAAGAGCAAAGAGCACCGCTTACCAGCGACAAGCAGACCCCGAGCTGAATGGCGCATGTAGCTAGACACTGTTCATACTCCGAAAATTTACACTTTCTTTATCTTTTAAAATAGACGTTCAACAAATTTCTGGAAGCTTTCATCCATAAATAAACCCATCCACTCCTTTTAGAAATGGACGGGTAAATAGTCATTAGCTTACTAGGATTCAAATTACAAGTGCCGAGCTTATGTATTTTCTACAGATGAGGAATTTGATGAACGTACTTTTCCACAACGGACACAACGGTCTGTAAAATAACTGTATTTATGATAGCCAACCATACGACAAAACAAAGAGCTTATCATTTTCATAATGCTAGTGCACCTCAAACCTTGTATTTTTTAATCAATTGTACCTAATTTACTTATTATTATATTCCTCACTATTAGAGAAAATACCATATTTATAGTTTTAATGTAATTATTTTTTGAATATTTTTACATTTTACCCTAATTACTCATCCCTTTTTTTATAATTTAATAAACTTATTACCTACAAAAAAAATAAAAACCCTTTTCAAAAGTGAAATTTCACCTTTGAATAAGAGTTTTTAAATTACTAAACTTTATTCACTTAATTCAATGTCTGCAGAATAGATACTCCGAATTTCTCCATCATCGAGCTGTATTTCAAGGACTCCTGATTCCGTTATTCCAATTGCTTTTCCTCGGATAACTTCTGTTAACGTCGTTGCTTTAATTTGTTTCCCAATTGTTCCAGATGCTTCTTCCCAAAGCTTTTTTATTGGACCGAAGCCTTCTGCTATATAGAGATCACTATAATTCTCTAGATAGTTTAAAATGGTTGCAACCAGTTGTGATCGATTCAATGTTTTTTCTTCCTCTATACTTAGAGAAGTTGCAATTGAATGTAGGGCATGTGGAAAATCTGATGGTTGTTGATTTACATTAATACCGATTCCAATCAATAAAGCTTGTACGCGATCCATTTCAGCAATCATTTCTGTTAGAATGCCGGTGCATTTCAGGCCGTTGATCAATATATCATTTGGCCATTTAATCACCGGTGTAAAATTGCTGTAGAGAGATTTCATCGCATTTACAATCGAAACTGCTGCTACTAATGTAAATTGCGGAGCTTGATGGGGCAATACATCCGGCTTAATGATAACCGTCATCCAAATGCCTTTGCCTTTGGTAGATTCCCACGGACGGCTCATTCGTCCCTTCCCATCAGTTTGGGTCTCTGCAATGACAACAGTTCCATCGAGTGCTCCATTTCGCGCTAGTTCATGGGCAATTGTTTGTGTTGAGCCGCACTCTTCAAAATAATGAATTGTCTGTCCAAATCGTTCTGTAGACAGAGTGGATGCTATGCTCGCAGCATCCACTCTGTCTGGTTTACTTACTAAAAGATACCCCTTTTTCTTTATGGTATCAAAAGCATATCCCTCTTCTTGCAGAGACTGTAAATGTTTCCATACCGCCGTTCGAGAGATTCCTAATTCTTCAGCTAGATGCTGACCTGAAATGGGTTCACCCAAAGCTAAAAGGAAACGTTTTAATATTTTATCCTTCATTGATAAAGTCATTTAAGAACCATTCCTTCAACTTCTCTTCGTCATTTTTTACATATCCATTTAAGACGGCAATGATTGCGGCATCCAATGCTACTTTAATCCAGGGACCCCTCTTCCTAGTAGTCCAACTCATCAAATGATTGCCATTGATCGCTAGTTGACTGATCGATTGTAGAGGTAAGTTACTTTTAACTTCTTGTATATTTTCCTTTTTAAATGGCAGCCTCACATTTTGCCACCCCGCAAAATCATAAGCAGTTTCAAGTACATCCAAATCATTTATAAAATAGTCCATTGCAGTCCATTTTTGTAAAAGAGCATCATATGCATTTAGAACTTTACGAATATACGTTTTTTCTTTATTCGACAAGCGGTAGAAATCAACAATGTTTTGAAATTCTTGTCGATTCAGCTGACATAAATAAGCCCAGCCAACTTCAGATTTATCAGCTTTAAAGGTCCGCCAATTCTCCAGCTGTTCAGCAAAATGGCCAGCTAGAAATTTCGAAAGGTTACTTTCAACAAGTAATTGAATTCCGTAATAGGCATATTTACTTTTCCATAACTTTGCCATTTCCATTGAAATTCTTTCGTTCGCAATAAAATCAATCAAATCACTATCTATTTGAATTGCCTTTAAAGTCCCTTCTTCAATCGAAAACCCTAATTGTGCACCAAATCGAACAGCCCTTAACATTCGAAGGGCATCCTCACGAAAACGGACGTTCGGATCACCAACTGCACGAATTACCTTATTTGCTATATCCTCATTCCCACCGTATAGATCTATTATCTGGCCGTCCTTTGTAAATGCCATTGCATTAATTGTAAAGTCCCGTCTTTGCAAGTCCTCTTCCAGATTTCGAACAAAGGCTACCTCTTCGGGTCTGCGATAATCACTATATGTACCCTCTGTACGATAGGTTGTTACTTCAATTGGTTCCCCTTCATCCAATACCAGGACGGTTCCATGTTCGATTCCAACATCTACTGTCGATGAAAAAATTTCTTTCACCTCAGAAGGCAAGGCACTTGTTGCTACATCTACATCATTGACTTTTCTTTGCAATAGATAATCACGAACAGCTCCACCTACAATGACCGCTTCAAATCCACTTCTTTCAATCTTGTCAATTACACTGAGCGCTGCGTGCCATTCTTTATTCACTTTCATACACGAAGTGCCACCAATCGCTCATATAGATGTTCATAATGGTCAATAATCGTTTTGGCTAAAAATTTCGTTTGAATTGACGTGATTGCTGCTTGTCGGAATTGAATCAGCTTCTCTTCATCTCTTAATAATTCTATTGCATATTTAGCTGCTCCCTCGATATCACCCAGTTCAACGATATAACCGTTTTCTCCATGTTGAATCACTTCTGGAATTCCACCTACATTTGTTCCAATTCCAGGTACACCGCAGGCCATCCCTTCTAATAAAACCAACCCAAATGACTCGGTTTCCGACAGTAATAATTTTAAGTCGCTTAAACCGAATAACTCTGCCACATTTTCTTGTTTTCCTAAAAATAGTACATCTTCTTTAAATGGAGATGATTTCACTAAATCCACCATTCTTTGTTTTTCTGGGCCATCGCCTACTAAAAGTAGTTTGGCAGGCATTTCTTCCCGAACTTTAAAGAATGTATGAATGATATCGGGTAAATTTTTAATTTTACGGAAGTTCGATACATGAATGAGCACACGTTCATTATCGCCAATTCCATACTGCGCTTTTAAATTACTGGAATCTACAGGCTTAAATACTGACTCATCCACGAAATTATGAACTGTTTCGATTTCCTTGTTTGTATCGATTAGCTGATAGGTCTGTTCTTTTAGGGCATCTGAAACGGTTGTCACTATATCAGATTTTTCAATCCCGTACTTAATAGCTTGAGCCATAGTTGAATCCTGACCTAATACAGAAATATCCGTTCCATGCAGAGTTGTAAGAATCCCGATATTTTCTCCACTCATTTCACGTGCCAGTACCGCACATACGGCATGCGGAATCGCATAGTGAACATGAAGCACATCTAATTTCTTTTCCTTAATGACATCAGCCATCTTGCTTGCCAAAGCAATGTCATAGGGAGGGAACTGGAATACTGAGTAATTATTGACTTCAACTTCGTGGAAAAATACATTAGGATAAACTTTATTTAACCGAAAAGGAACACTTGAAGTGATAAAATGTATTTCATGTCCTCTTTCAGCAAGCATTTTTCCAAGTTCTGTGGCAAGAACTCCTGAACCACCAACAGTTGGATAACATGTAATACCGATTTTTAACTTTCTCATCCGACGTTCATCCTCTCTATCTAAACAATTAATTACTTTAATCATTGAAAACAAATTAATTAATCAAATATGTGTAGATTCGTTTATGCCTTATTGATTGCGAGAATTGAATTTAGCATCCGTCAGAGGTTCTCTATATTTAGATTATTAACAGTTATTTTAATGCAAAAGTACTATTTTAATTACTATTTTTATTTACGTCTTTCTTGGATTAATCGCCAATCGACAAATCCTTCTTGCAGCCCTTTTAGTAAAATTTCGGCTGTACCCATATTCGTTGCTAAGGGAATGTGGTAAACATCACATAATCGAACAAGTGCTGTTACATCCGGTTCGTGTGGCTGTGCAGTTAAGGGATCTCGAAAGAAAATGACCATATCCATATCATTATTAGCAATCATGGAACCGATTTGCTGGTCGCCACCTAGTGGACCTGAACGAAATCTTGTTAGATTTAAACCAACCTCGTCATGTATTCGCTGGCCAGTTGTCCCCGTTGCAAATAATTCATGCTCGGACAATATCTCTTTATATGCAATTGCAAACTCAACTAGACTATCCTTTTTACGGTCATGTGCAATTAGAGCGATTTTCATGTTAAATCTCCATTCTTATAGGATATTTTCTAATCCATATACTAATTCTTCCAGTGTCATGACTTTTTCAACACAGTAAACTACCCCACCCATAAAGGATTCGCGATTATAGGAATCATGGCGGATTGTAAGCATTTGACCTTCCCCGCCAAATAGAACCTCTTGATGGGCTACTAAACCTGGTAAACGCACCGAGTGGATTCGCATTCCTTCAAAGTCTGCACCTCTTGCACCCGGCATCGTTTCCACTTCAAATTCATGCCCTTGCTTTGTTGCTTCACGTACTTCAGCAATCATTTGAGCTGTTTTCTTTCCTGTGCCAGAAGGAGCGTCTAATTTACGATCATGGTGTAATTCAATGATTTCAACATGCGGCATATACTTTGCAGCCTCTTTAGCGAATTTCATCATTAATACAGCACCAATTGCAAAATTTGGCGCAATGATGCATCCAACCTTGTTAACTTTCGCCAAATTTGTCAACTCTTCCAATTGCTCATCGGTAAATCCCGTAGTCCCAACAACCGTACGAACATTATGTAACATCGCTTCTTTCGTATGTTCGTATACAGAATGCGGATTTGTTAAATCAATTAATACATCTGGTTTGGTTTCGGTGATTAACTGAGTTAAGTTTGTATAAATAGGGACATCTAGATTGGATGGAAACATTTCAAGCTCAGCTAAACTTTCTCCTACATGCTTGTAATCCAATGCAGCTACAAGCTCCAATCCATCACGATTACAAACCGTTTTTACGGCTTCTGAACCCATCTTTCCTCTACTGCCTGCTATTGCTACTCGAATTGTCATAATTGCTCATCCTTTCAAGTCCATAATCGTATCGTCCCTTTTTTTCTTTGCCATTTAAAAGTGTAATCTGATTGGATACCCAATACATCTTCATGTCATACTAAATATAAGAATAAAATCTCCTAATTCGGCATTGATATTCTTGCATTTAGTACAATTTTTCTTAAGGTTGAAAAATGAAAATGATACCTAGTACCCTAGATGGTTTTTAAAAGCAATTAGTCGGGAAGACATAATCAAATTCTTAAAATTTACTATGTACTCATCAATAATTTTTACGTTAGTAAATATCTATTCGACATCATACCACGCACCTACTATCATCGTATATAATAAAGGACTATGTTGTCAAAAGAAGAAAAATACAACATAATATAGTAAACCTTAAATTAGTGGGAATATAAGACACAAAGGTTGTCGCAATTAAATCTGTTATATTTCCGTTATTAAAAATTCCGTGGGTCATACTACAATTTAATGCCGCAAAAATCATGCAACTAGAAGCGATAATAAAAATATTAATGGTCAATGTTTGGAGGTTTTTTATTGAAAGGCTTAAGAATTAAAAATATCATTGGGATCTTGATCGGTGCGGCCATTTATAGTTTCGGTTTTGTACACTTTAATATGCAAAACGAACTTGGTGAAGGCGGCTTCAGCGGAATCACTTTAATTTTATACTTCACTTTAAATTGGGATCCAGCCATTATGAATCTAATTCTCAATATTCCGATGTTCATATTAGGTTGGAAACAATTCGGACGTAGGGAATTTATCTACACAATTATCGGTACGGTAGCTGTTTCAGTCTTTCTTCGGATTTTCCAAGTTTACCAATTCACCCTGGGCTTACAAGATGACTTGTTATTAGCTTCATTATTTGCAGGTGTATTTGTTGGTATAGGACTTGGAATCATTTTCCGTTGTGGAGGAACTACGGGCGGTGTGGATATCATTGCACGTGTGACTCATAAGCATGTCGGTTGGAGTATGGGCCGTACGATGTTTTTATTTGATGCTTTTGTTATTTTTGCATCCTGGATGACTTTTTTAGATGCACGGTCCATGATGTATACTCTTGTTGCTGTTTACGTAGGGGCTCGAGTTATTGACATGGTTCAGGAAGGTGCTTACACTGCGAAAGCTGCACTCATCATTTCAAGTAATCCTGATGAAATCGCGAATTTAATTTCTGAAAAAATGGAACGCGGGATTACGGTTTTCCATGGTTATGGGCACTTTACAAAGCAATCGAAGGATGTTCTATACTGTATTGTGGCACGAAACGAGTTAGTGCGACTAAAATCGATTATACGTTCCATCGATCCAAACGCTTTTGTTTCCATCATCGATGTAAAGGATGTCACCGGAGAAGGATTCAGAATTGATGAATAACCTTGGTATCTCTTCTTTTGAATATGATTTTTTTGCTATCGATAAGTAGCTACACTTGAAAGATAATTAAATGAGAGCGCTTGGATTTAGTATTATTCCAAGCGCTCATTTAATTTACATTCTGCTTTTTCGTGGGTTATACAAGATGATTAGTGAACACGTGTTATTCATCTGCCTTCGACAATACCTCATTCACATAACGAGCAACTTCTTCAACCTCTTCTTCTGTTAAAATTGTTCCAAATGCCGGCATTGTGGACCCACCATTTTTAATTCTGTCTACCACACCATCATAGTTTTCCGCTAACTCACTTAGTTGAAGGTTTGGTCCATTATGTCCGTTTTCCCCCATATTTCCATGACACGATAAGCAGTTCCCTTCATAAATGGAAAGCCCTAATTCGTAAGAATCACTTGTGTCACCAGTTGTATCTGGTTCTGCCGGCTCTTCAGCTGCCGCTACGTCGCCATCAGCTTCTGCACTATTTTTTTCTGAAGCATCAATCGGTGTTCCATCCCAGCTGCCATTTAGTTTGAACGTATATACTTTATCCCCATGTACAGATCCAGCCAACGAATTCCCTGCAGCAAAAATCGAAAGATATTGTTCACCATCTATTTCATACGTAACGGAAGGGGCATTGGCACCTGCATCCATTTTATAGCTCCATACTTCTTCTCCCGTTTTTGCATTGAATGCAATCAGACGTCCATCATTATGACCAACAAAAATCAAGTCCCCAGCTGTTGCCAGTACTCCTGAATATGCATTGGTATCCCAAACAACTTGCCAAGCAATAGTATTTGTTTTTACATCCATGGCAGTTATTGTTCCCCTAGTTGGTGCATCAGAGACCGGAACCATGATACTGCCTATATACATTCCGCCTTCTTCATAGATGTCTTCGTCCATTCGAGATAGGGCAATATAGCCATCTGTACCTAAAACATAGAAATATTCTGTTTCAGGAGAGTAGGCTGATGGTGGCCAGTTTGCTCCGCCGAATGCAGATGGTTTTAAGGTGATTGGTTCATCCCAGAAAGGAGTAAAGATAGAACCAACTTCTCCTTCAAAATCTTCACTTAAATCACGCTCTACATCCGCTTCCGTGACTTCTTGAGGAACAAAGGAATCACCGACCGGGAATGGCTGAGTAGGTGAGGTCTTTTGCTCAGCAAGCTGAGGTACTTCTTTTTCCTCAATACCTATTAATGGTTCACCGGTTTCTCGATCTAAGAAGTAAATCCACCCGGTCTTACCAGCTTCCCCAAGTGCTTTTCTTGTTTCCCCATTTATTTCTACATCAAATAATATAACAGGATTTGTAGGATCCAAGTCCCATATATCATGATGCACTTGTTGGAAATGCCATACATACTCACCAGTTTCAGCATTTAAAGCAATAATGGAATTGGCATAAAGATTATCCCCTTCCCGTTTGCTTCCATCTAAATCCGGGGACGTATTGCCTGTTACAAAGTAAATATACCCCAGTTCTGGGTCAACTGCCGGTGTGTTCCATACCGGAGCACCACCATGTAACCAGTTTTTATCTTCATCATCAGGCCATGTATCACCATTTTTTTCATATGGTGTAGGAATCGAATACCATCGCCATACTTCATGCCCATATTCAGCATCGTAAGCCATAATTCTCCCACGAATTCCATACTCCCCACCTGCAACCCCTGTGTATACCTTACCGTTATAAAAAAGTGGAGCACTCGTAATCGTATAGCCCTCTTCCCAATCAGCTACTTCTGTCTCCCAAAGCAGTTCACCAGTTTGTTGGTCTAATGCTACCAATCTAGCATCCAATAGACCCGCAAAAACTTTTCCATCCGCAACTGCAACGCCTCGAGTCGTCCAACCACAACAAACCGTATCAAGCTTTTCTTCGATTTCGGGACGAAACTCCCAAATTTTTTCGCCTGATTTTGCATCCAGCGCCAAAACATCATTTTCGGCTGTTGCAATATACATAATCCCATCTACCACTATAGGTGTTGCTTCTCCCGAAAACTTCATGTCCAGGCTTGCACCTAAACTTGTGACCCACTGCGGCTGCAATTCTTCAATTGTTTCTAAGTTAATTTGTTCGAGTTCCGAGAAGCGGCGGTTGTAATAGTCCCCTCCATGGGTAACCCATTCGTCTTTTGCATAGTCTACTTTTATATCTGGTTGACTAGGACTTTTTCCATCGTTTTCCTCTGCATCCTCTGTACTTGTATTGATGGTGAACGCAGCACCATCATCTACAATTTTTCCCTCTTCCAGACTTTGTTTCGTTAACACTCCGGCATAGAAAGCAAGGACAGCAATAACAATTATCCCAACAAAACTAAACAACAGCACTTTAGAAATACTAAATTTCATCTCTCTCCCCCCTTTAATTTGTTATGTAAAGCACTTGATGGCGCTTTCATAACTGAGGAATATTACTCTACATTCTATTAATCTAAAGTACTAGTTATTATTTGTTTGAAAATATTTTTTGCTTTGTGAAAATTAGACAAAAAAAATGCCCCAAAAGTTTGTTGAAAAAACCTTTGGGACAAATCTTTCGTAGTCATATATTTAATCGTCTGATCTCATACCTGTATAGATTAGGATTAAACGCAGTAGTTCCAATACCGCTACCGCTGCTGCAGCAACATAAGTCATAGCAGCTGCATTTAAAACCTTTTTCGCCGAACGCTCTTCATTATTTGCAATAATACCTAAAGACACCACTTCATTCATCGCACGTTTTGAAGCATCGAATTCGACTGGTAAAGTAACTACTTGGAATATAACTCCTGCAAGAAGTAATCCAATACCTAACAATAAAAAGCCGGAACTGGATGCAAAAATACCAATCATTACAAAAATCCAAGATGCATTAGACGTAATATTTGCTACGGGCGCTAATTTAGAACGTATATTTAAAAATGAATAAGCTTCTTTATGTTGAATGGCATGGCCAACCTCGTGTGCTGCAACAGCGACTCCGGCAATTGATGATTCATAGAAATTCTTTTCGGATAATGCTACAGTTTTTGTTGCCGGGTTGTAATGATCCGATAAAACGCCTTGTGTCGGTACTACTCGTACATCAAATAATCCATGCTGATCCAATATCTGTCGTGCTACTTGAGCACCAGTTACTCTTTTTGAAGATTGCACTTGAGAAAATTTCTTGTAAGTACTTCTCACTTTCATCTGTGCATAAATCGGCAATATTAAAATAATCAGAAAGTAGATAATATACATACCTGCTGTCAATTAACCTCTTCCTTTCTAATAAATTACTATACTACTAATTCTAGTAGCTCATGAAGGGTTATGCAAATAATCACACCTATTAGAAAAAATCTTATTGACAAAAAATAGCGATTTTCACTTTTTTACTTAAACTGATTCACATATTTTTTGCTATTGGTAGTATAAACAAAATAGGCAATCGCAATGCAAACAATAGATAGCCAAAATGTAAAATAACCGATTTGACTTGTATATTGGTCGAGCACGGAGTAAATAGGCATTTGTCCAAAAACATAATCAATCACATCATTATGCAATGTCCAAATACCAGCGATTGCGATATGAACCGCTCCAAACCGATATTTTGACATATAAAGTATTGCTTGAACAGCCATTAATCCATGGGAAACGACCAGCATCCATCCAGAAGCACCAATTGAGCCAATTTCTTTTAAAGTCAATAAATTCATGACAACTGCCCATACTCCATACTTCACGAGGGTAATTAGAGCTAATGCCTCAATCAATTTAAAATGTCTTCCAAATATCCAACCAAGAACTGCTATACAAAAAAATAAACTTGCGGTAGGACTGTCTGGAACAAAAATTAAAAATTTCGGTTCAGTTCTAGATAATTGAGAACCGTACCAGATATAACCATAGATTGTACCAAAAAAGTTAATCAAAAATAATAATGTTAAAAAAGAACGATGCGTTAATAGAAACGATACTTGACTTAAAAATAACTTCATTTTTCAATTCCCCTTATTATTCCTTTAAATTATAAAAATTATGTATTTTTTCTTACGATACTACATATGTAAATAGAAATAACTAAAAGAGAAGAGAGTCAGTTTCCCGACTCTCTTTTGAAAAAATATTATTCTTCAGCTTTTAAACTAGCGATAAATTCAGCTAATACTTGAAGTTCTTCATCAGTACCTGCAAATTGACCCGCTGGCATTGCGCCACGACCATTTTTAATTACTTCTGCAACTTCTTCAGCTGTTAGTTCGTTACCTACTAGAGCAGGTGCTGCTGCGCCACCTTGCATATCAGCACCGTGACATGCGATACATGATTTACCTTGTTCACCTGAGAAAATTAAGAAACCTTCTGCAGTTTCATCAATTTCAATGTCCA
Source organism: Ureibacillus sp. GCM10028918 (assembly GCF_042666115.1). Lineage (NCBI taxonomy): Bacteria > Bacillati > Bacillota > Bacilli > Caryophanales > Caryophanaceae > Ureibacillus > Ureibacillus sp. GCM10028918. The sequence goes on from NZ_JBHTFK010000005.1 coordinate 135,352, forward strand.
CTTGTTCTTTGATTTCACCTTGTTTTGCTGCTGCTTCCCAGTCATGGTTTACAACTGATTCCCAAGTTAAGAAAATCATTGCAGCAAGTGATAACAACATAAACGCAGTTGGCAATGGACGTTTTGATGGACGACGTTCAGGACCTTTGTCCAAGAACGGCATCAACATTAATGCACCGATTGCTAAACCAGGCATAATAATCGCGCCGATTACATTGTATGGACCTGATGCATAAGTGTATTTTAATAATTGGTACAAGAATAGGAAGTACCAGTCTGGTAATGGAATATATGAAGCATTGGTTGGATCTGCCGGACCTTCAAGTGGTGAAGGATGAGCGACAGTTAATAATAAATATCCAATTAAGAAAACTGCACCAACCATCCATTCTTTTAATAAGAAGTCAGGCCAGAAAGCTTCTGTTTTACCTGGATACTCGGAATAATCTTTAGGCATATTCACCATACGGTTATTTGCTTTAACGCGTGAATCACCTACGAATTTCATCCCTTTTCCGCGATGCATAGTGTCCCCTCCTTTAGAAAATCATAGACCATTTCATCAATCCAATATTGAATCAAAGCGGTCCAGAAATACCTTGACGACGAATCATGATAAAGTGTGCTGCTAGTAATGCAAATAATGCTGCAGGTAAGAAGAATACATGAATTGCGAAGAAACGTGTTAGCGTTTGAGCACCAATTATTGTAGCATCCCCAGCAAGTAAAATTTTAATAAGTTCTCCAATAAACGGAACAGAAGCAGCGATTTCAATACCTACTTTAGTAGCGAATAGCGCTTTCATATCCCAAGGTAATAAGTATCCTGTGAAACCTAATCCTAACATTACACAGAAAATTAAAACTCCTACAATCCAGTTTAACTCACGAGGTTTTTTATAAGAACCTGTAAAGAACACACGAAGTGTATGTAAGAACATCATTACGATAACTAATGAAGCTCCCCAGTGGTGCATCCCACGTACGATTTCACCAAAAGCTACTTCGTTTTGTAAGTAATAAACTGATTTCCATGCATTTTCTACGTCCGGTACGTAGTACATTGTTAAGAACATACCCGATAATATCTGGATAACAGTTATAAAGAATGTTAAACCACCGAAACAGTAAACAAATGCAGAAAAGTGATGTGCAGGGTTAACGTGCTCTGGCACTTCGTGGTCGGCAATATCACGCCAGATTGGAGTGATATCCAGTCGTTCATCGACCCAATCATAAATTTTATTTAGCACTGATGTCTACCCCCTTACTAATTAAACTAAATTATTTGCGATTTTTTTCCCAAGCAATAAAAAGCCATCTTGTTCTGATACTTCGTATGCATCCAATGGACCTAATGGTGGTGTACCTGGAACGTTTTTACCAGTTTTTTCATAACGTCCACCGTGACAAGCACAGAAGAATTGATTTGGGTGCTCAGTATCACTATTCCAGTTAACAGTACAGCCTAAGTGTTTACAAACTGGCGATAGTGCAACTATAGAATCTCCACTTTTATAAACCCAAGCAGTATCAGTAACTTCAGATGTGTACCATGCATCAACTTGTTCATATGAAAAGTCAACTTTTACAGGCTCCTCTGTAAGATCTGCAACTTTTTGGCTAGTTTGTACAAAATCACCATCAGCTTTAGTCTGTAAAGCTGGATCAATTGCAAAGCGAACCATTGGCATTAAAATACCCGCCGCCATAAATCCACCAACACCAGTTAAAGTGTAGTTAAGAAATTGACGTCTTGAAACTCGATTGTTACTCATCCTTTTCCCCCCTCTAACTAAAAGGTCAGTCCAACGGACATACTTTTACAAATAGTAATTACTAGGACATATCTATGATATATCAAGAAAATAGGTTGGTCAATATTGGCTTTCTATACTTTCGACAAGTTTGTGAACATTTATTGAAATAATTTACTAAACTTGGAACCACTTGGAAGTCAGTACCGGTATGATTTGTTTTAATTGCTCTTCAAGCACTGTTTTCTTTACCCCTTTATCCATAGACTCCAGTGGAATAGCAGGTAACCAGATTACATCAACTTCTTCACTAAAACTTGTCCACGTGTAGTCGCTTGTAATAAAGATTACATGCTTAAAACCTGCTTTTTGCAGGTCTTCCTTTAACGAGTTTACTGACAAGCCAGGTTTTGTTTGTTCCGTATAAGAAAATGGAGGGACAAGCATTAATCTCCCTTTAAACTGTTGTTCGACAAATGCTGTCAGGGACATTAAATACTCTGCCGCAGAGCTGCTTTGTTTTATTCTTGCATCATCAAAATCTAGAGCAAGCAGTGGTACGAGCGCCGTATCAATAAAATCTTTTTGTGATTGAAATTGTTGTACATCATTTACATTAAAGAACATTACTTTTCCTCCATATATCAATATTTACTATTGCCAAAAACAAAAAAAAATAACAGATTAATTTTATACAAATATCACTTTATAAAATATGTATTGATAGCACAAATATAGTCTCATCCAGCTGATCTATTCCCGACTGAATGAGACTAAGAATGGTTGATCAATTCTCACATACTGCATGGTTGCCTCGTTCGTTCCTCAAGTACGTGATTGTTCTGTATGGTTCAACATTTACGCTTCCCGCTTTTATGGCAAGCGTTTTCAAGAAAGGCTAAAGGAATAACCTAAAAATTTGTGTAGACAAAGTCAATAACAACTTTGTCTACACTCGGGAATCTATCGTATATTGTAGAGTTGTATGCTTCAAATTTAATTGTTTCTTAATTTGATATCCTTCTTCTCTATTTCTATCTTACAATAATCTAGTTACACATTTTTAGTAGTTTGCTTCAATGCCTGGAGTAAATTAGATAGCGAATAGAATCTTTCCTTGTCTCCTCTATCTAATGCGTCGTCAATTTCTTTTAATAATTTCTCTTCTTGAAATGCCAACAAACTATTATTTAGCATTTCTTCCGCAATTAGTCGATCCTTTTCACTAATATGCAAATACTTTGGCATAAATGGATTTTCCTCTAATACAGCTAAATACTGCTGGCTAGGTGGAATATTAGGAAAGTTTAATTGGATATACATGCTTTCACTTGGATGTAATCGTAAATCATGAAACGATTTTTCAGCATCACTTGTCATGATATTTCCTTTGTAAAATCGAAATGGTACTCCAGTTGAATCAACAGAGGACATTACAATCGCTCGCGGACAATAATGCGCTTCTTCTACAAAGTGAATATTTTCAAGTAGGTTATCGTTACTTAATAAATAATTCAGTATCCAAACGCATTCTCTTCTTTTTAATTGATAATTTTTAAGAAACCAACGAACAAATGTTTTTTTATCAATAATCGGAATGGAAGAAGTCACTTTGCTATCCCTCCTTTTATTCAAGAGTGTAGAGAAGATCTAACCATTGCTGCTCGGTAGGTTCCAAGGCAATTAAACGATTAACGATACTTCGTGCTTCCTCTCTTTTTCCTTCTTCAATCAAGAAATAACAATATTTTTCTAAAAACGATGGTTCGTCTTTAAAATCATTATATGCTACCTTATAAACTTCGGATGCACGTTCATACTGCTCATTCTTTGCATAAGCATCCGCAACATAGGGATATAAAGCACTCCAGTCGAAATCATTATTTTTTAAATTTTCATACAATTCAACAATTTCCTCGTAACGTTCTTGATTTGCATAGACCGACATAAGTACTAAAATCGCTTCCATATACTCAGGGTCAAGTGCAATGGCTTGTTGTAAATACTGTGTTGCCTCATTTGGCAAACTATTTTTCAATGCCATTTTTCCAGCAAATAAATAGAATGATTTTTCATATTCATCGCGCTGCAATCCTTCTTCAATGGTTTTTAAAGCTCTTTTATTATCTTCCATCATCGCATAACTTTCTGCCAACAATAAGTAAGCGCTAAAATAATCTGGATCGAGTTCTTTCAAATCCTCCAGCTGTTTAGTAGCTAATTCATATTTTTCCGTTTGGAAAGCTGCGTAAGCCGAGCCAAATAATAAATCAGGTGATACAGAGTCCTCTAATGCTTCCAGATAATAATCCAAGGCAGTTTCATATCCACCGCCTGCACGGTATACTTCCGCTAGCCTTGAAGCTAATAATACTCCTGCAATGTCTTTTTCTTTTGCATGCAGTTCTTCGTAAATACGAGCAGCTTCCGTGAAGCGTCCTGTTTCAAATAATAGTTCAGCTTTTGCAAATTGTAACAATGGCTCATTAGGCAATAAGTCCAATGCTTCTGTAATACGAATATCAGCCACTTCATATAACCCTTGCATCTGATAATAATCCGCTAACAACAGTAAGCTTTGTGGATACTCTGGCGCCTCGGAATCAATGCCCATCAGTAATTGGAGCGCTTCATCTTCGTCACCTAGCTCGATTAATACTGATGCACGATCAATCGCCACCTGAGCTTCATCTGGGAATAAAAACTGTAAATGTTCATAAACTCGATTTGCTTCATTTAAAAATCCGTATTGCATCAATAAATCCGCAATCTCGTATTGGACATCTGCCTGTTCGTTTAATAAAAATGTTTCTAACAAATTATTAATTTGTTGTAGTTCTCCATTTTGGATGGCTTGTATCATTTCGTTCGCTGTATTTGTCAACTTTGCTCACCTTTTTTTATGTTTAGTCAATACTATGCTACTTCACTTGTTTAATAGAAACAAGAAAAAGGACCTGTCCCGCTAGAATTCGAGGAGGCCCTGCTATAATAAAATCTTGTCTTTCTACTTAAACAGTATATAATTGATTACGAATTTTTCAAAAGTCCTTCTACATGTTCGAAGAAGGTTGGGTACGAAACAGCAATACACTCGGTATCATCAATTTCAATAGGAGAAGTTGATATTAAGGCAGCGATTGCTGACATCATTCCGATACGATGATCTCCGTATGACTGTAAATCAGCTCCATGGAGTTTTGTAGGTCCATGAATGATCATCCCATCATCAGTTGCTTCAATTTCTGCTCCGAGCTTTTGAAGTTCTGTTACTACAGCAGTGATACGGTCCGTTTCTTTAACTTTTAACTCCTCGGCATTACGGATGATTGTAGTACCCTCTGCTTGGGTCGCTAAAAGGGCAATAATCGGGATTTCATCGATTAGTCGCGGGATTATCTCTCCCCCAATCGTTGTTGCTTTAAGGCCAGAAGTTCGTATCGTTAATGTTGCAGTTGGTTCTGCTGCTTGGTCATCATCTATTTCGACAGACAAATCTGCCCCCATTTTCTCCAGCACTTCAATAATCCCTGCCCTAGTCGGATTAATACCAACGTTTTCCATGATAATTTCGCTTCCTGGAACAATTGCCCCTGCAACTAGGAAAAATGCTGCTGATGAGATATCACCTGGAATATTGACATGGGTAGCTCGCAGTTGTTGTCCACCTTCGAACGCTACCGCACCACCTTCTACTTCAACTGTTGCACCGAATTGTTTAAGCATTCTTTCCGTGTGATCGCGTGAGACTTCTTTTTCTCGAACAATTGTTGTCCCTTCGGCACGTAGTCCTGCGAGTAAAATTGCTGATTTAACTTGGGCACTTGCCACAGGCATCGTATAGTCAATTGCTTTTAACTTTGTTCCTTGAACAGCTAAAGGTGTATATTGGCCATTTTCTCTTCCAGCAATTTTCGCTCCCATCAAACGCAATGGATCTGCAACTCTACGCATTGGTCGTTTACCGATAGAAGCATCACCAGTCATTACTGTATGCAGCGTTGTTCCCGATAAAATACCCAACATGAGTCTAGTTGTTGTACCAGAATTACCAGTATACAAGACTTCTTTCGGTTCTTCCCAGTTGTCCATGCCAGGGCTCGATATGGTAACATTAGTTCCCTCAACATGGATTTCTACGCCAAGCTTGCGAAAACAATCAATGGTACTAAGACAATCCTCCCCAAGGAGAAATCCGCTGACCGTTGTTTTTCCTTGTGCAATCGATCCAAACATGACAGAACGATGAGAAATGGATTTGTCACCTGGAACAGTGATTGTTCCATTTAGACTGACATTTTTATAATCTAAATTTGTTGTAGAAGACATCCGTATGCTCCTTTCAGAATAGACATTTACTTAATTATGACATATACATTTCATACTTTGTTCTTTTACTTATACATTGTTGCGCTTTGTCACGGTCATCAGCATTTTGGAAGCTAATAACTAAAATACCAAATACATCTTCACGAGCCTCTACAACACGGATATTCGTGATGCTTATCTGCTCGTGCGCTAAATAACCTGTTAACTCGGAAATTACACCAGGATAGTCAGGGATATCAATATATAAATCATACGTTGTATAGAAAGCACCAGTATTTTTCGGCAATTGATCGCGTACTTCTTTTGCATTAGCAAAGTACTCTTCAATTGATTCGGCATTGGAACCAAGAAGGAGTGATTTTACACGATTCATCTCATCCTGCCAGGAATTTAACTGGTTTAGTAACTCATCCCTATTTTGCAGTACAATATCTTTCCACATTAATGGATTGGAAGAAGCAATTCGCGTCACATCACGAAAACCTCCTGCAGCAAGCATACTAGTCATTGGATACTTATGCTGTTCACTATGGAGCTGATGTACGAGGGACGCTGCAACGATATGCGGAAAATGACTTACAACTGCTGTCATATGATCATGTTCATAAGCATCAAGCCTCACTATTTTCGCTAGTGTAAATTTTAATAAATCTTCAAGTTGCTTGATCTGTTCTTCTAATTCGTTTTCTAAAGGGGTTAAAATATAATACGCGTTTTCGAAGAGATACGTTTTTGCGGCTTGAACACCACTTTTATGAGAACCAGCCATTGGATGACCGCCGATAAAAGTAATGCCCTTTTCTCGCAATTGTGCACCCTTTTCCATAATTAAACCTTTCGTACTTCCTGTGTCAGTTACTATCACATTCTTCTTAAGCGGCCATTCTTTCATACGGTCCAGCCAGTCAAGCGTTGCATTTACAGGTGTTCCAAATATAATAACATCTGCCGTACTTGCAGCAAGTATTACATCATCTACAACTTCATGGACAATATTTAGCTCAAGTGCTTGCTGCCGGGTTTTTTCATATAAATCGAAACCGTATACTTTCGTGTTCGGTGCTTTTTGACAGGAAAGAGCAATCGACCCTCCTATCAAACCTAGTCCGATGACTAAGACATTCCGTGTCATGCAAAAACTCCCTGTTCCGTAAGTACTTCTTCCAGCAGAGTTAAGAATTTGTCATTTTGCTCCACTGTCCCAATCGTCACACGTATAAACTCACGTACACCTAATGCATTTCCGCTTCGAATAATAAACCCGCGCTTCATCATCTCTTTAAACACAACATCACTATCAGCTTTTACTTCGAATAAAATAAAGTTTGTTTCCGTTGGATAGTACTTCAAACCATGTTTTTCGCAAAACTGAACAAATTGCTTTTTGCCATCTTCATTTCTTTCCTTGCATTCATTGATGAAATCCTGGTCTTCCAAGGCAATAATTGCAGCTTTTTGACTTAGAATTGTGTTATTGAAAGGAGCACGAACCGCATCTAATTTTGCAATCGTTTCCTCTTGTGCAATTCCATAACCAACACGGAACGATGCAAGTCCATAAGCTTTTGAAAAAGTTCGCAAAATAATTACATTTGGGTATTCATTTATATATGAAAGCGAATCTTTGTGACCTGATGAGTTCACGTACTCAAAATAAGCTTCATCCAGCACTACTAGTGCTTCAGTAGGTACCTTCTTTAGAAAGTTTTGTAGGTCATCATCATTGACAATCGTACCTGTTGGGTTATTCGGATTACATACCCATACAACAGATGTATTTTCATCAATTGCATCCAACATTGCAACGAGATCATGCTTTCCATTTTGTAATGGAATTTCCCTAACTTCCGCTCCTTCAATTTCTGCATTATGGCGATATTGCGAGAAAGAAGGAGTTGCCATAACTGTATTCACACCTGGGTAAAGTAATGCACGGGTAATTATCGCAATTAAATCATCTGATCCGTTCCCAAAAATAACATTCGTCTCTTTAACATTTAAATGATTGGCAACAGCTGTACGCAACTCCTGTGCATAGCCATCTGGATAAATTGCATGATTTGAATGATCACTAGCTAAAAATGCCTCTACTTTTGGTGAAAAACCATAAGGATTTTCGTTCGAAGCAAGTTTTACTACTTCATCCAATCCAAATTCTTTTTTCACTTCTTCAATTGGCTTCCCTGGAAGGTATGCTTTCATCTCATATATTTGCTGTTTCCATTTCATGACTAATGTCTCCTTACTTGTTAGCTTCTTGTACTAAATCAGGTCTTAAATTTACCGCTTTATTTAAATAGATATGGCGTACGTCTTTTTGAGTTAACTCAGTATTGACATGCAGTAAAACACGAATGCACAATGGAAGAGCATTCGGGACACTCATTTCATGCGTACACATCGTCGGAACATATTCCCATCCTTCAATGGAACGTACTGCTTTAGCTGGAAATCCAGAAGTAATATCCGTAGTTGTCGAGATTAATACTGAGATGATCTCATCTGGTTGTATATTATTTACACGCACAATTTCCTTCACCAAATTTTCAGTTTCAATAAAGATTAACTCGGCTCTATCCTCTGTTACTGTCGTTGCCCCTCTTACTCCTCTAATCATTTACATACCTCCATAAGTAAAGCGCGATACTCTAAGTCTATTTCTCTACATTCTGATATTTCAATTGATTGAATAAAAGGATTGCCGATCGTGTTCAGTAAAACAAATTGCAAATCGCCATATTCAACCTTTTTATCCTTAACCAAAAACGATTCTAATGTTTCGAATGTATATTTTGATACTGCTTCAAATGGGTATCCATTGTTGTAAGCAAATTGTAAAAAAGATTTTGTGAACTCGCGTGTTACCTTTCCATAACGCTCACTTAAAAGCAGCGTGTAAACAAGCCCAATTACAACTGCCTCTCCATGGGCCAATCCACCATACCCTGCTGCGGCTTCAATGGCATGCCCATAAGTATGACCAAGGTTAAGATATTTTCGAACGGATTGCTCTGTTTCGTCTTCGGCTACAATCTTTGCCTTCACTTCAATTCCAGCTTTTAAATAAGATGCCAGCTGATCGCTCGGGATGTTCGTAATCGAATCAATCAACATTAATTCTTGTAACCATTTTTCATCGGAAATCATTGCATGTTTAATAACTTCTGCCATTCCAGAACGAACCTCACGCTCACTTAACGAGCTTAAAAAATGGATATCATAAATCACTGCCTTTGGTTGATAAAAGGCACCAATGAGATTTTTTCCTTCAGGGTGGTTAATCGCTGTTTTGCCACCAACTGCCGAGTCATGAGCTAATATTGTCGTAGGGATCTGTACAAAAGGAATCCCTCTCATATAAGTGGCAGCAACAAAACCGGTTAAATCACCTACTGCCCCTCCACCAAAGGCCATCAAAAGGGATTTTCGGGTGCACTGATTGTTGATTAAAAATGTATGCGCTGCTTTATAGTTTTCAAAGCTTTTGCATTCTTCACCAGGTGGCATTACAAAAACTTCAAAAGGTAATGGGAAATTTTCAGAGAAATAGTCCCCTCCTGCATCCCATACGTTTTGATCTGTAAAAACGATGATTTTATCAACTTTTGGTAATTGTTCACATAAGGAATCAATTGCACTCGTTAAAATGTCGTTCCCAATCACAACTTCATATTGGTGTGATGCTGTGTTTACTGGAATTTTCATTTTTAAAACTCCTTTGAGTATTTTCTCATTTCTTCGATTTGCGCTTTCAGCTGCGGCAATTGATCACTATGGAATTGATCTACAAGTACACTTGCTACTTCCCAAGCAATAACACTCTCCGCAACAATGGATGCCGCTGGTACTGCACAACTATCAGAACGTTCAACACTTGCTTTAAATGCTTCTTTTGTTTCAATATCCACACTTTGTAACGGTTTATATAAAGTTGGGATTGGTTTCATCACACCGCGAACAACAATTGGCATACCCGTTGACATACCGCCCTCTAGACCACCCAGACGATTTGTTGCACGGGTGTACCCACTTTCTTCATCCCAAAGAATTTCATCATGCACTTCTGAACCTTTTCGACGTGCCATTTCAAAACCAATTCCAAATTCAACACCTTTAAAAGCATTGATTGATAACATTGCCTGAGCAAGCCTGCCATCTAATTTACGGTCATAATGTACGTATGAACCAATACCTGCCGGAAGGCCTTCAACGATTACTTCCACTACACCGCCGATAGAATCTCCAGCTTTTTTTGTGTCATCAATCATTTGTACCATTTGACTTGAAGCTTCTGCATCTACACAGTAGCAAGGATCCTGTTCAACTATTTCGCGGATTTCACTTGCAGATTTACCCTCAGCTTTTGATGTATCAGCTTTAATGCCAGCAATTTCTGTTACATGGGCTACTATTGAAATACCCAATTCACTTAATAATGCCTTCGCAACCGAACCTACTGCTACACGAACTGTCGTTTCACGGGCACTGGAACGTTCTAATACGTTACGTAAATCTCTATGGCCATACTTCATGCCGCCTACTAGATCTGCATGTCCTGGACGTGGACGTGAAATTTGACGTTTAATTTCGTTTGGATCAACGTCATCCGGAAGTGGATCGGCCCCCATAATTTTCGTCCAGTGCTTCCAATCATCATTTTTCACTATTAATGAAACCGGGGATCCCAGTGTTTTCCCATGACGAACACCACCTACAATTTCAACGGTATCTGTTTCGATTTGCATTCTTCTTCCGCGGCCATGTCCACCTTGACGTCGCTTTAAATCATAATTTATAGTTTCTGCCGATATTGGTAATAGGGATGGAAGACCCTCGATAATTGTAGTTAATTGAGGTCCGTGAGACTCTCCTGCTGTAAGGTAACGCATAAAACACTTTCTCCCTTCAACTCGCTAAAGTATGTATTTTTAAATATAACATATTATAACCCAAAAAACAGTGCTATTTTTTGAATATGATAGAAAATAGTACCGAATATTCAGAAATTCCATTATATAATATTATTGGATTAATTCCCTTAACCTTTTCATTTTCACCTTAAAAAAAGTCATTTTATAGTAAAATACGCTTTTCGTTCTATGCGAAAAGCGAAGTTTAAAAGCATATTCATGAAACAAGTGGCTAACCATCTTATTTCTTTCGATAAAAGAAAGTATCTTCAATTTCGAAGCCGTATTGAGCAGGGTTGAAAATTTGTTCTGTAGAACCAACAAACAAAATCCCTCCTGGACGTAACGATTTACTAAAATTACGATAGATTTGATCTTTCGCTTCCTCTGTAAAATAAATCATTACATTTCTGCAAACAATTAAATCATAGTTTGATTCATATTGATCATTTAACAAATTATGTTTCTTGTAATTAACCGTTCTTTTAATTTCATCTCTTACTTTAAAGAAAGCCCCTTCTTGTGCGAAATATTTCGTTTTTACATCGTTTGGAACTTCTGCAAGAGAACGCTCTGGATATAATCCTAGTTTAGCTTTTTGAATCACATTCTCATCGAGATCTGTCGCTAATACCTGAATTTGTGAAAGCGGCAAATGATGGGATAAAACCATGGAAATTGTATAGGGTTCTTCCCCCGTTGAACAAGCAGCACTCCAAATTTTCAAGCGTTTATTGGTCTGAAGCAATAATGGAAATATTTTATTTTGCAAAACTTCCCAACGTTTACCGTTCCGATAAAATTCCGATACATTAATGGTCATTCGGTCTAGAAATTCATTCATTAAATCACGGTTTCTTTCAAGAGCTTGCAAGAATTCGACAAAATTACGATACCCTTTTTTTTCATAAAGGGAAGTTAAACGTCTCTTCATCTGAGCTTCTTTATAGAGAGCTAAATTTATTCCTGTTTTCTTATTTATTCCGGCAATAAATTGTTCATAGTCTGACATTGGTTAATCTTTCCCCTCGTTATTTCCTCATTTCATTATATCGGAAATGTAGAAAATCGGAAATATATATCATTTCGACTATTTAAAATGTTGAGAGGGGGTGAAGAAAGTGGTATTTTTTCTAGAACTTATCTTCTAACTTTAACTGTACAGGTTGATCCAGGGCTAAATGTTGTCTCGTTTGTTCAATTTCCAATCGAAGCTTTTCTGTTTCGATGATATAACCTTCTTTTCTTACTTTTTCTAGTTCAATCTCTTGCTTTAACACTTCTAATTTCAATTTAGACTGTTTACTGAAATGACTTGTTAATATTGCTGTGATTGGAATAGCTGCGCCAATTACAACAATTCCCAATACCAGAATTACGTAATCTGCCATCTCTATCACCTCCAGTACCGATTATACCAAAATTCACGAGAGAGTTTCCAAAAAGTTCCGTTAATACAAAAAATAACTATTGCCTAAGCAGTATTTATTCCAGATGAAGACGCACGCTCACATCCAAGCTTTACTTGACTCGCTCAGTGCCTCAAGAATCTATTTGGTCTTAGAGCGCCCGCCCTCCTTGGCTGATAAGTGTTTTCCAGACATTCTGGGTTAATCGTTCAGTTTAGAACAGTTACATAAAAAAAGTGTAGACAAAGTCGTATATCAACTTTGACTACACTCTTAAATTTCGCCAGAGGGAAAATTAAGCTACTTCTCCGCCGAACCATAAGCTAATTTCACGTTCTGCTGATTCTGCTGAATCTGAACCGTGGATTACGTTTTCAGAAATTGTCACAGCATAGTCACCACGGATTGTACCTGGTTGAGAATCAGATGGTTTTGTAGCACCCATCATCGTACGAGCTAAAGAAATTACGCTTTCGCCTTCCCATACCATTGCAAAGACTGGACCAGAAGTAATGAAATCAACTAATTCACCGAAGAATGGTTTGTCCGCATGTTCTGCGTAGTGAGCTTCAGCTACTTCACGAGGAGCTACCATTAATTTAGCACCTTTTAGTTCGAAACCGCGACGTTCGAAACGGTCTACGATATCTCCAATTACTTGACGTTTTACTCCGTCTGGTTTAATCATTAAAAAAGTTTTTTCAATTGCCATTATTATAAAACACTCCTTAAGTTTGTATAAGGCGTTACACCTACCGATAAATATTACCAAAAGAACCGCAATACATCAACTTTTACTAATTAAACCTTGGTAATTTTACTTAAAATTTACGTTTACCAATAAATAAAGCTACATCTCTAAGTTTTTTCTTCATGGGGTGGTTTGGCAAAGCGTCCACTTCCTTTAACGCTTTTCTTAAATATTGATTGCTCAAAGTAATCGCTTGTTTGATTGCATCGGAATTGCGGACAACCTTCAGCATTTCCAAGCGATCTGCTTCTGAAACCTCACCATTTGACGCTTTGTCAACAAAACGCTGGATTGTAGGATGATCCTTCAATAATAAAATAGGCAGAGTGATATTTCCCTGGAGCAAATCGCTTCCAGCAGGTTTTCCCAGCTCTTTATCTGTTGCAGTGAAATCTAAAATATCATCTACAATTTGATAGCTCATCCCAACAAAATAACCAAACCGTTTTAGATGTCTTACAGTTTTATCATCAAGTCCACCAACGACAGCCCCTAATTCACAGCTTGATTCAATGAGTAGAGCTGTTTTACGCTTTATTCGGCGGAAATAATCTTTTAGGTTTTGTTGCCCTCGAAACTTGTCTTCAATTTGAATTACTTCACCATTACAAATTTCAACCATTGTTTTAGCTAAAATTTGATGAACTTTACTATTTTCGATAGATGTCACATACTCTAAAGCTCTTGCAAAAATAAAATCACCTGTATACATGGCAACTCGATTATTCCATTGTGCTTTTACAGTATGCCTACCTCTTCTCAAATCTGAATCATCAATAACATCATCATGTACAAGTGATGCCATATGAATTAACTCTAACGGTACGGCAATATTTTTGATTTGATCAATATTATACTGCCCAAATTTTGCACACATTAAAACAAAAACAGGGCGAATTCGTTTACCGCCAGCCTGTAACAAATGGAGAGAAGCATCATTTATCAAGTGTGAAGACGAGTTTAACGCAGTTTCTAATTCTTTTTCGATGATGTCTATATCCGACTTTAGATCGGAATAGAGTAATGTTAATTTCATCTTTTCCACGCGCGAAACCTTCTCCCCCTAGTTTTCTTTTTTAAAGCCCATATGCATAGCGGAAGCCCCACCGCTATATGCTTTATATGTTACCTTTTCAAAATTTGCTTCCTCGAACATTTTCGCTAATTTTTTCATACCTGGGAAATCGTTTGCAGACTCTTGCAGCCAAGAATATTCTTTATAGCTTTTTGCAAATAATTTACCGAATACCGGCATAATGTAGTTGAAATAGAATCTGAATAATTGTCTATATACGGGAATTTCAGATTGTGATGTTTCAAGACAAACTGCCATCCCACCTGGCTTTAACACTCTATTCATTTCCTTTAGGACTTGCACATAGTCCGGAACATTACGTAAACCAAATCCAATCGTTACATAATCGAATGTATCGTCCTCGAATGGGAGCTCCATTGCGTTTCCATGTATCAATTCTACCTGAGGATAAGGTTTAACCTTGTTCTCTCCAACTTTAAGCATATTTTTACTGAAATCTAATCCTTTTACCACACCTGTTTCTCCAGCTGCCTGTGCAAGTGCTACTGTCCAATCGGCAGTACCACAACAAACATCTAGACATTTAGATCCTGGTTTAACAGCCATACGTTTCATTGTATCTTCACGCCACTTTACATGAAGTTGAAAACTAATTACGGAGTTCATCTTGTCATAGTTATCCGATATGCTCTCAAAGACTTCGTGTACGTGTTCTTCTTTCGATTTAGCCATTTTGTCATTACCTTTCTAAGCGTTTTTTTTAATTAAACGCAACTTGTTGCTGTATGTATAACTTTAAATCGTCTTTTAAAATATTGGACGTTTGAAGATATTCGTTTAGCAAATTTTTGAGATCGTCAATTTCTTTTTGAATGATTAACTCAAATGAGCTCTCTTCCCCAATAACACTCTCTTGCATTTTTGCAAAAAGGTTTGAAGTAATACCACTTTGATGTTGATGAAGTTCCTTTTGCAAATGAAGCAATAATAAACCAGTATGCATTAATGAACTATACTGTTCATATTGATAGACTTGGTAAAAACGTTTGATTAGCTCTGTTTGAATGACGGAGATAACTTGATACCACTCATTGACTGTGTAATGGGATGTTTCATACAACTTAATTTGGTGTTCACACCTACTTACAATACCTTCAGAAAGCTGTCGAATTAGAGCGATATTGCCGGATTGTGCCAATATCTCATAATAACGTCCACTATAATAATCACCTGAAAGAACAGTAAGCTGTTGTTCTTTAGTTGTAGCATTTTTTTCACTTATTTTGTCGTGTTCGCTAAGCGAAGCATGGACGATCCCTACCGTAATTGCACTTTCTTGTATTTGCTCATCCCATTTTTCTCCATTTAAAAATGGTAATAGCATATAAAACAATTGATTTTCATCAAGCACTGGCAATCCCGTATATTGAATCAAAGTTCTATGACGAACATGCATGAAAATATTTGTTTTTAATTGTTCTATTGATTGTTGAATGTATGTTGCATCCATAGATATTACTCCATTCTACTTAAAGTGCAATGTATGGCTTCCATTGCAATGGTTCTTTCGGTACACCAATACAATTAAATAAACCAGTTTGTATTACAATTAATGTTTGTCATTTTATAAGTTAATTACTTCTTCGAACCGCTTTCAACCTCGCCATGCGTGGATAAAATCTTAGCTTTTCCACGAATTTTCATCGCAGATGTATTTTCTGTAAATTGGGCAATCATTACTTCCCCAGTGTCTAATTTTTCAGAATGATGAAATTTAGTATCCGTACCACGTGTTAAACCGATTACATGTACGCCATCTTCTAGAGCTTCAATGATAATATAGTCTGTTTGAGTCATATTATTTGTCTCCTCAAAATCAAATTCGTCTCGACGTATCTGCGACTGTGGCAAGCTTTTGTCACAATCAAACATTTGCGCCAAGATTTTAGACGAGCCCGCTCGAAAAATCCCTTTAAAAAGCGCATGTCTTCGCCTTATGGTCACTTCATTTCGCTAAATGAAGTTAAAATATATTCTTGTACATCATATCATAATAAAACTATAGTTTTAAGACATTTGAATAAATGATATTACTTCTCTTCGTAAAACGTCATCTTCCGCATAAATCCCGCGAGCAACAGAAGTAACTGTTTTAGAGCCAGGTTTTTTTAGTCCACGCATCGTCATACACATATGTTCTGCTTCAATTACTACATACACACCATATGGTTCCAGCATTTCCATGATTGTATCTGCCACCGTTGAGGTGATTCTTTCCTGCAACTGTGGTCTTCGTGCCACAGATTCCACACATCTTCCAAGTTTGCTTAATCCTGCAACTCGACCACCCTGCGGTAAATAGGCTACATGAGCTTTTCCATAAAACGGGACCAAGTGATGTTCACACATCGAATAAAAAGGTATATCTTTTACTAGTACTAGTTCTTCATGATTCTCATGGAAAACTGTGCTAAAAAATTCTCTTGGATCTTCTTCTATTCCACTAAACATTTCCGCATACATTTTTGAAACACGCTTTGGTGTATCAAGTAGTCCCTCACGATCTACATCTTCGCCAACAGCTTCTAAAATCATTTTTACAGCTTCTTCTATTTTTTCTAAATTTACTTTCGACATCTTTCTTCCTCCTAGTCCAGATGGACAGTCGCTACACAAAAAGAATCGTAGCACATCCTAACCCTTTACGCAAAAAGGATTATCTTTATCACTAAAGTGTTATGTATATATTTTGAAAGCTCGATTTTCGTCATTTCTTGAGCATTCACTTCTTGATTCTCTTATGTTTTCTATATCTTTAGTTATTTAATGATTCTACACCTATAAATCTTAATCATATCAAGTTTTACAAAAAGTAAAAAGAGCAGTCATCATGCTTGTCCATGACGACTGCTCTATGTAACTGCTAGACGCTTCTATAATTATTTAACAGCATCTTTAAGAGCTTTACCTGGTTTAAACGCAGGTACCTTGCTAGCAGCGATTTCGATTTCTTTACCTGTTTGTGGGTTACGCCCTTTACGAGCTGCACGTTCACGTACTTCGAAGTTACCAAAACCAATTAATTGTACTTTGTCACCCTTTGCAAGAGCATCTTGAATTGTATCAAATACAGCTTCAACTGCTTTAGAAGCGTCTTTTTTTGAAAGACCTGCAGCTTCAGCAACAGAGTTTACTAATTCTGTTTTATTCACACCATTCACCTCCTCTCAAAGGGTCATGAACCTAAATCATGTAAAAAGATTAACATATAGAAAATCCCTGCGCAACTGTATTTATCCATGTTTTCAACAATCAATCGGTTTTTTTCAATTAAAACATAAATAACAGGACTTTTCACCTGCTAAATGAAAAGTCCTGTTCCTAATTTATACCAAATTTATTTATTTTATACATTAAAGCTACATCGTAGTATAATTGCTTTTATGCTCAAACCTTCTTAAAATTCAGACAATACTTAAGGGGTCAGAAGGAATTTCTTAAGGTTGCGACCTATTAGATAACGGTCCATACCATGTTGCCTCAAGATGTGACTAAAGATATAAGTGCATAATTATTCACCCTTGTTTAATCGAGAAGACAATTTTACTAAATTATAAAGGTTACTAAACCACGTTCACCTTCGTTAACCATTCTTTCAATTGTTTGACGCATTCTCTTCTTGGCGCCTGGAGGTACGGCATTCATTTTATAGCGAATTCCCTCTTGAAGCACTTCATGAAGTGTAGTGCCAAATAATTGGGTTTGCCATAATTGATCACGATCATGCTTATAAGAGTACTGCAAGTCTTTCAGTAGTTGGTTCGCATAGAATTCTGTACCAATTAAAGGTGCAAATTCTGTTTCCATATCCACACGGATAATATGGTACGATGGTGCACTCGCTTTCATACGAACACCATAGAAATTATTTTGTTTAATAATTTCTGGTTCGCTTGGCTGGAATTCTTCTAATGTTGGAAGAGAGATACCGTAGCCATTATCACTCGCTTCATCAATCGCCTCACGGAATCTTTTTTGAGCTTGCTTCGCTTCCGCTGCTTCTTTAATGAATAGCAACCAATCTTTCTTTGTATCAATAGGAGCATCTAACCATTCGTTGCATACAGCTTTATAAATTTCAGGTTTTAACGTTATCCGTACAGTCGCTACACCTAAACCAGCATCTACCCGTTCAATTTCACTTTCTTCCACAAAGTCAATCTCTCGTAACTCTGAAGCGGCTTGAGACACATCACGAATCTTCGTCACCGAATTTAAAACGTTTCCTACTGCATCAGAAAGCGTTACATTTAGCGGATGTGTATAATCTAACACATCTAACCAATCTGGTTTTTCTACCTCAATATCTTCAATAGGGAACTCATATAATGCCTCTTGGAGGATATATTCCATATCCTTCGTATTCATTTGATCAATTGCAACCGGAATTACTGGAACCTCGTATTTTTCAAGTAACTCATGACGAAGTGCCATTGTGTTATTGTGTGTTGGCATTTGACAGTTCAACACAATAACAAACGGTTTCCCAATTTCTTTTAGTTGGCTAACAATTTGCTCTTCGGCAACTGCTGCTGCATGCCGGTTAATACCATTAACCGATCCATCTGTCGTTACGACAACCCCAATATTTGCATGGTCGCGAATTACTTTATCCGTACCGATTTTCGCCGCTTCTTCAAAAGGAATCGCTTCTGAATGCCATGGCGTATGAACATATTTCGGACCGTCCTCATCCTCGTAACCTCTAACACCGTCAATTACATACCCAACACAGTCTGCAAAACGAATACGGAACGGAATTTCGCTCTCACCAATTGTAATCTCTGTTCCTTGTGCAGGAACAAACTTTGGCTCAGCAGTCATAATAACAGGACCTGGTGAACTTTGAGGCAGCTCGTCCAGTGCTCTTTTGCGATCTTCTTCATTTACGATATTCGGGAGCACAACTGACTCCATCATTTTTTTCACAAAAGTAGACTTACCAACTCTAACAGGCCCTACAACACCGATATATACGTCCCCATTCGTTCTTTCTGCTATTTGATGAAAGATTTCTTCGCCTATTGTAGCTCCTCCTTTACGTAATTTAGTCTATGTACGACATTCTTCAAATATGAAAACGCCTTGTACGAAAATTTTTGGATAGGGAATGTATGATCGATATCGCTGGCCTAATTGAAGAGGTATATCGCACAAACTGAATCTTATTTATATATATGAAAAAAGTGTTTAAAAAATATGTAAAAATCCATATTTTTTAAACACTTTTCATTTTTGGTATGTTGTTGTATTTTTTATTGTTTAGACGTGGTTTCTTGTTCCTCTGTTTCTTTTGCCGTTGGTTCGTACATAAAAATCGGTTCGTTGTTTTGATCGACTGTGTAAGGTAATGAATAAGCTGGTACGACCGGATACGCATCGACCAATAACATACGTATATCTTCCCCTGGCGTTGGCTTAAGCTTATTTTCTTGTATGAAAATATTTAAATCCATTGAATAATCAATGTAGATTTCCCCTTCAGTCGTAACGATTAAAGGAAGTAAATTATTCGTGTACGGGCTTTGTACAGTTAAATCTTCCTCATATCCAATTTTTTCAAAATCAATCGAATAGACGTAATCTGCAATCTGTTCTTTAAAAGTTGGGTAATAGGTACTCATAAATCGTATGTTCAATTCACGAATTCTTTCAGCAGATCGTAGGTCGACTAACTTTACTGTTGGCTTTACTTCAGGATCCCAAATAATATATTGAAATAGCCCACCCTTTTCAAATGAATTGGCTGGTGCATTGGCTAAATATTTTGGAACTAATTTTTCAAAATCAATCGGATATTTAATAAAAATATCTGTATCCATGTCCCTTGTTTTAATCGGAAGTACACCGGTATCTGCTTGAAATTCCTCCACAGCCTTTTGAACAGAGGCTAATTGAAGGTCATCCGGCACCTGATTTTCTGCTTTCTCCTCTTCCGGGAAGAGGCAGCCTGATAATAAAACTGTAGTTAGAGCTAGTATAAAAAACAGGCTCCATTGTCTTTTCATTTTCTACTCACCTCGGGTAAATTGTTTCGCTAACAGCTACCATATTGAAGCATCACTATGTATGTAATTTAGTTTGGCCATGTCAAAACCACGAGCACCATTAAGATGGAACCGATTGCAAAAATGCCAAAAGCAACGAATCGCAGAGCCAGAGATAAGCAACCATTGTTTACCCATTTTCTTGTGACTCCCACAAGCAATACAGATAATAACATGGCACCAATTGAATAAAAAGAAACCCACATCACATCTAGTGCATGCATACTCGCAAGTGGTCCCCTCGCCGTTTGCAGCGTTAGATAATTCATGGAAGATAACAAATTTTGCAAGTTGTAAACCTCCTTTCACAAGAAGAGGAGGTAAACAAACTACCTCCACATACCCATTTATTCTTAATAGAGAAAATGCAAAAATTATTAATAAAGGTCTATTTCACGTTTTTTCATTCGGATCATCAATTCATCCACCGCTACTTTTGGTTCCTTATTATCAAATAAAATTTCAAAAAGTGCCATAGTAATCGGCATTGGCACCTCATATCTTTCAGATAATTGGTAGGCTGCTTTTGTAGTGCGTACACCTTCAACTACCATGCCAATCTGCTCTAAAACTTCATCGAGTTTTAACCCCTTACCAAGCATGTTTCCTGCTTTCCAGTTGCGGGAGTGTACACTTGTACACGTTGCGATTAGATCTCCCATGCCTGTTAAACCGGCAAAAGTAAAAGGATTTCCGCCCATTTTCACACCGAGACGAGTGATTTCAGCCAATCCTCTTGTGATCAGAGCAGCTTTTGCATTATCTCCATAATCCAAGCCATCAGATATACCGGCAGCTAAGGCAATAACATTTTTTAATGCTCCGCCAAGCTCTACACCAATAACATCATCGTTTGTATAAACACGGAAATAATTATTCATAAATAAGTCTTGAACCTTTTCAGCAGCATCTAAGTTACTACACGCTGCTGTAATTGTTGTTGGATGATGCAGTACTACCTCTTCTGCATGACTTGGACCAGATAGTACAACAATTTCCTCCACTACTTCCGGTGAAAGACTTTCTGTTAGAATCTCGGAAATACGCATAAGCGAATCTGGTTCAATTCCCTTTGATACATGGACAAACAATTTTTTACCTGTCAGGAAAGGCTCCATCGTGCTGCATACTTCACGAATGGCCTTTGTTGGTACAGCTACAACAACAATGTCAGAATGAAGTATGGCTTGTTCCAAATTACTCGTAGCAACTAGTTTTTCAGGCAATTGAATATTTGGTAAATACTTTTGATTTGAATGATGTAAATTAATCTCAATTGCTTGTTCATCACGATGTGTCCAAACAAGCGTGTTGTGACCATTTTCAGCTAATACAAGTGCTAATGCCGAGCCCCAGGAGCCTGCCCCTAAAACCGTAACATTTTCCATATTCTCTCCCCCTTAAATTCAATTAGTCGCGTGCACGAGCGATTAATCGAATTGGTGTTCCTTCAAAATCGAAGGTTTCACGAATTCGGTTTTCAAGGAATCGTTCATAAGAGAAATGCATTAATTCTGGATCGTTTACAAAGGTAACGAATGTTGGTGGTTTTACCGCAACTTGTGTCGTGTAGTAAATACGTAAACGTTTCCCTTTGTCTGATGGTGCAGGATTACGTGCAACTGAATCTTCAATAACTTCATTTAGTATTGAAGATTGAATACGCATTGCATGGTTTTCACTTACACGTTGAACAATATTCAAGATTTGATGAACACGCTGTTTTGTTTTCGCAGATACGAAAATGATCGGTGCATAGTGTAAGTATAGGAAGTGTTCTCGAATTTGTTGTGTGTAGAGTTTCATCGTTTTTTCGTCTTTCTCTACTGCATCCCATTTATTCACAACGACAATCACTGCTTTACCCGCTTCATGAGCATAACCCGCAATTTTCTTATCCTGTTCCTGAATACCCTCTTCACCATTTAATACAACCAAAACAACGTCTGAGCGTTCAATTGCTCTTAGTGCGCGCAGGACAGAGTATTTTTCAGTCGATTCATAGACTTTCCCTTTTTTACGCATACCTGCAGTATCAATGATTACGTATTCTTGGCCATCATAAGAATATGGCGTATCGATAGCATCGCGTGTTGTTCCTGCTATATCACTAACGATAACACGTTCTTGTCCTAAAAACGCATTAACTAATGACGATTTCCCAACATTTGGGCGACCGATTAAACTAAATTTAATCGTTTCTTCCGAATATTGCGCTTCATCTTCTTTAGGGAAGTGTTTAGCACATTCATCTAATAAATCTCCAAGTCCTAAACCATGTGAACCGGAAATTGGGAATGGTTCTCCAAAGCCTAAAGAGTAGAAATCGTAAATCATTTCACGCATGTCTGGATTATCAATTTTATTTACTGCTAAAACAATTGGTTTTTTTGTTTTATATAAAATTTTAGCTACTTGTTCATCGGCTAATGTAACGCCTTCACGTCCGTTTGTCATAAAGATAATGACATCGGCTTCTCGAATAGCAATCTCGGCTTGTCCGCGAATTTGTTCTAAGAAAGGTTCGTCTCCTATTTCAATTCCACCTGTATCAATGATATTAAATTCATGTGTTAACCAATCTGCCGAACTATATATGCGGTCACGTGTTACTCCTGGAATATCTTCCACGATTGAGACGCGTTCACCAACAATACGGTTAAATATTGTGGATTTTCCAACGTTCGGACGACCTACGATGGCGATTACTGGTTTTGTCATCTGTACTTCATCCTTCCAATTTCTTATCTTTAGTATTATACACGAAAATATAAATTATATCATTTTTTCAATTCTAAGCAATTGTTTCTTGGAAAACTTAGCCACTTGTTGAAGCAAAACAACTATAGTGGAAAACTTTCTGAATCAAAAATTAATGAAGAGAGAATGATATTTTAATTATCGCCATATAAAAAGACGCACCTATATGGTACGCCTTTTTACATCGTATTATTTATTTGTGAATCCTTTAAGTTTATCTCCGATTACATCACTAAGTGAGAATCCCGTTGTTTCTTCCGGTAATTCGTAGTCGAACTCTTCTTCTTTTTCAGGGTTGTTTTGAAGTTCTTTAATGCTCAGGGAAAGTCGCTTTTCTTCCGCGTTCACATCTAATACTTTTACTTGCACCTCGTCGCCTTCTTTTAGTGCTTCATGAGGTGTATTAATATGCTTATGTGAAATTTGCGAGATATGAACTAACCCTTCTACGCCAGGGAACAACTCAACAAATGCACCGAAAGATACTAAACGTCTTACTGTACCAGTTAAAATCGAACCCCTTGTAACCTGCTGCGCTACTTTTGACCAAGGTCCAGGTAATGTATCTTTGATCGATAATGAAATGCGTTCGTTTTCTGGGTCAACAGACAGCACTTTTACTTTAACAGCTTGACCCTCTGATAATACCGTACTTACATCATCGACATGATCATGGGAAACTTGAGAAATGTGAACTAATCCATCCACACCACCAATATCAACAAATGCTCCAAATGGTGCTAAACGTTGCACTTTACCCTCGATTACATCACCAGCATTGATTTCGTGCAATACACGTTTCTTGTTAGAAGCTTTTTGTTCTTCAAGGACTGCACGGTGAGATAAAATCAGACGTCCTTTTTCTTTATCAAGTTCAGTAATTTTAAAAGTTAATGTTTTGCCTTTATAATCTTCGAAATCTTCTACGAAATGGTCTTCCACAAGAGATGCAGGAACGAAGCCACGTACACCTAAATCAACAACAAGGCCGCCCTTCACGACATCCTTTACCTCTGCTTCGAACACTTCTCCTGATGCAAATTGCTCTTCAAGCTTATCCCAAGCTTTCAACGCATCTACTTTGCGTTTAGATAATACAAAGTTTTCTTCTTCTACTTTCGTTATCATGAGCTCTAGCTCATCTCCAATTGATACTACGTCAGAAGCTTTTTCAATGTGTAAGCTTGAAAGTTCGCTGATTGGTAAAATCCCATCGAAAGGAGCACCTTCAATTGAGATTGTTACTGCTTTTTCATCTACCTGCGCAGCAACACCTTTCACAATATCTCCTTCTTTAAACTCTTGGTTTGATCCTAAGTTCATTTCTTCAGACATATGTAACCCTCCTTCGCATCTTCCAATTTCTATTTTATTCTAAATAGTTCATAAAAACAAAAAATTTTCCTCTAATATCAGAAATTTCATTAACTTTTTTTCTCTTGCTTTAAATTTGGATGGATTTTATTCCATTTCTTGCTTGGCTAATTTTAGTATTTCTTGTGCCGCTTCTTCTATTGAAAGCTTAGTAGTATCAAGATAGATGGCATCTTCAGCTTGGATTAATGGAGACGCTTCTCTCTGACTATCAAGTTGATCTCGCAGTGCAATTTCTTCTTGAAGTTTTTCGATCGTGGAAGGTATTCCCCTTCTTTCATTATCCAAAAATCGACGTTTTGCCCTTTCTTCAACCGAAGCAGACATGAAAATTTTCAATTCTGCATCTTTTAGAACATGTGTGGCAATATCTCTTCCGTCCATAACGATTCCACCACGCGCTGCAAGTTCTTGCTGTTTTGCAACCAGGATTTCACGAATGTTTGCATGTGCTGCTACTTCACTTACATTTGCTGTCACTTCATTTGAGCGAATCGCTTCAGTTACGTTTTCTCCATCAACAAAAACCAATTGTCCATTTTGTGAGGGTTCCAGGATAATAGAAGTATTTAACAGCATTTTTTCTAGCGAGTTTGCATCACTTAAGTCTATGTTTTGAGACATTGCTTTATTCGTAACTGCTCTATACATTGCCCCTGTATCGATATAAGTAAAGCCTAAATTCTCTGCTACAATTTTAGCTATAGTACTTTTACCGGCACCGGCTGGTCCATCGATTGCAATTTGAATTTGTTTAATCATAAAATCCCTACTTTCCAACAATATTGTACCATATTACGTTGTTGATACACTTACAATAAGCTTTCTTTAACTACCTAAAAATGTCCCAAAAGTTTGTTAAACAAACCTTCGGGACACACCTTGTGTTAGTCGATTGTATTCGCTTCATTTTTTCTTCTGATCATCAGTTGCCTCTCAAAACAAAAACGTACTATATACTGCTTGTCTATATCCTCTGTCTCCGTAAATTGAAGAGACGCTATTCTTACATGATTCTTTTCAAAGATACGAATGATCTTCCCTGAAGTTTTTATATAACGAATTTCTCCGTTTATAAAAGGCAATACAATTGTGAGGTTAACGTTCTCATCTTCTTTGAATGGGACGTCTTTTATTAAATGGATTGCTAATCCACCAGCACTGATATCGTCGGTGACACATTGGTGGAATTTACTATTATATTCAATTGCAATATCTACTGGAGTATTCACTCGTACAAATTCACGTCTCTGAATTTTCACGAACTCATCAGATGGCGGACATGCCAACATGATTGTAGGAATGTTCCCTAATTTTCGTCCTAATACTTCTGTATTAAATGCATAACTTACTTTATCTTCGCCCGTAAACGAGGCACGAAATTGTGAACCGTCTACTAAAAAAGCAGTTTTATTTGTCGCAGTATTGACCGGATAGTCAATATAAAGTATGTGATGTTCTTGTTCCACAATTTTACAACGGAATTTTTCAACTCGATCGGTATAAGTGGGTTCTAAAGTCAATGCAGTCCCTATCTTTAGTTGCATAATCTTCGCCTCGCACAATCATAATAGTCTAATTATTGCACGAAAATTACTTTTTTTCTATAAACATGATGATTTTTCACTTCATTCTTTTAGTTCGTAAAATCGATTAAAACAAATCCAGGAGAATGAAGTGAAAAAAGCTCTGTGGGAAGTCATGTCGTTTTCAACGAGTAATTGGTTTACTGCATGTATTCAACTTTTAGTACATCATGATTTTCAGCATCGACAACCACTCTGAATGTCTCGTTCAGATCGTTATCAAAATGCGCAATGACTTGATAGCATTTTCTTAGTTGGAACGCTTCGTTTTCTGTGTAGATTAATTGTTCATCTTCTACCTGAGTTCCAGGTCTAAAGAAAGCTTCCCAATCGATTGGCACTACTTCTTGGTCTTCGTTTATCTCTTCCTTTTGAACATATTCCATAGCGTTTAAACCTAAGAGTTCTCCACTATCCTTCGAAATCTTCATTTGAACACCATCTGCATAAACTAATGCTTTGTCGTCCCCAACAACACGAGCTAAGGACATATGCCAAGCTTCATGGTTTTCACGCATTTCTACCAATTGCAGATCTTTATACCCTGCTTGGTTTAGAATTTTAGTGACTAAATCACGGATTTGCTGTTGTGTAATTCCTGTTTTCTCCTGAACTGGTCGTTCAGATAAGAAAGATAAAATATAGCCGCCCTTTACGGTAATATCTGCATACCCAATTCGACTGCCTTTAACAAATTGAATGTGATAGAAAGGATATGCAGCATTATCTTTACTCTTTGTTACGGTGTATGTGGCATCCTTTATGCCTGGTATTAGTAACTCCAGTTTTTCAATTGCTTGGTCTTTCGTGATTTCTTGGTCATTCAAATTTTGGAGTTCTTTTTTCTTTAGCCAATCCGATTCACTAGTTGTTAAAGGGAAATCGGTTTCGCCATAAGACTTTAAATTTGCAGTCACGGTTTTAAATGGAGATTCATTTGTTTCCTTTTCCGCAACAGAAGCCCACTCTGATATACTCGCATCATTTTGGTAAAAATTAGATGTTGCGACAGTCCATTCATCTGCCAAGGCTTGTAAATTCTGATTTACTACTGGCATACGTTTATGCCATGATTCAAAATTGCTGTTATCTGCTGCATATTTCGCTTCTTCACCGATATTGCCTACATATCGAAGCCATTCATTTGATACTTCTCTACTTAAAGGTAGGCTACTAATTGTCGATCGAAATTCGTTACTGATTCGCCAAATATTATCCAGTTCATTTTCCAGTGCTACTTCATCTTGAAACAATAAAGATTGAGATACTGACTGTTGTAGAGTGGATAACTTTTCTGATGCATTTGTTAATGAATTTGTATATTGTGCATGAACTGTTTGTTCTAAATGTTTATTATCTTTCCTGACTTCATAAGAATATAATCCTAGCGCTAACACTGCAATGGAAAGTAAATAGATAGCACTCTTCATATTGTCCCTCCTTTAGTAGCAGAATATATGTTCACCAATTTGCTTAATTTGCGGTCTCGACCAAATCCACTTACTTGTAGCGGTTTTCGGGTTAAAATAGAATAGTGCATTTTCTGTAGGGTCCCATCCGTTCATGGCATCCAAAACAGCCTCTTTTGCCCTCTCATTTGGAGTTAACCAAATCTGGCCATCTGCTACTGCTGTAAACGCGCCGGGCTGGAAGATGATATCAGAAATTGTATTTGGAAATTCTGCGGACTCTAATCGATTTAAAATTACTGCAGCTACCGCCACTTGTCCCTCATAAGGCTCACCACGCGCTTCTCCATAAACCGCATTTGCCATTAACTGTAAATCTCTCTCAGAATATTTTACTGGAAGCTGTACATCGGTACTTTCAGATGAGCCTGCACCTGCACTAGTTTGTTGGGCTAATGGAATACCACCATAATGGGTAAATCGATTTCCATTCTCTATTTGTTCATGAACCCAGTCTTCGTGATAATCACTTGCTCTTACTAGTGCATCTTTTGATCTTGCTCCTGCTATTCCGTCAATTCCGAGTTCATATTGGTCTTGGAAGTTGCGTAGAGCCCAATATGTCCCATATCCAAAAATCCCATCAATTTTGCCTTTATAAAACCCCAAGTATTGTAATCGTGCCTGCAACTCAATCACATCATCCCCAAATGCTCCACGTTCAATGGTTTGTCCTGAAAATGCTAATGGTTCATTTGGCTTTATTACTGCAAGTGTGCCAAATATTAAAATCACAGACATAAAAATACTTCTTACCATTTATTTCACTCCTTTCTCATAGCATGTAAAAAAGATTTGCTTTTATACGTTTTCAATCAGAAAAACATATAATGATGAAAATTAGAAAGAGTTCGATAACAAAAAAAGCCCCCATTTTCATGTATACAATGAAAATAGAAGCTTTTAAATTTTATTTTGTTCAAACAAATGTTGTACAAGATGCTGATGGGCCAACTTGACTTTTCTTAAAGCAAACCACCATAAGAAAAACATGAAAGGTGCAATCAAATACACCCAATACCCTTGAAACGTTAGAATTGAATTGTAGATGATATGTAAAAATAATGGTGCAACTAAGGAGAGGACCAAATACTCCTTTTGTTTATCATTTTTTGCAAATTTACTCTTGCCGTAATAATACCCCATGACAACACCAAATAAGGCATGGCTGGAGACAGGTAATATCGCCCT
Organism: Ureibacillus sp. GCM10028918; assembly: GCF_042666115.1. Classification (NCBI taxonomy): domain Bacteria; kingdom Bacillati; phylum Bacillota; class Bacilli; order Caryophanales; family Caryophanaceae; genus Ureibacillus; species Ureibacillus sp. GCM10028918. Next base: position 164,031 of record NZ_JBHTFK010000005.1, read on the forward strand.
AATTAGAGCGGTATCAATCCCGAACGTCAGTAAAAATAATACATTTTCTACTGTGGCAAATCCAAGTGAAACACTGGCACCATATAAAATTCCATCATAAGGATCATCAAATTCAACATGCCTGAAAATAAGCGTTAAAATGACTAGCCATTTGAAAAACTCTTCCAACCCACTTGAAAATAATACATCTGCAATAAATGGGTTCACAATAGCTTCTTCTTCTTTTATAACATACTGAATGAACATGATTGGGAATGTAATTATAGTCCCAAAGAAGAAGGCCTGTAATAACGTTCTTCTTGGCTCTGTTGCCATTTGATTACGCAAATAGAAATAACTTAACAAAGCTAGACCGGGAGCTACTGCAGCTGACAATAAAATAAAAATAGGCTACACTCCTTCCTTAAAACCTCATTAATGTTATTATAACATTAGTAGCTAACGAAAAGATGGTTAAGAGAGGTTTTTTCCAATGAAGAATATTTTATTAATTCACACTGGCGGCACAATCTCCATGAAAATGAATGAAACAGGAGCTGTACTTCCGAACGAAAAAAATCCACTTCTAGGTGTGAGTGAACAACTCGACAAATACGCTAGTATTGTTGAGTTGGAAGCATTTAATTACCCTTCTCCTCATATTACGCCCAAGGAGATGCTATACTTACGAAACGTTTTAGTTGAATATGTAAAGGATCACGCTGTTGATGGAGTAGTGATTACTCATGGAACAGATACATTAGAAGAAACAGCCTACTTCTTAGACTTAACAACGAAGTTTGATTTCCCTATCGTTTTGACAGGTGCGATGCGTTCATCCAATGAACTAGGAGCAGATGGTGTTTATAACTTAGTGGAAGCAGTTCGTGTAGCTTGTAGTGATGAGGCAAGAGACAAAGGTGTCCTTGTTGTCATGAATGATGAAATTCATCAGGCATTCAACATTACAAAAACGTCTACATCAAGTGTTAACACATTTCAAAGTCCCCAATATGGCCCAATCGGTTTAGTGACAAAGAAAATGGTCCATATTCACCAGGCACCCGTTAAAAGACGCTATGTTGAAGTCAATTCAATCGAAAAAAGAGTGGGACTATTAAAAGTATATGCTGGAATGGAAAGAGATTTGATTGAAGCGATTTTGACACTAGGCTATGATGGTGTCGTTTTGGAAGGCTTAGGTCAAGGGAATGTCCCTCCTGATGTAGCTGTGGGAATTCAAAAACTACTTGATGCAAATATCCCTGTCATCCTTGTATCCCGCTGCTTTAACGGTATTGCTGAAGGGGTGTATGGCTATGTGGGCGGCGGAAAAAGCCTGGAAAATTCAGGAGTAATTTTCGCGAATGGCATTAATGGTCAAAAAGCACGACTAAAGCTGTTGATTGGTTTAAATCAAGAAAATTCGCCAATTGATTTGAAAGAATATTTTAATTAAAACATTTGATTAGCGAATAAAATTTTGGATAGCAGACAAGGGGCTGGGACAGAAGTAGAAAGCATTTTTGTCCCAGCTTCTTTGAATTTTGAATTTGTATTTAAACAACCAATCTAAAGTGTTTCTACATGCTAAAAACTGATATCATGATACATCGATATCTCCTAAAACTTTTAGCGCATCTAACATGATCAATAACTCATATGCATTTTTGGGATTGCGCAATTCTTTATTTAATAGTTTTTCAATCTTTGAAATTCGATAAAGCAAACCACTCAACGATAAAGAAAGCTCGCTGATGGATTGTTGTAAATTCCCTCCGTTCATCAAAAAAATATACATTGTTTTTAATAGTTCGTTTCTCTTCACTTCTTTTAACTGTAAAATTGGCTGTAATTCTTTTTGAGCTTTCCGACGAATGATAGACATATTATTGGAATTGATTAATGAACCGATCATACCTGCATTTTCAAAGAACACAATTGGATCCTGGTTGTTAGTTCTTAATACAATTTGAGATTCTTCCAAACTCCCGGAATTGTTTTCAATCGAGTCACTTTCATTACTTAGGCCGATACGGAAAATTACTTCTTGGAACTGGTGATTTAAAAAGTCCAGAATATTTTCTAGCTTTAGTTTTAGTTCCTTTACTTTCGGTAACAGCATGACAATTTGGTTTTCAAATTGGGTAATTAAGATCTGATAATTTTGCAATATAAGGTACCTGGTGATTGACTGAATCACTCTAGCACGAAAATCGCTATTATTTGCATCTCGCTGGTCAGAAGAAAATTGTAAGGTCGCAATATAGAACGGTTCCTTTAAATCAAATCCCATAGAATGTCCCCGGTTTATAATGTGAGACACCGAAAAGTATTGCTTTAACAATAATTGTTCTAGAAAATACCCCCTTAAATTATCTACTTCCTTCATACTTGCCTTCTCAGTTAATAAATAATTGGCAACAGAAATAGCACCCTGCTGTACTAGCATTAGATCCTTTTGAAGGTCGATTGTTTGATCGGTATAAATAAAGGTCATATATCCAATTGATTGATTTTGTACAACAATCGGGGTAACTAGACGATTGTGTAATTCCCCCCGAATGATGAATGTGTTAGTGTAGGTAGATGATTGGAGCTTTTCATTTTTTATCCTTGAAATATAGTTTGAAAAATCTTCATTTAATATGTCGTAAGTATCTGGTTGAATCCCTGCAAAAAACCTTGTCTGAAAATTTAAATCCTCTATAGTAACCGGAATTTCAAGTGAATGAGATATCATTCGAATTAGTTCTTCAATGGAATCGCCTTCTGATAATTTTGACGCAGTCAATGTTTCATGAAAAGTAGACACTTTTTCAATATAATTTTTTTGATCCATTAATTTTGCATAGACAAGATTTAATTCATCTATGAAACTACTTTCTTTATACAAACTAATTTCCTCTAGCATCTCTGAATCGTCCTGCCACTCTTCTTCTAATCTCATATCATAGCAACACTCATCATGACCCATTGCACGGCATTTTATCTCCTTTAAAAAAACTTTCCTCTTCGTAATCATTGTAGTGAACCCGCTAGCTAGTCCTGCTAAAATATGGCAGACCGGGGAATTTGAAAGTCCATAATTTTTCAAATGCTCTTTTGCCTCAAATGAATCAATCCATTTCCCGGTTGCATGGATATAGACAACTTCTCCATCTGCATTTGTTTGCAAAGTTCTTTTAGAAACCATTTGCAATAGTTCTCCCGTTGGTAATCGCAAACTTTCTCCCTTACTGATCATTTCTTCTAAATTTACAGAGCTTTGTAATACCTCGTTTGCATTTTCGACACCTAAATTCCAGCCATATCTTAATAGAAACGCTTTCGCTCTCTTTATCCCTAAATGACTTATTAACCCTTTTCTCAATAATCCAAAGGTTGCGGAGGTAGTTGATATTTTTTTGTCTTTTAAGTGCTTCGTAGTCTCAGAATTTACCATAGAATCCCCCTATTCTATTACAAGCCCTATGAAATATATATTAACACTAACGACATGATATGATACTTAACGAGAAAAAACTATATATTTTCGAGAAAAAATGATAAAAACACGGAACTTAATGACTATGACGAGGCAACCTATCAAAAGGTTGCATTCCGAATTTAGCAGGATTTCTTAGTGTGAATATTGATAAAGTTGATGACATTCTGAGTATCAATATTTAATTAAGATTAAATAAAAAGAGTGTAGACAAAATCGAATTTCGACTTTGTCTACACTCTCAAAAGCAATTCCTGCTTCATTTCCATAGTTTAGATGAATTATTTAGTAGATAGAATATGATTGGCAATAAAGCCGCCATGAAACTTTCCGTTTTCTATAAAAATCTCGTTTGCATTATTCCCCGCTGATAAAACTCCCGCTATATAGAGATTTTTTATATTCGTTTCCATTGTTTCCGGGTTATAGTTCGGTCTACCTGATTCCTCATCAATGGTCACTCCCATGTCTCGAATAAACTGATGATCTGGATGGTATCCTGTCATTGCAAAAACAAAATCATTCGCAATGATTCTTTCTTTTCCATCTACCAATAAAACAACTTCATTTTCCCGTATCTCTTTTACTGTCGTATTAAAATGCATTGTTATTTCTTCATTTCTTACTAGAGCAGCAAATTCAGGCAAAATCCATGGTTTAACGGAAGGGGAATAGTCATTGCCACGATAAGCGACTGTAATTCTCGCTTTTGCTTTATGTAGTTCAAGAGCAGCATCAACTGCCGAGTTTTTTCCTCCGATCACTAAAACATCTGTATCAAAGTAGGGGTGTGCTTCTTTGAAATAGTGATGGACTTTTGGTAAATTCTCACCTGGAATATTCATATAATTGGGTTGGTCGTAATAGCCGGTTGCCAAAATCACATAAGGTGTTTCATAAACCTTTTTATCGGTCTTGACCGTAAAATGACCATTGGGCTCTTTTTCCACAGATTTTACTTTTTCAAAACGATTGACTTGAATATTCTTCATTTGCACAACTTCACGATAGTAAACAAGTGCCTGATTTCTACGCGGTTTACGTTCTTCTATTAAAAAAGGAACATCTCCAATGGCTAATTTCTCACTTGAACTAAAAAAAGTTTGATGTGTAGGGTAGTTATAAATGGCATTGACGATATTCCCCTTCTCAATAACAAGCGGCTTTAAACCTATATTCGTTAATTCAATCGCAGCAGATAATCCACAAGGACCTCCACCTACGATTATAGCATCAACATTTTGCATGATTAATTACATCTCCTTTAGAAAATCTCACTCCCCACAATCAGAAAAGTGATTCATTTTCTTATCGTTAGCAAATTTGGTTGCCAACAATATAAAAATCCTACTATTACTATACTGCTTTTTTTCTGCTCCAAACTAATTCCTATTTTGGAAGTGCAAGTCAATGACATGGCATTGCGGCTTTGCACCAAATCTTAATGGAATTGCGGTAGTACCATACCCATTACTAATCAGCGTCGCTACTCCTTCACGCATAGAAAAAGACCCATGAGGATGAATCCCGTAAGGTCCAAATCGAATTTGCCCGCCGTGTAAATGACCGCCCATCATAATGTTGGCATTATAATTTTGCCGTACAAATGAAAAAACTTCGGGATTATGGGAAATAAAAATAACAGGATCCCCTTCCCTGCATTTTTTAAAAGTTTGACTGTATCTTACATTTTTTGAGGATGGATCATCGATGGCACTTAACCAAAATCGGTTCCGTAGAGATTGGATCAATATAGCATTATTTTCAAGTATCGTTACGTTTTTTTCGTTGAAAATTTTCCGCAACGTTGTCTCTCCAACTTCTCTGTCATTATTACCCCAAACAAAATAGACTGGTCCTAATGTTTGCAACAACTCAATGTTGTCATAAATTCGATCAATCGGTGTACGTTTATCGGCAAAATCCCCACCGATAATGACTGCATCAATTTTTCTATCAATTTTACGGAGCATCTTTTCATTAATTTTTCTTAAATGTACATCAGAAATAAAAAACAGAGCTGCCCGCTCTTTTTGTCCATCTAAAACGACATCATGGTAAAGCAGATTGTTTTCCGAAGCTTGCTTGAGCATTAAAAGTAAAAATGCAAGTAAGATGACAACCACGATGATGAATAGCTCAAACACTCCCACTCCCCCTTTCTTCCTAAAAAAATACACAAACTAATTACACTCAATTTATATAATGAGTAATTTAAAAAAGCTACTGAAGTTACTTCACAACATTTTATCATATTCCATTAGTAAAATACTCAAAAAAGCCATAATCATTGCATGACTTTCAGCCAAAAAAAGACTAAAGGAATGGTTAACATTCTTTAGTCTACTCTAGAATTTTCTTTTGCTCGTTTATGGAATAATTAATGTTTGTCCAACAGAAATGCTGTTTGATGATAAATTATTTGCTTCCATAATTTTATCAACACCACTTGCATCATTGTAGTACTTTAATGCGATGCGGAATAAGTTTTCGTTCGGCTGTACAGTATGTGTACCAGCGTCAGCCTGCTCTTCTTTTTGTTCTTGCTGCTCTTGTTGTTCTTGTTGTTTTGCCAGCTTTTCTTGTTCTACCTTAGCTTGCTCTGCTTTTTCGGCTTCCACGTCAGCCTGCTCCACAACTATGGCCTCTTTATCATCGGCACTTTCATTCACTTTCGTTGTTGAGTCATCTTCAGTCTGTTCAATCTTTGGTTCATCCGTTTTATTGCCGCTAGCAGAGACTGTATTATTTTTTTGGACCTCTACTACTGAACCGTTTTCTTCCACTTCTGCTACATCAGTATCTGCTGGAGTATAAAAGAATGATACGTAAATTAATAACGCAAAAGGAATACCCAGTAGTACAAATAGAAGAATATTCAATAGTGGATTTTTTCTATTTTTCTTTTTCTTTTTACCTTTTTGACGTGAGCGTGACATTCTAGAGCTTTGTTGGTCTTCTAATTCAATGGATTGACGATGCTCTTCAATTTTCTCTCTGTAATCTCCATTACTCATGAGTACCACCTCCAACACTATCTTTCCCTAATTATGACGAAATTTCTCTAAAAAGTAAATGATAGGATTGGAAAATTTAAGAGATTTATGTCGATAAATTAATAAAGTTGGTAGAATGCGGAAAATAGTTTTTCTACTTAAAACTTTCCGCAAACGCACAGTTTAAGAATTACCGAGTAATAGTTTTTCAATTCTATTTTTCCAGTTCAATACGATAGAAGTAGACTCGTTCATTTTGCGTGATTGAATAATATTTTCATAATCAATTCCACAGCACTGACAGCAATCGCTTGGTCTGTTTTCTAAAGTTTGGCCAAAATAATGGACAAGCTTTTCCCTCATGCAAGTATCTGTATTGATCAATTTCATTACTTCTTCGACAGATCTAATTTTTTCATATTTCATCGAAGTTAAACGCTGTTTTACTTGGGCTGGCTGAAGCTGATGCATCCAATAATCCAACACACGAAATGCTGTTTCGGAAATTTCGCCATTATGAATCATTGAAGTCGGGAGTTCATTTCTTATTCGATAATTAATATAACTATCAACATGGGCATCTACCGGGTAATCATCGATTCCTACAAACTTCGCAAGCTCTTCGTCACCCTCTGCATATAGCAAGATGGCGAGCGAATCTTTGCCATCTCTTCCTGCCCTCCCAATTTCCTGCATGTAATTGGCCATATTAGAAGGAAGGGATTCATGGATGACTTGACGAACATCCTGCTTATGAACCCCCATACCAAAGGCATTTGTTGCTACAATCCATTCAATAGAGCCATCTATGAACTGTTGTTGGATAAATTGCCTATCCAACGGCTCCATTCCACCATGATAAGCAGCACAAGCTATTCCTGCTTGAAGCAATCTCCTGCCAAGGCTTTCTGTTTTTGACCTGGACTGTGTATATATGATGCCTGGAGCAGCTGTTTTCGTAACATGATCAAGTAGCCACTCAATTTTATCTTCTCTACTTTGAAACTGTATTTTACCTAAGTGAATATTAGGTCGATCTACAGAATGGATAAACTTATAAGGATTTTCCATACTCAAATAACTTTCAATATCACCAAGCACCTTATCTGTAGCTGTTGCTGACAATGCCAAGATGGGAGGGCGATTTTCTTTTGCGATCACTTGTCCAATACGTAAATAATCGGGTCTAAAATCAAATCCCCACTGAGAGATGCAATGGGCTTCATCTACTACAATTAAAGAGAGCTCCATGGAATTCAATTTATGTTGAACCTGCTCTTGAAGCATCATCTCGGGAGAAATAAATATAAAACGATAATCATGTAAATGTTGGATCGTTGCTCTTTTTTGTGCAGGGTTTAAAAACGAATTCAATGCGATGACTCGCTTTTCCTTAAATTGCTTCATTTGATCCACCTGGTCCTGCATCAGGGAAAGAAGCGGCGAGATGATTAATACCGGCTTATTAAAAATATAGCCTGGTAGTTGGTAACAAAGAGATTTTCCCATTCCAGTCGGCAATAATGCCACTACGTCTTGTCCATCTAGTACCTTTTCGATCACTTCTTTTTGGCCTGGGCGGAAATTTGTATAGCCGAAAAATTTATTTAAGATTGTCTCAAGCTTCAACACGTTCACCTCTTGCTAGTACAAGTCTTAATTGAAAATAGGAAAGATGAGGGACAACCTCATGCAAGACTTTTAACTTCCTCGTATTATAATCATCCACTGCTGTTAAAACCTTTTTAATATCCTCACCAGATACGAACTGCTCAACATTAAATTGTGGTTCGTTCATAGCGAGTTCCACAATATGGTCTTCTATCGTACTCATCTTTAACCTTCGAATCCTGCTAATTTGTTCGATGGAATGGCCATTATTAAAAAGCTCAGCCGATTGAAATGCAGATCCTGTCAGAGGATTTTTGATGCGGATATCCTCCACCATTTGGAATAACAGTGGAAATTGCCCACTATAAACTAAAATTTCATTAATCCAATTATGTAAGGATGCAATATAAGTTAATTGTAAATCCATCTCGTTTAGATTTACTTGGAAACTAATTTGTTGCCAAGTTAGACCTGCTGATTCAAAACCTGATAATCGAAGCATGAGTATATTTTTTCCCAATTCTTCAATAGCGGTTTGTTCTAGACTGTTATTGATTTCAATTAATAAACTTTGTTGTAATTGACCATCCTGATAATGATTTGCTTTTAGAAAATTTCTTGTCCATTGTTGAACCTGTTCTTCCTTCTGAATAGGGATAAAGGTCATCTGATTGGCCTTCTGATGAGATAATGTTTGGACTATCAACGATAATCTAGAAAAGAATTCATGCTCATTCCCTCGGTAATGCCAACCATCAAATGAGAGACTCTGCATGTCTATAATACGTTCCGTTGCTTTTTTTGTTAATTCATAAAATCCATCATCTTTAACGACGAGATATTGGTCTTCTATTAATACAGACAATTCCTTATCATACATATTTCTCGATAACTTTGGTAAAATCCCGAAATAATTATGTAAATGATAAATCCCAACATCCTGCACGGTTTGACCAGAGCGTTTTCCTCTAAGTAAATGGAATGGTGCAGAGATGGACCGTTCCTGGTTAAAATTGTAGAAAATTTGTAAAAGAATTTGATGGAAAATCAAAATCAACCCCCCATTTCAAACTATTAGGTTGAAAAGTAAATTAAACAGATTTAGAATAGATGAGAAGCTTTAATTGGAAGCGCACGTGAAAAAGGAGAGAAAAACATGCCAAAATTTACAATCGTAGATAAAGATACATGTATTGCTTGTGGCGCTTGTGGTGCTGCAGCCCCAGATATTTATGATTATGATGATGAAGGAATCGCCTTCGTTATTATTGATGATAACATGGGTACAACCGAAGTACCAGAAGATTTACTAGAAGACATGCAGGATGCATTTGAAGGCTGCCCTACTGATTCAATCAAAGTTGCTGAAGAATCATTCGAAGGCGACCCATTAAAATATGAATAATGAAAAGAGGTTGGCAAGCTGAGTCCAACCTCTTTTTTTTACTTCGATTCTCGTGATTTTTTATACAAAAATGCAGCTAATAAAAAGAAACAGCCTAGACCAAATTGAACTAAGTAAGATATTGTAATGGTTGGTCCAAATGGTTCTACAATGAAATTCACACTAACTCCACTTACGAACAATAGAGCAAAAAGCAACCCAAGCAACCAATTAACTTTATTTTTCTTCCTTTTCTCTTCAAACGCATTTCTTTTAATAATGCCAAATAGAAAGTAAAGCAATACGACCACACTAGAAATTAAGAGCACTCCCGCAAGCAGTAGAGATCCTGAATGAATCGTTTGATTCTGCTTTGTGATTAATGGGAATAGACCTCCAATTGCCAAGTACCAGCCAAATAATGTAAATACCATTTCAAGTATAAAATCGAGCATATCCTTAAAAGATTCTTTTGGCAGAGTTTTAATAATTTCTTCTGCCAGCTCCTTTGGTGATTTACCAAAGACATCCTCTGCCTTCTTTCCTTCCCTTTGTGCCTCTAATAAATGATCCAACATTTCAAGCAGTACTTCTTCTGTCGCTCGTTCACCTTTCAATGCATTTGTTCGAATATAGACAAGCATATTTTCGTAATACTCTTGATTTTCGGGCGTTAAGATTTTACGTTTCTCATTATTTTGCTGAACGAGTTCTTTAACGGTTACTTGCATCCTCATCACCTCTTAATATTTTTGTAATCGGGGCGTTTAATAGAAACCATTCATTTCGAATTAAATCCAGGTTTTCCTTCCCTTCTTTTGTTAAGGAATAATATTTTCTATTTGGTCCACTATCTGATGGACGCATCGTACCTATAATCCACTTACTCTTTTGCAACCTTAATAATACGGGATATATCGTTCCTTCACTGATATCTTTTAAACCGTAAGCCTGCAATTTCTGGGATAATTCGTACCCATATATCTCTTCTTTTTCGATGATGGCTAATACGCAACCATCCAAGATTCCCTTTAATAGCTGGCTTCGAATGGACAAATCATTCACCTCACTGTCCCACTTTTTCAAATAACTAGTTTAGCGCCAAGCCCTTTATCGTTTCCCTAGATCAATTTAGAAAGCTTTACGTTATTTTATCTGACACAAGCTATCTTGCTATATAAAGTAGTTAAGTACAGTATATTGCAATGCAACATAGCGATCAACTACTTTGTATTACAAGTTACTACTCTCTTCTTGATTTTTGTCTATTGAACTGTTAAACTCAACATTAGTAGTTGGTACTAATAACTGATGTAAAATTTATTTAGCAAAGGGGATCCTCGGATGGATTTATTACAATTGAAAGACAAGAATATTGTTGTAATGGGCGTTGCCAATGAACGAAGCATTGCATGGGGAATTGCAAAAAAACTTCTTGAAGTTGGAGCAAACGTTATTTTCACTTACCGTAAAGAGCGTTCAAAAGGGAAAATTGAAAAGGTATTAGAAAATTATACAGACTATAACACAGCAGTAATTGAATGTGATGTTAATAGCGATGAAAGCATTGAAAAAGCATTTTCGCAAATCGGAGAACAGTTTGGTACAATACACGGGATTGTACATTCAGTTGCTTTTGCCCATGCAGAGGACCTGAAAAATCGCTTTGTAGAAACAACTCGTGAGGGCTATGCATTCGCACAGGATACAAGTGCCTACTCATTAGTGGCAGTAGCCAATGCCGCACGTCCATTTATGACTGAAGGTGGCTCGATTGTAACAATGAGTTACTTAGGAGGTCAACGCGTTCTTGATGGATATAATGTAATGGGGGTTGCGAAGGCAGCACTTGAAGCAGCTATGCGTTACCTTGCAGCGGATCTTGGAGCAGAAGGAATTCGTGTAAATGCCATTTCAGCAGGGGCAATTCGTACTTTAGCTGCAAAAGGTGTACCAAGCTTCAACACGATTCTTCATAAAATCGAAGAGACATCACCACTAAAACGCAATACCAACCAGGAAGAAGTAGCAGATATGACTCTTGTAATGCTGAGTGCCCTATCACGTGGGGTTACAGGCGAAACAATATTCGTGGATTCTGGTTACAATATTTTAGGTTAATTTTTAGGACTAGCGATTGCAGTACGCAAAAGCTAGTCCTATTTTTTGGCAACTAATAATGATTAGTATTGCTAAAGCAGTTTCTCAACTAATAATTCCTCCGTGACCGGTCCTAAAATTTGCTCAACGACCATTCCCTGTTCATCAATGATCAGACTTGTTGGAAGAGTAAGGACCTCGTAGTTAAATAAAACATCCCCTTTTTCATCTAATAAAATAGGGAAACTGATACCGAATTCCTGGACAAACTGCTTGACTATATCCGTATTCGACTCTTTATCAGTAGCATTAACAGCAAGAATCTCTACATTCCCCATAGCTGCATGTTCGTCATAGAAATTTTGCATAGCAGGCATTTCCTCTACACACGGTATACACCACGTAGCCCAAAAGTTGATCACAACCTTTTTCCCTTTAAAGTCCGACAATCTCACTTTATCTTCAGCTAAACTTCTCAGTTCGAAATTAGGTGCTGCAACACTTATAGTACGGGTTCCTGTGTCTTGTTCAAATTGTTGGTTATGTTCTTCATCTGTAGCAGAATCAGAAACTTCTGGTTCTTCAACTGATTGGTACTCATCCGTCCCCTTTTCGGTATTGACGGATACACTTTGGTCAAGGGGCTGTCCTTGTTCAACAAGTGAAGAAGTTTCCAATTCTTCACCTACCATTTGTCTCTCTTTTACAATATATATATTTGTTGCAATTGTATAAATCACCCCTGCCAAAATGAGTAATGAGATGCATATCGTTACGATTTTCTTTGAGGGCAAACTATTCACCTACTTTCAAACTTATACTTCTACAAGTATATGAGTGAAGTCTTGTAAAATGAGAGAAGTTTAAGTGACGTTTCCCTTAATTGTATTGGAGATGCAAAAAAACCGCCTCAGAGAAAGAGACGGTTTCCATGCATGATCATATTAATACATTTTTAAATATTGATCGCGTTCCCAAGGATGAACGGCAGTACGGAACATATCGAATTCAATTTCTTTTGCTTCTTTGAAGTTAGAATAGATGTGCTCTCCAAGTGCTGATTTGATTACTTCATCTTCTTCTAAGTAAGAAAGAGCTTCATGTAGAGAACCTGGCAAGCTCTCAATTCCGTTTTCTTTTAACTCGGCAGAATTCATCACATAGATATTGCGATCTACTGGTGCCGGTGGTGTTAAACCATTACGGATTCCATCTAAACCTGCTTCTAGAAGAACGGCTAAAGCCAAGTATGGGTTAGCTGCTGGGTCTACTGAACGCAATTCAACACGTGTAGATAGACCACGAGATGCCGGGATACGGATTAATGGTGAACGATTGCGGGCTGACCAAGCGATGTAACATGGCGCTTCGTATCCTGGTACCAAACGTTTATAAGAGTTTACTAATGGGTTGGTTACCGCTGTGAATGCTTTTGCGTGTTTCATGATTCCAGCCATGAACGAACGTGCAGTATCTGATAATTGCAACTCTGCATCTTCATCGAAGAACACGTTTTTGTCGCCACTAAATAATGAAAGATTCGCGTGCATTCCAGATCCGTTGACACCAAATAATGGTTTTGGCATGAATGTTGCATGTAAACCATGTTTACGGGCAATTGTTTTAACAACTAACTTGAATGTTTGAATGTTGTCGCAAGCTTCTACTGCGTTTGCATATTTGAAGTCAATTTCGTGTTGACCAGGAGCTACCTCATGATGAGATGCTTCGATTTCAAAGCCCATTTCCTCTAGTTCCAACACGATATCACGACGGCAGTTTTCGCCAAGGTCAGTTGGCGCTAAGTCGAAGTAACCACCATCATCATTCAATTCCAATGTTGGCTCGCCTTTTTCATCTAATTTAAATAAGAAGAATTCTGGCTCAGGTCCTAAGTTAAAGCTAGTGAAGCCTAACTCTTCCATGTTAGCTAATACGCGTTTTAAGTTTGCTCGTGGATCTCCTGCGAATGGTGTGCCATCTGGATTTGTAATGTCACAGATTAGTCGAGCTACTTTCCCTTTTTCAGCAGTCCATGGGAAGATTACAAATGTATCTAAGTCTGGCTTTAAGTACATATCAGATTCTTCAATACGTACGAAACCTTCAATTGATGAACCATCGAACATCATTTTGTCATCTAATGCTTTGTCTAATTGGCTTAATGGAATTTCTACGTTTTTAATAGTACCCAGGATGTCGGTAAATTGTAGACGAATGTATTTTACACCCTCATCTTTAACGATTTGTTTAATGTCTTCTTTTGTGTACTTAACCAATTAATCCACTCTCCTAATATTATAAATTATTAAAAAATTCAAAATATAATTTACTCACCCTTCGCTTGGAAAAAGCGAGATAAATCTCCTTGTCTTAATGAAGCCTTTTGCATAATTTGTGCTTGCTGCATCTCTTCACGCAATATCGCGCGAAGCTCTGAATCTGAAATTGCCATTTTATTGGAGGATTTAACATGGTTGTTATTGTTTTTTCTCATATCGAATACTTTTTTTATTCCTGCCATGTTAATTCCCTGGTCAAGAAGTTCTCGAATTTCTAATAATGCATCTACATCGTCAAGTGAGAACATTCTACGATTACCCTCGGATCTTGCAGGTTCAATTAGCTTATGTTCTTCGTAATACCGAATTTGCCTCGCAGTTAACTCCGTTAATTGCATAACCATGCTAATAGGGAGTAACGGCATTGCTCTTCGAAACTCTCGACTCATCCACATCGCCTCCCTTTCATACGTTTATTCTAATCTATGTTATTTATAATATCAATACTATGTTAGAAAAAATAACATACAAAAATTAGATTTTATTCATCTAATTTTTAGATGAAACAGAAAACCTACAGACTGTAAGGTTTACAAGGTCCGATCGATGAGTTTACTGATTTTTCTAAGTAGTTGTTTTGCCATATGTAAGTTTACAAGGAGCTTTCATTTGGTGTTAGAAATGTTTTTTCTCTTATTTTCAAGCTATCCGAAGCACCAAGACACACCTCGATACCTTTTTTTCTATATTCATCTCATAATTTGGTTCCAAAACTACTACAGACTGCTTTTCACAAACTCTATCCCTAATTTAACAACAAAAAAGCCGCTCATTAAGTCGTTTTAGTCGACTTAATGAACAGCTTCGAAATCTATTTATAATAAATATTGTGCTCTTTGATTTTCGATCCATACTTTCATGGTACGGAACAGCAAAATCACAATAACCATGAGCATAATACCTTTAATCATATTAAATGGCAGAATCCCTAATACAATCGTTTCTTTCATATCAAAACTACCCCATCCAAGGAAGTAAGTATACATAGGTAAAAACGCTACATAATTTAATAGACTCATACCTACTGACATGATTACTGTACCAGCCACTAGACCAAAGCTTAACCCTTTAATTGTAGGGAACTTTTTATAGATATAGTAGACAGGCAGAATGAATAAAAGACCTGTTGCAAAGTTTGCCATATGCCCTACCGGAACTCCTGTTGGTGTACCGGAAAAAATCCAGTCTAAAATGTTTTTGAATAATTCTACTAAAATACCAGCAACCGGTCCCATTGTAATTGTAGCAATTAATGCAGGAACATCACTGAAATCAATTTGTAAAAATACCGGAAACCACGGCAACGGAAAATTAAGTAGCATTAGTATGAATGAGATACTACTTAACATTGCGACTGTGACGAATGAACGCAACTTGAGCTTTTGATTTACCATCATAATCTCTCCTCTTTGCTGATTCAACTAAGCTAGAAGAAAGGACAGCCTTTCAATTATTCATTTTCAATGAACATAATAAAATCCCCTACGCAAATTAGCATAAGGGAGAGTTTAGGCACATTGAAAAAAAGAGAAATTGCACGTTAAATGAGCATCGCATTCTAAGCTAAAAAAAGATACTCAAAAAATAGTATAGTAAATACGTAATTATCGCATTTGCAATACTTTTTTTACGCACAGCTTCCTTTAAATAACGAAAAGAGACCGTACCTTCACCTTCTCCCATCCAGACTATACTGTCGGCTTTGGAATCGCACCAAATCCTGCTCATAATAAGCTCGCGGGCTGAAGAAACTTTATGCAAAATCCTCCAAGTTAATGGTCAGAAATTGCAGCTTCTATTACCGCCGATCGGGAATTTCACCCTGCCCCGAAGATGAATCAATATTAAATTTTATGTTACAGTCTCATTATATCTTGATTTTGAGATGATGTAAAGATGGAAAATAAGTTAATCCTACTCAACTACTAGACATTTTTCGGTATGGTAACTATTATCGATAAACTGTCCAATAAGAAATTTCATTTGCTCCAATCGGCTTAGGAAGTACTGTTGAAAAATCAAACCCTTGCCATTCGGTTTGTACTACATTTTCAAATTGTACATTCATATCAAAACTCGCTGCAGTCAACAAAATCCCCTCAATCATTTGCATCGCTTGCACGCCATCAAAACTATCCAGATCAACTTCTTCAGTGAATCTGACGGTCACTAATTGATTTTCAACCGTTACTTCATAATCTATTCCCGGTAAAATGACGGACTTGTATATATCATTCGTTTCTTCTTTCATAGCAATAATTGCTTCATCTACAGCAGAGAAGGCTTCTCTAAAATTTGGAGCCAAATAGGTTGTACCGTCACTTTGTGTATGCCTAAAGTAATTATATTGAGTTGTCTCGCTATTTAGAGCAATCGGCGTACTGGGTTCCCCCACTTCACTAAAAACAAAAGCAGAACCTTCTTCATTTAATAAAGCAACTTCATCATATGAATAACTAAAAGTATCAATTAATGATGCGAAATACGTTGTTAGCGTTCCGGATGCCATATCATATTGTTGATCGTGTGGTAAAGTATGGATTACTCCATCACCTAATTCAGTAATTGTCCCGGCATACGGATGATATTCCGTAAAACCTATTGCACTTTCGTTAAACAGAGGTGCGTAACGATTATAGAGTTCCACTCCTGTTGGCGTAACATTGCCAAAATCCTTTTGAATTATGTCATCTGGAATTAATACAGTGATGGGCAAGCTATCCGCAGCATCACTAGCCAATCCTAATTTAAACACTGTTTTCCCCTCAATCTCTTCAGGGTAAGCAGCCGTACGAAGATCTCCCCCCTCCGTATTCATCATACTCATTGCCGACTCTTCTGTTGTCGATTCAGTAATCTTCATTTCTTTTTGCATACCGCTCATATCACTAGATTCAGATGTAACTGCACTTTCCTCAGCAGAATCGGATGAAGAAGGTAGATTCATAAATGAAGGTACCAGGATAGCCAGTAATAAGACAGCAGCGATTGAAACGGCAATTGGCACCCAAGTCAACTTTTTCCGTTGTTTCGGTTTTTGTGTATTAGTATTAGTATTAGTATTAGTATTAGTACGTAAAGGCTCCTCATCAAAAAGACCGTCCTCTTTTAAACGTTTAAAAACGTCTTCTTTAGAACGTTGATCATGAATCTTTGGTACTTTTCCCAGTAAGTCTTCTATTTTGCCATCTTCCCATTTATCATGATTCATCAGTGATTTGCCTCCTTTGCTTCAGACGTATTTACCAATATTTCACGTAGCTTATTGATGGCTCGATGCTGTGTTGTTTTAACCTTGCCTTCTGTCCAATTTAAAATTGTAGCTGTTTCAGCAATCGATAATTCCTGAAAATATCGCATAATAATGACCATTTTTTGATCCCCTGTACATTTTTCCAATGCCTCTAATAATTCACGCATTTCATCATTCAACTCGGTTAATATATCCGGAGATTTTATAGGAGAAACCAGATTGTCCGTCTCCCAATCGAACGCATCAAAAGCATGTGAGGAACGGACCGCACTTTTCCTGAAATAGTCTATTGCTACATTTTTGGCAATGGCAAATAGCCATGTTTTTTCAGAGCTTTTCCCTTCAAATCGCTCATAAGATTTTAATACCCTCACATAAACCTCATGGGATAAATCTTCTGCAACCGAACGATTTTTGACCATATAAATTAAAAATTGGAACACATCCTGATGGTATAAATCATACAAACGATGGAATATGGATTCTTTCACCATGCCACCCCCGTTCTTATAAAATTTGTCGTATTCGAAGTAAAATAGTTTCAGGAAAATTGTGCCCTCTTCCACTATTTCAAAAAGCATTAGCATGACGGTACTAATTGAAATTATTATCAAAAAATGGAGTTTATACAAAAAGGGTATCCCTAAAGTCATATTCACATACTACTTTAGAGATACCCCAACTTTACAGCCAAGCAAGGTTTTAAATTTCCTAAATGCATAAATGCAACTTCCACTTATCTCATAAGGGCAACTGTAATAAGGCAAGATTACTGATAATATTTTTATAAAGGCAGATAGAAAGTAAAGGTTGTTCCGTGTCCCACTTCACTATCCACACGAATATTTCCTTTGTGCGCTTCCACAATATTTTTTGCAATGGCAAGTCCCAGGCCAGTTCCACCTTTAGAGCGTGTCCTCGCTTTGTCCGCTTTATAAAAGCGTTCAAAAACATAAGGTAAATCCTCGCGCGGAATTCCTTCGCCAGTATCCGCTACCTGGATTTTCGCAAAGGATGATAGTTCTTGTTCTAAAGAGACGGTTACACTACCCTCTGTAGGCGTATGTCGTATCGCGTTATCAATCAAATTCGTAAGCACTTGTTCAATTCGATCCTCATCCATACTAATTTGTACATTTTCAGCAAGACCTGTCTTAAATTGCAATTCGACTTTTTTTTCTTTCGCCACTTGAGTGAACTTCTGAGTAATCCGTTCAATCACGGGAACTACTTGAACTTCATCTTTATAAAGCGTTGTGTGGCCATTCTCCATTCTAGCTAAATCAAGTAAATCATTCACTAGTCGGCCCATTCGCTGCGATTCATCATAAATAATTCGTGTTATTTCATTACGTTCTTCTTCATCAGAAACAACATCATCCAGTAAAGCTTCCGAATATCCCTGCAGCATTGCAATTGGTGTACGAAGCTCATGGGATACATTGGCGATAAAATCTGAACGCAACTTTTCTAAACGTAATCGCTCCGTCATGTCTCGAATAACGGCAATGGCTCCTCGTATTGATTGTTCGCTATTTTTCAAAGGACTAATTGTAATGCGGTAATAGGAACCATCGATTTCAATGTCTTCATCTAGCTTATCTTCAAAACTTAGAACGTGCTCCAACATTTCAACAATTTCTTGAGGAATCGGGTGAGTATTTTCATCTTTTTTTCCGATAAACCATTTTTGAAGTAATTTATCCGCTGGTGGATTGCTCAGGAGAATTGTTCGATCACGGTTAAATGTAATCACACTATCTGTCATGGATGTTAATACACTAGCTAATTGCTCTTTTTCTTGATTGATTACTTCCAAATGATGCTTTAATTGACGTCCCATTTGGTTAAAAGCAACGGCTAATTGCCCAATTTCATCATTTTGTGTTGTAGGCAGGGTTTCATCGAATTTTCCTTTCGCCAGTTCAAAGGCATGCTCACGCATTTTTCGAAGTGGCCATGTGATGCGTGAAGAAAGGAAAAAGGCAAAAAATGTTGTTAATACAAACGCGATAAAAGCTGAAAGAAAGACAATTTTTGTTGTTTCTTGAGATGTTTGATGGAGCGCACTTGGATTTTGGTAGATAAAGATTGCACCATGTACTTTATCATCGCTTTTTAAAGGATAGCTTAATACAATATAAGTTTCCATTTTACCTTCTTCCAACTGTGACGGTAAAATCATGCGATCCAAAATCGGTTCCGTAGATTCGAAAATTTCATTGAAATTTTTATTCTTTAATATATTATTTTGAATCTCTGTACTATTTAAACCGGTTTGAAAGGCAGATACGACGTCTCTCTCCTGTGAAACGATAAAAGCATTCGTATCTTCCGTAATCATTTCATTAATAATTTCATCGGTTAACTGTTCCAAGTCGTAATTATCAACGATACTGGCAATTGTTGAGGCAGTTTGCCTTAAGGAAATATCTGCTTGTTCTTGGTGGTAATCTTCCAGAAACTCCAGCATCAATACAGTAAAGACGAATAATACAAACGAAACGAGAAGCAATATGGTTAACCATAGCTTCCCGACAATACTGCTTATTATCCTATTCATTCACAACCTCAAATTTGTAACCTACGCCCCAAACAGTAACAATCATACTTGCTGCATCTTCTGATACACGATTTAGCTTTTCGCGCAATCTCTTGACGTGTGTATCAACTGTACGTAAATCTCCGAAGAAATCGTAATGCCATACTTCTTTTAATAGTTGCTCACGATCAAATACTTTGTCTGGAGCTTTGGCTAAGAAATATAATAACTCATATTCTTTTGGCGTTAAGTTCACTTCTGTTCCGTCTGCAGATACTCTGTGTGCATCATGGTCAATTGTTAAATGTGGGAATACCACTAGATCTTTTGAAGTAGACGGACTTGAAACGGGTGAAAATGCTGAAGAACGGCGTAAAATGGCTTTCACTCGCAGAATAACTTCTCGAGGACTGAATGGTTTCACTATATAATCATCCGCACCAAGTTCAAACCCTTGTACACGGTTTGCTTCCTCACCCTTCGCAGTTAATAAGATGATTGGTGTTGTTTTGTTTTCACGAAGTTCTTCACAAACTTGCAGGCCATCTTTTTCTGGCATCATTATATCTAAAAGAATACAATGGTAATCTTTCTCTAACGCCATAGCAAGGGCCATTTCACCATTTTCAGCTTCATCTACTTCATAACCTTCACGTTCAAGGTACATTTTTAATAAGCGGCGAATACGGTCTTCATCATCTACTACTAATACAGAAATATTTTCAGACATAGGTTTTACCCCTCTCATTCTTTCTCTTTCCTATTGTACAATTTCATGTAATAAATTTAAAGGATATATTAGAAAACTTGGCTAGACGCCAAGGTTATAGCAATAAAGGCAGAATAATGATGTTAGTTAATATTCTTTCTAAAAAGGAAAGTTCTTCCCAATAATGAGAAGAACTTTGTCAATTCCTTTATGCAGCATAAGAGTGTAAGCCAGCAATTACCAAGTTTACGACAATTAGGTTAAACAGAATAATCGCAAAGCCTACTACGGCAAGCCATGCAGATTTTTTCCCTTCCCACCCTTTTGATAAACGTAAATGTAGGTATGCAGCATAGAACAACCATGTGATCAGCGCCCAAACCTCTTTTGGATCCCAGCCCCAATAACGGCCCCATGCTTCCTGTGCCCAAATCATCGCGAATACAAGTGCCCCCAATGTAAATACAGGGAACCCGATTAAAACAGAACGATATCCAACTTCATCTAATATGTTTAAGTTAACTTTTTGTACCAAAGGATGTAGCATGCTCAAAATACTTCTGCGAGTGATTAATCGAACTAATAGATAGATGGCAGTACCAATGACAAATGACCAGAACACTGTTGTTAACTTTTGGGCATTAATCACGGCCGGCATTTCAACCAATGGTTCCATACTATTTTCAGTTAGCAGTGTATAGTCATTCATACCGAAGATAGCTGGCATACTATAAGTTATTTCTTGTTCAGCATCTTGCGTATCAATATAAGTAAAGCTCGCTTCATACCCAATACCTTTAAAGATGACCGTTGCAAGAATAAATCCTACTACCAAGACACCAAAGTAGAGTACTGCTTCCATCCAAAAACGACTTTTAGAGTTTATTTTAGGATCAATGGATTTTAATAAATATAATAATCCCGCTACAGCACTAATTGCTAAAATAGATTGTCCCATAGCAGCTGTAATAACGTGGATTGTCAACCAATAGCTTTGAAGTGATGGAACTAGTGGATCCACACTATTTGGGAACATCGCGGCATAACCGATGATTAATAAAGCAACCGGTAGTGCAACTAGACCAAGTGCTGTTAAACGATACATATAGTAAATTAAAATAAACGCAGCAATGATGAACATACCGAATGCAGTAGTAAATTCAAACATATTACTTACAGGAGCATGTCCTTTATAAATCCAGCGGGTGATAAAATAGCCTAAATGAGCTAAGAATCCAATAATCGTAACAATTAAGGCTAATTTCCCCCATTTGTCAGCACGCTTTTCTGCTCCATCTGGCTTAGTACCTTTAATTGCACCACCAAATAGTAATGTCCCAACCAAGTAGGCAATAAATGCTACAAACAGTAAGTTGCCACTTAAACTAATTAAACTCATAAGGTGCTGTCACCTTCCTTTTCCTTTTCTCTCTCATCATCTTCAGACTGATCAATATATTGTGGAAGATGTGCGAATTCAACCACTCCGTCTATATCTTTCTTGATACCAAACCAATTTTTGTTTGTATGCGCAGCAAGACGAATCGACCCATCTTCTAATTGTTCTACCCATAGACGACGATGATTCCAATAAGAACCAATTGCTACTCCAATCATGAAGATTGCTCCACCAATTGCAAGGAATGGTATGGAACTGTCTTTATGAACTGTTAATCCAGTCATATTTCTTGTTTCAACACTCTGGAATTCCATTTTGTATGCATTATCACCATTTGGTTCAATCGTTTGCTGGATAGCCACAAAGCTTACTTCGCCCTCTGGTTTTTCCGCTGTCGTCATTTTAAAGATAAATGCTGGATTGTTTGGTGTTGGTGTTGCTGTTTGCGGCTCACCATCCTCAAATCCAGAGAAGTCAGGATAGTAACCTAGCAATTGAACTTTCGTTTGATCGTCAATGACATACTCATCTTGAGGATTTGTTAAGTCAACGTTCACTGCCCCTAAGGCTTCACCTGTTTCCTTGTTTGTCAGTTCGAAGTTCATTGCTTTAATTTCATTTAAACGGAAATCCATTTGATAGAATGAATAGCCATTATGTTGTAATGGATGATTTACTCGTATTGAATACTCTTTCACTAATTCTAAATCATCTGCTTTACCTGGTACTGCATCATCAGCTTGTTTATATAATTTAGCGTTAGTTTGATAGTTTTTAGCAACAACGTTTACTCCCTGCAGCTCTTGGTTTTCAGTCTTTTGATTATCATGCATTTCTAAAATGAATTTTTCATTTTCTATAAAATAACCTTCCATACCAGGAACTGCACGAATCTCACCTTCACGAACCCACATAGATTCGTCTACATAGAACCCAGGAAGGAGTCGAAGCATTACGGCAGCTAGGAAGATAATTAAACCAACGTGGTTTATGTATGGACCATAACGTGAGAATCGGCCACGTTCAGCAAGGAGAGCATTTCCATCCCGTCGAACCTTATATTTTAGCTTCTTCATTTTTTCTTCAATTAAGTTTAATGTGTTCGCTGAATCGCCCTCTGTGATCGGTCCCTCAGATATAATGCGCTGACGCTTCATAAAGCTTTCATGTCGCTTCACACGCTGATTTTTTAGAGAACGGTGCAACGGAATTCCACGGTCAATACTTGCAACAATAATTGAAATCGCAAGCATCCCCACTAATATTTGGAACCACCATGAACTATATATATCGGAAAGGCCAAGTTCATAATATAGTTTTCCTAAAGAGCCGTATGTTTTTTCATAATAAGCAGCTTTTTCAGGTTCTGTCGAAACACTGATATAAAACTCTTGCGGGAAAATGGTTCCGATAGATGATGCAACAAGATTAATGATAATTAAGGCAATTCCTACTTTTACACTTGAAAAGAAGTTCCATATCTTATCAATAATTGATTTATTGCGAGTTTTTGAACGAATCGCAGCACCGTCATATTTCATATCAACGATTTTGCTCATCTTAGCTTCGTCTGTTAGTGGTCGACCACACTTCCCGCAAAGTTTGGTACCTACTGGATTTTCATGACCACAAACACAAATAATTTTTTCCATATAAATTACTCCTGTTCCGGTTTGATTGATTCCATATATGAGGCGATTTGCGTTTCGTTCATTTCACCTGTAATTACTTTTTCAACTTCACCTTCAGGATTAATCAAGATTGTCGCTGGCAACAAATCAACATTATAAGCCGTCATAACAGCTTTTGTTTTATCAATAGCTACAGGAAAATCAACATTTAAGCTTTCAATGAACTTTTTTACTTCAAATTCTGTTTGAGCAATGTTAACTGTTAGTACTTCAACGCCCTGCTCTTTATAAAGAGCATACTGATTGGACATAGCCGGCATTTCTTTTTTGCATGGTTCACACCAAGTTCCCCAGAAATTCAAGAAAATCCCTTTTCCTTCATAATCGGAAAGTCGATGCTTTAAACCGTTATCATATAAATCCACTAGTTCAAAATCGGGTGCTTTATCGCCAACTTGCAGAACTTTAACTTTATCATTAGTCGCAGAGGTATAAACTGTATATACGATTGCTGCTAAAAGAACAACAAGAATAGCACCACGAGTTATTGAACGTTTCTTTTTTTTATCCATCTGTCGTTTCCTCCCCCGAAAACTATACAATCCTTTTCATTATAGCAAACTGAAAAAAAGCATTTGTATTAGTTTTTGAATGATTTATGAACGTTTCACAGACCCTTGTTATTCAATCTTCCCTGTGTCTGAAAGTACACGAAGCAATTTCACTTCATGCTTTGTCAGTTCTCTATATTCGCCCGGCATTAAACCTGCTAAATCCAAGAAAGCAAAGCGTTCACGTTTAAGTTTTACAACTGGTGTTCCAATGGCTTCAAACATACGACGAACCTGGCGATTTCTGCCCTCATGGATCGTAATCTCACAAATAGCCTTCCCAGCACTTTCATCAAAAGAAGTCATACTTACTTTTGCAGGAGCGGTTTTACCATCCTCTAATTTAATGCCGCGCTGCAGTTTTTTCAGTCCATCAATTGTGGGTACACCTTTTACTCGAGCAATGTATGTTTTATCAATCTTGAATTTAGGGTGTGTCATTTGATAAGCAAATTCGCCGTCATTCGTTAATAATAATAAGCCGGAAGTATCATAATCTAGTCGTCCAACAGGAAAAATACGTTGGTGAACATGTTTTTTAAATAAGTCTGTTACCGTTTTCCTTCCTTTGTCGTCTGTAACAGCCGAAATAATACCTCTTGGTTTATAGAGTAAGAAGTAAACTTTATCCTCTTTTTCAAGCTTGACACCATTCACTTCAATTGTGTCTGAATTCGACACTTTCGTTCCAAGTTCTTTTACCACTTTACCGTTTACTTTTACTTTACCTTCTAGAATCAATTGCTCTGCCTTTCGCCTTGACGCGACACCTGCATATGCAATTACTTTCTGTAATCTTTCCATCATTCCACCTCATTCATCCGTGTAAGCACATAAAGTCTGCCTAAAAATTATGTCATATTCTGCTGTAATATTAAAGAAAAACAGCTTATTTCCAAAGTTATTTAACTATTTTGACAGGACTATACATATATTTTGCAATAATATTACTTTATCGTTTAAGTATTTTCGACAAATTTCTCGCAACATACAAAAAATAAGACTGCTTTATTCGCAGTCCGAGCGTGTAGACAAAGTCGAATTTGTCTACACTTTTTTAAGGCTATGCTATAAAGAGAAAAAATCCAAACTGCTTGGAAAACGCTTGTCAGACAAGACGGATAGCCAAGCGAAGACCCCAATAAAACAATTCGTTCATAAGGGAGACGAGCGAGACACAAACACAGTATGCGAACGTTTTCCAACAGCCTGGCAACTTAATCAGTTTTATAGCATTTCAAATTTATTCTTTTACATTCACTCTTGTTGCATAAATGCTTTCATCATTTAACATAACGTGCCATATTCCAAATTGCCCTTGTTTTCTCGACAAATGGAGGACATTTCGTACTTCTTTTTCTTCCTCTTTATTAAGCAGGATCGAAATTGGTTCTGATAACTCAACTGATTTATCTTCTGTTGCTTGATAGCTTCCTTTATCTGCGACAGTGACATATTCATAGTTATCAAAAATTTTATTTGCAAGCCCTTTATGTACTTGCCAATCATTTGATTCACTTAAGGTTACGACGATTACCTTTTTGTTCTCCTCTTCAAAATACGTAGCTAAAGTTCGGCCTGCGACTTTAGTAAAACCAGTTTTCCCTGCAACTGCTCCGACTTGCTGACGAAGCAACCGGTGTTTATTTTGCCATGTCACACCTTTAGAAGGACTCTTATAGTTAATTGTTGAGGAGATTTTTTTAAATGATTCATTTTGCAAGGCTATTCTTAGCATTTGTGCAGTATCATAGGCAGAAGAAAGGTGAATATCATTATGCAAACCAGATGGATTTGTAAAATCAGTATTATTTAACCCATATAAATCCGCCTTTTCATTCATTAAATCAACAAAACCCTCTAGCGAACCTCCAGCATGCTCTGCTAACGCAAAAGCTGCATCATTTCCGGACCTAAGCATTAATCCATAAAGCAACGTTTCGACCGCAATTTTCTCCCCTGGCTCTAAATAGATCGAAGACCCCTCACTTAATGCTGCTTTTTGTGAGATTGTGACTTCATCATCCAAGTTACTATTTTCAATCGCAATAAGAGCTGTCCAAATTTTCGTCAAACTAGCTATTGGCATACGACCATGCGGGTTACTGCCCTCTAATAGTCTTCCTGTTTCTGCATCAATAACAGCATAGGAAGCACTTGCTGCCTGTGTTACAGAAAAGAATACTACCATCATACAGACAAACGCAAAAAAGACTTTTGCAACTTTTTTCAACAAGCCACTCCTTTTTTAAAATCAATGCAATTTTCATCAAGACATCTCAAATATTTGAGACATTTGATAAATGAGTTGTTATTCTTGGGAATTGAACGCTTCTTGGAACTTTGTCATAAATAAATCTGTTTCTTCTTCTTCATCCACCGTACTTCCTTCAGGTAATGGCGGAAGTTCATTTAAATCTTTTAGACCAAAATAATTTAGAAATTCCTTCGTTGTTCCATATAGAATTGCACGCCCGGTTCCTTCTGCTCTCCCGACTTCTTGTACAAGTGCACGTGAAACAAGTGTTTGAATAGGTCTCTCACTTTTCACGCCCCGTAAATCTTCAATTTCGGTTCGTGTAATCGGTTGCTTGTACGCAATGATTGCCAATACTTCCAGTGATGCAGTAGTTAGGACCTGGCTATTTGGATTTTCCACCAGTTTTTTAATTGTCTCTGCAAAATCCGGTTTCGTTGTCAGTTGGTATGTACCAGCCAACGTTTTTAATGCTAAACCACGTTCTTCTGCTTCGCTGTAGTATGTTTCCAGCTCACTTAAAGCAGCCTCAATTTCCATCATTTCTACTTCTAATAATTGAGAAAGTTGTTTTGCTGTCAAGCCGTCATCCCCTACTACGAAGAGTAATGCCTCTATTTTACCCATCAAACTGTTCAAGTTCATCGTAGGTAGCCTCCTTTTGTAAAGTCACTGTTAAGTCTTCGAAGTTATTTCTTTGCTCTACAAAAACGACATGTCGTTTCATTAGCTCGAGTAGCGATAAAAAAGTTACAATAATTGTAGATTTATCTTCATATGGAAAAAGGTCGGAGAAATTAGATTTACCACCATTAAGTTTTAAAGAATCAATAACTGCAATCATTTGGTCTTTAACCGAAATTTCCTGTCTTGCCACTCTAGTTGATAACGGTTTTTTTAACTGTTTACGACGAAGCAGCTTCTGAAATGCACTTAACATATCGTATACATTGACATTCAAATCAAAAAGAGCAAGCTGTTCATCGGGAACATAGCCTGATAGATCACTAGGAGGTCGTGTAAAGACTTGGGCACGATTTTCTTCAAGCTCCTTAAACTCCACGGCTGCTTCTTTATACTTTTTATATTCGATTAATTTTGTTACGAGCTCTTCACGAGGATCAGGACCATCTACTTCAAATTCAGCATCTTCCATTTCACCCTCATGAATAGGGAGAAGCATACGACTTTTAATCGCAAGGAGCGTTGCAGCCATTACTAGATACTCACTTGCTTCGTTTAACTCTACTTCTTTCATTGCATGGATATGATCGATATATTGTGCAGTAAGTTCGGCCATTGGTATATCATATATATCAATTTCCAAACGATGAATTAAGTGCAATAATAAATCAAGAGGTCCTGTAAAGGCTTCTAATTTTACTTCATACATGTGTCAACCACCTGACGTTTGTTCGTTTTCTTTTATATATTAAGAGTATGTGTACCTTAAGTATTTTAAATCAAATTTTAGCAATAAGGAAAGAGGATTGTTATGCATCCATTATTTCATCCATTATATGTAGATTTTTGTACATATTTTAACGGCAATCAAGATTATTTTGAATGTCATGAAGTTCTTGAGGAATATTGGAAAAGTAGAGCTCCTGGCGAAAAAGCTCACCCTCTGGTAGGATATGTCCAACTTGCAACGGGCATGTATCATTGGCGGCGAAACAATTTTATTGGTGCTATGAAAATATTAAATAAGGCGTATAAGAATTTTACTATGAATCAATCATCACCGTTTTTTGATTTTATTGCATTTGATGAATTATGTAAAAACTGCGAAATCAGCATGAAGGCTATCGAGAAAGGTGAACCGTTCAAAGCATTTTTGCTCGAATTGAAGAATGAAAAACTCGCTTCCCTAGTAAATAAGAAAATCGAAGAGCTTCCTTCATTACCAAAAGACTACCTCCTTCATAAACATATGCTACGCGATCGCTCAGATATTCTTGAAGCACGCAACAATCGAAAACTTGCATTGTCGCAAGAAAGACTGAACAAGAAACCATAGGATCAAAAGCATTTAGAAATGTTTTACGGTTTTTAGGTGTTTCTCAAAAAAGAAATATACCCAGACTGACTTGAAAACACTTCCCAGACAATGCGAGAAGCCAAGTGAATACCCGTTTTGAACAAATCGTTCATGATTGGCCGTACTAGGCAACCGTTGCTGCATGCGAGCGTTTGTCAACAGTCTGGCAATAAGAAAAGTCCTATTATGTAAAAAGAAAAAGAGGCAGACGTTACTTAGAGTCGTCCGCCTCTTCTACTATTGGTAAACATTTTTCTATAAAAGGTTTCGTATACGCACTTGCATTTAACTTTTTGAATTGCCCTGTATTTAGTAATTCTTTCAGCATCGTAATCGCTATACCTTCTCCTCTATAAGAAGGAACAACAGTGATATGTTGGACAGTTGCAACCGAATCCTCTTCAATTACTCCAACAATGCCAATATATTCTTCATCTTTTTTCCATAAAAATAAATGCCAATTGTTTTTTTCTTCATATGAATGAATTGTTTCCATTAAATGCTTTACGTCCTTCTCGGAAGGCATGAACGAAAGCAAACCCATTGCTATTTTTTCAAAAGATTTTTTATAGCGCATTAACATGAATAACATTCCCTCGTTTTCTATCAGTACAACATCTTTAAATATACTACATGATTTGAAGAAAGGAAGCAACTATATTACCATTTACTACCAAAAATCCATATTTCTTTTAATCAATCGAGACATTTGGAATAATGAGAAAAATATAAATCAATGCCCAAATAATACTTGCCACAATTAGCAATCCAAGAAGCCACCATTTTGATATTTTCATAAACGAACTCACCCTCTTTTTAGAGATAGCGCAAGATCGTTTTGAATAATATTTTCGTAGCTTTCTCGATGGATTGCCAATTGATGTTGCCCTTCTTCTACAAAAACTACTGCCGGTCTAGGGATACGATTATAATTTGACGCCATGGAATACCCATAGGCACCTGTGCAGAAAATGGCTAAAAGATCACCAGGTTCTGTACGTTGCAACAATGCATCAACAATCAATTTATCACCAGACTCACAAAGTTTACCTGCTACAGTATAAGTATGCGATTTTTCTTCATTTGCTTTATTTGCGATAACCGCCTCATATTTTGCATCATAAAGTGCTGGTCGGATGTTATCACTCATACCACCATCCACTGCTATGTACTCGCGAATATTCGGAACAGTCTTGTGTGAACCAACTGTGTAAAGAGATGTACCAGCATCGCCAACGAGTGAACGTCCTGGTTCAATCCAAATCTCAGGCATCGATAAGTTTAACTTACTCGCAAAAGTTTGAACTGTTTCGATCATCTCTTTCACATAATCTTGAGGTTCCAGGGGTGTGTCCTCTTCTGTATATCGAATTC
Source organism: Ureibacillus sp. GCM10028918 (assembly GCF_042666115.1). Lineage (NCBI taxonomy): Bacteria > Bacillati > Bacillota > Bacilli > Caryophanales > Caryophanaceae > Ureibacillus > Ureibacillus sp. GCM10028918. The sequence goes on from NZ_JBHTFK010000005.1 coordinate 193,747, forward strand.
CGAATCCGCCGCCTAAATTTAACACTGTACAATTGAAATCAAATTGCTTTTTCCACGCACTAATTTTGTTCATTAGCTTTTCGGCAGCTAAGCTAAAACCATCTGTCTCGAAGATTTGAGAGCCTATATGACAATGTAAACCTAAGACATTCAGGTACTCATGGTCTTTTACTTTTAGAAATGCCTCATCAGCTTGTCCATTATTCAAATCAAATCCAAATTTCGAATCTGCTTGCCCTGTAGTGATGAAGTCATGTGTATGTGCTTCTACCCCAGGTGTTACACGAAGCAAGATACGCATTGATTGTTGCTTTCGCTCAGAAATCTCTTTTAATAGTTCAATCTCATAGAAATTATCAACAACAATACAGCCCACATTTGAATCAAAGGCAAGTTCCAATTCAAAAGAGGATTTATTATTCCCATGAAAATGAATTCTTTCTGATGGGAAACCAGCTTGGATAGCAGTATATAGTTCTCCGCCAGAAACAACATCTAATGAAAGATTTTCTTCTTTGGCTAGTTGATAAATGGCAATACATGAAAATGCTTTTGAAGCATAGGCTACTTCGGCTTTTACCCCTAATTGGTGGAATGTTTCAATAAATCCACGGGCACGCTCTCTGATCAATTGTAAATCATAAACGAAAAGTGGAGTGCCATACTCTTCTGCAAGCACTGTCGTATCAACTCCACCAATCGTTAAATGACCGTTTTCATTCACTTTTTGTGTCCCATATAAATGCATTATACTCTCCTCCGTTGCATGCGAAAAAGGGTTTATATCCCCATTTCCGCTTTTGTAATACCTTATGATGAACTTTATCATAGGTAGAATTTTAACGCAACGGCACTTTTATGCACGTTTTCGTTGCTTCGCGCCGACAATATAAGGTCTAAGCGCATCATCCGCCATCGGGAAACGAATAAATATACGACTAAATGCTTTAGGGAAGAAAGGTACAAATGGCCACATGTACGGTACAGTCATAGGCTTTAATGAACACAAGTAGGAGAAAATTATCCATATTGATATAAAGAACCCACTTGGTCCCGCTGCTACGGTCGCAAGCAATATAAAGAATTGGAAATATTTAACTGCGGTACTTAGCTCGGGGGTAGGAATAGAAAATGAGAAAATCGCTGTTACAGCAGAATAGAGGACAACTTCCGGAGAGAATAATCCTACGTCAATTGCGATTTGCCCGATAATAATCCCGGCAACCAACCCCATGGCGGTCGATAGTGGTGTGGGTGTATGGATAGCTGCTATTCGCAGATATTCCAGTCCTAAATGAGCAATGATGATTTGTAAATATAACGGGATTTCAGATTTCTCTTTTGCCCCTATAAAGTCCAGACCTGCAGGCAAATATTGTTCATTAGTGGCTAGTAAATACCAAATGGGCAACAATGTCAGACTGAAAAATGCTGCAAAATATCTTAAGAAGCGAAAGGTTGTACCAATAAGCGGTGATTGACGATATTCTTCAGCGTGCTGCAATAAATGGAACATTGAAACCGGCATAATTATAACTGAAGGAGAAGTGTCCACGACAAGTGCAATATGACCTTCAAGTAAGTGTGCTGCAACGATATCGGGTCTTTCAGAATAGCGAACAAATGGCAACGGATGGAACTTCTGTTTAAACAGCCATTCCTCCAGGGATTTATCCGACATAGTGAGTCCGTCATGTTTTATTTCCTTCAGCCTTTTATGCAACCATTCTAAATGCTTGGGATTTACGATATCCTTCATATAAGAAATCGCCACATCAGTTTGACCAAGAGTGGAAACTTTATGAAGCTCGAATCGTAATTGAGGATCACGTATTCTTCGACGGATTAAAGCAGTGTTTAACATAATATTTTCTGCAAATCCATCACGTGAACCTCGAATTACTTTTTCATTTTCTGGTTCTTCAGGCTGACGACCAGGATAATTCCTTAACTCCAATAAATAGCCAAAACCATGTGCCGTTAAAATGCCGACTTGTCCACTGAGTACACCTAGAATAAATTCATCTTTGTCTTTCGGTTCAGATTTCCCATAAAAATTAAAATGGTCATCAAAATATTGCGCCTCATCTTCAATCGCAATCTCATGCTTTTCATTATCAAAAGTATGAGTGAAGAGAGGCGTCAGTTGAACCGTAAGTGTAGCTGCATCAACAAGTCCACTTATATAAACACAAAGGATAGGCAAGGTTCTGACATGAAGATCCTTGATACATACATCAAAGGATACGTCTTTTCCAAATTTACTGTACAAAAAGTCTTTTGCTTCATCAATTGATGCAAAAACTTGATTACTCATTTACTCACCGTCTTTTTAGTAGTTCGTGATGAATTGGTTTCCATCCAAGATTTAAGTTGCGCCAAAATCTTCTTTTCTAAACGCGAAACTTGAACTTGTGATATCCCTAACCTTTCTGCAATATCGGTTTGAGTTAAATCTAAGTAATACCTTAAATAAATAATGGCCTGTTCTCGCTTATCAAGCTTCGTCAGAACTTCCTTCAACGGAATATATTGGAAAGGGAGCTCCGACTTTTCATCTTTCATCTGATCCATCAATGTGATGGAGTCGCCTTCACTTTCAAACAGCTGTTCATGTAAAGAAGCCGGGTCACGCATTGCATCCGTTGCGACCAGTACTTCGTCCTGGGTTACACCTAATATTTCAGCAAGTTCCGAAATGGAAGGAGGTTTTTCATTTGTTTTTAAAAATTCATCTGTTGCATGACGAATTTTATAGTTTAACTCGCGTATCGACCTACTTACTTTCACCATGCCATCATCGCGTAAAAATCGTTGGATTTCGCCAATAATCATCGGAACAGCATAGGTAGAAAATTTCACGTCATAGGATAAATCAAATTTGTCGACGGATTTCATCAATCCGATACAGCCAATTTGAAATAAATCTTCAAGCTCTACTCCCCGCGAAGCAAAGCGTTGAACAATCGACCATACGAGCCGTGTATTGCCTTCAATCATTTGTTTTCTAGCTTCAACATCACCCGTCTGCGCCTTTTCAATTAGCCCGCGCATTTCCTCTTGTGTCAACAAAACATTATTGGACGGCTGTTCGATTGTCCTCATCCCCCTAACATCTATCAAATACCTCCGTATTTGCGTCCACATAAAATTGATTGTTCATTGCATCGTTAAAACTCATGTAAGCTGTTATACACCATTTAAGTGACGACTATTTAATGAGATTAAAAGCTACTCTATGAGATCTGAGGCATCTTTACTGAATAAAATTTTTTTGAAAACGTGATCACAGTCCCTACATTCGGTTCTGATTCAACTTGTAGATTGTCTGCAAAACTTTCCATAATGGTAAAGCCCATGCCAGAACGTTCCATTTCAGCCTTTGATGTAAATAGTGGCTCCATCGCTTTTTTCACATCAAAGATTCCTTTACCGTTATCTTTCACGGCGACAGAAACTAAATCTCCATCTCGCACTGCATGAACAGTAACGATTCCTTTTCCATCTTCGTCATACCCATGAATAATTGCATTGGATACAGCTTCTGAAACGATTGTTTTAAATTCCGAAAGCTCGTCAATGGTTGGGTCAAGTTGAGCAACAAAACTAGTAATTGCTATTCTCGCCAGACTTTCATTTTCACTATTTGCTACAAATGAAAGCGTCATTTCGTTATCCATTCACAATCCCCCTTGCGTGTAAAATTGCATCTGCTTCTGTACCCTCCATCATGAAAGAAGCTAAACCTGAAAATTGAAAGATTTTTTTCATTGTATTAGATGGGTTTAAAATGATGGTTTGTCCATTAACCGCATTCAGCTCCCGCATACGCCCTAATATTAACCCTATTCCAGAGCTATCCATAAAGTTCAATCTTTCTAGGTTCCAAATAATCGTACTCAAATTTCCTTGTAAAATCGTTTTTGAAATATGCGTGCGAATTTTTTCAGTTTCGTGGTGATCCAGTTCTCCGAAGAGTCTGATGACTGCTATATCGTTTAAGTGCATATTAATTTCGTAGTTCATTTTGTTAATTCGCCTCCTCTTAAGATTCCTAAATTCCACATTTCCTTGTCATATCCTTCTTTGCTGACAAGACTAGAAGAATTTCGCTGAAACTAGAGAAAATACGACAAAATCGATAAGCAGTTTGCGACCTTTATTCGATTTGTTTCTTTCTCACCAGGTGTTCTCTCGGTCTTTATTATTATCAGTTGTTATAGATGTAGATGGAGGTATATCTTTCGCAAGCTTTCGGTGGAGTTAAAAATGTTGCAAGTAAGTAGTCAGTAAAATTTGCAATCTGGCTAATCTGCTGGTTCAACAGTGATAAGCCATAATAGCTTTAGTGCAAAATGAAAAGTTAGAGACTTTTTGATTTGCTAAAAAAATTGCTTTACCAATATTAAGTATGGGTAAATAAGTAGCTATTTAAACGTAAAATATGGCTGCAAAACCAACTTTTGTCACAGCCAGGAATTATGGTATTTTTTTTGTGTAGTCAGGCTTTGTTTTTTACTAAGGAAACGTTATGATTATACGTTTTCTTCTATAGATAAGGTTAAAATCACATAAATACAATTCTGGACAAGTTGCTGGGGAATTATTCAATTTAGTGGAAGAATTTTGTTGATTTTAAGGGTGAACTTTGTAGGAGGCTGGTTTGGCATGAAAAGTACTTCATATGGTTATTAGATGAAGTTTCTGGGGGGGATTACTCGAGTAGTTCTTCATACTGGCTGTTATGCACTTTGGTAGACTATGGCGGATAGAGAAGCACCTCATACGCTTGATGATGCTGGTTCATATGGGCGGGGTGTTTAAGAAAATTTTCATTACGACTGTACCCCTCATTTGGGACAGTTGCGCTTCTACTCCCTTTTGTTTTATCCTGTAAGCTCAGTTATTGTGCCAGTTTTACTACAACTTTTTTCTGTTTTGTCTTGTTAGCTCTAGTATTGTGCCAGTTATACTCCTACTCCCTTCTGTTTTGTCCTTTTAGCCCAGTTATTGTGACAGTTTTGCTTCTACTGCCTTGCGCTATGTCATTTTAGTTCTATCTCTGCCAGCCTTGTAAACATTTTTGTTAACACCCTCTTATATTGTTGTCTTCAATTCAACTTTTCGGCGCCTTGAACAAGGTGATTCATTCGCACTTCATCTAAACAGACAAAAACTTCAAAAAAAAAAAGCTAGCAGCAAATACTTATGCTGCTAGCTTTATTTCAAGAGCAACCCAACTAACTGTTAATTTGTAATGACTTGTTTAATTAACGTTGGTGCTTCTACTTTTTCTTTTGAGATCACGATATGTTGATATAATTTTTCTTTTACTTCTGTAATATCTTCGGAATTGGTGTGAATCGTAACAAGAGATTCGCCCTCTTCAACTTGATCGCCCACTTTTTTCTGAAGGACAAGACCAACTGATAAATCAATTGTAGATTCTTTCGTTGCACGACCTGCTCCTAGAAGCATCGCCGCTACCCCTACATCATCAGCTTCGATTTTTGCAACAAATCCTGACTCCAGCGCTGGTAATTCAATTTGATATTTTGCTTGAGGCAGTAAGGCAGGATTTTCTACAACCGATGCGTCTCCACCTTGAGCGACAATGAACTTCTTAAATACTTCCAGTGCTTGACCGTTCGCAATCACTTCTTGAAGCTGTTTTCGTGCTTCTTCAATTGTTCTTGCTTTGCCTCCCAACACGACCATTTGAGAGCCTAGCGTATAACATAATTCCATTAAATCTTCCGGACCTTGACCCTTCAATGTATCGATTGCTTCTTTTACCTCAAGGGCATTCCCGATGGCAAAACCAAGCGGTTGACTCATATCGGAGATAATGGCCATCGTATTGCGGCCAACATTATTTCCGATTTGAACCATCGCATGAGCCAAACTTTCGGCCTCTTCAGTGGTTTTCATAAATGCACCATCGCCCGTTTTAACGTCTAGTACAATTGCATCTGCACCAGCGGCGATTTTTTTCGACATAATCGAGCTTGCGATTAATGGAATACTTGGTACTGTTCCAGTTACATCACGTAATGCATATAGTTTTTTATCCGCTGGCGTTAGATTCCCACTTTGTCCGATTACAGCCGTACCGATGTCATTTACCTGTTTCATAAATTGTTCTGTTGTTAATTCAACATGGAAACCTTGAATTGCCTCCAGTTTATCGATCGTTCCACCAGTATGACCCAAGCCGCGTCCACTCATTTTGGCAACTGGTACACCACATGCTGCAACCATCGCAGCCAATGAGAGTGTAGTCGTATCCCCTACACCGCCAGTTGAGTGCTTATCGACTTTTATACCTTCAATTCCCGATAAATCAATTTGATCGCCGGATTCAACCATTGCCATTGTTAAATCAGCTCGTTCTCGATCATTCATATCTTGGAAATAAATCGCCATCATCAGGCTGCTTACTTGGTAATCCGGAATCGAACCTTCTGTATACCCTTGAACAAAGTAACGAATTTCTGTAGTTGTCAACTCTTCGCCGTTACGTTTTTTTTCAATAATATCGACCATTCTCATGTGAACGTCCCCCTACTTTAAGTGTGATAAGAAACTTGTGCCAAATTGTGGTGCTTCGACTTTAAAGTTTTCTGCAATTGTAGCGGCAATATCTGCAAAAGTTTTACGCAATGGCAGTTCGCTCGCCATTTCAAATCTTCTTGAATAAACAAGTAATGGCACATACTCACGTGTATGATCTGTCCCTGGGAAGGTAGGATCATTGCCATGGTCCGCAGTAATTACCAATAAATCATCTTCTGTTAAAGCATCCAATACTTCAGGCAAGCGGCGGTCGAACTCTTCCAAAGCTTCCCCGTATCCTAATGGATCACGTCGGTGTCCGAAGTTTGCATCAAAATCAACAAGATTTAAAAAGCTGATGCCCTGGAAATCGCGGCGTACAACTTCTGCAAATTTATCCATTCCATCCGTGTTATCTTTCGTACGGATACTTTCCGTTACACCTTCACCATTGAAAATATCTGAAATTTTCCCGATGGCAACCACATCAAGTTTCGCATCCTGCAATTCATTCATCGTTGTACGACCAAAAGGTTTCAGTGCATAGTCATGACGATTTGATGTACGTGTAAAGTTGCCTGGTGTCCCAACGAAAGGACGAGCAATGACACGACCTACTAAAAATTCAGGCTCCAGTGTAAGTTCACGTGCAATTTCACAAATTTTATAAAGCTCTTCTAATGGAACAATCTCTTCATGTGCGGCAATTTGAAGAACAGGGTCGGCTGAAGTGTAAACGATAATTGCACCTGTTTCCATATGCTCCGGTCCTAATTCATCAATAATACCCGTCCCACTTGCCGGGATATTCCCGATTACTTTGCGGCCAGTTTTTTCTTCCAATTTCCGGATTAGTTCAGCAGGGAATCCCTCAGGGTAAACTTTAAATGGTTGGTCGATATTCAACCCCATAATCTCCCAATGCCCAGTCATTGTGTCTTTCCCTACGGAAGCTTCTTGCATCATGCCAAAGTAGCCCATAGGTTGAGCTGCTTTTTCAATGCCCTTTAATTCACGAATATTCGAAAGTCCTAATGCCCCCATATTTGGCATTGTTAGCCCTTTCATTTCTTCAGCGATATGACCAAGCGTATCTGCTCCTTGATCTCCAAATTTATGAGCATCAGGGGCTTCACCGATCCCAACTGAGTCCATTACAACCACATGTATTTTTTTAAACGGTTTCATAAATAAGTCCTCCTCTTTCAACTAACCGAATCGTGCCTGGGCAGTATCTCGCCTTCTCATTATTACCCTATAAGTTCAGCTCAACACGTGTTAGTCTCATAAAGCTTTTTCGCACCGATTTGCACGGAATGCTTAAGATTCATTTGAATATTAATCTATAGAAGTTAATTCCACACTCTATATATTAAACAAAGGTCAGACATCTTACAAATATATTTTCATATCTTTTTATTCAATTTGGCAAAGCCCACTTCGCCAGTGAGAACGCGAATGCTTTGGCTGCCAATCAAGCTCTTGGATGAAATTGCTTATAAACTTCAGAAAGTCTTGTTTTACCGATATGCGTATAGATTTGAGTAGTAGAAATATCTGCATGCCCAAGCATCTCTTGTACGGCTCTTAAGTCTGCACCATTTTCGATTAAATGCGTTGCAAAGCTATGCCGTAAAGTATGTGGCGTGATTTCTTTCTTTATATCCGCTTTTGTTGCATGCTCTTTTAATAATTTCCAACAACCTTGACGCGTTAAACGTTTTCCTCGCTGGTTAATAAAAAAAGCTTCTGTTTTAGGGTAGGTTCCTTGTAATTCTTTTCGGGCATTTTGCAAATAATCATCAATTGCTTGAATTGCACCTTTTCCAAGTGGAATGATCCGCTCTTTCCCACCTTTCCCGAAGACACGGACGAATCCCATTGTTAAGTGAACATCCTCAAGATTCAAGCCGATGAGTTCACTGATCCGCATTCCTGTTCCATACAGCAGCTCCAGCATTGCCACATCTCTCACTCCCTGTGGCTTACTAAGATTTGGGGCTCCAATTAACAGTTCAATCTCTTCAATTGATAATATCTTTGGAAGCTTTTGTTCGATTTGAGGCATCTCCAAATGGATCGTCGGATCGATATCTGCTAGTTTCTCACGCAATAAAAATTGGTGGAATGATCGAATCGAGGAAATATGTCGTGCAATTGTTCTAGCAGAAATCCCTTGATTCCGCAATGCTTCTAAACGCAGTAAGATATGTGTCCGTTCAACTTCTTTTAATGATGGTAAAGCTAATTCTTTATGTAAATAATCGATGTAGCCCTCTAGATCACGCCGATAAGATGATAATGTGTTCGTTGATAATTGTCTTTCAACTTGTAGAAAATGAAGATAATCTAATATCGCTTCTTTTGCGTCTTTCATGGAAATCACCTATCCTTCCATTCTAACTATAGTTATTTTTGGAATAGTGCACAAGCAATCATTCGCCTAACCGGACTGCGGAAAAGTCAGAATTATTTGTGTGCCTGGCACCGGAAATTTTCAAAATTGTTTGGGTGCCTGGCACTTAAATTGCACTAAAAATTAAAAGGATGTACATTCGCTTATTGCTACGAATTGTACATCCTTTAATCATTGCTCTTCTTGTTTATCATGACATCTGTGGCATATACCATGGAATGTTAGACGGTGGTCCTTGATTATAAAGTTCCATCGTTTTTCGACAATACCTTCCACATCTTCAAGCAAATCCTCTTGAATTTCATCTACTGCTCCACATTCAATACAGACAAGGTGATGATGGAAGTGTTTTGCCCCTTCTTGTCGAAGGTCATAACGGGAAACGCCATCGCCAAAATTAATTTTATCGACAATTTTCAACTCAGTTAATAATTCTAAAGTTCGATAAACTGTTGCCAGTCCGATTTCTGGTGCTTTATCTTTTACTAGTAAGTAGACATCTTCAGCACTTAAATGGTCTTCTTCATGTTCTAATAGCACTGCAACTGTCGCTTCACGCTGTGGCGTCAGTTTATAGCCAGCACTATGCAATTGCTTTTTTATACGATCAATACGGCTTTCCATACGACGCCCTCCTAAACTCATTCTATTATAACAAATGAGTAAAAGCTATTACAAGAGAGGGATGAATTATTAAGCGAAACGAACTAAACGAGCATTTTCGTACATTTTTTCCCACTTTTCTATGTGAAACTGCCAAGATTTGGGCTAAAGTACAAGTTATAGGCGAGGGAGCAAATATGTAATTGACACAATTTCACCCACACAAATAACGGATAATGCAATCAAAAGGGTTACAAACAATCTTTGTGAAAAGACGTATTTCTTATTTGGACCAACCTTTTTGGCAGAGTAGACAGAACATAGCATAAAGAGCAGGAAACAATAGATTAATTGAAACGGAAACCACCAGACACTATATATAAGCAAAGATTCTTGTTGTGTTAAAAGAAATACAGAACTAAAGCCAAAGAAAGTAATCTTCACACCAACAACAAATTTTGCCAAGACATGTAAATAAGGATGCGTTGCAAAAAATAACACTAAAACCATCCAAGCAATAAGCGGCAGTACCGTTCCCCAAATCGAAATATCTGTTACATCCAGCACTCTTGGATCAATATAACCTATTAATTTCATAGACTTGTCCAATGGAAAAACTTGAAAACAAATCACGCCACTGACAAAGCTAATCGCTAGAATAATAGCATATTGGATAAATAAGATCGAACGAAACATAAGCATTCTCCTTTCGTTGATACAGCTTATGCTCGTTCTCTATCAATAATACTCTTAAACTAGTTCCGATTTTTCGTAAAAATCTATCATATTTTTATACTAAACTTTTATACTATACTCTTACTGGTTTGCTTTCATCCAGAGTACTGCAAATGCAGTTTTTGCATCGAAAATCCTTTGCTCTTTTACCATTTCTTCAGCCTCTTCTATAGTCACTTCCAATAGTTCTACAAATTCATCCTCATCGAGATCTGCTTTTTCTTCTATTTTATATAAATCTTGTGCAACAAACAAATGAATCACTTCATCCGCAAAACCAGGCGAGGTTGCGAAAGATTGTAAATACTCCAGCTCATGACATCCATAGCCTGTTTCTTCCTCTAATTCACGTCTTGCAGTATGTTCAGGCTTCTCACCTGGCTCTAATTTGCCAGCTGGAATCTCAATGATTGATCTCTCAAGTGCCTTTCGGTATTGCTCAACTAGAACTAGCTTGCCTTCTGCTGTGATGGCAATGATGGCAACAGCCCCTGGGTGGTTCACAATTTCCCTTTTCGACTCATTTCCATTCGGTAATAGTACATCATCAACCTTTAACGAAATCACTTTTCCTTTATAGATTGAATTAGAGCGTAGTGACTTTTCCTCAAATTTCTTCATTTCAAATGCCCCCACTTGTCGTATTTATTATTTTCATTGTACCATTAGTGAGGAATTCGTTTGAAGGAAAGAGGTTCTAAAATGAAAAAAAGAAAACTTGGAAATAGCGAAATTGAAATTTCAGAAATCAGTTTAGGCTGTATGTCTCTTCCTACCTCCTTAACTGATGCAAAGCCAATTGTTGAAACAGCCCTTCATGCTGGGGTGAATTATTTTGATACAGCAGACCTTTATGATAAAGGAATTAATGAAGAACTCGTTGGGGAGTTGCTGAAACCTCATCGCCAAGACGTGATAATTGCAACGAAAGTGGGAAACCGCTGGAATCCGGGTGAAGATGGCTGGCATTGGGATCCATCGCCTTCCCACATTGAGAATGCACTAAAGATGAGCTTAAAACGATTGAAAACAGACTATATCGATGTCTATCAATTACATGGCGGGACAATTGACGACCCTTGGGATGACATTATTGAAACCTTTGAACGTCTGAAAAAGGAAGGATATATTCGACAGTACGGCATTTCTTCAATTCGCCCGAATGTATTTACGTCCTTTTTACAGCAAAGTAATGCAGTCTCGAATATGATGCAATATAGCCTGCTTGATCGCCGCCCCGAGGAATGGTTTGATGATATTGCGGAATCGAATGCCTCTATTGTCACTCGAGGTTCGATTGCTAAAGGTTTATTAACAAATGAATGGCCAAGACGAGCCGAGAATTCAAACGGCTACTTAACTTACTCAAAAGAAGAATTAACAAAAGCACTCACCGAGCTGCAAAATGAGTATGAAGACATCCATGCCCTGAGTTTAGCTTATAACCTCAGCCATCCAGTGGTTGCTTCAACTGTAATTGGAGCTAGTTCACAACAACAACTGATAGAAAACATTAAAGCATATGAAAAATCACGATCCATTCACGACTTTTCACCAATTCAACAGATTACAAAGAAGGATATTTATTCTGAGCATCGATGAAAAAATATATTGTATTAATTATTGCAGTTTTAATTTTATTGTTTTGTGTTTCCAGTATGACCTACCAACAGCAAACCATAGTGCCTACTTTACAGGAAAAATTGGACAGTCAACCTTTCTATCATTTACTAAGCAAAATTGAAGTAACTTATTGGGGACAAACCATCTCAGTCGAAACTCGGGGATATTACTATTTCATTGAGTTTCTTGTACGAAAAGGATTGCATTTCGTTGGTTATGGATTTATCTCCATACTGTTTTATTTAATGTATCGCAAATTCAAAATGAAATTTTCAGTCATTTATGCCATTCTCACAACTTTTATAGTGGCTTCACTAGATGAATTTCGACAAAGCTTTGTGGCAGGGAGAACTGGTATTTTTGACGATGTCATCCTTGATACAGCAGGGGCAGTTACGTTCATCATACTCTTTAAGCTTTGGGTTACTCTCTATCAGAAAATAAAAAATCCAACGTACAAACCTAATAGAGCAAGCGATTAGAGAATGTAGCATTTCGACGTTATATTCTCTTTTTTTGATGGCCACGTTACCTTGCTATTCTTCTTAACTATTATTTTTTTAAAAACCCTGGACCCATTTCATTTTTTTGATATAATGACACTTATCAGTCATTTAGCAAACGAAAGTTTCAAATAAAAGCTGATGAGAACGTTTTGCATCTATGTGAAATCGTTTAAAAATTTTATAGCGGTGATTGCTATGGGATGACTATAGCAGGAGCAATTTCTGGAGAGTTCGCATTTTTGCGACGCCGAAGGGTTCACAATCTCAGGCAAAAGGACAGAAAAGTAACAATGTAGAAACAGATTTATTCTTTTTTTGATATTCAATCAGAAGGAATAATGTTTTTTCGATATTTTATTTTTGTTATTTTTTATGTCATGAGATGGGAATGCTTCCTATCTCATTTTTTTATTTCCAGCGATTATACCAGGTTTTATGAAATTGGATTTGGTGGTATTTGGACAGAATTTAACAAATCAATGAAAGGATTGACAGTGATCTGCTAGATTTGACGGATACAGTTGAAGTGTCGGGACTATTAAATTCTGACCGTGGATATTGAAAATCATGTCGAGATTTTTAACTAGTCTGACGGGAATAAACTAAAAAGAGTCAACACTATACTAGTTTATAGCCACAAATCCCCTTCCAATAAAAAAACAAAAGCTGGCCGCTTACAATCAGGGGGCATACAAATGGAACATCGAGAATTAAAAAGAGATTTAAAAAATCGGCACGTTCAATTAATTGCCATCGGTGGAACGATTGGTACTGGACTATTTTTAGGATCTGGAGCAGCGATTGAAAAAGCAGGACCATCCATACTTTTTGTTTATTTGATTATCGGAACGGCAGTCTTTTTCGTCATGCGGGCTCTAGGAGAATTGCTGCTCTCAAACTCTGGTTATCAATCTTTTACTGATTTTGCAACAGATTATGTGGGTCCTTGGGCGGGCTATGTAACAGGCTGGACTTATTGGTTCTGCTGGATTATGACTGCCATGGCCGACATTATAGCTGTTGGACTCTATGTACGGTATTGGTTTGACATTCCTCAATGGATGCCAGCTATAGCGTGCTTAGTCCTTTTACTAGGTTTAAATTTATTAACGGTCAAACTCTTTGGTGAGTTAGAATTTTGGTTTGCCATCATTAAAATCATCACCATTATCGCACTTATCATCATTGGTATTGTTCTATTAGTGATTGGATTTGAAACTAAGACAGGCGTTGTGTCTGTAAAAAATTTGTGGGAACATGGCGGTCTCTTCCCGAATGGCGTCTCAGGATTTTTATTTTCCTTCCAGTTGGTTGTCTTTTCCTTTGTAGGGGTTGAATTAGTTGGAGTAACAGCTGCAGAAACTGCAAACCCAAGAAAGAACATCCCATCTGCCATCAATAAAATACCTGTACGCATTCTACTGTTTTACGTTGGTGCTTTATTCGTCATTCTATGTATTAATCCTTGGACGGTTTTAAGTGCAGAAAACAGTCCATTTGTACAAGTCTTTGCACTTGTTGGTATTCCTGTGGCAGCTGGAATTATTAACTTTGTTGTATTAACTTCTGCAGCTTCTGCTGGAAATAGCGGATTATTTTCGACAAGTCGGATTATGTTCAACTTAAGTAAAAACAAGCAAGGTGCAAAATTATTAGGGAAATTAAATAAAAATGCAGTTCCGTCAAACGCTCTTTTTGTTTCTTCCATCGTTGTCTCGATTGGGGCATTGCTAAGCTATGCGATTCCGGACTCCGCATTCAGTATCGTTACGACAATTAGCGCCATTTGTTTCATTTGGGTGTGGAGCATTATTTTAATCTCCCATATTCGTTATAAAAAATATCGCCCAAATCTGCATAAGCGATCAACTTTCAAAGCACCTTTAACACCATTTATCAACTATGTAGTGTTAGCGCTGTTTGCAGCTATTCTTGTTATTATTTTTATTTCGGAAGAAACGCGCTCCGCTTTATTGCTAACACCAATTTGGTTCATCTTGTTGATTTTTACTTATGTAATGAAAAGGATTAAATAGAGTTTATAGACAATAGCCAAACTTGAATTTTCGAGCTTGGCTATTGTCTTTTTCTTCTTAAATATAGTTCAGGTATTAGGGATAGTTGTTTCTAAATTTAGCGAGCATGGTTCTCGATTACCTTTAGCCTTCTATTTAATCAGATAGGGGCTCCGAGCTTGCTTCCCGATTGACTCCCGTCTTAGATTTAACCGGTTAAGGCTCTGTGAGATTGCTTTGCGATGAACTTTCCCCTTCTAATTAATCGGCATAGAACTCCGAGACAGCTAAAATCAATTTGCCTAAAATAAATCAAAATAAAAGACCTTCAGAACGAGATTATTCCGAAGGCCATTTATGTAAGTTACCGAGTGCTTGTTCCTTGTGGTAAAACAAAACTCAAATCACCCCAGCAGCTACCCTACTCTAAAACTTTGAGCCTTGATCACCGAATTTGTCTAATAATTCTTCAAAACTCATATTCTTCTCACGTTGTTTGCGTTCGAATGCTAATCGGGCTTGACGTTCTTCTTCTTTTGCTTGCTCTTCCTCAACTAAGCTTTTCTTAGCTTGTTTTAGTTTTGCCAGAACATCGCCATTTAATTGGTCTTGTAATGTTAACGCTTCTTCCTTTTTTGACGATTGTGAAGATGGCGCTTGATTATGGCCTTGTTTTTTCTTTTTCCCCATGACTATTCACCTACTTGAATTTTCAAATTTCACAGTATAGTTTAACATGATTTATAGGAAAACACGATTGTTCGTAAACGAAATTTGCTGCTCCTATGTATCCGACTTTCCGATAATCAAAAGACATACACAAAAATCCATAATCCATTTTAATTGTATCTTCTAATTTAATTTCATCAACTCTACTAATCTGTGCTTTTTTGTGTGTAAAATAGAAGAAATGAGTCACTTAGAGAAGAGGTGTAGAGATGGAAGATTGGTTAAAATTTCTTTCAGCTAATGTTATTTCTCAAATTTTAGAAACTGCCTTTCAATGGTTTGTTGTTGTCGATCGAGATTCGAAAATTATTTATATAAACGATGAATATTGTCATTTCCTTGAAGTAAGTCGTGAGGAAGCCATTGGCAAACATGTGGCAGATGTGATTGAAAATAGTGAAATGCATCTGGTTATGGAACGAGGTACCGCGGAAATCGCCGCGCCGCATTATATTAAAGGCACTTATATGCTGGCAAACCGTGTGCCGATTGTTATGGATGGTGAAATTATTGGTGCATTCGGAAGCGTCATCTTCCGTGACATGAATGATTGGAAGAAGCTAAGTTCACATGTGCGTAAAACGATGGATCAAATCGAAACAAATATAAATCAATATCGTGAATCCTTTTATAACTTGGCCGATATTAAAGGAATTTCCCAAACGATTCGAAAGATCAAAGAAACGATTGCAACCATTGCCCCCACTAAATTACCCGTTTTAATCGAAGGGGAAATTGGTACAGGGAAAGAAATGTTTGCACAAAGTATCCATGGTTTATCAAATCGAGCGGAAAATTATTTTGTTAAAATAAATTGCTCGACCATCCCGAAAGAATTGCTCGAAGAAGAGATTTTCGGGAGATGGGAAGTTTATCAAGATGTTAAAAAAGGACGGATTCAACGTGCAGAAGGCGGCACGCTATTCATCGAAGAAATCAACGAATTACCCATTACTTTACAGGCAAAGCTATTAAAAGCATTGCAAGACCAAAAAATTCAACCGCTTGGGACAGATGAAGAAATTACAATTGATGTACGTTTTATATTGAGCTCAAACGTTTCTCTAGCAGATATGGTGAAAACCAAACACTTTCGCGAAGATTTATTCTACAAAATTCAGGCAATTACATTGCAAATCCCCCCACTACGCGATCGTATCGAAGATTTGCCCGAGCTGATTCAGACATTTTTGAGTAAATATAGTGTTGAAGCAGGTCGACGAGGCATCAAAATCGATCGGAAAGCTTGGTGGAGTCTCCAACAATATGATTGGCCCGGCAATGTCAGAGAACTGCAGAATGTGTTACAAGCTATTATACATCTAGCAGAAGGCAATCAAATTACCTTCGATGTCCTGCCTCTCCATATTCGCCGTCAAAAAACAACCTTCTCAAAGAGCAATAGTACGTTGGAAGAAATGCTTTTTCAAGTGGAAGGACAAATCTTACAAGAATACTTAGACAACGAAAAGGACAAAATGGAGATTGCAAAAAAGCTCGGTATCAGTCGTTCAACTCTTTATGAAAAAATTAAAAAACACAACTTATGACCTAAATTCCGATATTCTGGACACTTATCCAGTATGTCGGAATTTTTTATTCCAATAGATTCTACACACTACAATCAGTTCACTTCAAAAATTCCGAATTTCCGGAATTCTACTCCCATTGTCCTTGTCACATTTTAGACACACCCTATTGCATACACTAAACCATTCTGCTTTAATACAAATTATAGCGCTTTCATACCTATTTTTTTGTTAGTTTTGTATTTTAAAAGGAGATTTTGTTTTATGAAACAATTATTCGATTCGGCACAAGATGCAGTCAAAAGCATTCAAGATGGATCAACCATCATGGTAGGCGGTTTCGGCTTAGTAGGTATCCCAGAACAACTGATACTTGCACTTGTCAATAAAGGGGTGAAAGATTTAACCATCATTTCGAATAACTGCGGCATTGATGGGTGGGGACTAGGGTTGCTCTTAAAAAATAAGCAGATTAAGAAAATGATAGGCTCCTATGTAGGAGAAAACAAGGACTTTGAGCGGCAAGTGCTCGCAGGTGAAATCGAAGTCGAATTAATACCACAAGGAACACTAGCAGAACGAATACGTGCAGGTGGTGCCGGGATCCCTGCCTTCTATACACCAGCTGGGGTAGGCACATTGGTAGCTAAGGGAAAAGTAACGCGTACATTCAATGATAAAGAATACGTGTTAGAAACGGCATTAACAGCAGATTTCGCATTAATCCGTGCAGCAAAAGCAGATACTGTCGGGAATTTAATTTACAACAAGACAGCTCAAAACTTTAACCCAATGATGGCGGCAGCTGGAAAATTCACGATTGCTGAAGTGGAAGAGATCGTTGAAGTTGGCACTATTAATCCAGACGTTGTGCAAACTCCAAGCATTTACGTGCAAGGGCTTCTACAAGCACACCAAGAAAAACGAATTGAACGATTAACAGTACTTCAAGGATAAAGGAGGATTCATCATGTCATTATCACTTAGAGACCGTATTGCCATACGTGCAGAAAGAGAAATTCAACATGGTGATTACGTCAACCTGGGGATTGGGATGCCCACATTAGTAGCGAATCATATATCGGCAAATAAAACGGTCATTTTACAATCCGAAAACGGCTTACTTGGCATTGGCCCCTACCCTACCAAAGCAGAAGTCGACCCGGATTTAATAAATGCCGGGAAAGAAACGGTCACAACGGTTCCGGGAGCAGCCTTTTTCTCTAGTGCTGAAAGCTTTGCCATGATTCGGGGCGGGCATATCGATGTTGCCATTTTAGGTGGCATGGAGGTTTCCGAAAACGGGGATTTATCGAATTGGATGATCCCTGGCAAGATGATTAAAGGTATGGGTGGCGCAATGGATTTAGTGCACGGAGCGAAAAAAATCATTGTCATCATGGAGCACGTTTCAAAAGACGGTTCACCCAAAATAAAAAAACAGTGTTCATTACCTTTAACTGGAAAGGGTGTGGTAAATCAAATTATAACAGAACGCGCATTCATTGAAGTAACACCAAATGGCTTAGCATTAAAGGAAGTATTTGAAGGATTTACGATTGAAGAAGTTGTCCAGTCGACAGAGGCTAAATTAATTTTAGCGGATGTTCTGGAGAATGTATCAATTTAAACAATCAAATTCGCCTTGGCGTATTTGGGCCCGGATTTTACCCGAACTTGTGGGGTAATTCTTCTAAAAATCTGTGGCATCCGCCGGAGGCTTAGGCCAATAGGATGTTGGTCACTTAGACGATGCCACAGGACGTGGCGCACTTCGACTAAATTCATTAATTTAATCTGGGTTATAACCTAGCTGAATTGCAAAACTTTTAGCATTTATCTCACCACTTATATAAAATGGAAGATTTTATGCTGAATGAAATTAAAGGGGGTACATGGGATGGATGGAAATGTAACATTGAGTATGATTGGTCTTATTGGTGGTCTTATTTTACTTATTTGGTTAACGCTTAAAGGAATTAATATTATTATTGTTGGACCTTTATCTGCCCTATTTGTGGCAGTAATGTCAGGCATGCCGTTATTTCCGCAGCTTGCTGAAGAAGGAGCCGCAAACTTTGTGTCAAACTATATGATAGGCTTTACAGGGTTCATCATGTCATGGTATATGATGTTCCTGCTCGGCGCAGTATTCGGTAAAGTAATGGAGGATAGTGGTGCAGCCGATGCCGTCGCGAAATTCGTTGTAGATAAATTGGGAATGAAATACGCAACCCTTGCAATTGTTATCGCCTGTGCGATTTTAACTTACGGAGGCGTTTCACTCTTTGTTGTAGCATTCGCTGTTTATCCAATGGCTATTTCGCTATTCAAGCAGGCAGATTTACCACGCCGTTTCATTCCGGCAACTTTAGCATTAGGTTCGGTAACTTTTACAATGACCTCAGCTGGTTCACCAGAGATTCAAAACTGGATTCCGATGGATTATTTAGACACTACTCCCTATGCAGGATGGGAAGTTAGTATAATCGTTGCAGCATTCATGGCTATATTCGGTTATTGGTGGTTAAAACGTATAATCAAAAAAGCCGTTGATAAAGGCGAACGTTTTGTGGCTCGGGAATCAGATCCATCATTCGATACAGAACGTGCATTACCAAACCCGATAATGGCGTTCATTCCACTAGCGGTGGTATTAGTCATTTCATTTATCTTCCATGATTCACTGAAGCAATCTGCATTAATTTTAGCCTTACTAGGTGGTATTATTGCAACATTTATCGTGAGCTGGAAATACTTCAAAAACGCTTGGGGGGCCGTTTCTGAAGGCACGGTTGGTGCGATTATTGCAATCGGAAATACAGCTGCCGTTGTAGGTTTTGGCGGTGTAGCAAAAGCGGTACCAGCCTTTGGCGTAGCCGTTGATGCAATGACGCACATTCCAGGTTCACCATTAATTGGTGCTGCTGTCGCTGTTTCAGTGATTGCCGGGATGACAGGATCTGCTTCCGGTGGTCAGTTAATCGCCTTGCCGTTACTTGCACCTGGCTATGTGGACGCAGGTGTTAACCAAGAAGCACTCCACCGAGTTGTAGCCATTTCTTCTGGTGCACTCGATTCTTTACCACATAATGGGTATGTTGTAACGACGATTCAATCCGTTTGTGGCGAAAAACATAAAGACGCTTATTGGTCTGTTGCAGCAACAACCGTTGCAACCCCAGCAATTGGTGTGGCAATCGCGATTATTTTATTCTCTTTAGGTATAGGTATTTAAAGCATATGGGAGCTGGCAATCACTTTGCGGCTCCTTATATAGGAGGTTTTTGATTATGCTGAAAGATAAAGTGGTTCTCATTACAGGTTCTGCACAAGGAATTGGCTTCGAACTTGCGAAAGTATTTTATGCCCAAGGCGCAAAAGTAGTCTTAACAGATATTAATGAAGAAAAAGTAATAGAAGCTGCACTTTCACTTGGCGAGGATGCAGTCGGGTTGAAGTGTGATGTCACTCTTGAAAATGACATACAAAGCGTGATCGGAGCTGCAACCGACAAGTTTGGACGTCTTGATATTCTCATCAACAATGCAGGTATGCAGCATGTAGCCATGATTGATGACTTTCCCACAGATCGCTTTGAACTGATTGTTAAAATTATGCTGACAGCACCATTCATTGCAATCAAACATGCTTTACCAATTATGCGCAAACAAAGCTTTGGCCGCATCATAAACATGGCGTCAATAAACGGCCTGATCGGTTTCGCCGGCAAGGCTGCCTACAATTCCGCGAAACATGGCGTGATCGGCTTAACAAAAGTGGCAGCTCTCGAAACGGCAACAGACGGTATCACGGTAAACGCCATTTGCCCAGGCTATGTCGATACACCACTTGTACGCAACCAATTACAAGATTTAGCCACAACGCGAAACGTGCCATTAGAAAAAGTACTTGAGGAAGTTATTTACCCTCTCGTGCCACAAAAACGGCTACTTGATGTTTCAGAGATTGCAGATCTTGCCCTCTTTATCGCAAGCGACGCATCAAAAGGAATGACCGGTCAAGCAGTTGTATTAGATGGCGGTTATACGATTCAATAAAAGTAAACGCTACTTTCATTTAGTGCCTCTATTTTGGAGGCGCTTTTTCATTGTCTAGGTATACTAAAACGATTGATTTTTATTCATTAAAGAGTCGATTCTTTAAGCAAAACACTACATATTAATTCTCCGAGTCCACTTACCATTTGAAAACAAAAATCTCCGTCTTCAGCTCTTCCAATATTTAACTAAACACTAAAAAAGTAAATGGAAGTACTTTACGTGCCAGTATAGGAAAAATTAACTCAAACAAACCTACCTTCACTGTAAATTTGAATATTTTTTGTGAAATAATAATAACAGTGAACACAATATAAAAAAAGAAAATATATTATTATAAACGCTCCTTCCCTTTCTAAACACTCCCTTAAAGCATATTTATCTAAAGGATACTCTATTTTTTCATAGCAATATCACTTGGCTGTTAGATAGCTCTTGAGCCTTCACTTTTTAAATCCTTCTAAATTTTCGTAATAAATTCTCCACAAAAAGCAGGATTCTTAATTATCCAAAAAACCAATCACATAAAAAATATGAACATAGTGTTACAATTAACATATTCGGGAATAGTGTAAGGATTATGTTAAATACTATAAATGAATCGAGGTGTTTTTAATGAAACGAAAAAAACTCTTATGGGCTTCAAGTATTATTACAACTATTCTTTCAACCGGTGCTGCGATCTTTGGATATATTGCGACCAATCAACTTATGTATATTAAAAAGAAAGATGTTGATTTTATCTATGATCGTGAATTAAAAGCACAACGCTTTGATGAAAAATGGTTTAATCAATGTCCAAAGGAAGAATTAAGTATTGATTCTCCCAATGGTTATCCAATAAAAGGTATTTTCTTAAAGCCCCTAAATACAAAAAATACAATAATCATATGTCACGGTGTAACTGAAAATAAAATCAGCATGGTCAAATATGCGCGCATGTTCGAAAGACTTGGATTCAACACCTTTGTTTTTGACCACAGGCGACATGGGGACTCAGGTGGAAAAACAACAAGCTATGGCTACTATGAAAAATTTGATGTGGCCGCTGTTGTACAAACTGTGAAATCCATCGTTGGCGAGGATGCTCTTATTGGGATCCAGGGAGAATCAATGGGTGCCGCAAGTATGATTTTATATGCTGGCTTACTGGAAGATGGCGCAGACTTTTATATTGCGGATTGTGGCTTTTCGAACTTTTCAGAGCTGATTTCGCAAATTATGATGAAAACAAAATATCTTCGTACAAAAATCCCAATCCACTTAGCCAATATTTTTCTTCGCATTCGCGATGGCTATACATTTAAAAGCGTCACACCAAAGGAAGCGGTGAAAAACATCTCCTCCCCTGTTCTATTTATTCATAGCCTAGGGGATGACTTCATTCTTCCTTACATGACAGAGGAACTGTATGAAGAAAAACAAGGACCGAAAATGATCAAGTTATTTGAAAAAGGCGGCCATGCCGAGTCATTTAACGAAAATCAACAAGAATACGAACAAATTGTTTCAGAGTTTATCGAGAATTATGTCTATAAAAAGACAAACGAAACGGTTGTTACACCAATAAATGAAATTAGAAACGCAATAAATGAAATTCCACTGGATGAAATGATAAGAACAGCGGAACAAATTCCGCTCGATGAGAAAGAAATATCCTAACAACGAAAACCGTCTCTTCATACTTGAGACGGTTTCCTTTTTGGTCAAAAAGCCTTTAAAAAAGCAAAACAACAGTTTTACATAAGTAAACTGTTGTTAGATTACAATTATTTATCTTGTAATTTATTCATTTGCGACATCATTTGACGCACTTGTTTTTCAGATGGTTTACGTCCCATTTGAGCCATCATCACACGAATCATTTGTTCGTTGATCGGTGGGTTTTCTTTTAAGTATTTCATCATGTATTGACGAGCAAAGTAGAAACCTAGTGCTACGCCCCCTGCTAGAGCGACGATAACAATAATAATCCAAATCCATGTAGCCATTTTGTGCCTACCTCCTCCACTACCATTTATACCGAGATAAACTCTCCATGAAGGATTATACACTATTAACCGCATCGTTACTAGTTTTTCAATAATTTTTTTACTGTTGGGATTACCTACATGATTATACCAAATCTCTATAGCTAATATGATGCATGCTTGATTGGTTTCAACCAACCGCATTCGGAATCCTCTGCATTAAATGCAATGAACGAATCATTCATTTGGCTTAGGCTGTGGAATAAATCCAGATCCAACATTCGGGAGCCTTCACAAATTGCTTCTATATGATACGTACATACTTTTATTTTCAAACCACCTTTAAATTGGTGTTCAAATTTCATATATTCATTCACCCATTGGATAGTCGGAAAACTTTTCTTTAAATGCTCATAGAGTACACCTTGTACCATTCTTCCTTCAATTGGTTCACAGAGATAGCTTAGCTGCTTGCTAACAGAGGACTCGAGAGCTTGCTCTTTTGTCGATACCATTTCAAGAAGCTGTCTTTCTCTTCCAAATACAAAAGACTGATACTGTTTTTTTATATGAAATATTGAATAGATTCTCATCTTTCGTCCTCCTCTCTATATTCACATTATAAAAGAAAGATTTCAAATATTTTGTCAAAAGGTGTCCCAATTCTATTACTTTTTTTGTCAAAATACAGTGAAACATTAATTTCGTTCACTTTACCTAGACTTACTCAGCCTCGAGACCTACAGAAAAATGCAATCAGAGGCCGTTTTAAGAAAATCGCCCCAAGTGTAACATAAAGGTAACACGAAAGGAGCTAAAAAAATGAAAAAAGTATTCATCGTAACTGTCGGCATTGTCGCAGCAATTGTTGCCCTTAGTATGTTAGGACCACTCGTAGGGTTTGCCTTCTCTGGGTTGCTTGTCTATTTAGGATTGCACTACTATGTGAGATCAAACTCAGGGTTTGGGAAAGTATTTTGGGTGGCACTTGGCTTAATTGGAATCTTTACAGCGATTTCCAACATCCCTGCATTGGTTGGTCTTGCTGCTATCTTTTTAATCTATGTTCTATATAAAAAATGGAACAACGAAGAAGTTTCCTTCAGCAAATCAACTGTAATGAAAGAAAATGATCCATTTACGAACTTTGAAACTGAATGGGCAAAATTGAATAGCAAACTTAACTAATCGCCTGACTTAATAGCGAATAGGGCTAGTTGCATCGATAAGAAGAAAGTTGCATACTTTCTTCTTCAAAATAAAATTTAAGGAGAGATTTTAATATGGTAGGTTTATTAAAAAGATTTCGATACACTTTAGAGGCTGATTTACACCAATTGTTCGATAAAAAGGAGAGTAAAAATCCTATTGCGATGTTAAATCAATACATCCGCGAAGCCGAAAAACAAACAGAACAAACCGGTAAATTACTTCAGCGTCAAGCTCAATTAAAAGAACAACTTCAAAATGAATTAAAAGAAACAACAACGATGCTTGAAAAAAGAACAAAACAACTGGAACTAGCTCAGCAATCAAACGAAACAGATTTAGTTGCCTTTGCTCACCAAGAAGTGGAATCGTACAAAACTCGTCAGTTCACTTTATTAAATTCGCTCGAACAATCAAATAAAGAATTTGTAGAACTTGAACAAAAATTCGAGACAATGAAACACAAAATCAAAGATATGAAAGTTCGTCAGTTACAACTGATGGGCAAAGAAAATGTAACACGTGCTCATCACAAAATGGATGAAGTATTAAAATCTAAGGACGAATCAGAATTTGATGATCTTTCATCTTATATTGAAACGCTGGCTGATAAAATTGAACAAGATTATGACAGAACACAGCTGGAAGCTCGTCTTGCAAGCTTAGAAAAAACAAACCACCCTATACCTAGCATCGAAATGAAAAAAGAGCCTACTGAAGCAAAATAAAAAGAATAATGTTGGTCATTCACACAAAAAATTCAACTGTGAAATAGATGAATCGTGCTATAATGACAATTGTTGGGAGAAGGCAAACAAGGTCTTCTCCTAAGGTTTGTTATAGGTAGAATATGACTCACCAAGAATAAAAAGGAGGAACCACTTTGAACAGATTTAGTACGAACCAATTAACCTTTATCACGATTGCTGTTGTTTTAATTGTGTTCGCAGAGCTCACACTTTTTAACAATGGCAGCACCTTTTTAATGATCCTTGGGGCAATTCTACTTTACTTAAGCTTTTCCAAAAATAAGAAATATTTATTTTGGAGCGGTTGTTTCCTTATCTTCCTTGCCATTCTATCTATATGGAGCTTACGCCTGCTAATTGTTGGCGTTTTAATTTACATACTGTATAAACATGTAACAAAGGAACAAAAAGTTGTAACAATTAATACACTAGAGCTTGATGCAAAGATAATGAAAAATCATCTTATCGGAAACATCTCTTCCCCACTTGATAATTACAAATGGGAAGACATCCAGATGCAGAAATTTGTTGGCGACATTTCGCTCGATTTAACGGATACAATATTGCCAGCAGGAACTTCAGTCATTACAATCCGCCAATTCATCGGGAAAGTGACGATTGTGTTGCCTTATGAAATTCCCTTCCGCCTTCAATATTCAACAATTCTTGGTGAAGCAAAAATACTAGGAAATAATCCTAAACGATTAATCAATGAAAAACTCATGTTCGAAGATGGAGAAGCTCAAGATGCTAAACGCAAATTGGTGATCCATGTAGCGACTTGGCTGGGGGACGTGGAGGTGATCCGTAAATGATTTCATTTCTATTTCGAATGGTAACATTATTCTTCTTATTAAGCAGCACGATTTTTGGCTATTTATTTATCTTCTTCGGATCACCAACAGATGAGGATTGGGGATTTCTACTGGAATCTGAATCAACAGAAATGCCAATTATTGCTTTTATAGTTATGACAATTGGATTGATTAGCTTTTTTATTAGTATTTGGATGAGTGCAGTTGCAAGAGCGAGAGAAAGTTCTGCAACACGCTATGTAAAACAGTTAGTAGAACCTGGTTTTTCTATGAAAAAAAAGAAAAATGTTTCTTTTACTTTGAAGAAAGCATTAACCCAAGCGAATGATTTAATTGAAACCCAGCGTACTAGTTTGCAGCGAATGACCAATGAAAAAGTGGAAGCGAACGACAAAATTATCCAAGAACGGATTATTGCTGAACGGCAACGCTTGGCTCGTGAATTGCATGATTCCGTATCACAGCAACTTTTTGCTGCATCTATGCTATTATCTGCTGTTACTGAGCAGGAAGATGCACTTGGCACATCGAAACCTACTCTACAACAGGTGGAAAAGATTGTTCAGCAAGCCCAATTAGAAATGCGTGCCTTACTGCTCCATTTACGGCCGATTGCATTGAAAAACAGTACGTTGGCACAAGGGTTGACGGATTTAATTCAAGAGCTGCAACAGAAGGTCTATTTCGATATTGATTATCGTATTGAAGAAATTGAATTGTCTAAAGCCGAAGAGGATCATTTATTCCGTATTGCCCAAGAAGCCCTTTCGAACACATTACGCCATGCAAAGGCTTCAGAAGTAGAGCTACTGTTAATTGCCCGAGACACTGTTGGCATATTACGTATCCAGGATAACGGAAAAGGCTTCAATATTGAAGAAGATAAATCCACCTCTTACGGTCTACGAAACATTGCCGAACGTGCCGTTGAAATCGGCTGCTCCTATAAAATTGTTTCGGTTCCAGGTGAAGGAACGATTGTGGAAGTAAAGGTTCCACTTGGAAATAAAGCCGAAGTAGTAACAGCTGAAGCAGAAAGTACGCCAGTGATTGAACTTGCCAAGCAAGAAAAGAAAGCTGAGTAGAAAGTTAGATTGCTGGATATTTGAAGAAAATTGAGGTGAAAGAATGATACGTATTTTAATTGCGGATGATCATGAAATGGTACGGATTGGGGTTTCCGCTTACCTTTCTGCCCAATCCGATATGACAGTTGTCGGAGAGGCCGCAAATGGACAGCAGGCAGTTGAAAAAGCACTAGAACTAAAACCCGACATTATTCTGATGGACAATGTGATGCCGATCATGACTGGTGCTGAAGCTACCGCACAAATCTTGCAACAATGGCCGCATGCCAAAGTCATGATGGTGACAAGCTTCCTTGATGATGATAAAGTCTACCCTGCTTTAGAAGCCGGTGCTGTCAGCTACATACTAAAAACGTCCAACGCCAAGCAAATTGCAGAGGCCATTCGCAAAACAATCAATGGTGAAACGGTACTAGAACCTGAAGTGACGACTAAAATGATTACGAAAATGCGAGGCAATGCCAATACCCCCCTCTACGAACAGCTTACTGAGCGTGAAATGGAAGTGCTTTTATTGGTGGCCCAAGGAAAAACGAATCAAGATATCGCCGATGAATTATTCATCGCCCTAAAAACAGTCAAGACTCATGTAAGCAATATCCTAGCAAAACTTGACGTCCAAGACCGTACGCAGGCAGTAGTCTATGCATTCCAAAATGGACTTGTAAAATAAACGTGGGGCTTTGTGCTCCAACGTTTTTCTTTTTCCCTTTTTTAATGGCGAACTGAGAATCCTGTCTGAGATTCGACGAAAAAAAGCTACCACAGAAAAAAATTCTGTGGTAGTAAAATAGGGGTTTACTAGAATTTTTGAAAAGAAAATTCTAAAACAATATATTATATGAAATCAAGAATAGATTATGCCTTTTTCTATTAAAATTTTGGGTATAGTTTTCTAAGATAGATGATTTAATGAATGGTTGGTTGGATAATTTGCTAGTATTGGGAAAGTAACGATTTTAGGTGCTTTGGTTTATCCAATAGACTGCTTCTATTGGACAGTTTGCTTGGCTAGGCGCTTCGGTTTGTCCTTCATCACCCGGATGAAAGACATTTTGATATAATTGCAATTCGTTTTGTCTTTCATCATCATTATGAAAGACACTTTTTGCCACACTATACTCTCTTATGTCCTTCATCACTTGGATGAAAGACATTTTTGAATTTAAAACACTCATTTTTGTCCTCATCAACCCGATGAAAGACATTTGTGATCTAAATGCACATCGGTTTGTCTTTCATCATCAATATGAAAGACACTTTTGGTCATACACTACTCTCTTTTGTCCTTCATCACCTGGATGAAAGACATTTTTGAACTCAACATACTCCCTTTTGTCCTTCATCATCCCGATGAAGGACTTTTTTGACCTAAATGCGATTCGATTTGTCTTTCATCATCAATATGAAAGACACTTTTGCCCACACTATACTCTCTTATGTCCTTCATCACTTGGATGAAAGACATTTTTGAACTCAACATACTCCTTTTGTCCTTCATCACTCGCATGAAGGACACTTTTGAACTCAACACAGGCCTTTTTGTCCTTCATCACTCGCATGAAGGACACTTTTAATCTCAATGCACTTCGATTTGTCTTTCATTATCAATATGAAAGTAACTTTTAGCCATACTAATCTCTAAATTGTCCTTCATCATCCGATCGAGCGTCACTTTAGAACGCACAGCTCTTCCATCTGTCTATCAGAAAATAAAAACCAGGTGGGAAAAACATATCGTTTTTCTCCACCTGGTTTCTCATTCACAGACTTATTAGAAAGCCCTTCATATGAACTATTATAAAGCTTTAACTTTCGCTACAACGTTTTCAACCGTAAAGCCGTATTGTTCGATAACGATTTCGCCTGGGGCACTTGCACCGAATTGGTCGATTGCCAGGATATCTCCATCGAACCCAGTGTATTTATGCCAGCCGAATGAAGAGCCCATCTCGATTGCTAAACGTTTTGTAACAGATTTTGGCAATACTGAATCTTTATACTCCGCTGATTGTTGCTCGAAACGATCCATTGATGGCATTGATACTACAGAAGCATCGATTCCATCAGCTAGTAATTGTTTTTGTGCTTCTACAGCAAGAGAAACTTCTGATCCTGTTGCAATTAAGATTGCATCTGGTGTTTCTTTTGTTGCAGGAGATACCACATAAGCACCTTTGGCTACGCCATCTTTTGCAAGTTCTGCAGACTTATCAAGAACTGGTAAGTTTTGACGAGAAAGAACGAGCACAGTTGGTACATTTTTAGATGACACAGCTAATTTCCAAGCTTCTGCTGATTCATTTGCATCAGCTGGACGAATTATTGAAAGATTTGGCATTGCACGTAATGAAGCTAAGTGCTCCACTGGTTCATGCGTTGGACCATCTTCCCCTACTGCAATTGAATCATGAGTGAAAACGTATGTTACAGGTAGACCCATTAATGCAGATAGACGCACAGCTGGACGAACGTAGTCGGAGAACACGAAAAATGTTCCACCAAATACATTTAAACCACCGTGTAAAGCCATACCGTTTAATGCTGCACCCATTGCGAATTCACGAACACCAAACCAAATGTTGCGACCTTCTGGAGTGTCCGGGAAGAAATCACCAGCACCTTTGATTGTTGTTTTGTTAGAACCAGCAAGGTCCGCACTACCACCAAAGAATGAAGGGACTTTTTTCGCTAAAGCATTGATTACATCACCTGATGAAGAACGTGTTGCAACTGATTTTCCAGCTTCGTAAACAGGTACTTCTGCATCAAAGTCTGCTGGAAGTTCGTTATTCATTGCATTAATGAATTGTTTTGCTAGTTCAGGGAATTCTGCTTTATAGCTTTCAAATTTCGCATTCCATTCTGCTTCTGATTGAACACCTTGTTTTTCTGCAGCTTCTTTGAAAATTGAATACACTTCTTCTGGTACTTGGAAAGGCTCATGTTCCCAACCGTAAGCTGTTTTCGTTAAGACCACTTCATCGGCACCAAGTGGAGCACCATGAGAATCCGCTTTACCGGATTTGTTTGGAGAACCAAAACCAATAACAGTTTTCACTTCAATTAATGTTGGTTTTCCTTCGGATTGTTTCGCTTTCTCGATTGCAGCATTCACTGCTTCTACTTCAGTCCCATCTGCTACATGGATGTAGTTCCAGCCATATGATTCGAAACGTTTTTGAACGTTTTCAGAGAAAGATTTTGCTAAATCCCCATCTAAAGAAATATCATTTGAATCGTATAACACGATTAATTTATCAAGTTGTAAGTGCCCAGCTAATGAAATGCTTTCCGCTGCTACACCTTCCATTAAATCGCCGTCTCCACAAAGTGCATACGTATAGTGGTCTACGATTTCATGACCTGGCTTATTATATGTAGCTGCTAGATGACGCTCAGCCATTGCCATACCAACGGACATCGCAATCCCTTGACCAAGAGGGCCAGTTGTTGCTTCCACTCCTACTGTATGACCAAACTCAGGATGTCCTGGTGTTTTAGAACCCCATTGGCGGAAGTTTTTAATTTCTTCGATATCTAGTCCATACCCACCTAAGTGAAGTAAGCTATATAGCAACATCGAACCATGACCAGCTGAAAGAACAAAGCGATCGCGGTTAACCCATTTTGGATTTTGAGGATTGTGACGTAATTGTTTTGTCCACAAAGTATAAGCCATTGGTGCTGCTCCCATTGGTAGACCTGGGTGACCAGAGTTCGCTTTTTCGATTGCGTCAATTGATAAAGTTCGGATTGCATTAATTGCTAAAAGATCAGCAGAGTGTGCCATTATGTGATATCCTTTCTCGCGCTTAATATTGTACTTTTACAGTTTAGACAAGATTTTCTAAGAAAACAATCCTATTCCAAGACATTTTTAGAATAGTGTCATACTTTTCTTTATTATGTCACATTATTAGTTTAATTTATTGCGCTGAATTTCTTTAATTTTATCTGGCGTCACGTCATTTCCAGTCGCATCGATAATTTGTACGTTTTCGATTGTACTACGGAAAGAAGAACGGAATGAATCCAAGTATTCTTTACGAAGATTTGTTCGTTCCTTTGCCTCAGCTTCTGTTAACTGTCCCTCTTTTGCTTTTTTTGATAGCTCATTAATTCGTTTGATTTTTTGTTCTGATAACATAATTTCTCACCTTTCTATTTCAATCATTTAATATGGAAGAATTTAGATATTGTGCTATAACCTATACTAAATGAAGATATTCAATACTTCAAAGGTAAGTAAAAATAGCAGGAAGTGCAAGTAATTCATCTCAATTGATAGATATGTATTGTGTAATGCCTAAGATTTTCCTGGGATATTTAATAGAAAAAGGACATTCAAAAAGTAAAACAGTTTGAATGTCCTCTCCTATCCTATCTATTATTAAATACTACATTGTACTAATATCAATGACAAATCGATATTTGACATCCGACGCTAAAACGCGTTCATAGGCTTCGTCAATTTGGTCGGCTGAAATAATTTCAATTTTGGAAGCAATATTGTGTTGTGCACAGAAATCTAACATTTCCTGTGTTTCACGAATGCCTCCGATCATAGAACCTGCAAATGAACGACGCTGACCAATAAGAGATTGTACATTGACTGATAGGGGCTCACCGGGCGCACCGACATTAACAAGTGTACCGTCTAATGTAAGTAATCTAAAGTACGCATTAATGTCAATTTGTGCACTAACCGTGTTAATGATCAAATCAAAATGACCTGCAAGTTTGTTAAATGTTTCAGAATCATTTGTCGCAAAGTAATGGTCAGCTCCCAATTCCAAACCGTCTTCCTTCTTGCTCAATGTTTGAGACAGAACAGTAACTTCAGCTCCCATTGCATGAGCAATCTGCACTGCCATATGGCCAAGACCACCCAGACCAACAACAGCTACTTTTTTACCTGGTCCTGCCCCCCATCGTTTTAATGGGGAAAATGTCGTAATACCAGCACAAAGTAATGGGGCTGCTTTATCTAGCTCAATATTATCTGGAATTCTAACTACAAAATTCTCAGTCACTACAATGTGAGTAGAATAGCCACCTTGAGTTGGTTCACCGTATTTGTCTACTCCAGCATAAGTAGGGACTTGTCCATTTAGACAATATTGTTCTTCTCCCTTAAAGCAATTTTCACAATCTCCGCAAGAGTCCACCATACATCCAACCCCAACACGGTCACCTATACGATACTTTGTAACCTCCGCACCTATATCTGTTACAATCCCAGCAATCTCGTGGCCAGGAACAAGTGGATAGTTTACAGCACCCCATTCACCATGAGCAGTGTGGATATCAGAATGGCAAATACCAGCATATTTAATTTCAATCAAAACATCATGCAAATCTAGGTCGCGTCGTGTAATTTCAGCAGCACGAAACGTTTTGTTTGGACCATCGATAGCTCTTGCTTTAGCAGTAATCATTAAAAATCCCTCCGATATAATTATGTCGACAAGAGAATAAATATTTATTGGCACTGTTGAATTGAATCTTATAAGGTGAGAATACCTTTTCTTCAATCACTCCCAAATATTCCCCGTACTAATATCTTAGTCCCTATAGTTAACTCTAGGTCAAGTATTTGTCTTAACTCATTTCGAGGAGCAAATTTTAAACAAACTTAATAAAATTAATTAATAATCAAATAGAATTAATTCTATTAAACTATTTAGTCAACTTTGAAATTAATTTTATAAAGTGATAAACTTTCCGTAATTCATAGAATAAACCCCTAAAAAATACTTTTATAAGAAAAGGTGATAAATGATGACAACATATTCTATTAGTGAAGTTGCAAAAGAATTAAATCTCACAGTATACACCTTGCGATACTACGACAAAGAGGGACTTATGCCTTTTGTTGAACGGACACCTAGTGGGACTAGAATATTCAAAGAAGAAGATATTGCATTTCTAAAAATCATACAATGTTTAAAATCAACTGGAATGCCTATAAGGGATATTAGAGAATTTATTGCTTGGTGCTTTGATGGCGACTCTACTCTACAACAAAGATATGATATGTTTTTAGACAGAAAAGCTAATGTAGAAGCACAAATGGAGGAACTTAGGAAAACACTCGAGGTAATTGAACATAAAACTTTATATTATAAAATTGCATTGGAAGCAGGTACGGAAGAGATTCATAAAGATCATAAAGTTTTGATATAAATATTATAGATGATGGGGCTAGTTCTTATTGTTCTAGCCCAATTACTTTGCAAAGGACGAATGGCCCAGAGTTCAGCCTTCAAGTCCCTCCATATATTCTATATATCTACGATGCACGGTTGCTTTACTTACTTGAAAATCTAGTCCTCTTAAAGTTGAAGCAATTTCTTGGAAGGTTAGTCCTTTTTCACGGAGTTTTACAATTTCTTCGATTGGTACCTCTATTCGTTCGCGCCCTTCATGATTATGCCGATTTTTAATATTCAACTCGGGGCGATAGCCATTATCTACAGCTCGTCTCATTCCTCTTTTAATTTTGGCATTGTGAATTTTTCGTTGATACTCTTCTACAATTGCTAAAATCTCAAGTAACATTGTATCCATCTCATTTAATGTTAAGGGTCCTGCATTATTTAAGGAATAAACGGTTGTCCCATTTTTATGCAGCAAATGCAAGACAGCCATTCGTGCATTACCGCGTCCCAAACGCGTTTCGTCTTGCACAAATAATACTGTTACATTTTTTTCCTTTATATAGTCCAGCATTTCAAGGAGTCCATCTCGTTCCACTTCATAACCACTATGTTGATCTTGGAAAATCTCTAAAACTTGAAAGTTCATTTCGCCCGCATAGCGGCGTAGTTCCTCTTCTTGCCGCACAAGGGATGTCTCTTGTGTATTTTTTTCTGTACTTACACGTGTATAGATGACTGCTTTGTTTTGTTTGCTCATTTATTCTTAACCGCTACCTCTACCGAATGAAGCTCTTCTTCACTCTTTAATTTTGCAATATGGATACTCTTTGAATTAACTGGAACCGTTAAGGCATGACCTGCCACAATATGTTCTCCAGTAAGACTATTCTCAGCTTTCACATGCTCGATCCACTCTTGTATTGTCATTTTACCACGATATTGTTCTGCTAATGTCCATAATGTATCGCCGTGCTGAATCTCAATTTGTTCGTATGTGTTTTTGCCATTATCAGTAATTAATAGAAATGCACCCATCACAAAGAAAGCAACGAATAACACCACAATATAAGTATTTTTTTGTAACCAGTTCATAAATTAAAACCTCTTTTCGAATAATTGTTTTGCGAATGTATGTTCCTAATTTAATACGAACACTTGTTTTTGTCAACACCAATTTCGAACCTATGTTTGCATTTCTGTTCATTCACTGATATACTATATGTAACTAATAGAGGTACATATTCACAAAAGAGGTGATAGAGTTGAAAAAAATATCAAAAAGACAAGAAGATATTTTAGCATTCATAAAAGAAGAGGTTCGTGCAAAAGGGTATCCGCCTTCTGTTCGTGAAATCGGGGAAGCAGTAGGTCTTGCCTCTAGTTCAACGGTACATGGACATTTAGCTCGTTTAGAGAGCAAAGGTTTAATTCGCCGAGACCCAACAAAGCCGCGCGCGATTGAAATATTAGATCAAGAAGAAGCAGCAATTCAAAAACAATCCGTTGTACATGTTCCTTTAGTAGGGAAAGTTACAGCAGGTCTACCTATTACAGCAATCGAAAATATCGAAGAATACTTCCCTCTACCAGATGCTTACGGTACAAGTGAAGAAAATCTATTCATGCTTGAAGTAATGGGAGAATCAATGATCGAGGCTGGGATATTAGATGGAGATTATGTCGTTGTCAAACATACGAACACTGCCAATAACGGGGAAATTGTAGTTGCAATGACTGAAGATGACGAAGCAACGGTAAAACGTTTCTTTAAAGAGAAAACGCATTTCCGTCTTCAACCTGAAAACTCAAGTATGGACCCAATCCTAGTAAATCAAGTAACGATTTTAGGTAAAGTAGTAGGGTTATATCGCAATATTCATTAAAAAAAGTTGTCTCGTTAGTCAATAGACTGTGAGACAACCTTTTTGTTTAAACGGGATATTTTTGTGCGCTTTATTTACATAAGGACTCTAAAATAACAAGATTTTCAGGTAAGAACTGCCTATTAGAGTAGCTATGAGACCACTGTTGCATTTTGCTGTTTATTAGCTACACACGCGTCGATAAACGACTTAAACAGATTTTTCGCATGTTCGTCCCCCGCGATCGCCATCTCCTCTGGATGCCATTGTACCCCAACACAATAAGGGTAATCTTTTATTTCAAAGGCTTCAATGATGCCGTCACTCGCCTTAGCGGTAATTTCGAAAATATCAGGCACTTTCTTCAATGCTTGATGATGGAATGAATTCACGGCAATTTTCTCTTTTCCGATACTTTCGTGTAGCTTACTGCCCTTGGTAATCTCGATATAGTGGGATGCTTCTTTTCTGCGAGCATTTTGTTTATGAAGGATTGGCGTATGCTCATACTGGGAATTGATATCTTGATAGAGTGTCCCGCCTAAAGCTACATTCAATAGCTGAATCCCGCGACAAATCCCGAAGATCGGCATCGTTTTCTTAAGAGCCGCTTCAGTCAGCTCAAGTTCCACTTCATCTCGTTCCAGCATAATATCGCCAATGTTAATGTGCGGCTCTTCATCAAAGAAATGCGGATGTACGTCTACCCCGCCTGTCAGCAGTAAACCATCGATTCCTTCCAACAGCTGCTCAGCATCACTTTCCACACCAAAAGGAATATTCACCGGAATTCCTCCCGCTTGAAGTACAGACTTCACATAGGCTTCATTAATACAATATTGTCCGTTGTTCGTTGTCATCGTAATACCGATAATTGGTTTCATTAAAAACCACCTCCATAATTCCTATAATAATAACTTGCTTTACAATATTCTAGCTTAACTTTGTTTTTCCTTTAAAATGTAAAAAAGAGTCGCCTCATACGAGAGAGACGGCCCAAGTGAATAAAAATATTAATCAAAATAAATTTGCATACCAGTCAAGTATTACTTCTC
Organism: Ureibacillus sp. GCM10028918; assembly: GCF_042666115.1. Classification (NCBI taxonomy): domain Bacteria; kingdom Bacillati; phylum Bacillota; class Bacilli; order Caryophanales; family Caryophanaceae; genus Ureibacillus; species Ureibacillus sp. GCM10028918. The sequence continues at coordinate 229,431 of NZ_JBHTFK010000005.1, forward strand.
CGTAGAAATACACAATAATGGCTGCTAGAGCGATAGAGGGGCCAAATGGGACAGGAGTTTTTCTCCCTTGGTTGCGAATCTTCAGGACGATGATACCGACAATCATACCAATGAATGCTGATAGGAATAGTGTTAGCAACGTATTCAGAGTGCCTAAAACAAGGCCAATTAAAAAGAAGAGTTTAATATCTCCCCCACCCATCCCCCCATTAGAGACAACGGCAATAAGGTAAAGGATGCCAAAGCCAACTACTGCACCTAGCAAACTATCCCACCATGGGTCGATTGGCGAGAAAATGCGTCCTAATGCTAATAAAGGTAAGAAGAACAACAACACTTTATCTGGAATGAGCATATAAGCGAAGTCAGAAACTACTGTAATCATTAACAAGGAAATGAAAAGCAGGGCTACAGCCGTTTCAATTGTTAAGCCTAATTTCCAAACTGAGAACGAAAATAAAATCCCCGTAACAAGTTCCGTTAATAAATAAATCGGTGTTACTTTCGCATGACATGTACGGCATTTTCCTCGTAAAAATATGTAAGATAAAACAGGAATCAAATCTGGCAGCGTTAAACGACGCTGACAATTTGTGCAATGTGACGGTGGTGTTGAGATGGACTCCTTTTTAGGCACCCTTAAGCCAACTACATTAAAAAACGAACCAAATACAAGCCCAAAGATAAACGCAAATACAGTATAAGTAATCTCCAATTAACCGCACCTCCTACAAATAAATGGTCGGGACTCTATAAAGAATCCCGACAGGTTGATTGTTATTTCCAATACTTTTAATACTAATCGCCACAAATCAAATTATGACTCACCTTCACCTTCATAATAGAAGGTCGTTACCTGGATGGAAGCATTTAACGTTTCAGCTTCGGCTTCCACGAATTCGCCTTCTTCCCCTGGAAGTGAATAGCTAATCGAATCAATATGCATAATCCGTTTTAAATTTTCTATTTCCTCGATGAATTGCTGGATATTTTGGTTCTCGGATGCCTCGATTTCTAAGTTAAACGTGATGAGCTTTAGTTCTGGTGGAAGAGTCTGAGCAGCAATTTCTGATACAGGCGTTTCCACCGTTTCACCCGTTTCCTCCCCTTCAACTACTTCTGCATTTTCAGTTGTTTCGGCTTCATCTGTCTGACCTTCCGTAGCCTCGTCTGTTACAGCCTCTTCTTCAGGAACAGGGACAATATTTGATTCTGACACGAGAGCATCATAGCTATTAAATCCAATCGATGTAATACGAGTTTCAGTCACGAATTCAATCTCTTCCAAGTTTAACAATAACTGATCTATTTCACGAGATTGTGGCAATTTTTGACGTATTTCAAAAACATTAGATACTTCCGAAGTCCCTTCTTCTTCCAATGAAGCAATTTGACCTTGAAGTGTACTAATCTCCGTCTGCAAACCATTTATAGAGCCTTCCAGTGAATCAACGTGATCCTTTTTTGGCAACAGGATGTAATAATAGATTGCAAATAATAAAGCGGCTATTAATGCAATAAGTAATAATAAAGAAGAATTTTTATTACCAGAGAGCTTCATTATTGAACACCTCCAGTAGCTAAATAGGTTTCATTGATTAAGAGCGTGATTTCAACAGATTGTCTCGGAATGACATCGAAATCCGTTTCATCGTCTGTTCCAAGCTCTTCTCCTAGCCCAGAGCTTGTAATGGAAAGGACTTGTCCATCAATGAAATAAGAGCTATTGGATAGCCTTGAAACATAAGTCGATACATCACTTAACGTCTCAAAATCAATGGAGATTGAAACACTCTCAGGACTGAAAGTATAGTTACGTAAATAGGAATTACTCGGTTGCAGTCCTTGTATTTCATTGATTAATGGCGAAATTGGATAAGATACCATTTCTACAAATTGTAAGGACTGTTCTAAAGACCCTTCATTACCTGGTTGCAAAGTAGCTAAGTCTATATTTAATTGGTCACGTTGTGCAATAAGGTTTGATTCTTCTCTTTGCAATTCAACGATCTCTACCCAGGCAGTAAAGTATTGCCAAATTAATAATGTCAGTGCCAATAAAGTAATGATGCCTAGTAGGATATAAAGAAATTTGGATCCCTGTTGACTTTTTTCAAGTTTGGGTATGAGGTTAATATCTGGTATCATGATTGAATCTCCTTTAACGCCAGCCCAAGTAATGATGCATGTTTTGCTTTAAATCCTGGATAGTAACTTTCGATTAGTGAATCATCTACCATCTTTGCTGTAATAGGTAAAGTCTCTTGTAAGTAATTATGAATTTGATCAAGCAATGGATTATCTCCCATCACAATGATTTCATCAACGGACTTTTCTCCTTTATGTAGAGAAAAACGGAAGAAATTCATAATTCGGTCAAGCTCTAGCACCTGATCCATAATCGTCATTCGATAATCTTCCATATCACCATCGTATGTAAACTGAAGCTCATTCTCCTTCAATGATTTTGCATGCCATTGGGAAATTGTCGTTGGAATCTGTTGATAACGTAAGAAATCCACATTCCCATTTGAATAAATACAAATGGATAACTCATTAATGAGCCAATTGGCAATTAAGTATGTTTTCTTGTTATCAATCATTTGCATGCTTTCAAGTAACCTCAAATTGCATAACGCGCGAATGTCAGCAGCCTGTGGATCCATATGAATGTCTAAAAACAGGTTGATGTATTTATTTACTTCTTCAGAAGCTGCGGCAAACATCATCGCCTGTCCATCCCCTTCAGTCGGATCATAAACATCAATGAGTGGATCATGGAAAGGTAAATGAATGCTATGACCAAGCTCCATTTGCACATACTCTTTTAGTTTATTCGGTTCAACATCTCGGGGATGTTCGAAAGCTTTTAATAAGACAGTCGGGTCGGGAACGAAAAATCGGACATTCTGCTTTTTCCCACCCCATTGGGAAGCATTCTCTTTAAATATCTCGAATAACGCCATTTCATCTTTTAGGGTATCTTCATCGATGATTTCATGAGGCAATGCCACTTCAAATACCTCAGCCTGCGACAAATCTGGGCCCTTTGAAACAAGCGCGCGAAGAACATAATCATTAATCTCGATGGAAACATGGAAATTCTTTTTCTTTTTGTTGAACATGCGCAGGGCTCCTTTACTTATTTCAAATGGATAGATACTTTAGTTAGTTTTTCATTAGAACACCTAATTAAAATTAAAAGAATTAGGTGTTCTGTGAGGAACTAACTATTTTTAATCTAATAAAGCTGTTAAATCTTCTTCTTCAATACTATCTCCATCAACATCAAAAGCAGATTCATCATCTATTTCACCAAATCTACTATACTCAATTGACCATACATCCTCGTCTAAAGTAACTGTTGCTGAAGCTTCACCTTCGCCTTCACCAAGTGTAACACCATCAATATAATTATTTAGTACGGCCGAACCACAACCATCTGTTGAAGAAGCATCACACGCACCTTCAGTATGAGCAATTTTAGCACCAGATAAAATATTTACTGCTTCAGATAATACAGCTTTATCTCTAGAGTTTTGGATAATATTCCCAATAGCAGGGATTGCAATTGCCGCAATAATTGCTAAGATTACGATTACTGCTAATAATTCGATTAATGTCAAACCTTTTTCGTTTTTAATACGTTTTTTCATATTTTTAAACATATTAAATCCTCCTTTAAATTTTATGTTTTGATTGTGTTTTTGTTTTTGCATGGACGTTTGTTGCATGTTTTTTCACCTCCCTGCAAAACGTCCGAATTCCTATTTCCATTTTTCATTACATTTGCTCGTATAGACTAAACATCGGCAGGAAGATTGCTGATACGATAACGCCTACGATTGCGGCTAAGAAAAGAATCATTAAAGGTTCAATTAATGATTTCAATGTATCAACAGATCTTTCTACTTCTGCGTCATAAAACTCGGCTACTTTTTCAAGCATATAATCAAGCGATCCTGTTGACTCTCCAATTCTTGTCATCGAGGTTACAAGTGGTGGGAACAGCCAGCTTTGTTCAAGCGGCTCCGAAAGTGTATTCCCTCTTTCAAGATTATCTCTCGCTTCTAGTACAACTTTACTCATTACAGGATTTCCGACTACTCGTTCAACAATTGTTAGTGATTGTAGAATGGGTACGGCACTGCTGAATAAGGAAGATAATGTCCCCATCATACGAGAGATTGCCGATTTTTGTAGTAGTGGACCAAAGATTGGCATTCTTAGTAGTGCGTAATGCACTGCATAATTAAATTGTTTGTTACTTTTGAATAACATTCGGAAAGTGATTACAGCCGCAATTACTAATAGAAGTAACAACCACCAAAACTTCTGCAGCCATTCGCTTACTGCAATTGTTACAACTGTCATCCAAGGTAACTCGGCACCCATACTCTCAAAAGACTCCACAAAAGAGGGAACAATCACAACCATCATAAAAATCGCCACGACAATCGTTAACACAAACAATACTGCTGGATAAGTCATTGTTGATTGTACTTTTTTCTTCAGGTTATATTGTTTTTCAAAAGTATTTGCTAATCGCTCTAAAGTATCATCAATATTCCCTGTTGCCTCACCCGATCGCATCATGTTTGAGAACAGCAATGGGAAAACTTTTGGATGCTTTAGTGTTGCTTCCGAAAAAGAAACCCCTGTCCGGATATCTTCTTCAACAGTTTGTAAGGCTTTTTTCAAAGGCTTGCTTTTTGTTTGATCTGCTAAAATTCTTGTGGATTCTACAATGGAAACCCCGGCTCTTATCAACGTTGCAAATTGTCTTAGGTAGATAACAAAGTCTTGGTTTTTAACTTTTTTACCACCCAGATTTAATTCCTTATGAAAAATACTATTTGATTCGGTTACTTCGCGAGGATTAATGCCTTGAGATCTAAGTTTTGCAATGGCAGCCTGTTTATTGACTGCATCCACAATGCCCTTTTTTTGTGCCCCTTGCTTCGTCCGACCTATATATTTATAAACAGTCAATTAACTCACCAACATTCAATTACTATAGTCTTCAAACTTTAGAAAAGGTCGCGCTTCTTCCATCGACACCTTACCAGATGCCATAAGGGTTTGAATCGAAGTTTCCAAAGTATGCATCCCCATCGCTCTACTCGTTTGCATGACACTTGGAATTTGGTGTACTTTTTCATTTCGAATCAGGTTTGTGACAGAAGGTGGGGCTGTTAGTATTTCGGTTGCAGCTATACGACCGACTGTGTCTTTTCGAGCAAACAGTCTTTGAGAAACAATCCCCTGCAATACGTTTGCAAGCTGTATTCGTATTTGCCCTTGCTGATGTGGTGGAAACACATCAATAATTCGATCAATTGTTGTTGGTGCACTCGATGTATGCAATGTCGCGAATACTAAATGCCCGGTTTCCGCAGCAGTAATTGCCGTTGAAATTGTTTCTAGGTCACGCATCTCACCGACCAAAATAACATCGGGATCTTGACGAAGGGATGCACGTAGTCCACTTGCAAAATCTTGCGTGTCGATGCCAATTTCTCGCTGGTTGACAATCGATTTTTTATGATTATGCAAATACTCTATCGGATCCTCAAGTGTAATAATGTGCTTGGATTTTGTTTCATTTATATAATCAAGCATTGCAGCGAGCGTCGTAGATTTCCCCGAACCAGTTGGACCTGTCACTAGAATCAATCCTTGAGGCTTGTCCGCCAAATCGTAGAGTACTTTCGGCATGCCAAGAGATTCAATAGTCGGAATCTTCGACGGAATTAATCGGAATGCAATCGCACTATCATTTCGTTGATGATAGGCGTTTACACGGAAACGACATAATTCCCCTAGCGAGAAATTAAAGTCTGTTTCCCCCTTTTCCGCATACTCATCCGCTTTATACTCAGGTAATACTTCCCTTACAAGAGCTTGTGCGTCTTGAGGTGTGACTGCATAGTCTCCGTATTGCCTAAGCTTTCCGTTTATACGGTAAACAGGTGGAATTCCTACTGTTATGTGTAAATCTGATGCTTTTTCTTCATAGGCTCTCTCTAATAATGAACGGATACTAAACATCTTTTCACTTCCTATTCAACTGTGGCAACATGTAATACTTCTTCAGTTGTTGTATAGCCATCAAGAACTTTTAACAAACCATCTTGCACTAGTGTGTGATAACCTGCTTCTTTCATGTAGTTTCGTATTAAACTGACACTACTTCTTTGCAGAATAAAGTCTTTAATTGTTCGGTCAATTGGTAGTATCTCATGAATCGCAAGACGCCCACGATAGCCAGTATGGTTACAAGCTGGGCAACCACGGCCGCGATTGACTGTTTCAACCGTCATGCCAACCTCTGCGAAAATCTCTTTTTCACGATCTGTAGCAGGTACTGTTTGTCCACAGTCTCGACAAACTCGGCGAACTAGACGTTGAGCTACCACACCAACTAAAGAAGAAGAAATTAGGAATGGTTCAATTCCCATATCATGAAGCCTTGAAATCGATTCGACTGCACTATTTGTATGCAAAGTGCTTAGTACTAAGTGCCCGGTTAACGAAGCACGAGTTGCAATTTCGGCCGTTTCTAAATCCCTAATTTCCCCGATCATCACGATATCAGGGTCTTGTCGAAGAATCGAACGTAGTCCAGCAGCAAACGTCAAACCTACTTCTTCCTTCACCTGGATTTGGTTTATTCCTTCTAATTGGTATTCCACTGGGTCTTCAACGGTAATAATGTTGACACCTTCTTTGTTCAAGTGGGAAAGTGCAGCATATAACGTTGTTGATTTACCCGAGCCGGTTGGACCTGTAATTAACACAATACCATTAGGGCGGGCAATCATTTTTCGAAAAAGCTGTTCATTTTTAGAGTTTAAACCAAGCTTGTCTACATCCGTTGCTGCATTACTTAAGTCAAGAATACGCATTACAATTTTCTCGCCAAAGATCGTTGGCAAAGTCGATAAACGGATGTCGATGGGTTTAAAATTAACTATTGTTTTAATACGTCCATCTTGCGGCACACGATTTTCTGTAATATTTAACCCGCCCATAATCTTTACACGGGCTGCAAGCATGTTTTGCATATGCTTTGGTAAAGAACGCTCTGTTCTAAGTTGACCGTCAATACGGTATCGAACACGAAATTCGGTTTCCTGTGGATCAAAGTGAATGTCGCTGGCTCTTTGTGCTACCCCATTGGCAATGATTTGATTTACAAGACGTACAATAGGTGATTCTTCATCTGTAATCTCCTGCTGTGCTTCTGGAGCAGTTACCCCAAGATCAGTAAGTGCAGCTTCCATCGACTCCTGTAAATCATAATATTTTGTAATCGTTCGATAGAGGTCGTCTTTCGCTGCTATACTTGTTTCGATTTGACACCCTGTTGCCATCCGCACTTCTTCAATGGCAAAATAATCCATTGGGTCTGCCATTGCAATAAATAATTTATTTTTATCCCGGCGAATCGGCATAACATTTGCTCTTTTGGCAAGTTCGACCGGCACTAGTTGTAAAAGTTCCGGGTCAATTGAGTATTGGTTTAAGTTGATATGTGGAACACCTAATTGAAATTCGAGTACTTCAATTAACTGTTGCTCGGTTAGGTAATTTTCTCGAATTAGAAAGTCACCTAGTTTTTCATCCCGACTTTTATTGGATAAAGCATAGTTCAGTTGCTCATTAGTGATTACACCAGCTTCAACTAACAAGTCTCCAAGTCTCTTTCTAGTCTGCATTCTCATTGTCGTACTCTCCTTTCTATGGAGTAATCAAGTTACCACCCTTGTCATAATAACTACCCTCTGGCAACTCTTCTTCACCATCGGTAGTCGGCACGTCAGGTAAACCATTATTGTCTAAATCGATTTGTGTATCTGAATCTTGGTTTTGATTACCATTAAGATCAGTGTTTACATCCGGATTAGTTATACCAGGTGTTTCAGTATTTTCAATTTGTTTTCCATTTTCGTCTGTAGTTCCAGTAAAATCTGTTGTACCAGTCTGCTCTGGCTGTTGTGCAGATATTAAAACAATTCGATTCGTTGGTGCATAATAATCACGGCTAATTTGTTCTTCGGTTCTATTGCCACTTTCTGAGATAATTCGAGTAACGATTACGCGTTCTCCCTTTTCTCCCTCTTGGACCAATTGTTCTTGTCCAACCGCTAAACCTTCCGAATAACGATTGATAATGCGAGGTGAGATTTCTTCCTTATGAGTTTGTACGAGAACTTCTTTGCTTTTTTCATTTGAATAGATTTCAAGTTTCAAATCAGAACCTTCTACTGAAGCATTGATTTTTACGGCATTCGTCGAACTGTTTAAAAACTGCAAGTCTTCGTTATATTGGATATTAACCCTTGCGTTAATTCCTGGTTCTAAGTAAGTAGGTATTTTTTCTTGTGAATGACGTTCAACAATTTGGAATTCGGTGTTCAACACGGCATCGTACAAAAGAGAGGCAACAAAATTCTTGGCTTCGTTGTTCGCATTGCTTTCTCCCACTTTTGTGATGAATGAAAACGTCTCACCTGGATACACTACTGTCTCATTTAAGAAATTAACTATATCTGAAATATCTTCTGCTTGATTTGGAATTGTTTCAATTGATAGTGCAATACGCTCATTCTCTATTTGAGTCATATCATTTTGTACGGCAGCAATTTCATGTTCTTTTAAATAGGAAGCTTGGGTAATGATTGAATTCAATGTCGCTTCGGCATCCCAGCTTGAAACAACAGTAAGGGAGTTTATTAATTCTTCCGGCACCGTTATTTGTATTGGTAAATGAACAACTTGATCAGATTCCCAAAAGGCGAACCAAGGTTTGTCCACAGTTGTTTGATATTGTTCTACTGTACTTTCTAAATTAAATATGAACTGCGAAGGGTCTACCAGGACTTCTTGCTCCCCATCACTTACTACGATGGACTCAGAAACCCATGTATTGACAGCTTGCTGTAAAGCTTCCTTCATTTCATTTTCATCTAACCCCGACACCTTAACTCCGGCTATGGTTGATCCATTGTCAGATTCATCAGCAGACGCAGTATTTAAAAGATTTCCTTGAATCAATAAAACCACAACGATGATTACACTTAGTGCAGCTAGTAAAATCGGTTTAATTTTTAATGGCACGTAATTCACCTCAAGTTTTCATGAAAACACATTATAATAGTAGGATGTTTCAAAATTTGATTTTCTTCTCAATGAAACTTCATCTAAATCAAACAAATATCACCAATTTAATAAATCAGCAAAATTGAACCATAATAGTAGAGGATTCCCTCTAATTCCCTACAAAATATATACTATCTATTGTACTATATTACTCTAAAAGTAATGTAATAATTGTGAAAATATTTATAAGTTCTTACAAGATGAGAAAGTTTCTTATAAAAAAATCTATCTAAATATTAAAATACACAATTTCCGCGAGGATGTATATATCTATTTTACTAAGATTAAATTTTACTTTCATTTATAACTTTTACATCTATGACTTTTATAGTGTTTTAGTTATAATATTAAGTAGGTTTTCTTGTTTTTAATTCAACACTATAGATGTTAGCGAGAAGATTTTAGTATTCACACCATTCTAACAAATTGATAACTAATCCTTTTTTTCAACAATAGAAGGATAATTTCAATGTTTATCACTTTCTCAACAAATAAATTAATTGCAGATGAAACTATTGTCCTAATATAGTTCTTCGTGTAATCTTGTTATATGTTTGAACCATTTAGTGATTTGAGTAGTTAACAGCTAACTACTTTATTAGGGCTTTTGATAAATAAAAATAAGTTTTTTATGACTCGACAAAAGGAGTTGATTGAACTGGGTGACGAAAGAGGGCTGACTCTAATTGAGGTAATTGCTGCCATTGTATTAATTACAGTAATATTACTCTCAGTTTTTACTATATTAACCAATTCGTTCAACTTCAATGCAATGAACGATCATAGTACCCAAGCCATGAATATTGCAAGAGAACAAGAATCCTTAATACACAATTTATCTTGGGGAGAAATAATACCTGATTCTACTAATGAGAATGGATTTACCAACCATGATAAGAAACCTGGTTATTACAAAAAGCAATTTACAATTAATAACAATGGTGAATATCAAATCACTATTAATGTAAAAAAAAATCCTGAGCTAGGTAGATTTTATCGAGAACTTCATGAAGTTCATATAGAAGTCCGAAAAGAAGGCAAATTAGTTTCCGAAACTTTTACTTATCATGAAGGGAATGTGGTATCACCTTAATGAAACATATTTCAAATCAAAGAGGACTTACCCTCATCGAATTATTAGCTACAGTTGTTGTATTATCTATTGTCGTTGCAATAGTATCAAGTATTTTATTTAATGGATTGAAGCTAAGCAATAAAGTAGAAAACAAAGCCAAACTTCAACAAGAGGCAAATTATGTTACCACTATTTTAAAAGAACAACATCAGTATGGTGAAAAATATGAGATTAGATTGAATGCGGAAGGAAAAATCATTCTTACAAACTTGAATACAAATAAAACTACTACAATTGGAAATGATAGTTTTACCTATGTAATTTCTGAAATTATTAATTCTTGTATGGAAGAAGCAATTGATTGTACAGAGACAGTAGATTCAGCATCGTTTGGGAATAAAATATCCGTCGACCCATTAGTAGAAGATTTTCATGTGAAAATAAAAATAATTCCAAAGAAAAACAGCGAAATAACATATGAGATTACAACGATTTTATCGAGAATGTAGGTGAATGAATGAAAAAATATCATCTCAATGAAAAAGGTATGGCATTAGTATATGTATTACTTGTGATGTTCCTTTTTTCTATTATTGGTATAGTGTTATTTAATATAACTGTTTCCAGTTCAAAACAAGTTGATAAAATTGAACAAGATATGCAAGCGGTAGATCTAGCAGAAATGGGTGTTATCTTTTACAAGAATCAAATCATCCTACAAGCTGACCAAGTATTAACACAAGCAATTGAAGAAGCTATTAAAGAAATTGAAGCTGAAAATTCGAGAAAGAGCAAGAATGATCCACCTATTGCGATTAATTCTACTACTGTATTAGCTCGTATAAAAGTTATTTATAATAGTTTTCTTCCTAATATAGCTTTAAACACACCTTTTCCAGTAAATAATAGCCCAAACTATTCATATAAAATCACTGAGCATTTCGCTATAAGTGGAGAAGATGCATTTAAAGTAGTCTTATCTTTTAAGAGCTTCGGGCAAGGTAGAAATGATACAGCAATCATCGATGGTGAAATTACATTAAATACAGAGGATTCTGTTAATGCTTATTTCAGTAAAGGAACTAGTAAAAGTGATATTCGGAATGTAACGATTCAGAAACCGTACCTACCAGAAAAAAATTACAACACGAACCTGGGTATAGAAAATGGATATTCCTATACTATAAACATAAAAAATTATAAATTTGCGATAGATGGTATTACTGCCGTCATTAATGGTTCATTAGATATCAACAACGGAAATCGTATAAAACAAAATTCTTTCCTTTACATTACTGGTAATGCAGACTTCGGAAATAACCAGAAAACAGATCTTGAGAATAATAAAATTTATGTAGGTGGAAATGCCTATTTTAAAAATACTAAAGCTTCAATTAAAAAATCAGTGTTCTATATAAATGGCGATTTGGAATTTCATAATCAAATCGGTGAGATTGCCGACTCGAAAATTTGTGTGCGAGGTAGCATTATTGATCGCAAAAATAATTTGCCTATACCAATAGAAGAATGGAAAGATGGCCAATATAATTGCATGCTGTTCGGTGGCGGTTCACCTGGAGGCTCAGATATATTAGATGAAATTGCAAAACAAGTAGATAATATGACATTAATCTATAACTAAAGATCTCCTTTTTAAAAACAAGCCGTATCCCTATTTTCTTGAAGTTGAAGATACTTTTAACTTAAAAAGAAGGTATACTTATAACTATTCTTAATCAACAGGGTACGTAAAGGACTAAAATTATCGGGATTACGATTATACTCCTCAGAGCATTACATTTTCTGAGGAAGAAAATGCTGATGCTACAAAAATTGCAAAAAAAGAGTTGGACCTTGCCTTTTTAACTAAAGAAAGCTACACATTTGAACAACGTGGAGAGAACGTTCAATCGATTGGGTATAGCGAACCTGAAATTGAGAAGTCTTCAATGACTTTTGAAAAACATAATGATTCGGATGTCTATGTGTTATTAAAACTACAGCCTCACGAGAGCTACGAAGACCTAACCCGTGTATTAATTCTCAAATATTTAATAAAGAAAATGGTGCCATGATACCGAGCTTTATAATGTTTTAACATGGCAAAAACTGCAGATTGAACGGTACCCACCTCCCTACTTTTTGTGAGGTGGGTATAAATTTAGCTTTTGATGGGTATTAAATGGTTCGAAAATTAAGTTTAATACAAAACCTAAAATCACATTTACTGGCGGGTTGACGTTGGGTATACTATTATCAAGTTAAATTCTACTACAGTACTTTCTGCTAATTTCCGATATCAGCTTCCCCTTTTAATATAAAAACAGAAAGGAGCAACAAAAATGTCAAACGAGCAAATACTTGAAAGAATTTTAACCTCAGTAGAGAATATTGATATCAGAATTGATAATATTGATCAAAAAATCGATAAAATTGATTGCAGAATCGACAATATTGATAATAGAATCAATACAATTGATAACAAAATAAATACAATCGATAACAGAATTGACAATATTGAAAACAGAATCAATAGTATTGATAACAAAATTGATAAAATCGAATCAAAACTAGATACAATTACGCACCAAGTAGTTTTAAATACTGAAAAACTCACTAATCTTGAGCAACAAACTTTGGAAAATACAAAGAAGTTACATCAAATAGACGATCTCACTGAACGGGTCGATGTTATAGAATCAGATATAAGGCTGATTAAAAAAGTTATTACGTAATCTCTACCTCATTTATCCCCTAATTTTATCCATTTCATTTAAGACACAAAAAAACCTGACACGCAATGTGCCAGGCTTCTTATAAATTAATACATTTTTAAATATTGTTCGCGCTCCCATGGATGAACAGCAGTGCGGAACATATCGAACTCGATTTCTTTTGCTTCTTTGAAGTTTGCATAGATGTGGCTACCTAATGCATTTTTAATCACTTCATCTTTTGATAGAGCTAGAAGCGCATCGTCAAGTGATGCTGGTAAGTTATCGATACCGTTTGCTTTGCGTTCTTCCTCACTCATCACGTAGATGTTGCGGTTAATTGCCGGTGGAGGAGTCAAACCGTTGCGAATACCTTCTAAACCAGACTCTAGAATCGCTGCTAAAGCTAAATAAGGGTTAGCAGAAGGGTCTACTGAACGCACCTCGATACGAGTTGATAAACCACGTGAAGCTGGTACACGAATTAATGGTGAACGGTTTTGAGCAGACCAAGCCACGTAACAAGGTGCCTCATAGCCAGGTACTAGACGTTTGTAAGAGTTTACAGTTGGGTTTGTAACCGCTGTAAATCCTTGAACGTGTTCTAATACACCTGCCATAAATTGCATCGCTGTTTGAGATAAACCAAGTTCTGTGCTTGGATCGTAGAATGCATTTTCTTTGCCTTTAAATAATGATACGTTACAGTGCATTCCAGAACCTGCTTCACCGAATAATGGTTTTGGCATGAATGTTGCATGTAAACCATGTTTACGAGCAATCGTTTTAACAACTAGTTTAAACGTTTGAATATAATCACATGCTTCAATCGCATTGGCATACTTGAAGTCGATTTCATGTTGACCAGGTGCAACCTCATGGTGAGAAGCTTCGATTTCAAAGCCCATTTCTTCCAGCTCTAGCACGATATCACGACGGCAGTTTTCACCTAAGTCTGTTGGTGCTAAGTCAAAATAACCGCCATGGTCATTTACTTCCAGCGTTGGCTCCCCTTTTGCATCCAATTTGAATAAGAAGAACTCTGGCTCAGGTCCAAGGTTGAAATGTGTAAAACCTAATTCTTCCATTCCTTTTAATACACGTTTTAAGTTGTTGCGTGGATCGCCAGAGAATGGTTCGCCTTCAGCAGTGTAAATGTCGCAAATAAAACGTGCAACTTTACCGTTATCAGTAGTCCACGGGAATACCATGAATGTGTCAAGATCAGGATATAGGTACATATCAGATTCTTCAATACGCACAAATCCTTCAATAGAAGAACCATCAAACATCATTTTGTTATCTAGTGCTTTATCAAGTTGACTCACTGGAATTTCTACGTTTTTGATTGTTCCTAAAATGTCTGTAAATTGTAGTCGAATATATTTTACTTCTTTTTCTTGAACAAGACGTTTAATATCGTCCTTTGTGTATTTACCCACAGTATTCCACACTCCTACTTTTCCCTATTTAGCAAATCTATTTTATATTTATTTGCTGTTTTCTATTTATAATTCACGCGGTTTATTGATAAAAACGCGATAAATCCCCTTGTCGTAAAGACGTTTTTTGATTACGTCCACTATTGATCATTTCTTCACGTAAAATGCGGCGCAATTCAGCATCCGAAATCTCTTCTTTTGCTTTGGCTGCTTGAACTGCAGGGTTATTTCTCATATCAAATACCTTTTTGATTCCTGCCATATTCACGCCTTGCTCTAACATGTCCTTGACATCTAATAGCGTATCGACGTCATTTAAGGAAAACATTCTTCTATTACCTTCCGTACGGTGTGGCTGAATTAAATCATGTTCTTCATAATAGCGAATTTGTCGCGCTGATAGTTCAGTTAATTGCATAACCGTACTAATTGGCAAAAGCGGCATGGATCTTCTTAATTCACTTGATCTTCTTTCACTACCCATTTAATCCACCTCCCTTACGTCTATCTTAACCTCGGTAAGATAGAATGTCAATCTTACGTTAGAAAAACTAACATAAAGGGGAATGGTAATAAAAATGTATTGATAAAAGAATATCCCTTCGCGATAACTTTTTCAATAGTTTTATAATTCCTTTTATTATGACACCATTTGTCTGAAAGTTGATAAATACTAACGTTTGTTGTCATATTTAGTAGTTTTGATGTTATATCAAGTTTAACGAATCCTAATATTGCTATTTACAGAAAATTAAAAGACTGCAGAGTTAAATCGGTTTTCCCAATTTAATCCACAGTCTATAGAAGTTCTATTTTCTACTTGATAAAGCCAAATCAGATGTCGCTTACTATCTTTTTTTGCGATTAGAAGCAATGATGTTGATGACGATAAATGCAAGATTCAAGTACAATCTAAGGGCAAAAAATAGCACTTCATTTTCACGTATAAATTCATTCTTAATACAATCTAATTCATACACCGTATAAAGAGCAAACGCTAATACAAAAATCCCTGCCACTACAAGGAAAAATGGACTACTAACTGGAACGAAAATATAGATGAATGCAAAGACAACAAATACGATTAAAATCGTAAAGGCGTACATTAATGCCTCTGAAACGCTATATTCGATAAGCTTAATCCCCAGAAACGCAATTGTTAAGAAAATGATGACTGTGCCTATAAATACCGAGATGATTAAAGCTGCACCAAGCCAGTCAATCAAGATAATCAGGATCGAAAAATGCAGCACGCCAAATAAAATCGGTATGAGGAAGATTAACATATTGCCAAGACGCCACATAAATGTAATGACAGCCAAAGCAATCCCAAGCAACGCTAAGATGATCACAACAGAAATCGGCAACAACAATGCGACCAAAAGCCCAATCACACTCAGAACCCACATACCCATGAAATAAAATATTATGAGGTTGTAATTTCTATTCCCTTTATAGTGCCCCATATCAAACCCCAATCATAGATGATTTACTTACACTATATTTTTAAGTAGTATATGTTATTAATAATTTTTTGTTTGTGTTGCTAGTTTTTTAGGATTTTTTTAGCTGGATGCTACTCTAACTTAACTGGATAGTGGTTTTGTTATTTTTGGAGATGAAGTGTTGGAACAGAGTACATTTTGGAAGTGGGAGCTTTTTCACGCTCAGACTCAGCAATTAATGACATTAGCATTATTTTGATATCGTTTTTGGAAGTTCCAGGATTTTTGGGGAAAGTGGTGAGGTTTTTTAGAAAAATAGCTGAATTCCTCAATAAGAGCAAGATCTTGCTCAAAACAAAAAACAACGGCTCAGTAATTTTACTGAGCCGCAAATTTAACAACTATTTCAATTTTTGCACTGCACTGCAAATTGCATATTTGACGTGCTCGTAAGTTAAGCCACCTTGGATAAAGGCAGTATATGGCGGGCGAATTGGACCGTCCGCTGTCAGTTCTATGCTTGACCCTTGGACAAAGGTACCCGCTGCCATAATTACGTCATCCTCATAGCCTGGCATATAGGCAGGTTCAGGTGCAAACTGTGCATTAACTGGCGAAGCGGCTTGGATTTCTTGACAGAAAGCTATCATCTGCTCGTCAGTTTGGAAGGAAACGGATTGTATTAAATCTGTTCGCTTGTCCGCGTAGTGTGGATACGTTGTCATCCCGACTTCCTCAAGCATAGCTGAAGTGAAAATCGCCCCCTTCAAACTTTGCGCCACGACGTGAGGCGCTAAGAAGAAGCCCTGGTAAAAGTCAGCTAGCGTATTTAAGGATGCTCCCGCCTCTGCTCCGATACCCGGTGACGTCATGCGGTAGGCACACTTTTCAACTAATTCCGCTCGACCTGCGATATAGCCACCGATTTTCGCTAGACCGCCCCCAGGATTTTTAATTAATGAACCGGCCATTAGATCAGCTCCTACTTCTGTTGGCTCCATCGCTTCAACAAATTCACCGTAGCAATTATCGACAAAAATGATGACATCGGACTTGATTTCACGGATTTTTTCGCACATCTCTTGAATGGCTTCAATGGTATATGAAGGACGCGTTGCATAGCCTTTCGAACGTTGAATGGCTACCATTTTCGTTCGGTCATTAATGGCAGCGCGAACACCTTCCCAATCAATTTCGCGATCATCGATTAAATCGACATGTGAATAGCCAATGCCGAAATCTTTTAACGAACCTGTATCTTTTTCTCCTCCGTTCACAATTGACTGAAGTGTGTCGTAAGGTTTTCCAGTAATATACAGCAGTTCATCACCAGGTCTTAAAACTCCGAATAGGCTTAACGTAATGGCGTGAGTTCCGGAAATAATTTGAGCACGCACAATTGCAGCCTCCGCTCCGAAAACTTCGGCATAGACGCGCTCTAAATTATCGCGTCCTTCATCGTCATAGCCGTAGCCGCTCGATGGATTCATATGAAAGTCACTGACCTGATGCTTGCGAAAAGCTGCCAGTACTTTTTGTTGATTGAAAAACGCCATTTCGTCTACTCTGCCGTGGATTGCTTTTATTTTTCCTTCCACTTCACTCGCTAGTTGCAGTGTTTCAGTGCTTAATGTTGATTTAAATGTCATCGTTATTACTCCGTTCTATACATATCGCCTAAGCGAATCTTGTGTACCTTAATTTATTTCCTCTATTATCTTAACAATTCTTGTTATCTTTTCAACTATTTCAGTATCTTGGCTTTCGAGAAGTCAAAATATTATTCTATAATAAAAAATTCACTTTACGAAAACCTTTTAAACTGCTATTCTCAAAATTGCATGTTCATGTAAGGAGGCAATGTTAATGGCATGGGAAGTCTTTAGTATTATTGGTACAATCGCATTTGCAATATCAGGTGCAATTGTAGCCATGGAAGAAGAATACGACTTATTTGGTGTTTATTTATTAGGGATTGTGACTGCTTTTGGTGGGGGTGCTGTGCGAAACTTGTTAATCGGCTTGCCTGTTTCAACGTTGTGGAGCCAAGAAATGATGTTTCAAATTGCGATTGCCGCCATCACTATATTTTTCCTTGTTCCTCATCATTTAATCAAGCATTGGAACCGCTGGGGGAATTTCACGGATGCAATCGGCTTATCCGCCTTCGCTATTCAAGGGGCAATTTATGCTGTTTCACTCCAACTTCCGATCAGTGCTGTCATTGTAGCAGCCGTTTTAACGGGATCTGGTGGAGGAATTATTCGCGATTTATTAGCACGAAGAAAGCCATTGGTACTTCGTGATGAGATATATGCCGTGTGGGCGGCAGGTGCCGGTTTAATCATCGGTCTTCAGTTTTTAGATGGAGATATTTTCTTATACGCACTATTCATAGTCATTACAGCATTGCGTGTTTTTTCTTATACAAAACATTGGAAATTGCCTGTGAGAGCATTGAAAAGAACCGAAACTACGAGTACAGCAATTAAAATAGATACAAATAAAAGAGCACATAGATGAGTAGAGTATTACTCATCTATGTGCTTTTTTTGAGTTTTGGTTGATATCCCAACTTAATTCAGCGGATATTCTTATTTTGACAGCAATTGCCACTCAAATCTCTCAAACCTTAAATTACTTAAACTCAAGCTCTCCATCATAAGCCATCATGCCGCCTTCTAAGTTTGTCACTTGGAAGCCTTGTGATTCTAGGTATTCGCCAGCGTTGGCACTGCGAACGCCACCTTTACAGACCATGATGTATTCTTTTGATTTGTCTAATTCAGGTGCTTTTTCTGGGATTGAACCTAGTGGAATGTGGACAGCACCAGGAATCATGCCCTGTTCCACTTCAAAATCTTCGCGTACATCGATAATGTTTAGGTCTTCATTTGCATCTAATAGATTAATTAATTCTTCAGTTGTCATCGTTTTCATTATTAAAACCTCCATCAAGTCCCATTTTGGCTCAAGTTTTTACGTCCAGACTTCGGACTTTCGATCCTGAGTCAACTCTTCATCAGTATAATGAAAAAATGTGCTCTTCGCAATTAGCGAGAATTCGCCTAGATGGCCTATTTCAACCACAAAAAATCGGCAAGCAAGGTCACTTAGCCGATTTGTGCATTATTGGTCGTTGTTTTCTGCAGTAATAGCTACATGCTTTGAAGGAGAAAATGTAGAGATAGCATGTTTATAGATTAGATGCTGTTTGCCGTCTACATCCAGTAGAACCGTAAAATTATCATAAGACTTCACTAGCCCTTTTAATTGGAAACCGTTTAATAGGAATACTGTAACAAAAGTATTGTTTTTTCGTAGATTGTTCAGGAATGTATCTTGTAGATTAATTGATTTCACGCCGTATACACCTCGTCCATAGTTTTCTATAGTTAGGTATTCGGCATTTAGAAAGATTTTCCTGCTTAATAATTGAATAATTTTGAATATTTTTCGACTTTATTCCAATCAGTGCCTATCCATTCGACATCCATCTTGTTGCGGAAGTAAGTTAGTTGTCGCTTGGCGTACCTGCGTGAGTTTTGTTTCAGCGCATCGATTGCATCCGGAAGCGTTAGCCTATCATCCAAATAGGCATACAATTCTTTATATCCGATTGCCGAAACAGACTGTACATCACGAATCCCGCGCTCCCACAAGCCTTTTACTTCTTCCAGCAAGCCTTGTTCCATCATGATGTCAACGCGCAAATTGATGCGTTCGTACAACTTTTCCCGGTCCATCTCCAAACCGATAATTAGATGGTTATATAACGGGATATCTCCACGATTGTGCTCTTCATTTGCCTTTGACACACCATGAAGCTCGACCATTTCGAGCGCACGAATGACGCGGCGAGTATTATTCGGATGTATGGTTTTAGCCGTTTCCGGATCGAGCTCCATCAACTTTGCATGCATGGCATCCGGACCAATGTTCGCTAATTCATCATAATATGTTTTTCGCGCTTCTTCGTCCACATCTTCTTTTGTGAATTGAAAATCATATAACACCGCTTGCACATAGAGGCCAGTCCCCCCTACAATGATGGGAAGCTTCCCACGGCCCTGAATCTCGGCAATTTTTTCCCGGACTAGTGTTTGATACTCAGCTACCGAAAAGCTTTCTGTCGGTTCCTTAAAGCTTAACAAATGATGGGGAACACCTTGCATTTCCTCTTTGGTAATTTTGGCTGTTCCAATATCAAGCCCTTTATAAATTTGCATCGAGTCACCGTTGATAATTTCCCCATTGAATGCTTTTGCCATTTTAATACTTAATGCTGTCTTGCCTGAAGCGGTCGGCCCTACAATGGCGACCACTTCGATTTTCTTTTCATTCATCTATTTAACCACCGTGTAATTACAGAATATACATGTTCTCGATTTTTTTCTTTCAGGATTTCATGCCGCATGCCTTCAAAAAGGTAAACGACGACATCCGTAAGGTTTGCTTCATTCATATCTTTGGCGACTTTAAAAACTCCAGAGCCCTTGCTGCCCACTGGATCATCACTGCCGCTAATCAATAAAATCGGCAAATCCTTCCGAATGTTCTTGAGTTCTTCTTTTTGGTTAATAACTAATAATCCATCCGTTAGATCCACAAAAAATTGATTCGTTGGAACAAAGCCGCAATAAGGATCTTGAATGTACTTTTCGACTTCCTCTTCATTGCTGCAGAGCCAATCATAAATTGTTCTGGGATTCAGCACACTTCTGCTGAAACTATTGAAGCTTAAATCATTCATGAGCTGGCTTGGCATATTTTTCCCTCTCCACGCACCTAGCGAACGGGCAACTGCATTTCCTACTTGATGCAGGGCAGTCGTTGCACCCGTCCCACATAAAATACATTTATCGATCATCCCGCTATAAAGCTGAAGGAACCTACGCGCGATAAAAGAGCCCATGCTATGTCCAAACAGGATGATTTCTTGGTTACTAGGATCCACACTATAATGCTGAATGATGTCAAAAACATCATCGACTACCCGCTGGAAGCCGTTCTCTTCTCCAAAATACCCGAGCATGCCATTTATCTCCGCTGTTTTGCCATGGCCACGATGATCATGTGCCGTTACAAAATAACCCTGTTCTGCTAAGTTTTTCGCAAAGTCCTCATAGCGCCCGCCATGTTCGGCCATTCCATGTAAAATATGAAAATTTCCTTTTGGTGTACCTTTAGGTTTATAAATACGTATATAAACTTGATGTCCATCATCCATTTCTATGATCTCTGCAAGTTCTACCAATCGAATTCACCCTATTTCATTGGATTTTTTGCCTCATCGATAAATTGCTCTAATTGCATTCGATAAAATACCGTTTCACTTTCAGAATACCCAAGAATATTGCACATGACTTCCAAAATCGCTTCTTTATATTGCTCAACCAATGCAATATTGAAATATAGATAGCCCGTTCTCCGTATTAAGAAATCACAAGGTGTCATCACCATTTCATAATATATCGCGTAAAGCAGTTCGGCATAAAGGGAAAGTGGAATGACAAGTTCACTGCTATTGACGGCCTTCACATACTGGAAAACCTCATCAACATTCGTTCCATATCTTCGAACGAGTCTCTCTGTATTATGATGGCTGATCCCTAATTCATTTCCTTCCTTTGACTTGTTTGCTACATAGTCTTCAAAATTCAATGAATTTAGCCCTCGCGCACCCGAAAGAGATAATTCCTTTGTGATACATTCTGTTGCATGTTTGAATTTTTTCAATTTGACGATCTTATCAACTATCGTTTCCGCCATTTGACGATAACCAGTTAATTTACCGCCTGCAACCGTAAGAAGACCACTTGGTGCAACCCATAGTTCATCTTTACGCGAAATCTCGGAAGGGTCCTTTCCTTCCTGGGAAATTAATGGTCTTACCCCTGCCCAGGTTGACTCTACATCATAAGCTGTTACGTTTGCATCCGGGAAGATAAAACGAGTCGCTTTTATTAAATAGTCCACATCTTCTTTTGTGGCAGTCGGCTGTATTGGATCATCAGTATAAAATGTATCCGTTGTTCCAACATATGTTTTCCCTTCACGAGGTATGGCAAACACCATACGTCCGTCTTCTGTATCGAAGTAGACCGCCTGTTCCAATGGAAGTCTTGATTGGTCGATGACAATGTGGACCCCTTTTGTATGGCGAATCGTTTTTTTGTTATAGATTTTATCTTTTTTTCGAACTTCATCAACCCAAGGACCTGTCGCATTGACAATTTGATGGGCATGAATGGTAATGTTTTCGCCGGAAATCTCATCTCGAACATTGGCAGCAACGATTTTTTTCTTTTTGTAAACGAAATCGATCACTCTTGCATAGTTTAGACAAACCGCCTGGTACTCAACTGCTTTTTTCAGCACTTCAATCGTAAGACGTGCATCATCTGTTTTGTATTCAACATAGTAGCCCGCACCACGCAAACC
The DNA here is from genome assembly GCF_042666115.1 of Ureibacillus sp. GCM10028918. Classification (NCBI taxonomy): domain Bacteria; kingdom Bacillati; phylum Bacillota; class Bacilli; order Caryophanales; family Caryophanaceae; genus Ureibacillus; species Ureibacillus sp. GCM10028918. The sequence continues at coordinate 251,716 of NZ_JBHTFK010000005.1, forward strand.
GTCTTTTTTTAATAAAGGGACTTTTTCAAGAGCTTCCTTCTTTGAAAGCATTTTACGGCGCTCGTCTTTTTTCACTTGTGCTAATCGGTCATATACTGTTAGTGCCGCTCGCGTTGTCACTTTCCCTAGCGTTCCTTCTTTATAAAGGGGCAGCAACATCCACTCAGGCTGTGTCACATGAACTGCATTTTCATAAACAATCTCACGTTCCCTGCCCACTTCAGCAACAAGTCCAACCTCTAGTTGTTTTAAATACCGAAGTCCCCCATGCACAAGCTTCGTAGAGCGACTAGATGTCCCTGCAGCAAAATCCTGCATCTCCACCAGTGCCACGGATAGCCCACGCGAAGCAGCATCGAGCGCTATTCCCGCTCCCGTAATGCCCCCTCCGATTACGAGAACATCGAATGTATAACTATCTAACGTATTAAGTATGTTCGGACGCTCTTTGAATGAAAACATTTGCATTTCCCCTTTACATAATAATTTAGGTAAAGCTTTGGTTTGGTTTGAAGTAGTTTGTGGAGCTCGCTCGTATATTGGGCGTTAACGCTCGTAAACTTGGATTAGCGCACGTAATTTGAATAGGTTCGCTCGTTATCTTTGAATAAACGCTCGAAACTGGCATTAATTCGTTTATTTTTACAAGTATCCAACCCAAATCCACATGTAAATCTCTTATTAGCACTAACTCCCACCTACATTACGCGTTTAAACATTTTCTCCACTTCATACGTAGAAAAATGGACCAAAACCGGTCTGCCGTGTGGGCATGTGAACGGATTGTCGGCTTTTCGCAGGTCATCGAGCAAGACAACCATCTGCTCTTTCGTTAAATAATAGTTGGCCTTGATTGATTTTTTGCAGCTCATCATGATGGCGGCTTCTTCGCGGAGCTTTTTCACGTCGGCCCTGCGAGTTTTTAACACTTGCTCGATTAGCTCTTCAATCAACTCCTGCTCAAATCCTTTCGGAAACCAGGTCGGATGTTCACGGACCACAAAGGAGGATTGACCAAAGTCCTCCAAAAAGACGCCAACTTCCTCTAAAGCATGAAGATTTTCCTTTAATATCAACGCTTCATCCGCAGAATAGTGGAAAGTTAATGGCAAGAGGAGTGATTGCCGTTCATTCGGATTCACCTCACCCACTTTTTCGCGAAAATATTCATATTTGATCCGTTCTTGCGCCGCATGTTGATCGATTAAATAAAAACCATCCTCCATTTGTGCCACAATATACGTTCCATGAATCTGGCCAACGATTTCAAGTTGTGGGAAAGGCTCTTTTTTCTCGACAACTTCTTCCTCCACAACTGGCACCACCACGTCATCCGGCGTTTCCTCAATTACCGGATTGACCCATCCAATATCCAACTCAGTCGGGAGCTCTTCCACTTTCTGGTCTACAGGCTGCGAAGAAATTACCCCAGCCCCCTGATTTACAATCGGTTCCCTCACTACAGAATTCTCGGATGACAGTCTCTCCACAATCGCATTCATTTTATGTTCATCAAACTTTGGTGTATACGGCTTCCAAATATTCATTTGCTCACTTGGAACGCGTACCGGCTTTTCTTTTTTTTCCGCAACCGGGACGTGAATTGCAGAACGAATTGCTTGATTAATGGCATTCTGAACAAGTGGCAATAATTCCTGCTCTTTACTTAAACGAATTTGCAATTTGGCAGGATGCACATTGACATCCGTTAAATAAGGGTCTCCCTCAATATATAGCACAGCGATTGGATAGCGTTCAATCGGCAGATACGTGTGATACGCATCTACAATGGCTTTTTGCACCAAATAATGCTTCACCCAGCGCCCATTTACAAAAATCGAAATATAGTTTTTGTTCGCACGTGTAACCTCTGGCAAGCTCACAAACCCGTGTACTTTATAATCATTTGATTCTGCACTAAAAGGGATCATTTTTTTCGCATTTTGCATCCCATAAATTGCAGAAATCACTTGCTGTACATTCCCTCGACCATTTGTTTGAAGAAGGGTTCCTCCATTATGTACAAGTTTAAAAGCAATCTCGGGATACGCCAGGGCTAGACGGTTCATATAATCAATCGAGTGTCCAAGTTCCGTCTGTATCGTTTTTAAATATTTTAACCGTGCCGGAGTATTATAAAACAACTGTGCAATCGTAATATCCGTTCCTCTTCGAAAAGCGGTTGGTTTCTTCGTAATCAGGTGCCCACCGTCCATTTGAATCTCAAGCCCACTATGTTCGCCATCAGATGTTTTCAATGTTACTTTGGACACCGATGCAATCGAGGCCAATGCTTCCCCTCGGAAACCTAGTGTTCGAATACGGAAAAGGTCCGGTTCTTTTGAAATTTTGGATGTGGCATGGCGGGAAAAAGATTTCAACGCATCTTCTTCGTCCATCCCACTCCCATTATCTGTTACTTGAATGGAGGTTAACCCTGCTTCTTCGAGAAAAACTTCAATTGATGTACTTCCTGCATCAATGGCGTTTTCAACGAGCTCTTTCACAACTGACGACGGGCGCTCAACTACTTCCCCCGCCGCAATTTTGTTGGATAACCATTCATCCATAATTTGAATTTTTCCCATGCTGAACAACCTCCTTTTTTATTAGTGAGAATCGGAAATTTTGTGGTTTCGCATACGGAATCCCGACAGTTTTTGAAATAATCCCGACACTTCTGGCAAAAATCCCGACAGTTTTTAAAATAATCCCGACACTCTCCACAAAATTCCCCTTTAATTTTATTATTTCTTACTTAACAAAGCCTGCTGCAGCTCATACAATACGTTAATCGCTTGGATTGGCGCTGTCCCCATGATGTTCATTTTTTCCAGGCGTTCGAGCACTTCTAATTCAACCGCCGACAATTTCTTGCCGGAATCAGTAGTCGGAGGAACAATCGCTTCCTCTGCAAAAAGTGATAATTGCAGCTCATCATCGGCCGGTTCACTTTCAACCGTAGCTGCAACTCTCGCTATCCCTTGGTCTTTCGATTCGAACTGTTCCAACAACACTCTCGCACGATCGATAATTTCTTCAGGCATTTCGGCTAGGCTTGCTACGTGAACTCCGTAGCTTTTATCCGCTGCGCCTTGGCGTACTTTATGTAAAAATACCACTTTGCCATCTTTTTCAGTTGCACTGACATGAACATTTTGAAGACGGCCCAACTGTTGTTCAAGTGCCGTTAACTCATGATAATGGGTAGAAAAAAGTGTGTTGGCACCGATTTTATCATGAATATATTCCATCATCGATTGGGCTAACGCCATGCCGTCATAAGTAGATGTCCCACGACCGATTTCATCAAATAATAATAAACTCTTTTCCGTCGCATTCGTAATCGCGTTCTGGGATTCCAGCATTTCCACCATAAACGTCGACTGGCCGGCTACTAAATCATCTGCCGCCCCAATTCGAGTGAAAATCTGATCAATGATTGGAAGTTCAGCTTCATCAGCCGGCACGTAGCAGCCCATTTGAGCTAATACTACAATAATAGCTACTTGACGCATATACGTACTTTTCCCGGACATATTCGGCCCTGTTATAAGCATCATATTTTTATCATTCGGCAGTACACAATCGTTTGGTACATACATTTGTTTATTCAACATTTTTTCAACGACTGGATGGCGACCGCCCACAATTTTCAATGCCCGCCCTTCGTGGAAGGAAGGCTCCACAAATCGATATTTCTCAGAAACAACCGCAAAACTTATATACACATCGAGCTCACTAATCTCGGAAGCCAATGCTTGAACTCGCGGAATGAATGCTTTTAACTGATTGCGCAATTCAACGAATAAATCATATTCCAATGCTAAGCTTTGTTCCTCTGCATTTAATATGATGGCTTCTTTTTCCTTTAACTCTTCTGTAATATAACGTTCTGCATTGGCCAAGGTTTGTTTTCTTTCATAGCGCGTCAAATCTGCATTGGCAATATTCGATTTTGTTATTTCGATATAGTAGCCAAAAATGCGATTATAGCCGATTTTCAAGTTTTTAATGCCTGTTAGTTCACGTTCTTTTTGCTCTAATTGGGCAATCCAGTCCTTCCCGTTTCGAGAAGCAAAACGTAATTCATCTAATCTGTCATTATAGCCTTCACGAATGACGTCTCCTTCTTTTATCGCAATCGGCGGGTTATCCGTGATGGCTTTCGATAAAAACGCCTCAATATCCGAACACTCATCAAGCTTTTCACCTAACCCCACAAGCGTTGATTTACCTGTATTCATTAGCTGTTGCTTAATGAAAGGCACTTGGCGCAACGATTCCCGCAGCTGCGCTAAATCGCGTCCACCCACATTTCCAAAAGCAACACGACCTGCCAACCGCTCTAAATCATAGACATTTTTCAGTAATTCTTTTAGCTCATTACGAACAAAAAATTCATCCAATAAATCCGTCACAATGGCAAGGCGATTTTCGATGGCTGAACGCGTTGCTAACGGTTGATGCAGCCATTGTTTCAGTTTACGGCCACCCATAGCCGTCACGGTTTCATCAAGCAGCCATAATAATGTACCCTTTTGATCGCCACCGCGAATCGACTCCAGCAGTTCTAAATTCCGTTTCGAGTTCGTATCAATGCGTAACAGTTGCTTCGTTTCGGTATATGTAAAGTCTTGAATATGGGATAAGCTGCGCATTTGAGTTCTTTCCACATATTGAAGTAGACTCTTGGCAACTCCTTTTAGTTCATTTGGCAAATTCGAAATATATTTAACTGACTTTTCTTCAGGCATTTCATCTTTTTCAAGAGAGAGGACGATTCCTAAATTGCTTGCATGATCAGCAAGTAAAAGCTGAAGCTGCTCCGTTACAACGAGTTCGCGAATCGTAAAGGCCATTAATTGTTGAAGCAACGCCTTTGTTCCCCCTTCAACGATGGCTGTGTTGGCTTCTCCAGTGGAAACGTCTAGATAGGCAAGGGCGAAGGTGTTATTCGATAATTCCTCAGCACAGGCGATGAAGTGATTTGTCTTTCCATCAATCGTTTTCCCTTCCATAATCGTTCCAGGTGTAATCAGCTGCACGACTTCTCGTCTCACAACGCCTTTTGCTTGTTTCGGGTCCTCGGTCTGCTCTGCAATTGCCACTTTGTATCCCTTTGATACCAGTGTTTCGATATATCCTTTCGCGGAATGAAAAGGAACACCACACATCGGGATGCGCTCTTTCGTTCCCGCATCGCGACCTGTTAAAGTGATTTCTAAAATTTGTGATGCTTTTATCGCATCATCAAAGAACATTTCATAGAAGTCTCCTAATCGATAAAAAAGAAACGCATCTTCATATTCTGATTTGATGGCTAAATATTGTTGCATCATTGGCGTATATGTTGTCATTTTCATGGTACCTCTCTAAACTTATCTTTACTCTATAGAAGAAAAACACGGATGTACTATCCCATTGCAAGCGTGTTTTCCGAAATGAATACATTTATAATCAGTATAACAAAAATCAGGTGATAAACGTGGTCTTTCACGCTTCAATTTTACAGTGGGAATGCTCTGAAAATTTAGGAAAACAGGATTTCCGCCAATAAAAGCGAAAACCACTGTTTTTGAGGGGATGGAACAATAAAGAAGAGCGCCTATTTGTCTACTTCTTGCTAGTAGATGGCGCTCTCACTTTATTAACGAAATGATGACGAGTCTTCAATAAATTTAAAGCCACTGCTTGAAGAGGACGATGATGATGAGGATGATGAGCTTGAGCTAGAGCTAGAACTTGAACTAGAGCTTGAGCTTGATGAGGATTCATCTTCTTCATACTTCCAGTCTTCTTCGTAGTCCACTTCGTGTACAGAAACGACTACTTTCGTTTCGCCAATAATTTCTACAACAAATTCACGTTCGATCACTACATTGAAGCAGTCTCCGTTTTGGTTAATAACCGCTTCGATACAGTTTGGTTGTTGAACTACTCGTACGTGGCAGTCATTCGATTCAATCACATCTTGATCACGGTAGTGAAGTTTGATGCGATCTTTGTAGTTAATTGTTTCCGAGTGTACAGCTGTTTTTGTATTATTATTGTACGCATACCACACGTTTACATCGAACTTTCCTGTGATTTCAACATATTTCCCTACTTTTTTCGCATTATAGTGATGGTTAATTACCCAACACCCTAAAATACTAGTCGGCGTAGACGATGGGCGAATGACTTCACTCGCTTCAACTCTCTTCTTACCTTTAGCGACAACCGCCTTTGTCACTATTTGACGCAAACGTTTCAACGCTTTTTCCTCCTTTAACATCTAGTCGAACTATACTATGCGGCATGTGCCTAATTGGTGAAATGTCACGGATTCGTTTTTCGTAGATTTTACAGATTGTTTTCCATTACTCTTAGGGCTAAGACATCGTGACACTTCCTGGATTCCATGCACCTTACTGCTAATCAAGCCTCGCACCCTAGAAAAGAAAACAAAAGCGTAAATGTACTTTAGATTTTCGAATCAGTTGCTGCTGACAATTTATAGTATTAAAGGTGGGCGAATAGTGTGACTAAAAATTAAATAACTGGTATTCCCTTTATAATCCTCAGTCATAATAAATGTATAAAAAATGGTTAGGAGTATTTTGATGATCAAAAAAAGAATTTTTAGTACTACACTTATAATATGTATTGGTTTAGCAGCTTGTAACGGAGAGGACACTGCTACAAATGAGGAGGAAATAACTGAACCATCGCCTACTGATGAAGCTTCAGAACCTGCTGCAGAAGATACTCCAACAGAGGAAAATGCAAGCGAAGAAATAGAGCCGGATAACTGGGCTCGAAAAATATACGAAATTGCATCAAATGAAGAAGTCGCATCAGATAAATTTTATGAACTGGAGCAATACTTGCTAGAATATGAAGCTTCGGAAGAAGAAGTGGATCAATTCAAAACCGACATCGTGGAAGATTATCAATCAGGTACGTATTTAGATGAAATAGACAATCATGACCGTATGTTGACAAATATATTCAAATCCTATTTTGTTGAAAAAAATAATGAGGGCGCCATCAAGGAATTTGCTTTCGACTACAACCAAAATCTGAAATATGCTTACCGTGGTGTTGACTCCCCTGATAGTGATGCAGTGAAATCGAATGAAGCGCAAATGGATAAGGTGCTAGCGGAAATCGAATAAAAAATAGAGAGGGTGACCCTAGATTGGTGGTCACCCTCCCTACAATTTTCTAGCTGTTTTGCAAGCAACATGAAAAAATCAGCTAGTATAGATTTTAATCCCTCGTAGTTGGATCACTAATCGAGTTTGAAGCTTCCGGGATTTCATCATAAATCGTTGTATCGACGTCGTAAACGGAGCCATCAGCTAAACCTTTGAATACTGCCATAAGTGGCTGAGTAACAGTTTCCTTCAACATACCTGACTGTTTTTGGCCAAGCGTTTGGCTTTGGCCTTTTATTTCAATCAACATAATTGAAGCATCATTAAGAGCGAATGCACCAAGAGCCGTCCCTGGCAAGTTTACATCAGGATATTTTTGAACAGCCCCAAAGTGAGAGTTACCTTTTTGTAATGTCAGAGCTGATAGAGCATTCACTTGTTTTGCAAGTTTCAACACATCCTCATCCACTTCATACTGTTGACCTGTGAATGGATCCGTGTACGGATCTGCAACGGCAGCCGCAAATTGAACTGGTACGGAACGATTATCTTCATCAGATACCGTATTGAATCCACGGTGATGAACGTCTACATAGACATCAGGTTGGAATTCTTTAAACACGTTTGTTACCGTGCGTGCTTCAGCCGTTACATAGAAACCGCCAAATCTGCTGTTGTTTGTAGATTTAGAATTCAGGAATGACGCTACTTCATTTAGATTCTGATCATTCACTCTAAAGTCAAGATTCGGGTTATAATCCCTGTTTTGATCGTAGCCAGGGATACCGTAAACAACACGGCCATCGTTATTCTGCGCTCTTTCACTGCCATCGCTATTATAGTACCATGGGGCCACTGTATCTGCTGGCAGGCCAATGTTTTCAGGAAGCCAAGTCTGGTGCGTATAGCGAGTCGGATACCATGTGCCCTCATATAGATTATCGGCACCTTCCGGGTTGATACGCGGCATGATCCAGACTGATACTTTATCTAAAATTTCTTTGACATCCTGCCCATTAGAAGAAAGCTGTTGAATAATATCGATTGCAGCTTCTGCACCAATTTGTTCATTTCCATGAATCTGTGCAGTAATTAAGATGCGTTTCTTATTTGGATCATTATCCCCAAACTTCGCGACATAAATTGGCTCCCCTTTTTCCGTTTCAGTTTGATAGCCATCCGGCGAAAGATTGGAGTATCCAGCGATTTCAAGCTTTATTTTTCCATTTGAAGAGGCCTCAAGATTTTGGAGCTTCTTAGCTAATTCAGCGTTGGACAAATAGCTTGATAAAGAAATATTTTGGTTGTCTTCAATGTAAGGTCCGTTTGGGTTCGATTGCGGAGCAGCAAAAGCTGCCGTGGAAACTCCTAAAGTCAGCGCAAGGGTTGTTGGTAAAATTATTTTTGAAAACTTCTTTTTCATAAAATCCCTCCGATTTTCGTTATTTTAGAGAAACGAAATAAAATTCAAAAGATTACCCCTAAATTTATTCCACTCCCTGCATGTTACTCTTCAGACTGACGTGTGGTTTGAGTTGCCAATGTATCCCAGAAGCTTGCATCCACCGTTTCAATCGACCCATCAGCAATAGCACGTACTGTTGCATCGAGTGTAGTAACTGTTTGTTTTACTAAGTAACCATTACTTTTTTGTCCAATTACCGCTGAAGGATTTTCATGGTCGGACATGCCGCGCATTTCGAATAATAGTGTGGCAATATCATATTGAACCGCAGCACCGTTGCGACCAATATTTTCTCCACTTCCGCCATTATATTTTCCAAGATGACCCCATCCAGTAGAATCCACTGCATTGAAAACAACTGCACCAAGCTTTTTCGATTTCTCCAGCACTTCCGGTTTTACATTTTCATTTGTCGGATAAAGCATAGAACCAGAAACTAGTTTTCCATCTCGCTCTGAATTTGTACCTTGGTGATGAAGATCAATCATATAGTCAATATCATATTTTTGCAGCACATTTTGATGAAGTGCTTGCGTTTCAGGCTGGATTTTAGCGACATGGTCACGATTCAAATCCGTTCCCACTGCATTATAGCGTGTCAGATGACGTCCTCCATCTGCTATATAATCTTCAAGAGAGAAATTCACATCCCCCATAGCCCCATCTGCATTGAGCATAGGCACAACAAGGATATTTACATTTTCAAGCACACCATTTGTTTTATTTGTGCCAAGATGTTTGATGAATTCCAGTGCACCTTCCGTTGTTAATTGTTCGTTTCCATGCTGCTGCGTTAGGAAAAGCACAGTTGGATTATCCGGATTGGTCATATATTTGGCCAAATAGATATCTCTATTTTTTACCGTTTGTCCTATAACCTCAAGTTGCAACGCTTCTTGTTTTGCATCTTGCGTTTTAAGGAATTGAACCATTTCCTCGTAAGTATAAAGATTAGAAGTTTGAATGGATTCATTTCCACCATAGCTTGGCCCATTCCCTACTGCCAAAGCAGTTGATGCAGCTGGTGTAATCATTCCAAGTGCCAAGATTCCTGTCACAGATAACGCGATAATTTTCTTCTTCATTTGACCCCTCCATTTATTCGGAATATTAAAACAATTCACACTATAAGAATATCTATCAACCTCTCGAATGTATATAGAGGGAAACTATCATTTATTCGCCATGATAGTTAGTCAAAACATCACAGTTTTTCGAGTTTGATATAGACATATTTATATAATGAGTAATTTTTTGGCAACGAAAAATCAAGATGCAATCTATCTGTTAAGAGGAGAGTTGCCAGAGTTATTTCAATAAAAAAACCCCTCTACAATGGTCATGTAGAGGGTTAGAAAATTACGATTAAGAACAGCTTCCAGGCGTGCTGTTGCGTACTTTTGAGCCAGTTTCGCCTTTAAGAATGTCGCCACCAGTAGATTCGATGATTTCATCTGTTACATTATTAGCGATCGCATTCGATACTAATTGCAATAAGCCGTTAACATCCATCTGGGATTGTTTGAACTCTTGAACAATTGGTGTTTCATCGATTTCTTCTTCGATTTTTGCGATTTTTTCTTCGATTAATTTTAACGCTTTTTCTTTACCTAAGTGCTGGAAATTAACCGCTTGTTTTTGCAATGTTTTTAAACTTGCAATTTTTTCGCGGATGTATTGATTTTCATTGATTTGCTCTTCCGCTTTTTTGAAAAACTCAACTTCTTCCGTGTTGGCAATCATGTGTGCAATTTCTTTTGCTTTTTCTACGATTTCGTCTTTTGTATAAACTTTTGTTGTCATTATACTTCCACCCCATGTCGATGAACGACCTCTACAAACTCACCGCGTAATGAGTAAGATTTCGCCTCGAGTATTTTTACTTTCACAAGATGACCGACTAATTCTTTCGGACCATCAAAGTTAACTAATTTATTTTTTCTTGTATAACCAGCTAGTACGTCATCACGTTTTTTACTGCTGCCTTCAACTAACACTTCAACGACTTGGCCTTCCAATTGTTTTAGAGCAGCCGCTGAAAATTCTTCAACCACGGCATTTAAACGGTGTAGGCGTTCCTTCTTCACTTCTGGAGGTACATTGTCGTTCATTTTCGCAGCCGGTGTCCCTTCACGTGGTGAGTAAATATAAGTGAAGGCCATTTCAAATCCAACTTCTCGATATAAATCAAGTGTTTCCTGGAATTGTTCCTCTGTTTCATTAGGATAACCAACAATGATATCTGTTGTTAATGCTACATCCGGAATGGCTGCTTTAATTTTGCGAACTAATTCAAGGAAGTGCTCACGTGTATATTTTCGTGCCATGATTTTCAAGATATCATTCGAACCCGATTGAACAGGTAAATGAATATGCTCTACCAGGTTGCCACCTTTTGCCAACACTTCGATTAGATGATCATCGAAGTCGCGTGGATGACTTGTTGTGAAACGAATTCGCGGAATATCAATTTTGCGCAATTCGTCCATTAAGTCGCCCAGTCGATATTCGAGATCAGCAAAGTCTTTCCCGTAAGCATTTACATTTTGACCTAACAGCATGATTTCTTGATAGCCTTGTGCTGCCAACTCACGAACTTCCTGGATAATTTCATCAGGACGACGACTGCGTTCTTTCCCACGTGTGTAAGGAACGATACAGTATGTACAGAATTTATCGCAGCCGTACATGATGTTCACCCAAGCTTTAATGGCACCATTGCGCTGCTTTGGAAGGTTCTCGATAACGTCCCCTTCTTTAGACCAAACTTCAATCACCATTTCCTTGGACATGTAAGCTTCTTTTAGAATGTGCGGTAAGCGATGAATGTTATGTGTACCGAAAACCATATCTACATGCTGGTATGTTGTTAAAATTTTATTGACAACCGACTCTTCTTGCGACATACAGCCACAAACGCCGATTAACAATTCAGGATTTTGACGTTTATATTTTAATAGGTAGCCAAGCTCACCAAATACTTTATTTTCAGCATTTTCACGGATTGCACATGTGTTTAGCAGCACAACATCCGCTTCTTCGATTCTGTCGGTGGGTTCATACCCAAGCTGCATGAAAATCCCGGCCATAACCTCTGAATCATGCTCGTTCATTTGACATCCATAAGTGCGAATGAAAAATTTGCGCCCGTTGCCCATAGCCAAAAACTCTTCATCAATATTGAAATCCTTGTGGTACTTCACTTCCTCTTTCCCACGCTTTTTTGCGTCTTTTAAAGACGGTGCCGTAATCACACGTTCGAAATATTGACTATAATCTTTTTCAGGCTTAGCATTTGTAGGTTTTGGTTGATTCACTTGCTGACTTGCTAGTCGTTGTTCCTCATTCATTGAATCCAGAAACTCCTTTCAAGATTGGTTTCGTACATTCGAACCCCATTTAAATATTATAACGAATAGTAGGTAGAAAGAACAATAAGGTGCGTTAAAATTATAAAATATTTTAGAAATGGGAGGAATAAGTGGTGAACTCGGATGAGAGTTGCGAGCTAAAGTGAATCTTTAAGATGTTAACTAATTCAACACAAAGGCTGATGGTTCAAGGAGGTGTTTACTTGTAAGTAAACCTCCTACTCCAGGTACACATTAATTAATTAGACACAATAAACTCCAAATACTGCTCGGGATCATTCTCTTTTAAAATCGCAAGAAACGTAAAACACAACTGCACCACCGACTGCCAATTCATCTGATACCGCTCTTCAAATTTAAATTTCGGCAATTCCAAAACTTCCTTAAAAATTGCTTGCGGCTGCAACTCTTTCAACTCCAAATATTTCAAGAAAGCGAGAAAAAGCTTGTGATCCTGCACAACTAGGGACTTCTCCTCCACAAGTTTGTCAATCTCCTGCACATCCTGTAACGAATTCGCCTTTCGAAACATTCTATCCAATTTTTCATCTTGCTTCCGCTGCTTGATTGAGATAAAATCAATGATTTTGTTCAAGTTGATACCCTCTTTTCTTTGGAGGTGGTGATAGGTTTCGGTATATCCGCCAACTTATGTGAAATATCCGCCAGTTTTATAGATATTTCCGCCAAAATTTAAATATATCCGTCAACTACTTCAATATTTCCGCCAAACATCCTTTGGGATAATATAACGACGCCCTTTGTTGCTACCTTCATAGTAAAATTTCATTCTTTTTAATAATTTATTAGCAGTATCTCCACTTTCTATAAAAAAGAACTCCCTAAACGCTCGATTCGTAATCCACTCATCAAACAAAACCCGATAATCATGCAAGCCTTGATAGAGAGGCTCTTTAGAATTCATCCCGCACTTACATAAAAACTTTCCATAATTGTACTCCATCCTTCTCCCACACGCACAAATCGCTCCCTTACGCAAAGGCGGAATTTCAAATCTGGTACATAGATACTGGGTTTATGTATGCTTTGCAAGTAGTTCCTTAGTTTTTCATAGTGTACTTGCGAGAGCACAAAGTTGTTATACTTTAATAATAGCTTTTTTATCTCACTAGGCAAACCAATCGCATGGAAAATTGGAAATTCATTTGGCACGTCACCAATAATGGTGGAAGATTCGGCAATAACCACCGCTTTAAGAACCGGAAGCGAGTATCCTAAACGCCCTACGATCCTTTCAATCCTCTCTGCATGGCGCTGCACTTGATCAAAAGGGCTCTGAAAACTCTCAACTTCCCCTGTTCCCTTCCTTCGCAGCAACTGATGTTTGTCCTTTTCATACCAAATGGAGCCGGATATATTTTTAATTTCGAGGATGAAGATAAAGTGGGGGCATACAAAAATGGTGTCGATCTGATGTGAATTGCCGATATCATTTGTCGTTTCATAATTATGTATTAGAAGAGCGTTGGTCGGCACGGTGAGTTCCTTCCACAATCGATCCACCTTCAATTCCCCTCGGTAGCCGATTTCCGCCCGCCGCAATAAAGAAGCGACATACTCGTGCCTCGGGTGATTCGGATCAATCCTGCGTTTCATTGCTTCCAAAACAATTATTTTTGAAGATAAAGTTCGGTCGATAATTTGCAAAAATAGTCCTCATTTCTAAAATTTAAAATAATATAGATTGGAGGGTAAAAATATAATAGAGATATTTTATAGAGGAAGATGGGGAGTACTATACTACTACAATGGTAACTTGTTTTCGGTAAACCTCACAACTACAAAACCCGTTAATATCGAAAATAAATATTTGGTGTATTTGATTGGGGGAAATAACGAAAATCCCTCCTAAATTGTAGAAGGGATGAAAACTACCTATAGTTTATTCAACTCACTAATTTTTCTTGCAAAATGCAATGCATGTGGCCCATCGCCATGGATGCATAATGTTTGTGCATTTAATTTGATGATTTTCTTTTGAATTGTCACCACTTCATTTGATGAAAGTATGCGACGCACATGTTGAAGCATTTGCTCTTCATTTCCAATTAACGCATGTTCATGTGACCGATCCACTAAAGTGCCGTCTTCGTTATAATTCCGATCAGAAAAGGCCTCTTCAAAAACGGTCAACCCTTTGTCCTTGGCCATCTCAGCGATCAAACTACCGGATAAACAATAAAGTACATAATCCCGATTTAAATCAAATACAGCATCAATAACGGCTTTCGCCTTTTCGGCATCATTTGCACTTTGATTGTATAGGGCTCCGTGTGGCTTTACATGATGAAGCTGCCCCTTTTCAATCTCCACAAACGCCTGCAACGCTCCGACTTGATAAATGATCATGTTATAAATCTCTTCTGGGGAGAAATCCATATTCCGTCGTCCAAATCCTTGTAAGTCGGCATATCCTGGATGTGCACCAATTTTCACATTTTTTTCGATTGCCTGTCGGACGGTTTGCCGCATGATCATTGGGTCGCCTGCATGAAAACCACAGGCAATATTTATTGATGTCACATAATCTAGGATTTCGTAATCATTTCCTAGTCGGTAAGCTCCAAAACTTTCTCCCATATCGCAATTTATATCCATAATCAGTCCTCCACCAAACAAAACGTTACCTTACTATACGTACGCAGTTGTGCGATTTTGTTAAGATCATCTTCGTGCACCGTTGCGATAATCGGATAACCGCCTACAGTTTGTGCATCAGCCATCAAAATGATCGGCTCTCCATTTGCCGGAACTTGAATCGTACCAAATTGAGTAGCTTCCGAAATAATATTCTTCTTTTTCTGCAATGAAAGTTTTTCACCCTTAAAGTAATAGCCCATTCGATTGCCGCCTGTGTATTGATACGAATCGTGAAGAAAACTAATCCGACTCTCTTGTGTAAATAACTCAAAGTGCGGCCCCTTAAAAACTCGAACCTGCATGAAATTTTCAAACTGCGGCCTGTGCTCTTGCATTAATCCGCGCGTATAAGCAAGTGGCTCTATCTCTTGGCCGTACAAAATACTGCCGGCTGTTACCAACTCCCCAAGATTAGCTTTATGGTAGCTGGATCTACTATTTAAAATCGATTCCACCTTTAAGCCACCTTGTGGAATTAAATAAAGAATCGAGCCCTTTATAGTCCCTTTTATCGATAAAATATCTCCTTTTTTCAGACGAAAACTCTTCCAACATTCTACCTTTACATGATTAATAGAGAAATTTCCTTCTGCTCCAGTGAGTACATACGTATGATCACTCAAGGCTTCCAATTCGAAGCCACCATTAAAAATTTCTAAACAAGCAGCATTCGCGGGGTTATTTAAAATTTGATTGCCCATTTCATAAGAAAATCTGTCCATTGCACCCGAAACAGGAATACCTTGTGCACGATATCCAAACCTGCCTCTGTCTTGAATGCTAGCATACACGCCTTGTCTTAAAATTTTGAGTAGTGGCTTCATTTGCAACACGCTTTCTCTTGAACGAATTTATAGAATTCCTGTTTTGTAATCTCGTAAAACGTTACTCTGTCCCCTACTTGAAATAACGTAGGCTCATCCTGCGTTACATCGAATAGTGTATATGGCGTTTTTCCGATGATATTCCAACCTCCAGGAGAATCAATTGGGTATATGCCTGTTTGATAACCCCCGATTCCTACCGAAGAGGCTTCCACCAGTTTTCTAGGCTTCTCTAATCTTGGAACATGTAGAGGTTGGTCAAGCTCCCCCAAATAAGGAAACCCTGGCAAGAAACCAACTAAATGAACTGAATAAGGCTTGGAAATATGAGATGAAATAATCTCGTCGTAAGATAAATGGGTAACCTCCATCACCCGCTCCATATCTAGCGCAAATTCTTCATCATAGCAAATAGGAATGCTTAACTCACGCCTTATGGAAGGTTGCTCGTTCATTCGCGCCGTTTGATACAGACGCCATTGTTCAACCAAAGTCTCGTAATTTAGAGATGGCCGTTTTTTTAGAAATACCGTAACCGTATAGTAGCTTGGTACGCTTTCCATAATCGAGTGATGTAATTTTTTACAAATAAATGTATTAAACTGCTGGACTGCCAGAAAACTTTGCTGCGAAATCTCCTCGTTAAATGCAAAGCGGATCGTGTGCTGACTAATCCACATCATTTTTGGAAAATCAATCATTCACTGCACTGACCGTTTCCTCAATACAGAGCTCGACGGCATTGATTAAGTCTCGTATATTCCAGCCCGGGATTTTTCCATGTTGAATCGCTAACTCAAACGAAGCAGGAATGTGGATAAAACCAGCTAACAAGTTCCCCTGCTGCGTTGCATAAGCGAGACCTTCGTACATAATGTTGTTGCATAAATACGTGCCGGCTGTATTGGAGATTTCCGCTGGGTATCCTTCTTTTTTTAATCGATCCACCATTTGCCGAATTGGCAAGTTTGTTAAATAGGCATCTACACTATCTTCTTGAATTTTCGCATCGATCGGTGCAAATCCATTATTGTCAGGCTCGCCATCCTTAATATTGATGGCTATTCGTTCTGGCGTAATTTTGAATCGCCCGCCAGCTAAGCCTAACGAAATAATGATGTCAGGCTGCACCTCATGGATATATCCTTTTAATTGTTTGGATGATTCATTAAAATCCACTTTCATAATACGTCCGTAAATCTCGTAATCTTCTATTACTTTTTCATTCAATGCTTCTACAATCTGCATCGTCGGATTTAATTTAAAATCTAGAAATGGTTCGAATCCTGTCAGTAAGATCTTTTTCATATCAACATCGCCTCAATTGTTAGCATAAATTTTTAAAAAAAGTACAGAAAGTCATTTTTTAAAAATTAACACAAAAAAACTATTAACTTCAATAGTTTTCTGAAAATTAATAGTTTTCGCTATAACATTTGTGACCTAGCCATCCGGTACTATACCGAAAAGCGCTTAATCGCGTTCGTTAGGGTTTGGATATTTCTTGAGATTTTCTGGATTTCGTCGTGGATGTCCTTTGTTGCTTCCAGTTGATCGGTTGTTGAAGCTGACACTTGTTCAATCATTTTGGCATTTTCTTTTGAAACTTTGCTCAATTGCAAGGAGTTATTCGCAACCTCTTTTGTATTTTCCGTGATGACGCTAATGGTTGATGCTACTTCACCGATGTGAGGCCCGATTTCATTCACAGCGGACACGATTTGCTGAAATTTCGAAGCCGTTTGATTGGTTGTGTCAATTCCAGTTTGTACGGACTGGAGCGCACCGCTCATGAATTGAACGGATTGCTTGGAATCGTCTTGAATTTTCTTGATGATTTCTTCTATTACTTTCGTTGAATTAACGGATTGTTCGGAAAGTTTTCGAACTTCGCCGGCCACTACACTGAATCCCTTGCCATATTCTCCAGCCCGAGCTGCTTCAATGGCTGCATTCAAAGCCAATAAGTTCGTTTGCTCAGCAATTGAGTTGATGATTTGAATCACTTGCTCGATTTCCTTGGAATGCTTCACCAAAATTTGCATCATGTCATAGGACTTTTTAACAGCTTGTTCGATTTCATGCATTTGTTCATTGTTAAAGATTACATACTCAACGCCAGCATTTGCTTCCTTCACCGTTTGCGTAATATTTTGTTCAATAAAATCAATCCGCTCAGCAATCACGACAACACCATTGGCAATTTCTTGCAACGCATTTGTGTTAAGGTTCAATTGTTCCGTTGATTTTGTAGTGGCAGTTGTTAAATCATATGCATCATGTGAGATATGAATGGATGCTTTTGTCGTTTTTTCAGATGCAGCCTGCAAGTGATCGTTTGCTTCATGAACCGATGCCGCACTGCGTTGAACCGTTTTTAGCAATTCTTTCACTTCGGATGCCATTTGATTGTAACTTAACATCACTTCTCCCAACTCATCCTTTGAGTCGTACTTGGCAATCTGCGTAAAGTCCCCTTGCTGTGCTTGCTTTAGCAGCTTCTTCAATTGACGGGTCGGCAAATTCACGGAACGTGTTGCCCCAATGCTAAAGTATAGAATAATAATAATCATCATGACTGAAACACCCGTTAATAATTTGTATCCAAATGAAATGTCTTGTTGATGGGCACTTAATTGGCTTTCTGCTCTAGAAGTGACATATTCTTTGATTTCCTGAGATAAAGATAAAAGATTGCTCTCATTTCCGTTCTCAAATGTCGTACTTAACTCATTTATGTAAAACTCCATTTTTGAATCAAACTGATAATTGTTTAAAGAGGTTTGAACTTCCTTCGCCTGATTCATATCTCCCGTATGTATAAACGTCTCCATTTCAGCAATTGCCTGAATCGCCAAAAGCTTTTCATTGTACATTTTTTCTGTGTTATTTTCCATCTTCCGTAAATAATCCATACTAAATATTGCAAAAATACAATTGGATAGTATACAAACAATCATTAATACAATTAATCGGTCTTTCACCTGGATATAGCGTTTCAAACGCACTTCAAGCATCTCCCCTACGCTGTAGTTCTTTAAGCATAGTTTAGTACTATAAAGTACCTATAGAGATTTTGTTAAATTATTGTAAATGTATAGTATTAATGTGAAGTGTTAGAAGTATTTTAAGATTAGAGTGAATGAATTAAAATCACCTTCTAACCTATTGATATGAGTATCAAGTCTACATACTCACACTAAGTTAGAAGGCTAGTTAATTTCTGTGGTAGTTAAATAAATTGAAGGTGTCCACTAAAATTTCCAGTGATTTCTTTTTTTTGATATTTCGCGGCCTCTAAGAGTAATGAAAATTCGATTCCTGTATCGTAATTCATATCATTTAACATATAAACTATATCTTCAGTAGCTAAGTTTCCAGATGCTCCAGGTGCAAAAGGACACCCTCCTAGTCCACCTAAAGTTGACTGGATTTTTGCTACTCCCAGCTGAATTGCCGTAAACGTATTGATCATCCCCATATTCCTAGTATCGTGAATATGAATTTGAAGTTCTAAATTCGGATAGGCTGACTTAACATCGTTTATTGTTTTCTTCACGTCTTGCGGATTTGCTACACCAATCGTGTCACATAAATTTATTTCTTTAATACCAAGTTTGATATAGTTTTCCAAGAATTCAACTACTCTATTATTATTTTCTTTCATTTCAAATGGACAACCAAATGTTGTCGATAAATCTAAGCAAATTTCCAAATCTGGATAGGCATCTCTAATCTTTACTAGTTCATTAAATGATTCCTCATGTGTACGATTAATATTTGCTTTGTTGTGTGACTTGCTCAATGAAACCACATACGAAATAGCATTCACTCCTGCTTCGCTTGCCAGAATCGCTCCCTTTAAATTTGGAACTAGTGCACTGAAGTTTATACCTGGAAACTTTGACAAACAAATTTCTGTTAATTCCCGACTATCTTTTAATTGTGGAATCGCTTTTGGACTCACAAAAGAAGTATGTTGGATGTTTTGTACACCTGATTGAACAATCTTTTCGATAATGCCGACTTTGGTTTCTATTGGTATATATTCATCAAGATTTTGAAAGCCATCACGTGGCCCTACTTCGTATACTTCAATATATCTCATTATACTCTCCTTTATTTTAGTAAATTAGGGATAAATAATACTAGATCCTCAACATAAGTGATTAATAGTAAGCCGACTAAACATACGAGCAAATACATCCCTAAATGCTTATTCAATAAATCATTCACCTTTAACCCATCTTTTAGTTTGGCAGCAACAAATAAATTCACTCCCAAAGGAGGTGTAATCATTCCAATACTAAGGTTTACGATCATCATTACACCAAAATGGATCGGATCAATGCCATATTCTAAAATAATCGGTGTAAATATTGGAGCAACAATTAAAATCGCCGCATTTGTCTCCATAAAAGTACCTATAATTAGTAATACTACATTAATGAGCAGTAACAGAACATACGGATTATCTGTAAGGCTAACAATAAATTGAGATAATTCTGCTGGAATTCTTGCTTTTGTCATAACATAACCAAAAGCTGCTGCTGCACCCACGATAAACATAATCATCGCAGAGTTAATGACTGCACCTTCCATGATCTCTTTTACAACTTTTGGTTTTAATTCTTTATATACAAAAATACCAACGATTAATCCGTACAAACATGCAACCGCTGCTGCTTCCGTTGCTGTGAAAATACCTGAATAAATTCCACCTATAATAATTAATGGCATCAATAATGCCCAAATTGCTTCTTTAAAAGTGCGTAAGATTTTAGCAAATGAAAATTCATATTCTACTTTGATATTCTTTTTACCATAAAGATATGCATATACAGACATTAGGAATGTTAATAAAATTCCCGGTATTATCCCCCCACTAAATAGATCCCCAATTGAAGCTCCTGTTGATACGCCAAAAGTTACCATTGGAATACTAGGTGGAATAATTGTCCCTAGAATACCTGCTGCTGCAAGCGTAGTTACAGAAAATCTAATATCATAGCCTTCTTTTAACATTGTTGGTACTAAAATTGCACCAATTGCAATTACGGTTGCTGTTGAGGAACCAGAAATAGCGCCGAAAAATGCCGCTGCCACAAACGCTACAATAGCTAATCCGCCTGGTAATCCACCAACAATCGAATTAGCGAAGTTTACAATTCGCTTTGAAACTCCTCCTTTTTCCAAAAGCCCGCCTGCTATCATAAAAAATGGTAAAGCCATTAAGGAAAAAGAATCAAGTGATACAAACAGTCGCTGTACTAATACGATTAAAGAAGTTTCTGTGAAGAAAAATACACTAATGCCTGTTGCAATTAATAATGCAATGGCAATTGGCATTCCTAATACTAGAATCCCAGCTAATCCACCGAATAAGGAAAGTCCCATTATAGATATACCTCACTCTCTTGTAGCGGCTTTTCGCTTTCTTCTGTCTCGGCTACTTTAATAAAATCAATCCAAAATACTTGAATCGCCCGATAAGTACTTAATGCAAATCCAACTGGCAACGCTAAATAGATCAAGTAAAATTTAATTCTTAGAATTGGAGTAACCTGCCCTAAAGCATATGATTGAATAACAAATTTTACTGCAATACAAAATAGTAAGGCGTAACTTAAAATTAATAGAACGTTAGCAATAACCGCCATTGACTTATTCAATTTTGGTGGAGCAAATGAAGAGATTACATCAATTCCTAGATGAGACTTCTTACGTGTCACAATACTGATGCCGATCAAAATCCCCCAAATCATAAAGTAGCGAGATAACTCTTCCCCCCAAGTGATCGGGTTAGAGAGTACATAACGGCAAAATACACCAAGCAAAGTTATTATACTCATCGCTGTAAAACAAAAAATAGTTGAGTAGTTTTCAAACTTAGTGATAATTTTATCAATCATAAAAGTCCTCCATTCTATTAATAGTTACTCAGCAGAAAGTAAGCGTTAACATTTCGGTATATTAAAAATCATTTTGGATTGAATCAATTAATTCCTTATCCAGTTGTGGTGCATACTGATTATAAATATTATCCCAAACTGCTTTTTTCATCTCATCTTTATTTGGATTAGTAATCTCAAATCCTTTTGACGCTAGATCTGCAAGTGCTTTATCTTCAATTTCTTTATTTAAATCTCTCTGATATTTAGTAGTCTCTTTTGCAGTTTCACTAATAATTTGTTGTAAATCTTTAGGTAACCTTTCAAATAAATCTTTATTCATCATAAAAACAGCGGTAACATAAAATTCACTGCTATTCGAGATATAAGGCGCAACCTCGTAGATTCTGGCAGTATACATTGAAGGAATTGACACACTCACCCCATCAATCGTTCCATTTTGAATTGCCGTGTACACTTCACTCCATCCCATCGTAATTGCACTTGCACCGATTTCTTTATAAGAATCAATATGAATAGGGTTATCGTTTGCGCGAATCTTCATCCCCTTAAAATCTTCCGGACCTTCAATAGATTTTTTAGAGTTCCATGTGTTAAAAAAGCCATTTTCCCAGTTTGCTAAACCTTTAATATCTACTTTTTCTAAACTCGATAATGCTTTTTCTCCAATTTCACTATCTAAAACTGCGTGTGCATGCTCTCTATCTCTAAATAAAAATGGAAAATCAAAATTTTGATACGCATCAGTAAACGAAGCTAGATTTCCAGAATTAGCCAATGCCATATCAACTGTGCCCATGGCTAAGCTTTCTACTAAATCACGTTCGTTTCCTAATTGAGCACTTGGGAATATATCCACAACTAAACGACCCTCTGATTTTTCGTATACTTCTTTAGAAAACTTTTCCAAAGCTAGGTGATATGAATGATCTGTAGTTACAACATGGCCAACTTGCAGGTTATATACTTTGCTATCTTTCTTCGCAGCAGAAGCTTCTGAATCGTTCTTACAAGCAGCTAAACTTGTAGCTAATACAAGAAGAAATAACATTAAAAAGAGTCTTTTAGCTTTCATAGAATCCCCCTGTTCACACTTTATTTAATTTCAAAAATTCCGTGTTATTTGCACCTAGTTCAGGACCTGCCCATTTTACCTTGCCAGGAGAATTGCTTAATTTCGGTACAATACCAGGCATCTTTAATGGTCCAATTGGTGTTTCAACATCCAAAATCATTTCTCTTTCATTGTAATGAGGATCTTCTATAATATCTTTTACACTATAAATTTTTCCAGCAGGGATACCATTTTCATTTAGTAAATCAAGGACTGCGTCAATTTCCTTAGATTCTGTCCATTCAGCAATAACGCCATCCAAGTATTCCGCATGTGAATTTCTTAAAGCATTTGTACTAAATCGTTCATCATTTGCAATCTCCTCTTTTCCGATTAGTAACATTAAGCGCTTGAAAATTGAATCTCCATTTGCTCCTATTACAACATATTGATTATCTTTGCATTCATAGGT
Organism: Ureibacillus sp. GCM10028918; assembly: GCF_042666115.1. Classification (NCBI taxonomy): domain Bacteria; kingdom Bacillati; phylum Bacillota; class Bacilli; order Caryophanales; family Caryophanaceae; genus Ureibacillus; species Ureibacillus sp. GCM10028918. The sequence goes on from NZ_JBHTFK010000005.1 coordinate 274,617, forward strand.
ATTTGAAGGGGTAATGCCTGGTAAAGTACTGCCGCTTCTTTCGCGGATTACTTTTTTTCGATCATACTCAGGCACCAAACTTTCAGTTAAACTGAAGATAGATTCATATAATGAAACATCTACACATTGCCCTTCAAAATCAGAATTGTTATCTCTATAGTAAACTGCCATTAAAGCACCTATAACTCCATATAGTCCAGCAATGGAATCCCCTATACTGAGACCTACTCGTGTAGGTGGACGGTCTGGATATCCAGTAAGATATCTTAATCCTCCCATCGCTTCACCGATTGAACCGAAACCTGGATATTTACTTTTGGGACCGTCTTGACCAAACCCTGAAATACGGACCATGATAAGTTTTGGATTAATTTTCTTCAAATCCTCATAGCCAATGCCCCATTCTTCTAATTTACCTGGTCTAAAATTTTCAATGATAATATCGATATCCTTTACAATTTCTTTAATAAAACGCTGACCTTGTTCCGACTTCAAATTAATTTCGACTGATTTTTTATTTCGAGACTGAACATACCACCATAAACTTGTGCCATCCTCGACTTCCCTCCATACGCGTAATGGATCACCGTCTTTTTCATTTTCAACTTTAATAACCTCTGCACCGAAATCTGCAAAAATTCTCCCAGCAAACGGTCCAGCAATTAATGATCCTAACTCAAGTACACGTAATCCTTCTAACGCTGACTTTTGCAAACCCTTTCACCTCGACTTTTCAGTTGTTTATACATTTATAGTTTAAAACTTACGACTTTTTTATTTGTTAACTCATCCAATACCGATTGTGGTCCTTCTTTGCCAATACCGCTCTCTTTATAACCACCATATGGCATATGATCCGGCCTGAAATTTGAAATCTCATTAATATGCACACTTCCGGCTTTAATCTCATCTATCGCTTTTAGTGCATGCGGTAAATTCGTCGTATATACTCCAACTTGTAGCCCGTACCTTGAATCATTTACCAATTCAATTGCTTCATCAAATGATTCGTACGTAGTAACTAAAATGACTGGACCGAAGATTTCTTCTTTAAAAACCCTCATTTCAGAAGAAACATTTGATAATAGGGTTGGTAAGAAAATCTGGTTTTCAATTTTACCGCCAACCTCAAGTTTTGCTCCACTATGCAGTGCTTCTTCAATCCACTCTGTAATGCGTTGGTTAGCATTTTGAGTAAATAAAGCGGATACATTTGTTTCTTTATCAAATGGGTTACCTACTTTTAATAACGACACTTTATTTTTTAATATTTCAGTTAATTCACACGATAATTGTTTGTTTACTATAATTCTTTGAACTGAGATACAGGATTGGCCATTTGCCCCGTATCCGCCCGTTACTAACTTTTCTGCCACTTCTTCCAAATTCTCTACAGAATCAATAATAGTTGCTGCATTTGAGCCTAATTCTAGTAATACTTTTTTATATTCGGCTTGCTGGCTAATTTTACGCCCAATTAAACTACTACCAGTAAATGAAATAACAGCTATACGCGGATCTTTTACTATTGCCTCTCCAACTTCAACATCACCATTTACAACTGATAACGCACCCATCGGCAACCCTGCTTGTTGCAATACCCAAGCAAGTACTATACTTGAGATTGGCGTGCCAGGGGAAGGTTTTAAAACTACCGTATTTCCTGCTCCAAATGCAGGGCCTAATTTATGTGCTGCCAACAAAATCGGGAAATTAAACCCTGTAATGGCACCGACTACTCCGATGGGTTCATGAACAATAAATGATAAACGTTTGCCAACTCCCGACATTGCATCTAAAGGTAACGTCTCACCGTGTAATGATTTTGTAGCCTCTGCAGAGAAACGAAAAGTAGAAATCGCTCTAGTAACTTCACCTATAGCATCTTTTAGAGTTTTACTTGTTTCATAAACTATAATTTTGGCAATGGAATCGATATGTTCTTCAAGGATATTGGCTGTTTTGGATAATATTTCAGCTCTCTCATATAGAGTTAGCTTTTTCATACTTGGTAGCGCTTTCTCTGCAAGCGAAATTGCTTCTTCTACATCTTGAGTACTAGACTTATAAAATGTAAAAATTGGTTGACCATCATACGGGAAAATAACATCACCCGTTTTTTCTCCAGTAATATACGCACCACCTATAAACTGGTGTACAGCCCCTAACTCATCCTGTACATTTTTTAGTAAGTTCACTGTAGCTTCCTGAAATAAGACCTTCATCGAATCACCCCTCATTTAAAATTATTTGACCATTATATGCTTGTTTAAAAATCGCCAAGAGTTCATCTTTTTCTAATCTCTTTGGAGAGTTCGATTGTAATCGTTCCTGAGTGTAACTACTTTCTGCTAGTGTTTCTAGCAAGCTTTCTTCAATTCCCAATTCTTCTAATGTAATCGGAAGATTTAATCTTTTCTGTAACTGAATAATTTCCTCAATAAATCGTTCAATTGTTTGCGTATTTGAATCTCCTACGATATTTACATTTTTGGCCAGGGTAACCAATTCTTCTTCGCAATATGGAGCAAGGTATTTCAATGTGTATGGTAGCATCAAACTATTGGATAATCCATGAGGCAAGTTACAATATACACCAAGTGAAAATGCTAAACCGTGTACCATACCAGCCCCGTCCGTCGTGTTAAGAACTAAACCACCAATCATACTTCCAATTGCCATCTCGTATCTTGCTTCCTTATCTAAGCCGTCCTCATATGCAGCCTCAATATGATTCCAAATTTTCTTCAACCCTACTAATGCCAACTCATTACTAAAGTTGGAATTTCTTTGAGCAAGATAACCTTCGATCACGTGTACCAAGGCATCTAAACCAGTATGCGCTGTAATAACTGGAGGTAATGTATAAGTTAAAGCAGGATCCACGACCGCTACTGTTGGGACAATGTTTGGACTTGCGATAACACTTTTCAAATGTGTTTCTTCATCCGTCAATACTGCAAACTTAGATACTTCAGATCCAGTTCCGGAAGTAGTTGAAATCATAATAGTTGGCAGTCCTGGTGAAGGTACTTTATTAATTCCTACAAATTCTAAAAACTCTTTATCGTGCTTTAATAGTAAAGCAACTGCTTTTGCTAAATCGATGGCACTTCCCCCACCTAGGCCGATTACTAAATCTATATCAATTCCTTTTGCAAGTTCCAATGCGGATTTAAAGTTACTAATTGTCGGCTCTGGTTTAGTTTCATTAAAAATAGTAATATCAGCTCCCGAATTCTTAATACAATCGACGACCTTATCAACAATTCCGGCTGCTGTAAGTCCCTTATCTGTAACTAATAGAATATTTTTTGTTCCAAATTCTTTTAATACATCATTTACTTGATTTAAAGCATTTTCTCCAATTAATAACCTCGTAGGAAAACATGATAAATGACTCATACTAATTCACTCCTATTTTTTTTATTAAAAACCTTTTTAAAGTAAGCAATATCGTTATTGATATGGTCTACCATAAATTCCGCTGATTTCTTGGAATCTTTGGATTTGATAAAATTACAAACGCGCTCATGGTCTTCTATAAAATTGTAATCAAGATCAAAATCTAAAAACAAAATGTTTCTATAAAGTAAAATTAAGGATCTAATTTTTTCCATCATTTCAATTAACCTAGAATTTTTGGAGGCATATAAAATTAAATCATGATATTTCGTATTAAGTTGAATAACAGTTTCATAATCCTTTTCATTTAATGCTTCCTTGGTTTTTTTTAAGCAATCATCTAAGGCTACTATAAATTCTTCGGTTTGATATTCAGTTGCCCAATATACAGCAGAATACTCTAGACCCGAACGTACTTTATACAGTTCAACTAAATCAATCAGTGTTGGTTCATAGACCGTTAAAATTCCTTTATTATTAACCAATAAACCTTCTTGTTCAAGCATTCTTAAAGCTTCTCTAATAGGACTTCTACTGGTACCAAACTCTTTTGCTAACTGAGTATCTATTAGCCTCGCATTTGGTGGATACTCATTCGTCATTATTCTATTCTTTAATAAGGCATAGTACTGCTCATACAATGGCTGAACTCTTTCTAATTGTGCACACATACTGTTTTCCTCCTACAATATACTGTCGACAGCATACTATTATGCTAACACCTATAAAGAAACAACACAAGTATTTTTTTACATTTTGTACAATATTTATATCGCTATGTAGAAAATACAGACAAACACCGGTTGGATAACAAATTATATTAAATCGGTAACCTCTTCGTATTCACTGTGATTTCACCATTTATAATTTCCATTTCTCTCACGTGTTGACTTAATATTTGATCTAGATATCTATAATTTTTACATTTATTATTTACTAGAAGATAAATAACAGATAAGGACTATGATTCGGTTACGATAGATAGAGATTGGCTAAACTTATATGATAGAATAATCAAAATACAACTTATGTAACGCAATGTCTCTTCACAAGTTTTGAAAATTGAAAGGGATTATTAAAGGTGGTTTCTAAATGACGGTAAATGTTCTTAGACAATTAGAAGAAAAAATGGATAATCTGACCAATCTGCAAAAGAAAACGGCAGATTATATTTTGAAAAACCCAATGGAAGCTGCGTTTTCTACAATCGAACAAATCGCTCAAACATTAGATATAAGCACTACGACGATTGTGAGATTAACTCTTTTTTTAGGCTATACAGGATATACTGATTTTCAGCATACTTTGCAAAATTTTCTAAAAAGTTCCACTGTGCCATCTACTAAAATGGAAATTAATATGCTAGAAGCCTCTTCCAAAAGCAATTTAATGATGGAAATTACGCAAAGAGTTCTCAAAAATATCACAAATACCTATGATAAGCTTGATTATGAGCAGGTGTTAAAAGTGGTTGAACAGATTAAATATTGCCGAAATATATACGTGGTAGGAACAAGAAGCAGCTTTGGAGTAGCGCACAATTTTAGTTTTAATCTAGATAGAATCTTTAATAATTGTAATTTTTTAGATTCAAATAGCGGGGATATACCTGAAAAAATTCGCCGTATTACGCATGAGGATATGTTATTTATATTTGGAATGTCACGTTACTCGAAAGCGACATATAAAATTGGCAATCTTGTGCATGAAAAAGGGACAAAAGTGGTTGTGATTACTGATGGTTATCATTCCCCATTTGCTAAGCATGCGGATTACCTTTTTATCGCCGACCGGGAAAGTGTTGATTTTCGTAATTCAATGATGGCCTCTTCTTTAATTGCAGAAATCATTATTGGAGTTTGCACTATACAAAATCAAGATTATGCAAAAGAAAATCTTCAAGAATCAGAGCTTAATTTGAAACTATTGGATAGTATGATGCATGATAATATATAAAAGAAAGCTTGGAAGAGGAAGAATTCCAAGCTTTCTTAAATGCGTAAAAATATATTAAACTCTCTTTTCTTTATAGAATTGAGTTGTCATTGGCCCCAAATTCTTCTATTTATACTATAGTGGGAATAGACCTATCAATAATGAACTAATCAGGAAAATAAAGAATAATGGGATTGCACATTTAAAGAATAATTTTTGATAATCTCCAAAGGTCATTTCTGTTCTGTCGATTAGTAAGAATAACCATGGAACTAGCGGACTTGCATATCGAATTGCTTGGCCCATAAGCGCTGACATCGTAATTTCTGTAGGTGTAATACCAAATCCTTCAGCAATTGGTACAACAACAGGAAGAATTCCAAAATAATATCCATCTACTGGTAATGCATAACAAGCAACCGCCCCAATAAATGCGAAGAATATTGGTAAATGACCACCCATTGATTCGGGAATAATACTAATTAAACTATTCGCGATGGCATCGGCCATTCCACTTCCTGTGAAAATTCCAATAAATGCACCGGCTGCAATAATAATAGAAGATACAAATAAAGCATCGCCAGCATTTTCTACTAATCTATCCTTTTGATCCTTTTCGTTATAGTTTACTATTAGAGCAATCGCTGTACCAATTAAGAATATGATAGCACCACTTGTAATTCCTTCAATCAATGCATACATCATAAGAAGTGTTAAAATTAAATTAAAGATAAATAATTTCGGTCTCTTAAACTCTTTATCTGTATTTGTTATGGAATTGCACATTTCCTCAATTTGTTCTTTCGTAACAATTTCTGTTTTACCAGCAACATAGCCCAATCTTTTTCTTTCTTTAATCCCAAAGAAGTAGCCTAAGAATATACAATATACAAAGCCGATTAACATGACAGGTAAGAATGTCACGAATAATTCATTTACTTCAACATTAATTACGGCTGAAGCTCTTGCTAATGGTCCACCCCAAGGTAGAATATTACCAATCGTTGTTGGCATAATGATAAGCATCGCTAAATACGAAAGCTTTAACCCCATCCGCTTGTATAACGGTACAAAGGCACCTGTAATGATTAAAATTGTAGTCGTCCCATCACCATCCAATGTAACAACAGATGCTGTTAATACTGTAACTAGTAAAATTTTAAGTGGGTCACCCTTTGCTTTCCTGATTAAGTAGGTACAAAGAGGGTCAAATAATCCCACATTCATCATTAAACTAAAATAGAGAATTGCGAACAAAATCATAATAGCTGAGTTAATCGTACCTAGGCTAACTTCACCTGATTCATCTACTGATACAAACAAACCTTCCTTTATCCATTCAAATATAATTGATATGTCTTGCCCATTCACCAAGGCAGCTGCAATACCAGCTACGATCGAACTTACGATTAAACCATTGAAAGCAGTTAATTTCTTAGTGATAACTAGTACCATAAAGATAATAATCATTAAATATGCAATAAGGCTTAGCATTTTGTATCCCATCCCCCGTTATCAAATGATTCTATATTAGACAAAGTTTGCCGATTAAGTATTAGAGCTTCCAGAACCGTATCCTCTCATAAAAAAATTGTAAGAACTTATAATCCCCAATGTTCTATTGTATACTTCCAATCCTTTGGCATGTTGCCACCTAAGTTTTCTTTAGCATTCGTTTGTTCTAGCCAATGTATTTTTTTCATTGTGGCCTCGGTCATAGTTGAAGGCAGATCTGCTTGGTTAAGCATATATAGCACGTTTTCCATTTCATGCACTCGACGGTTTGAGTGAATAATTACACTACCCACATAGCGGTTAATAATTTCCTCAAATGGTAGGTCCATGGATTCAATGATAGAATCGACAACCACATCTTCTACTGAAAAATGCTGTGCAGTTTGCAATGCTTCTACTAGGAGCGCTTGTAAGCCCTTTGTAACGATACTGCGAATATATTTGATGCTTGTCGCAGCACCAGGCATTTCATTAATCTTAGTTAAATCCATGTTAAACGCTTTCATATCCTGGATTAATTGATCACAACCATTTCCACTTATTAGCATTGGTACTTTATGTTTGTATTTAGGTAATGCACCCAACATAGCTGAATCTACGTAAGATGCACCTTTTTCAACGACAAGCTGAGAAATTTCCTTTTTTTCTTGCGGGCTTGCTGTCGTCACATCAACAAATATCTTCCCTTTACTTAAGGAGTCAACGATATTAGTAGTTGAATCCATTGCAAAGTTGGCTGGAACAGCAAGAAAAATAATATGTGCTTTTATAACAACTTCCTTTGCCTCTTCTAAAAACACTGTTCCTGCAAGCTCTGCCTTTTCTTCTAATTTATCTCTGAATTCCTCCTTAGAATATAAAACATCAAAAGCATAGATATCAGAAATACCTTCCTCTTTTAATCCTGTAGCAATGTTTGAACCAGCTTCTCCAAATCCTAGAAATCCTACAATCATTTTGTACACATCCTTTTTATTGATTTAACATTTTTTTGACCCAGTCAGGAGCTAATTCAGGTAACGTTTCTCCATTTAGGCGTGCATTTTCAAAAGAAGAAATTTGTTCTCTACGCACTTTTTCGTATTCATTTTTCTTTTCTGCTTTAACAAGTACTTCCTCAATTCTGTCTCTTGGTACAACCGTAACCCCATCTGCATCACCAACGACTAAATCTCCAGGGTTTACTAGAAGTCCACCGCAGTGAACTGGAGAATTGATTTCACCAGGATTCTGTTTAATTGGTCCTCTTTGCATAAAACCTTTGGCAAATACAGGAAATCCCAAACTAATACTTGCTTCCCGATCACGGATATTACCATCGACAATAATTCCATTTAGACCTATAGCCTTTCCTGTTGAAATCATTAAATCTCCAATGTAGGCGTGATCTTTATGTCCTTTTCCACTTATCACCAAGACGTATCCAGGTTTTGCAGTGTATAAAGCTAGATGTATCGGAAGGTTATCACCGTTTGATGTGTCCACAGTGCAAGCAGTTCCTACAGTAGCCATAGAGGGAGCTACAGGGAGAATATCAGCTTCCATTGCACCTTCCATAGGAATTCCTAAATCCAACATACCATCACATAATAAAGCAGACCCTAGTTTGGAAGCCCTTACAATTACATCGTCGGCCAGAAGCTCTGGATATTCTTTAATGTCTAATTCCATCTTGTAATCCTCCTTGAATGTATATATTTTTACTTTATTAGTAAAAAAGTAAAATTTATTACTTTCTAAGAGTATATCACCGAACATAATAATGTCAATATTGTTATTTTAATTTTCTTCAGATTCAGAAAATTTAGAGCTGCTCATGTAATACCGACAACTCGTTATAGATTTTGTTGGTAGTTTCAATTTTTTATGGCTGTAGTATAAATGAAAATGGGAGTTGGCGGGAAAATGGAAGGAAGTGGCTGAATTTCGACAAAAAGTGGCTAGATTCTCGCGAGTCAACAAAAAATCAAAAAAAACTCCCATCAAAGTCGATGGGAGCTCCTCTATTCTTACATAAATTCTTTCACTAAATCGTTAAATTGATTTTCGCTAAGGTTCATATCTAATTCTGATAATGGTTGTTCTGAGTAGCCTGGTACTTTTTCTTGGTAAGATTTTGTTTCAAGATCTTGGTAGATGATACCTGTTACTAGGCCTTCTTTTTCCATTACTGTCTGCATTGCTAGCTCTCTATTTTGAGCATCGTAGCCTTCGATATCAGCTAGTTTTGTTAAGTTTTCTTTGAACCATTCGTACGTGTTGATTTTGTTATATGTTACACATGGGCTAAACACGTTGATGAAAGAGAATCCTTTGTGTTGGATCCCAGCTTCGATTAAAGCTGTCAACTCTTTGATGTCAGTTGAGAAACCTTGTGCCACGAATGTTGCACCTGCCGATAATGCCACTTCCAATGGTTTTAATGAAGGTTCGATTGCCCCACCAGGAGTTGATTTCGTGATGAAACCTTGTGCTGAACGCGGTGAAGTTTGCCCTTTCGTTAAACCATAGATTTGGTTATCCATGACAACGTAAGTCACATCGATGTTGCGACGGATGGCATGAACTGTATGGGCCATCCCAATGGCAAATCCATCTCCGTCTCCACCTGACGCGATTACGTTTAAATCACGGTTTGCCATTTTAAGACCCTGTGCGATTGGTAGCGCGCGGCCGTGAATTCCGTGGAATCCGTAAGAATTAATGTAACCCGCGATACGACCTGAACAGCCGATCCCAGCAACTACTGCTAATTCATGCGGCTCGATGCCAACATTTGCTGAAGCGCGTTGAATGGCCGCTTGCACCGAGAAGTCACCACAGCCTGGGCACCAGTTCGGTTTCACTGAGTTACGAAAATCTTTAAAAGTTGCCATTAGTCAAGCAGCTCCTTTACTTTATTTTCTAGCTCACGAGGCAAGAACGGTGTACCGTCATATTTCGTGATGCTGTGCGTTTTGTTATGACCGCCAATATTCATTTTCATGATATTAGCCAATTGAGATGTTTTGTTGTTTTCCACAACAATTACTTTTTTCGCTTTGTCTACTAATGAAGCCATTTCCTGTGATGGGAATGGGAATAGTAAACGAATGTGCGCATGGTTCACTTTCACGCCTTCATTATGAAGACGCTCTTGAACTTCCTCAAGTGCTCCGCGAGTTGAGTTAAATCCTACTAGTAACACGTCTGGCTCCTCATGAGGCGCATTTACGTGAACTGGCGTATTGAAATTTAACTTTTCCAGCTTGCGGAAACGCTTGTCCATTTGAACTTCACGATTTCCTGCAGCCTCACTTGGCTTACCTGTCTCGTCATGCTCAACACCTGTCACGTGGTGAATCCCGTTTGCTGTACCCGGGAACACACGTGTCGAAATACCGTCTTCTGTGTTTTCATAACGCATGAAGTAATCTTTATTTTCTGCTGGTTCAAGGTCATCGAAAGCGATTTTCCCGCGGCGAATCTCGATTTTACTATAATCAAATGGTTCAGTCGTTTGTTTACCAAGTGATAATTGTAAATCTGTCATAATGATGACAGGTAATTGTAATTCCTCAGCGATGTTAAATGCTTGGATTGTATCAAAGAATGCTTCTTCTAAAGTCGAAGGTGCGATCACAACTTTCGGAATTTCACCATGTGTACCGTACAACATCGCCATTAAATCAGATTGCTCTTGTTTTGTTGGAAGACCTGTCGATGGCCCGCCACGCTGCGTATCCACAATCACTAAAGGCTGCTCGGTCATACCAGATAAGCCGATTGCTTCCATCATAAGCGATAAACCAGGACCGGCTGAAGCAGTGAATGAACGCACACCACCGTAGTTAGCACCGATTGCCATTGTTGCTGCTGCAATTTCATCCTCTGTTTGGATAACCGCTCCACCGAATTTCGGAAGTTTTTTTATTAGATACTCCATGATTTCAGAAGCTGGCGTAATTGGGTAAGCTGCCATGAAACGTGAACCTGCTGCAAGTGCACCTAAAGCGATTGCATCGTTCCCGATCATGTACATACGGCGTTTGCCATCAGCAGGAGCAAGTTCCCACTCACCAACGCGGTCGCCCAAAAGCTCACACATCACGTTATATCCTTGTTGGATTGCGTCCATATTTTTCTTAACGACTTCTTCCCCTTTGCGGCCGAAAATTTCATCGACCACGCCTTGGAATACAGTCGTATTTAAATTTAATAAAGCTGAAGTTGCACCAATGGCAACCATGTTTTTCATCAAGGAAGTTCCTAATTCTGTTGCAATTTCAGTAAATGGAACGACGAAAACAGGCGCTTTGGAATCTTCCGGCTGTACCGGATTGAACTTCGCATCCGCTAGAATAATACTTTTTCCAGTAAGCTCTTTATAGTTAACTTCAATTGTTTCTTGGTCGAATGCTACTAATATATCTAAATCGTCCGCGATTGAACGAACTTCCGTAGGTCGGACAGTAATTTTATTATTCGTATGGCCACCTTTGATACGTGAAGAGAAATGACGATAGCCGTAAAGGTGGTAACCTAAACGATTCATGGCCATTGAGAAAATTTCACCAGTACTCTCAATACCCTCACCTTGCTGCCCACCGACTTTCCATGAAAGCTGATGTAACATGATAACAACTCCTTAAAAACGGTTTTTATATATTTTTCCTTCATTAGTTTAACACGAACATTTTACATAAACTATTGTAAAAACTGGATTTCTTCGAAAATCAGACCTTTGACGGAAACATTGTTCACGAGATTGTTGACACTGTAGTAACAGTCATGTAATCACTATGCTAGTAAGTTTCCGTGATTTCAATTTTAAATCTTCAATCCTACACTACTTTACGTGATAATTTTATAATTTCACAGTGAAAGATAATGGCAAAAATTTATTTTCTAGTCGATGTAGGATTTTTAGATTTATTTCTATTAAAATATAATTAAATTGAGAAGATGAAAGCATGAGAAAAACTGTTTTACAGAACTCGTGAGGAACCTCAAGAGCTGACGATCATAAAGTATCTAAACAACCGGATGCAGTTGCCCAAAACGAATCAAACTTACTATAGCCTTAAAAAGGGATATGAAGGAGAGTTACTATTCGATAAGTGGCTTGAAACCCTCAAATGTGATTGTTTAGTTTTGAATGATTTACTTCTGAAGGTAAACAATCAAACATTTCAAATTGACTCTCTTTTAATTATGAACAATCAAATTTATGTTTTTGAGATAAAGAATTATGAAGGGGATTATATATTCAAAGATGATCGTCTTGTTCAGAAAAGTAAACCTGATAAAGAGATATCCAATCCCTTGCTCCAATTAGCTCGAACGGATTCTTTGCTCCGTCAACTTTTACAGAAATTTAATCATGCCATGCAGATTCAATCGTTTGTCGTATTTATTAACCCTGAATTCACTTTGTTTCAAGCCCCTCCAGATAAACCCTTTCTTTTCCCAAACCAGATTAATCGTTTTATTGAAAAACTTAATAACGTACAAAGCAAAATTCATGAAAAACATAAAAAGCTAGCAGAACAATTAATATCCGTAAATATCAACGAAAATCCTTATCAACAGTTCCCATCTTATGAATATCAGAGTTTACGGAAAGGTATTACCTGTGGTACGTGTCATTCTTTTTCAGTCATCATCCAACGCCATAAATGTATCTGTACCAATTGCAAATACGAGGAAAAGGTAATAGCGGCCGTACTGCGAAGTGTTGAGGAATTTAAACTACTCTTTCCAAATGAAAAAATCACAACTAACAAAATATCTGAATGGTGTAAAATAGTAGACTTTAAAAAGAGAATACATCGAATTTTAGACAACCATTACACAAAAGTTGGTGTTCGTCAGTGGCTTTATTATCAATAAAAACTCCACGTAGTAGTACTTAGAATGGGGATTCTCTATAAAGTAGAGGATACTGCTGAAAGACATTTTCTTTGTAGCTTTTTCTGAAATGTCCTTCATTGGTCTTATGAAAGACATTTTCCTTTGTTGCTTCCACCGAAACGTCTTTCATCCGTCTTATGAAAGACAGTTTCTTTCGTTGCTTCTGCCGCAATGTCCTTCATCCTCCTCATGAAAGACAGTTTCCTTCGTTGCTTCTGCCGAAATGTCCTTCATCCGCCTTATGAAAGACAGTTTCCTTCGTTGCTCCTGCCGAAACGTCCTTCATCCGCTTTTTGAAAGACATTTTCCTTCGTTGCTTCTGCCAAAATGTCCTTCATCCTCCTCATGAAAGACAGTTTCCTTCGTTGCTTCTACCAAAATGTCCTTCATCCTCCTCATGAAAGACAGTTTCCTTCGTTGCTTCTGCCGAAATGTCCTTCATCCTCCTTATGAAAGACAGTTTCTTTGGTTGCTCCTGCTGAAATGTCCTTCATCCGCCTTCTAATAGACAGTTTCCTTCGTTGCTTCCACCGAAACGTCCTTCATTTACCTTGCAAAAGACATTTTCTTCCATAGCTTCAACTCAAATGTCTTTCATCCTTTTCCCGAACCAACCACCATATCGTAAAACCACCCACACCAAACCAAAAAAAGCCCTTACTAACCGGCATCTCTGCCAGTTAATAAGAGCTTAACTCAATTATCGACTTCTTTTTTCAACGACTAGCTTTAATGCCGTACGATCTTCACCCGCGATGGTAATATCTGCGAACGCTGGTGCACAAATTAAGTCCGTGCCACTTGGTGCCACGAAACCGCGTGCAATTGCAACTGCCTTTACTGCCTGATTTAATGCACCTGCACCTACAGCTTGCATTTCTGCATACCCTTGCTCCCGAATAACAGCAACCAGTGCACCTGCAACAGAATTTGGATTAGAGCGAGACGATACTTTTAATGAATCCACATTTATTCCTCCCCATATTTGCTAGATTAGATGTTGAATGAAGCATTCGATTAAGTGGGCGTTCATTCAAAGGACTTCAACTTAGTGTCCGTATCTCAGTTTATGATGCTAAAGAACAAAATAGAATCACTAGGCATCCATATTGAAGCGCAAAACGAATATATTTTTCTGGTTTTTTGCATTTCTTTTACCCCGGTTTCACGACGTTTCCAAAAAGGCGAAAAAATCACATCCAAAACGGCAATAAAAAAACACCTCCATGTCTACACAATGGGGTGCATTTCAAGCCTTATTTCTCCAGAAATTCGATATCGGTTACTTGAAATGGATTTTTAACCGCTTCCTTCGCAGCCAATTTCGCCAAATAAGCTTGTTCTTCCGTAATCTCTTCCGGTTTATAGGTCACATCCTTGAAAAGATCCTTATCATTGGCCTCTGCAATGAATGTTTGAAATAAAACCAATCCTCCAATATAATCGCCAAGAACGCCCAAATGATAGCCATCTGCCGTTAATTCATCGTCAAAGCTGTTCATTTGTGCATGCGAGCGGGCATTCTGGATCGCCGTTCCTGTTGGAAGCACAATTGAAAAGTTGTGATTATTCATCACCTTTTGAGAAGCCGCGACAATGGCACGATACATGGTCGTTTGATTCCTTCCATAGTAAGGGAAGAATTTGTTGGTTGAATTTTTGGAATAAGCCCATGGCATATGTAAGGCCAATGTGGCATCCGGATTTTTACCATGTGAGCCGATATATTCCATCAATTTCCCCAAATACGGATTATATGTTCGATAAATTCCCGATTTCCCTGAGGTTTGCTGAAGTGTTATGTAATCCCATTCTTCATCCACCAACCCATCTTTTAGCGAGACACGTTTCCGATCTTGAATGTTCCACTCGCCATTGAAAATAGACTTTTTCTGGTATTGATACGATTTTCTTGAATTGGCCGCCTGTTTCCAATGACCCTCCAACGATTCTCCACTGCGGTATAGATTTCCTACAATGAGATCCACTCCGGCTGAATGCGCAATTTCTTCGATTTCGGATTGTATATCCTGGGAGAATGAATTGCCGATCGATAAAATTTTGATTGTTTCTGCATCGGCCATTGCCGGCTTTAAGAAAAGAAATAAAATCATTAGTGAAAATAAACTAATTTTATACAACAATCTCACCCCCGCTTTTTATATTATCCGTTCCTTGCTTTTTCAAACCTTTTTGAGGAATGAAAAAAATGGCCAAATCAACAAGTTGATCTGGCCCTGTAAGCAAACTACCCCTGGAACGGATAATCTGCATTAATATAAATTCGTTCACAACGAAGCGCTTTTCCTGTTTTATCATCAATCTCAACAAAGAAACCGCTTAATACTTCGCGTCCTTCTTTCGGAACTTCGAAACGGGATGGCATGTTTGTTTGGAATTTGTAGATGACGCTTTCTTTTTGCATCCCTAAAATTTCATCGTACGGACCTGTCATTCCCACGTCAGTGATATATGCTGTTCCGCCTGGATAAATGCGGCTATCGGCAGTTTGGACATGTGTATGTGTACCAACGACTGCAGAAACGCGGCCGTCCAAATGCCATCCTAATGCAATCTTTTCACTTGTTACTTCTGCATGAAAATCAACAAACACTAATGGAGAAGTTTTGCGTGCTTCTTCAACTAGCTGGTCGGCAACTGCAAATGGATCTTCGTGTGGTGGCAAGAAGACACGGCCATGTAAATTAATAACCGACAACGTCACACCATTCTTCGAGATTTGGACCATCCCTTTTCCTGGTGCTTCTTCCGAAAAGTTAGCCGGGCGAATTAAATAATCCGCGTCGTCGATAAAATCGAAAATGTCCTTATTATCCCAAGTGTGGTTCCCCATCGTAATGACATCCACACCAACTTGCAGCAGTTGTTGGTAAATTTTTTGTGTAATCCCCCGGCCCGCTGCTGCGTTCTCGCCATTGGCAATTACGACATCAGCTGCGTATTTTCTTTTTAAACGGGGCAGATATTTTTCAACCGCTTCACGGCCAATCGACCCAACAATATCGCCAATAAAAATTACTTTCATTAATTAATCACTCTTTCTAACAATCAGTCTTTTCATTGTAACACTTCGCCTGAATTTGGGCAAAACAACTCCAAAAATAATAAAATCACTAGTGCAACAAGGCATCTAGTGACTCATGACTTCAACAAACGACTGATCATCGTAATCCATCCAAAGAAAATCATCCATAATGGAATCGATAGCAAGAAGGCAATAAAGATTCCTTTGAAAAAGTTTCCTTCCTCTTCCATACGCTCAAACCCTTTTTTACTAATCGTTTCCAATTAGTAAGAAAATTAATCACAAGAAAGAGGCCATGATAAGACCCTAAAAACCTATTTCCTCGAGTTAGAAAATAAATTTTCTAGTGTATATGAAGCAGAGTTTATCTTTAAACTTTTCTTTTAACCCTACAACAATAATTATTTTCTATATAGGTATCACATATTTTGAACTAATGAATTGACGTACAAAGAAAAGCATTCCTGAGGAGCACCTGCTTTTCCGCCAATAATTCTACTCCATAATTCCAAAGTACTATATTTTAGCCTAAGAGAAAATTGTCTTTTAATAATAACTTATTCTTTGTAATTTTTCTCAAACCGCCAAGCATCCCGACACATAGTAATTAGGTCTCGCTTTGCCACCCATCCTAGTTCCCGTTTTGCTTTTGTAGCATCTGCATAGCACGAAGCAATATCTCCATGTCTACGTTCAACAATTTCATAAGGAATTCCAACTCCATTTGCTAGTTCAAAAGCATTCACTAGTTCTAATACACTAGTACCCTTTCCTGTTCCCAAGTTATAAACATGTACCCCCTTGGTTAAATTCACAAGTGCAGCAACATGGCCCTCAGCAAGATCCAACACATGAATATAATCTCGAACGCCGGTGCCATCCACCGTTGGATAGTCATTCCCAAAAACTCTTAATGTCTCAAGTTTACCTTTTGCCACTTGAGTTACATATGGCATAAGATTATTAGGGATACCATTAGGGGATTCACCAATTAATCCACTCTCATGAGCACCTACCGGATTGAAATAGCGAAGGAGAGCTACAGAGAATAAAGGATTTGCATTTGCAATATCTGTTAAAATCCGCTCACTCATTGCTTTTGTTTCACCATATGGATTTGTTGTTGGCAAAAGCTCCATGTTCTCTACAAATGGTACATTATTATCCCCATATACCGTTGCTGATGAGCTAAAAACGAACCGATTTACCCCATATTTCTGACAGACTTTTGTAAGGACCATAGTGCTAACAAGGTTATTGTAATAATATTCAATAGGCTTTTCCACAGACTCACCTGCTGCCTTCAGTCCAGCGAAATGAATAACCCCATCAATATTGTAATTTCTGAAAATCATTTCAACAGCTACTTCCTCAGTTACATCAATTTTGTGAAAATTAACTCCTTCTTCAACTATATCCATGATTTTCATAACCGTCTTACTCTTACTGTTAGAAAGATTATCAGCGATAATGACTGAATGTCCCGCCTTCACAAGAGCAATACAGGTATGAGAGCCGATATAACCCGCTCCTCCAGTAACTAATATGTTCAAAAATTCTTCACTCACTTTTCCTCTAAATTATTCGGTCTATTATTACTAAATTTAATTTTTGAGAATAGTGGAAATTAAAATATTTTTTTAATGTAAAAAGTGGATTTATATCATAAATTTGATGACAAAATCGACAAGGATATTAACTCTTGTTTATTTAAAAGGGCACTTTTTATTTATAAAATCGTGATTTAATTTTCATATAATGATTCACAAATCAGTAATACTCATAATTATTGCGTGGGAGTTTATAGTTGTTTAACACGACCCCTAGTATTCGCGCTCGGACTGCTTCAAGATTTGCTTTTGCTTTTAGAACTTCCGCTTTTTGAACAGTACCGGAATTCACAATAAACAAAGTCCCATCACATTTCGCAGATAAAATTTGTGCATCCGTTACAGACAGTAATGGGGGAGCATCAAATATTACGATTTCAAATTCTTTTTTCACTTCATCTATAAATTCACTCAGTGTTTTTGAAGATAGTAATTCAGAAGGGTTTGGTGGAATTGGTCCGCTCGGAATAATATGTAGATTTTCAATGGAACTATTTTGAATCGTGACGTGTAAACTACTATGTTTTGCTAATACATTCGATAAACCCACAATATTAAAAACTTCAAAAGTATGATGTAATGTCGGTTTTCTCATATCTGCATCGATAATTAACACTTTTTTACCTTCTTGAGCAAAAACAATCCCTAAGTTGGCAGCATTCGTTGTTTTACCTTCGCCAGGAATAGATGAAGTAACTAAAATAGTTTGTATTTGTTGATCCGGTATTGAAAATTTGATATTCGTTCGTATTGTTCGGAACTGTTCGGAAATGATGGATTTCGGATTTGAATCCGCAATTAATTTTCTTCCAACTTGCAATCGGTCTGCCCTTTTCTTTTTTTTCAACGTCTTCTACTTCCTCCTCGTTGATTGGATGCTACCGAAATATCCTGTTCAAGGTCCTTTTTAGATATCGAACTAACGATTCCCATAATAGGCAATTCCAAAATTTCATCTATGTCTTGTTCACTTTTCATTGTATTGTCAAGAACAACCAATAACAATGCAAATCCAATGCCTAGCATTAACCCGATGGCACCACCAATTGCAATATTTAATAACCTACTAGGTTTTACAGGACTAGGATTTTCTTTTAATTTAGCAACTGACAAAATACTAATATTATCAACATTCATTAATTTTGGTATTTCATCTTTAAAGACCTCTGCAACTGTGTTTGCAATTTCAACTGCTTGCTTATGATTTTGGTCCTCCACCCGAATGTTAACAACTTTCGAATTATTTTCGTTCGATACAAAAATTTGTCCTGATAAATTTTCTGGCGTTGTTTCTAAATCCAATGTTTCTATTACTTTATTTAATATTACAGGGCTTTTAATAATGACATTGTACGTTTCTATTAATTGTAAATCCATTTCTAATATTGTCCAAGAGTACCCTTCTTGACCAGTATTTTTTTGATTAACTAAAATTTGTGTTTGCGCATCGAAAATATTAGGGAGAACATAATAACTGAAGATCGCCGAAGCTCCTGTACAAAAAATAATAAGGCTAATTATTAATAAGATCCGCTTCCTTATCATTTTAACAATAGTTATTAAACTAAATGTTTCCTCCACCTTATTAACCTCCCATAGAGCAAAAAAATAAATAATTAGTTCATTCCTACTTAAACTATTAATATGTTCTTGATTTATTCTCGAATATTCACTTTTACCAGATTTTTAATACGATTCATTTTTTGTTGCATTTCATCCAAAGAGCTAAAATTCAAGATTAATGCCCCTACCTTTTCATTTCCGATAGTCAAGGCAGAAATGTAATCACCAAGTTTTACAAATAATTCACATTCTACAATATTTATTTTAAGTTCCTCGTCAATTTCAATACCATCAAATTCTCCACTAGTCTGACTAACTATTAAATAGTCTGACCAAAATCCTTCTGGTTCTATCATCTTTAAATCACTACAGTTTTCTCCTAAAGCTGACTTAATTGTATATTCTACTAAATCGACTCCAGTTGCATACTCTATAATTTTAGAATTACAGCCACCTCCATTACGCGGAGCAATCTCTAGTAAATAAACATTTTCTTTTTCATCAATTCTAATATCAAAATTCAGTGCCGTATTTTTTATCTTCAATAATTTGAGAACTCTTTGGATTTCTGCATGAATTTTGTTTTGTAAATGGACTGGGAATAAATTTGGCAAACTTGCTTTGATGGATACAAATGGATTGATATATTCTGTTGAAAATTCTTCATTTGAAAAACATCGAAATACCAAATTACCGTTTACCGAAAAGCCATCTCCTCCAACATGAGGACCAAAATTTTCAATATATTCTTCCATAATAAATCGGCTAACCCTTGAGTACTTTAGAGCATTTATTACTTTTTCATCCAATTGTTCTATTGAATCTATTCTTGAAACACCTATGCTCCCTGCCGAATCAACTGGTTTTATCATTACGGGCAACTTAAAATTATGGAAGTCCTCTTTCGCTTCTTCTAATGAAGCGTAATCCCTTGCTCTTGGTACATTAAAATTATTATTTTTTTGAAATTCCCTAAATAAATCTTTTCTAGTAAGAATTTCTATAGATTCATATGGGTTAGAAGGAATATTCAATTTTTCTGATACAAAGGCTACTGTTGGAGCACCAGAATCAGCTTTATAACAAACAATACCGTCAATTTTTAATGATTCTGCCAACTTTAAGACTGCTTCTTGATCAGTCGTACTAATCTTATAAAATTCATTTGCAAATCTTCGGCCAGGATTATCATTTACAAAATCGCAAACAATCACATAATGTCCCATTTCTCTCGCTTTTTTAATTGCAATTATTTGAGAATATGCTCCACCTAGCATTAATATTCTTTTCAAAAATTACACCCCATCGGAAATTATTTCATTATTAATCTTTTATTATTAAATATTTCCTTTATAGATGATAATATATAAGTAAAACTTTCTAATTTAAAAATAAGTGACATTCCAATATATAAAATTGCACCGAAAAATATTTGTATAACTAAGGTTAAAACTAAAGGCCATTCAAACCATTTAATTTGATATACAATGAAACCCATAACAACTGACAATACAAATGAAGGTAGAATATCTTTTAATTGTTCTAATAAGCTATAATTCACAAATTTAATATTTGGGAAAGCATAGATAATACAAAAAATTAATCCATTAAGGAAATTTCCTAAAACAAGGGTTTGAATCCCATATGGAATAGTTATTATTAAGATAATTATCCCAATAATACTTTTTATCACTTCTAATTTGAGGATAATATCACTGCGTCCTATTGCATTAATTAGTTGTAAATTTGCAGTATGAATTGGTTTCAATGCGCATATTGCGCAAAATATTTGTAAAAATGGAACTGCAGGCACCCATCTATCAGTCAATATTACTTTTACTAATGATTCAGCAATCACTGCTAATCCTGCCATCATTGGAAAAGTAATATAAGAACTTGTCATAATTGCTCTACGTACAATCATTTTCATTCTTGATTTATCATCTTGGTATGATGCTAGTGTAGGAAGCATAATTGATTGAATGGATCCATTAAAATTATTAACAATTATTTCTGGAAAAAGTGATCCTTTATTGTAATACCCTAAAAGCGTTGGACTAAAAATTTTTGTAATCAGAACACCAATTAAATTATAATAGAGTGTGTCTAATAAAGTTGATGCTAACAACTTCCATCCAAAACTTAAGTGAGAAACAATCCTAGCAAAAGAGAATTTGAAATGCGGTCGCCATTTCAATGAAAACCATAAAAATATCGTATTAATAAACTGATTTGACAATTGTTGCCAAACCAATGCCCAAACACCGAAATTATGGAAAGCTAAAAAGATTCCGATTACACCAGATATACTATTTGCTATTAAACTACCAACAAATAATTTTTTATATTCCATTTTTCTCGCAATAACTGCATTCAGTACTGAATTTACAGCACATAGAAATAATGTAATAGATAAAATCCTAATTATAGGTGTAAGATTTGGTTGTAAAAAAAATACACTTAATAATGGGGCAGTAAAAAATAGTAAAAAATAGAGAATTGCAGCAACAAAAAGAGAAAATAATAAGATGGATGAAAAATCAAGCTCATCAATCACTTTTTTCTGAATAAGAGAAGTAGTGAAACCACTTTGAACAAAAATACTCGCTAAAGAAATAAATATCGAAATTAGAGCAATAAGTCCAAACTCTTCTGGTAACAGTAATCGTGCTAATGTAATTGTTACAATTATTTGAACAGTTTGTGTTCCCCCACGCTCCATAAACTTCCAAACTAATGAAGTAAGTACCTTGTTTTTAGTGACTTGGTAGTTCAATAATCTACTTCCTTTTCCCTAAATTGATATTATTTTAATGAATATTCTTATCTTTACAAAATAACAAACAGTGAAATCTCTTATTAACCTTTACTGAACCATATTTAAGATGTACTTTTTCCCTATTAAAAATAAAATAAAGATAAAGAAAAATTCATCGAAAAAAAGAATATCTAATGCCAACCAGGGTACAAAACAAGCTATTGCAAAAGAGAAAACAAATAAAGTATTTTTACTTCTAATATCTATTTTTATTGTTTTTGTAACATTGAATAGTTGAACTAACCATGCAACAAGCAAAATACAACCAATAGCACCCAATTGATAAATTGCTTGAATTATTGAGTTATGAGCCGCTCTATCTATTGCGCTTAGACCGGTAAATCCTTGCCCGAATAAAAATAACGTTTCATTGTTCTTGAGGTATTCCAAATAGTCTAACAAAATATCACTTCTACCTGTTGTGAAGGATGACGCATTATCTACTATTCCAAAACGGAACATATACATATTTAGTGACTCTGAAAATACATTAGAGACTAATATGACAAATACCCCACATACAAAAATAACCGAAATAATAACTTTGGAGGATATGCTCCCTTTTCTTATATATACTGCTAAAAACCAAATACTAACTACCATTATTAAAACTAATAAAAACATTTTTGACACTGATAAAAACCCTAAATAGATTAAGAGCAGGATAAGCACAAAGTATTTTATCAAATTGATAACATTTTTATTTATGACAATTAATAAAAGTCCAGACACAGCTACTAAAATATGGGCAGAATAAAAATTAGCATCTCCGTAAAATCCACTTAACCTAGTTAATCCAACTTTTTCCCACTTATAGACATCTATATACACTAACATATGGGGAAATTTCACTAAAAGCTTTGAGAAAAAACCTGATGTGATAATACCTATTGAAAAAAATAATATACAAGTTTCAAATAAGATAGTGTTATGAAAATTATAGAGATATACAGGGATTAATATTAACAATAAAACAAACATAAAATAATCAAATGAAAAATTATAGCCTAGGGTTAATTTGATCGTTGAAGTATATGCTATAAAGAAGATCCCTAATATTAAATTACTTAATGTAAATATACCTTTGCTAGCTATCTCTTTTTTTATTATTAATAATAGAAAGAACAATACAATTCCGATTGTATAAAAAGTGTAATTCCCTGCATTCATTTTCATTACGGGTGACCAAGGTAAATAAAATAGCATAATAGGTAAAAAAAGTGAAATAGGGCAATAAAGGATTAATGCAAAAAATATAATCAATCCAATTAAAATAACAATGTCTAAATTTAGTGAATGTCCTAAAGTAATTACCAATATTCCAATAACAGATATAAATAATGCTATTTTATCGATACTCTTTCCAGCCATATCAATTCCCCTCATTTAATGCATAGTGAAATTGTTCAAGAGCAAGTTTGTTATTAAAATCCGTTTCTAAAATATATTCACGAACTTCTTTTAGTTCCTCCGGGTGATTTAATATATGCTTTAATGTGGATGTGATACCGTCAGCTGAGTTGTCACAAACCCAACCCGCTCGGCAATCTATAATCATTTCTTTTGAGGATGAATTGTTGGTTGCTAAAATTGGTAATCCAATACATTTCGCTTCATCTATTACCATTGGAGCAGCTTCGTGGAATGAAGGTAATAAAAATAAATCAGCATTTTTCATATAACGATATGGGTTCGCTTGATTTCCATAGAGCAAAATATTATCATGTAAATTAGCTAAATTTATCAATATTTCAATATCTTTTCTCTGGTATCCATCACCCACTATATGCCAACATATTTGATATCCCTGCTTTACGAGACAACTTATACTTTCTATCGTTCTCATAATCCCTTTTTCATGACTTAATCGTGATACAGTAACTATATTGAAATATCTAGAAGAATATACAATAGGTAAGTCATTCGCTTGCCGTCTAATACTATTGTAATTATGTAAATTTATTGCAGTGAATAATCTATTGTTCATCTCGGGTATTGCATTCGAAAAACTTTGTCTACATCCTTCCGAAACAGCTATCACTTTATCAAATTTCAAATAAATCTTTTTATTTCTACATGTATTTCCACCAGATTTTATATAATCACAATGAAGATAAGTTATTTTTTGATCAGCTTTAATTTTACTTAACACAAATTCATTACATCCACCGTAAAATAATCGTTCATGTGAATTATGCAAATAAGAAATGGCAATATCAAATTTGCCTAGAGTTTTTTGACTGGAAAACAATAGTTTAAAAGGCCATGAATTAGTAAAAATTTTTGTCCACACTACTAACAAAGCTCTTATGAAGGATAAAAATACCCCTTCCTCCCTTGATCGTTCTTGAGAAATTCCTAATAATTTTATTAATTTGTTTGCCTCAATTATCTTTACTTGATTTGGGATATTTTTCCTCACTTCATTATTTATACTAAATAAATAAAGAGTAATGTCGTAATAATCTTTTATTTCATCTATAAGATTTACTAAGGCTTTTTGAACCCCACCTGTATCAAAATTATTATTGACTATTATAATATTTATTTTTTTATTCAATTTAAATGCTCCTATTTTCAATTTCCAAATCAAATAACTATTAGGAATATTTAAAAATATCTCTACCTTTTCTCATTAATCTCAATACTTCAAGTACATTCTTTTCTTGGCTAAACATCTTTTTATGTCGAACAGCAAACTGAAAGCATAGTAGACTTGCCCATCGATTAGACAAATTGGAATAAAAAACTCCCTTATCTATAAAGTATTTTTCAGTATAACCATTAAACCATGTTGATTCTTCTTGGCTAACATACCCAATTCTTTTAGGAATTGCGTAAACTTTTAACCCCTTACGTATACACTCTGCTAAAAATAAACTATCTTCTCCAGCACTATATTTTGCACCGCCTCCGAATAATAAGGAAAAATATACATTTGCCTTACGTACTTTTTCGGTTCTAATGGCCATCATAACTGCTCCATATCTTAAACAATTAAAAAATCTAACTCTGCTCCTTCTTTGAATGTTATACAACGATCTTTTAGGATTAGTACTACATACGTTAAATAATAAAATATCTGCATTCAAATATTTATTAAACTCTTCAACTATTATGCTTGCATAATTATCCACATAACTAACATCATCATCTGCAAATAAACATATGTCTGCAGTTGCCCGCATCAAGGCCGTATTCCTGCTTATACCGATTCCACGTTCAGCTAGTGAAAGACACTTAACACTATTACCATTATAGGTGTACTGGTCAAAATGATTTCTATCACATTGATTAACAATAATGATATCTGATTGAATATTCATTTTGCTTAGAATACTAGTATCATTTTGACTCATTGTTGAGAGTAACACTTGTAACTTCATTCGATCCCCTTTACATTATCTTTACTTAGCAATCTAAAAATATTTTTATAAGTGTGTGAACGGTCAAATTTTTCTTCAGCTAGCTTTCGGCTATTATTACCCATTCTTCCTCTGAGAATAGGATCTTCAAACATTATCATTAATTTATTAGCTACATCTTGACTAGTTAAGCAATTATATCCCATCTCGTAATCCACCACTAAATTCCTATATTCAATATTTTCTTGTGTATTAATAATTGGCAATCCTGCCGCAGCATAATCACAATGTTTATTAATTATGCTAGCTACAGAACCTTTAGTAATAGGATTAACGGCTATATCACATGCTTTTAACATTCCGATCATTTCTCCATAATCCAATAATCCGGTAAATAATAATTTATCGCCTACGTCTAATGCTTTCCCATATTCTTCAAATTCGTGACGTAGAGGTCCATTACCCATAATAATAAACTTATATTTTCTATAACCACGATCTTCTAATATCTTTAGGGCATCAATTACAAGTTTTATATCATAACTATGTCCTAATGTTCCTATATAACCTAACCATATTTCATCTTTCGGTTTTACAGTGATTCTATTTTCTTGTGCCATTTTATCAAAATACATTAACTCAGTTCCCAAAAATACACTTAAATGATTACTCAATTTTTTATTTACTTTCATAACTCTATCTAAATAAGTTTGGGACACTGCAACCACATCGTTAGCAGCAGAATAAATATAATTTGCTTTTTTTTCAATCGAATAAAAAAGAATCCTCCTTAGGAAAGGTGATTTTATTACCATTTTGAATGCTTCTGGCCATAAGTCCTGAATATCAATAATAAATTTAATATTATTCTTCTTTGCATATTTTGCAGCAACTTTAGCTAATGCCAAAGAAGGTACTGCGCAATAAATGATATCTGGCTTTTTTCTTGTTTTCATATACTTTTTAAGTCTTTTCCCTAGGATAAAATGGCTATAAATTCTCTTTACAGAAACATTTTTTTCATAACCTGGTTCATAGAGCATTGTATATTTATATTGAACTCTTTTTCTTTGCTCTTCCTTTACATTTCTTTGTTTTTTTAATGTATGTGAAAAACTACTTGTAACAATTTCAATATTTAAATTCTCTTTACTAATCTTTTGTGCTATATAGTTAAATCTATTGATATTATCTTCACCAGGAGCTTGTGTATAATTTGCAATTATTAAAAGATCAAGCATTTTTTTATCTTCCCCCAATTAAATTTTGCCTGTATACACTTCGCCATATTTCATCATGTATATGCCTTCTTCATAATCCCCAATTTCAACCTTATTCACATTCCCTTGTAAATTATTAATTAACATTTTTGGGAAATTCACACCACTTTCATAAGCATGTGGGTAGCCTCCACCAAATCTTGGATTTACTTCTGAAATGTAATATACATCGTTTACTTCAAAAATATCAATATCAATAATTCCTTTAAAACCAGCTAGTTTCACAAAACCCCAAATTAATTCAAATAATTTTTTATCTTTAATTGAAACAGATTTATCTGTTTCACCCCCTCTCATTTTAATTTTTTTCTTAGTAAATATTGAAACTGGTTCTCCTGAAATCAGATCAATATAAACATCTGCTCCATATTCAACACCTTGAATGTATTCCTGAATAATTAATTTATCATGTTTACTAAATAGTAACTCTACCTCCTCTTTTGATTCTACTTTATTAATATTGATGCTGGCACTACCGTGTATAGGTTTAATAAATACCGGATAAGAAATTAAACCTAGCTCTACATCTAAATAAAATTGTTCCTTATTAATATAAGTGGAAATCGTATTGAATCCATTACTTTTAAGAAATTCAAACATTTTATATTTGTTATAGCAGATATCAACTACTTTACTTGATGAAACAACAGGAATTGTTCCTATATTTTTAAAATCGTGTACATTGTTCGCAAGTATATTAAGCTCAGGATCAATCAATGAAAATACTGCCTGAATAACGTTTTCTTTACAAATTGAAAATATTGAATCTATATACCCATCTTCTTCAATTCTAGGGACTATAAAATATTGATCTGCCTTATACAGTGCAGGTGCTAATACATCACAATCAGTTACAAATACTTTTCCCTTTGTTTTTAGTTCATTTTTAAAATACTCTACAATCTTATTTCTTGAACCACCACTAAGAATTAATATATTCATTCGAGAAGTACCCCACTTTTTATTTACATTGTGAATTATTGTTTAGCTACAACGCATCCCTTTTATAAGGTCTTGTCACTTTTTCTTCATCCTGGTAAATTCCTTCCCTTTTAATAACCTTCAATATAGTAATAAAAGTTATTTTTAAGTCATGATAAAAATTAATATTTTCTACATACTGAATATCTAGCTCAAGTGTTTTTTCCCATGAGAGATTGTTACGTCCATTTATTTGTGCTAAACCTGATAATCCTGGTCTGACTTCATGTCTTCTTCTTTGCTGAAAATTATATAGTTTAAGATGTTTAACTAAGAACGGTCTTGGTCCAATAAAAGACATTTCTCCTTTAATTATATTAATGAGTTGTGGAAGTTCATCGAGGGAAGTTTTTCTAAGCACTCTTCCAAAAGATGTCAATCTAAGACGATCAGGAAGTAAGTTTCCTTTTTCATCTGTTTCATTCGTCATTGTTCGAAACTTATAAATATAAAATATATCCTCATTTAATCCAGGTCTTTTCTGTTTAAAAAATACTGGACTACCTAAATTAATTTTCACCATTATTCCGACCATCACCATAATAGGACTAATAACTACTAAAATTACTAGGGAAAATAGAAAATCCATAATTCGTTTAAAGTATTTACTATAAATTTCTCCTTTAACTATTCTCATTTACACACTCCATAACTTTTTATTGTTTCAACAACTCTATTTAATACCTCATTTCATCTGACCTATTAGTATCAGAAGGCAAAAACAAACTTGTTCCAAATAGATATTAAGAAACAAATCTGAATTTGTCCTATGACTTCTAAGGTAACTTATTTTAAATTCTGTTCACTACAACACAATAATCTTATATGAATATTTTAAAATATTTAAAACAATGTAAAGTTAGTTGTTTCTTATTTTAGACTGGGTAGGTTACTTGCAACTAAGTTCTTTTTTGGAGTTTAGGGGGTAAATTTGTAGAAGTATTTATTGACAAGAACTTGTATATTAATCAGTGTATAAAAGAATAAAATTATTAATCACTATTGATACTTTATTTTAATGAATCTTATCGACTACAAATTGGAAGACAAATTCTAATTTGAGTATTTCCAGTACTTATAATAATAGTAATAATCAAATAGTTTTAATTTCATCCATCTTTTCACATTCATATCTTTATGATAGTAGAGGGTGGAAGTGTTTTTTCCTTCTCTAATTAGTTTCTTCGCTTCAATCCTTAATTCTTCATTTTTTAAATATTTAAACAATACTCTTTTGGGGATAATCCTCCATAAATTTCCTTCTTGTACATATGTTAGTTTTTGGTCGATATCAAATATATAGTCATCTACTACATACTTCATAAAATTATAACCGCTTGAAGTTACTGAGTAGTTAGAAGCTCCGTTACGAATATTTATTTCTAATAATTTATACTGTTCATCTCGAGGGTCTTGTTTGATATCAAAATTTGCATAACCGGTATAACCAATATCCTCTAGTAAGAATCTTAAATTCTCCAGAAGCTGTTTATCGAATGTAGGAATCAATGCTGTATAATTACCAATTGAACTAGGTGTAGGATCTGCTAAAAGTGGTTTTCCTAAGTACATTAATTTTACTTTTCTATCTTTCCCAACATACACATGGACAACACGCAAATAAGAATCATCCCCAGGAATATATTCCTGGATTACTATATTATCTCTATAAGATGAAGCATATATTGCTTTTAAAATCTCATCTTTCTCGCTTTCATCCTTTGCAATAAAAACTTTTTTCTTTCCTGAAAATTCACACTTTAAATATTCAATAGAATTTGAAGCTTTAATAATAATAGGATAGTCAAATTTGAAGTTAGTTATTTTAAAGTTATTGTATGTTACAATATAAGTTTTAGGATATTTAAAATTATATTTCTCACATAGCTTATAAAAATCTTCTTTTAACAAAAGATTATCCATTTGCTGTTTATCTGTATAAGGAATAATAAAATGTTTTTGCAAGGCTTCTTTGTTTTCAATAACCAGTTTTGCATACTCTTCTCCGCATACAAGAAGAATTAATTTTTTTTCGGGAAATTGATTTGCAATATTTTCGAGTACAGAAACAAAAGAACTTGGATCGTTGTTAATCTCTTGAAAATTCACAATTCTACTGTTTTGAGTTGCAATCGCACTAATCTCACCTAATATTAATCTTTTTATTCCACGATTCTCTCCTCTGTGTCCCAATAAAAGAGGTTTAATCCCATACTCTTCATAAAATGCCCTTGACATTCCATAAGCATTTGTATCTGTACCAATTATTATTGGTAAAAAAGGATGAGTGTGTTCCATTCCGCTTTAGCTCCTTATTAATATAATGGTCGAGTTCCAATAAATTACATATCACCTTTAATAATATTTATTAATTCGGGTAATTCATCCAAACTTGTAGATCTTAGAAATGTCCCGAATTTTGTTAATCTCAAAATATCGTGGTTCAAAACTCCAGTCTCCTATCTTTCACCATTCATGGTTCTAAACTTATACATGGTAAAGATTCTTTCGTTTAAACCCGGACTTTTCTGTTGAAATATGATAGGACTTCCTAATTTTATTTTCACTAAAAACGAAATGATTGGAAGGAATGGGAAAAAAAATATTAAGGCGACTAAAGCCAATATAAAATCTAGTGGTCTTTTGATAAACCTTCTATAAATGTCAACTTTGTTTTTATTCATTTTTTCCACAGCTTTTTAATAGTCTCCACAACTCTCTCCAAATCTCTATCTGTCATTTTCGTATCAGAAGGTAAACAAACACCGGTTTCGAATAACTTCTGAGCTGCAATTGTTCCAACAAAGTCGAATTTTTCAAAGTAGGGCTGTAGATGCATAGGCTTCCATAGATGCCTGGATTCAATGTTTTCTTTTTCTAGTGCATCAATCATATCTAGCGGCTTTATGTTCTCCTTTAACGTGATACAACTTAGCCAATAGTTCGGTTCATTCCATTGATTGATTGGCATAAATTCAAGTTCATCGAGTCGAGCTAACTCTCGATGATAATACTCAAAAATATACCTTTTCTTTTGCACGCGTTGATCTAAAACCATCAATTGGCCTCTGCCAATCCCTGCCACCACATTGCTCATTCGATAGTTAAAGCCTAATTCACTATGCTGATAGTATTTGGCCTTGTCTTTCGATTGAGTTGCCCAAAATTTTACTTTTTCAATACTCTCTTTATGATTTGAAACAAGCATGCCTCCACCTGAAGTGGTAATAATCTTGTTGCCATTAAAAGAAAAAATGCCATAGTCTCCAATCGTTCCTGTATGCCTTCTTTTATAGTAGGATCCTAAACTTTCTGCAGCATCTTCAATAACCGGGACATTTTTTCGGTTACATATCTCTATGATTGGCTCCATATTGGCGGATAAACCATATAGATGAACGACGAGTACAGCCTTTACATTGGGGTATTTTTCAAAAGCTTCTTCTAATGCAAGTGGGCACATATTCCATGTCTCAAAGTCACTATCAATAAAAACTGGAATTGCATTTTGATAGATAATTGGATTTGCCGTTGCTGAAAAAGTTAACGTTGGACAAAATACTAGATCTCCTTTCTCAACTCCAGCAGCCTTTAATGCCATATGGATAGCAGCTGTACCAGACGAAAGCGCAGCAGCTGACTTGATGCCTATTTTAGATGTGAATTCTTTTTCGAATCCGTCTACATTCGGTCCTATAGGAGCAATCCAATTTGTATCAAACGCCTCTTTTATATAATTTCTTTCGAAACCTTCCTCACTCATATGAGGGGATGAAAGATAGATTTTAGTTTTATAAGAATTCGCATACCCTGTATTTTTCAAAGAATCCTTATTCAATTTCCTACCTCTTTCTTATTTTAGTTCCTCAAGCAGTAGTTTTCGGTTGAATTTTTGAGCTAACCCACTTACCATTAGCGATATTGATTACCCTTCGTTTCATTTCATTGATTTCTAGCATTTCTAAATCTTTCAAGATTAAATGTAATAGATCTCTATCCATTGTATTGGCTTTCCCAACGTGGATTTTCGGAAAGACATTTTGTTCTTGAATTTCTTCTTCATTTAATAATTCTTCGAACATCTTCTCCCCAGGGCGAATACCTGAGAACTCGATTTGGATTTCTTCTTTCGTAAAACCTGATAACCTTATTAAATTTTCCGCTAAATCTACTATTTTAATTGGCTCACCCATATCTAACACAAAGACTTCCCCACCTTCAGCAAGTACCCCTGCTTGAATGACTAGTCTTGATGCTTCCGGGATGGTCATAAAATACCTTGTCATTTCAGGATGTGTCACTGTGACTGGACCACCAGATGCAATTTGGGCTTTAAATCGTGGTAATACACTTCCACGGGAACCAAGTACATTTCCAAAACGAACAGCTGTAAAATTGGTATCACTATATGAAGCTAAGTTTTGTACGACCATTTCGGCTATACGTTTCGTTGCACCCATTACATTTGTTGGATTAACCGCTTTATCACTTGAAATCAATACAAAATTAGATACACAGTAGTGATGTGCTGCTTCAGCAACATTTTTTGTGCCAAAAATATTGTTTTTTACAGCTTCTCTCGCATTTTCTTCCATTAAAGGAACATGCTTGTGGGCTGCAGCATGGTAGATTACATCTGGTTGAAAGTGTTCGACAACTTCAAATATTCTATCTCGATCTTGAATGTCAGCTATAATTGGGATTAACTCAATATTTCTATCGGTGTATTTTTCTAACAACTCCATATGAATTTTGTAAATAGAGTTCTCGCCATGACCTAATAAAATAATTTTTTTGGGTTCAAAATGTATCACTTGTCTACAAATTTCTGACCCTATTGATCCACCTGCACCTGTAACAAGGATTACATTGTTTAATAACTTATTCGAAATTGCTTCCATATCTAGCTTTACTTCGTCCCGACCCAGCAATTGTTCTATTTTGACCTCTTGAATATCATTAACTGAAACTTTACCCATCATGATGTCTTCTATTTTTGGCATTGTTTTAATTGTTGCGTTCGTATTTGCACAGAGATTATAAATTTTACGAATACCTATTTTCCCTAGAGAGGGAATTGCCAAAATGATTTCGTCAACTTGTTTCTCTTGAACAATTCTTGGAATCTCATTGGTTGTCCCGCAAACCTTTATGCCCATTAATGTTAAATTCTGCTTATAAGGGTTGTCATCCACTATACCAACTATTAAAAGTTTGGAATTTTGAATTCTTTTTATACTGCGAATAAGTATTATTCCTGCTTCTCCAGCACCAACAATGAGCACTTTTTTCAGTTCTTCTTGTGGAGGGATTTTATTTCGATAATCATGGAATAATCGCACTAAAAAACGTGACCCTCCAATTAGAACTATATGTAGGAGCCACGTAATGGCCATTATTCGAAAATAAATTTCTCCTTTGACAAAAAACTGCATAATACATGTGGCGAATACGCAAATGGTTACCGAATAGCCAATAAGCAGTAATTCTTTTACTGTTGCGACACTCCAAACCCGATTATACAGACGACAAAAGTAAGCCATTATGTGATGACTAATTAATAAAGCAATCGAACTAATAATGATTAATGTATCATTATCTTTTATTGAAGGATTCAATAACCAATGGCTAATAAATATTGCAGATAGCACCATCACTGAATCTAAAATAAAAAAAATAGAATACCTTAATGTATGATTCACAATAACACCTCTTAAAAAGTGAAACTTCATTATGAGTGGTGGGCTAACATATAGTGCATGTTAGTGCTGATCCTGCTATAAAGATACTCATTCTTGTGACGAGCAACCTCATAAGCAGAGCTTGTCCCTTTGAATCGACCATAATACCACTAAATGTTAGTTGAACTACTCGGATGCATGCCGACATCATTCTCCCACTTTTATTTTTTATAATATAATCTTGAAGTGTTTCATCTTGTATTGCTACTAATGTGAGTTAAATAGAATCTAAGCATTTTGGCAAGATATAATCGAGTTATTTACGAAGTAATCAATCTGTTATTGAAAAATATTGCGAAGAGTGATTAAAGATTGTATATGTGAAATGTATTGATTCAAAATCTAAAAGAATGTTTTCTCAGATTTAATATTAGTTACTTTATACTATTTAGAATGAATAAAAATTATGAAAATTTTCTTTTTTTATGGAAAATAATATACTATGTTTTCACGATAACTCTCCTTCCATTCAGACTATTTCCCCTAAGCGTTATATTATTCTAATAAAGGAAATTCAAAACAACCTTCACTTAAAACCATTATATTACGCCCTAGCTTCGTTAGAACTAAAGACTCAATAAAATAATATGTAATTAGTCGACTTTCACGGTAATCAATCATTAGTGTAAATTATTGAGTATATTCCTTGAAAAATTTTTTCTTCAATATCATAAGTAAATATGAAAAACTATAATTAATATAATGCACTCATCTAGATTATTATTACAGATGAAACTTCATTAAATAAAATAGTCAGCGGTTTTCCAGTTTCCATTAGTAAAAAAGAAGGTAACTAAAAGTAAGAGCATTTTCCGCTCTCCCTTTTAGTTACCTATTCAAAAAGAAATAGCTATAAAATAATCAATAAACGTAGGAATGTCAACAGCAGAATTTCTTCAAGTTATACAATTTTTTGCTAGTCCCTTTATCGTACAATCTTTTTAAGATTATTTGGACCTTTTGTAACCTAGTTACATTGTTGTAAGTTTTTGAATAGCCATCTACTGTAAATTCTGCAGAATTTTTAGGATGTTCAAATCCAAACAACAAAGTCTTAATAGAAACAGCTTGTTATTATAGATCGATTAAATAATATAATCCTATTAAATAGCCAAATAACTTCACATATTCCCTAAAAGTCATGCTCATAGAAAAATCTCCAATCGCTTCACCAGATGCTGTTGAAACATAGGTTAGCTCAATTCCAGTCCCTTTATATACTCATTCAAAAATTAACTTTGCTCGTCGTTTTTTTGATAAATCTGAAGTAAAAACAAAAGCAGAATCTAAATGATACTTCACCATTTCTTCTTTTGCATAACAGCATTCGTATAAGTACTAGTTGCCTGTTCTTCAATAATATGTAACTCTTTGGAATTTCCAAATTCAATAGCCTCTTCTTTAGTAGTCCCGTTTTCTAATCGACCACTGTATCCGCTCAATGCAACTATTACATCTGATTTTAGAGGGTCTTCATTGACTACTAAATAGTCCTTAGCATAAAGGCTAAAAATTAAAAATAATGTAAAGGAAATTAATAAAATTATGGTTGTCTTTTGTTTCACTTAGCCGTTTCCTATTTAAATAAATTCTTTAATATTAAATCCAACGGAATTATACCATTTATTGGAATGAAAAACATCAAAGTATTTTATAGAAGGTGGGGAAATGGAGAGGTATGATTCATTCTTTACGCGATGAATTAATTAATAGCAATAAAAAACCTTCCATTACGGAAGGTTTTTAAGGTTAACTATAGAAAAGCACTTTTCAAATCAGCTAATAGGTTCTCTGCTTCTTCCTGGGAATCTGCCACTATTCCAAAATAGTATTTGCATTTTGGTTCGGTACCCGATGGACGGATGGCGACCCATGAACCATTCTCTAAAACAAATTTCAATACGTTTTCTTGCGGAAGAAGTATATCTTCTACTGTACCGTCAGCTAAGATTGCCCCCCGAGTTAAATAATCTTCTATTCGAATTACTGAAATCCCAGCAAGCTCAGATGGAAGCATCTCACGTAAATGACTTAAAATAGCTGCCATTTTCTCCTGACCGTCTTTTCCTTCAAATGTTAACGAAACAAGTGCATCTTTATGGTAACCAAATTCTTTGTATAATTCATTGAGCACATCTATGAGAGATTTACCTTGTTGAGCATAATAGGCAGTCATTTCAGCGACTTTTAAAGCTACTTGCACCGCATCCTTATCGCGTGCAAAGGTTTTGATTAAATACCCATAGCTTTCTTCATAGCCAAATAGATATGAATATTCTCCAGATTCCTCATACTCTGCAATTTTTTCAGCAATATATTTAAATCCTGTAAGCGTATTAACCGTAGCAATATTATATTTGGCAGCTATTTTAGCACCAAGTTCCCCTGTTACTATGGTCTTAATAATCGCACCATTTGAAGGCAATTCCCCATTTTCTAGCTGAATTTTTAAAAGATAATCTAACAATAAAGAACCTAACTGATTGCCTGTTAATAATTCATAGCTCTGACCATTTCGAACAGCCACACCTAAACGGTCGGCATCTGGGTCTGTAGCCAATAATAAATCAGCTCCTACTCGTTTTCCAAGCTCTATCGAAAGCTTAAAGGCTTCCGCTTCCTCAGGATTTGGATAGGAAACTGTTGGGAAAGAACCATCTTGAACAGTTTGTTCGTCCACTACATGTACATTACTAAATCCAAATTGGCGTAATCCTACACTAACAGGAACTAAACCAGAACCATGAAGAGGAGTATAAACGATACTCAAATGTAAATCAATATGGGCATTTTCTTTTAATGATAAAAGTTCATTTAAGTAGCTCGTATCCAATTCTTCTAAAATCCAGTGAGCAATTCCTTGTAACTCCAACTCGTTTATGTTCCGAGTTTCAATTTCGAAAATGTCTTCAATCTCGTCCATATGTGCAACAATCGCATTCGCTCCTGCTGGAACAAGCTGTGCTCCATCTTCCCCATACACTTTGAAGCCATTGTATTGTTTTGGATTGTGGGAAGCGGTAATCACAACACCTGCAAAGGCATTGAGATCACGAACTGCAAAAGATAACTGTGGAGTTGGACGTGATTCCTTAAAGATATAGGAAGTAATACCATGGGCACCCAGCACACTGGCCGTTTCCATAGCAAATTCTTTTGAGAAATGGCGTGTATCATAAGCTATTACAACGCCTCGCCGTTTCTCTTCTTCCCCTTTCGACTCAATATAACGGGCAAGCCCCTCAGAAACTCTGCGAATCGTATAAATATTGATACGGTTTGTCCCCACTCCAAGTAAGCCACGCATTCCGCCAGTACCAAAGGAAACATATTGGTAGAAGCAATCTTCTATGAGTTTTTCGTCCTCAGAAATAAAAATTAGTTCATCTCGTAAATTTTCAGGGATCTGTTTTTTTTGCCAATTTGAATATGTAGATTGCACTTGGAATTCACCTATCCTTTCAAGCTGATAAAGGTAAAATAAGCATAAATTCTATTTACTTCATTTCATTAATAATATCCTTTCAAACTAAAATTTAATAGAGTTTGCCAATTAAATATATCATTATCTACTATCCCACAACTAGCTAATCAATAACAAATTATGCCATTAGTTTATTAGAAGAATATATTTTTGGAATCTACTATCATTTACTCTTTATAATAAAAACACGAAGAAAGCTCACTTTCCTTTCTTCGTGTTTTGGTTATTTAATTAGCTTATTGCTTAATGG
The DNA here is from genome assembly GCF_042666115.1 of Ureibacillus sp. GCM10028918. Lineage (NCBI taxonomy): Bacteria > Bacillati > Bacillota > Bacilli > Caryophanales > Caryophanaceae > Ureibacillus > Ureibacillus sp. GCM10028918. Next base: position 311,502 of record NZ_JBHTFK010000005.1, read on the forward strand.
ATTTCTTCGACACTTAAATGTGTTTTCAATGAGGATTTAATTGTTTCCATTTCGGTTTCATCGGGGATATAGTAGTAAATCCCGTCAATCATGGTCCCTTGTCCATTGTTCATATAGAGCTGTTCGATGGAGTTAAAGCTTTCTTGGTATCCTTTTTGAATCGTTCTTAATTCATCAAAGGAAGCATTCAGTCTTACATTATCCTCAAGTGTGGCGAAGATTGATTTGTAATTGAGGGCTGTATCGACACTTACGGCAGATTGTGAAATGGCTTGAATGACTTTTTTCTGGCGGTTTTGGCGTCCAAAGTCACCATCTGGATCTTCATAGCGCATCCGTACATACCCTAACGCTTCTTCACCATTTAAAGTAATCATTCCTACTGGAAATTCAGTGCCAGCAGCTGCAAACTCCAAATCATTTTGGATGGTAATCCCACCAACGATATCGACAATATCTTTAAAGCTTTCCATGTTCACCTGTACGACATAGTCAATTGGAATTTCGAGCAGGTTCTCAACCGTTTGACGAGACATTTCAATGCCACCAAAGGCATAGGCATGGTTGATTTTATCTGTCGTATCATGACCTACAATTTCTGTTCGAGTATCTCGCGGGATACTTAGCATTTTCGTATCCTTTGTTTCAGGGTTAATCGTCAAGACAATCATCGTATCGGAACGACCAACGTCCCCTTCTCGTTCGTCAACACCTAGCATTAAGATCGAAATCGGTTCTTTTTTTTCGATACTGACAACTTCTTCTCTTAGTTCAGATTTCTCAATTTCTTCATATAAAACTTCAACTGTGTTTTTTGTATCAGTGTATAGTTTTGCAGCTATCCCAACGGTTGCTAAAACCAAAAGGCTGACGATTATGCCACCCCACATTACAAATTTGCGTTTTTTTGATGACCGTTTGCTCTCTTTAATATTCGTGGTGCTTGTATTCATTATTGACCACCTCTTGTTTAAGCGAGTGTTTGTTTATTTAAATGATTAACAGGACTATATGATTACATAAAACATCATTTTGTGATACACCGATCATCGGCTATTGGTGCAATAATGGAATCATATGTCCTATTTATATATGAAAAAAGTCTCCCAACGAGACTTTTTAAACGATATTTTTTAAAAGTAATCTATAAAAGTAGGATTACCAACCGGCAAAATGTCTTCCAATACCGCGATGGTTTCTCCTTTTCCTTTTAAACGTTCAATTTGATCGAGGTATTTGGGACGTTTGTAGCCTAGCAGCATGGTGGCCAACGTTTGAATGGTCATTTGCACAGTCAGGTCATCCTCTTCCACTGTCTCCAACTTCGTAATTGTCACTTTCCAATCCGTCGATTGAATGTCATAGATTCCGTTATTCCAGTCAACCAGCCGATCTGTCACTTTAAAACGAACGTGGAAATTCGGTTCATCAAATGGATAGGTTTGTAAAAATTTCTCCACATCCACAATACGGGCCATAAAATACGGCGAGACCTTTTGAATGATTTCGCTGTCTTCGAGCAAGAATGCAACGGGTTCGTTTCCGGCTGTTTTGCCATACGCATTATAGACCATGGATTTGTGGGCGGAAACGAAGTTCCACAAGCCTTTTCGAGCCTCTTCCTGTAAATAGACGATTTCATCAATATAAAAATTTTCTTCCATCACACGGTAAAACAAATAGCCTTGGGGCTCATCTTCTTCATCATAGTAAACAGCTGCCTGCAGTTGGACATCGGTGTCGACGAACTTTTCCTCCCAGAAGTCTTCATGGAACTTTTCATTCCAGGCAATGGTATTGCGTATCATGGCGCCATGGGTTCGGGAGGCGTATTTTTCGTAGACACTGACCAAATCCTCGTCTCGTGTGTCGACCCGACGGATCTTCCCGGATACTTCGGCATAGTTTGGGAACTGTGTGTCCTTCACCTGAAATTCCACGATATCACTCATGATTTCCCATCCTTTTTTCCGATAATAAGGAATCGAAAAAGGGAATAAATACGAAATATAACGTCCTTCTTCCCGCATGACGGCGAGCGTCTTTTTAATGAGGCTATCGATCAGCCCTTGCTTCGAGTATTCCGGGTATGTTCCAATCGCTGTGATGCCGCCCATTTCATACGTCACCCCATAGACATTCACCTGAAACGGCAAACTCAAGATTTGTGAAACTAACTGATTGCCATCAAACCAGCCCAACGCATGCCCCACATTGAACTGTCGGCTTTTCTCACTGACAAAGCGACGGTCCTTTTTCATCGACATCGACATTTGAAACACATAATTGAGCAAATCAATCGATTGCGCCATTTCCGCCATTCGAATCTCCCGCATTACTAAGCCTTTCCGTTGATTCACATCTATCACCTATTTGCATGTATTTGTACTACCAAGTATATGTATAGTGCATGGGATTTTTTCAAAAGTGCGTTAATTTCATTATAAATAGGTACATTTTTTAGAAATGCAAAGAGGAATATGCGAGTGTAGTTTCGGCTGCGGCTGTATTTGGCTAATAAAATCTAATGTTTATGGGTTTTTGTATTCTGCATAGAAATCAAGGCTTTATGCACAATTTAGTTTTTAATAAATCTTGTATATAAAGCATTTTGTTATTCAATGTAAGCGCTCGATCGTTGAAGTTATTTTAAATTCTTTTTCATCTTAGCGGAGTAGTATGGATAGACGGAGAACTTCCGCCTATCGACTCGAAAAACGTGAAAATGGAGGAATTTTCTTTGCATAGTCGGAAAGTTTCCCTTATGTATTGCTCCCATTCATTTTTCAAAACATCACCAACTTTTGGTTATCCATTTTTTGTTCATAGCGATCATTAACCTATATAACAAATGTAAAATTAAAAACTATACAGCTTTGTATTTAACATTTTAAAACATAAAAAACCGTTCAATCATTTTCTATCCTTTATGATTGCTTTTCTATTCTCGGTGCTCAATTCCTGTTTTCTTCGTAATATGCCATTACTATTAAATTCACTTTTATTTGGCTAAAAACTTCAAGACTTCTTCCTTTTTTTTCGCCTCTTTCATATCTGCCATTGCGAAATAAATGGTATTGCTTTCTACTGGTTCACGATTGTCTTCTACCATCACATGTTTAATACTGGCGCCGCTTTCTTTAATCAATTGCTGCAATTCAAAGAAACGTTCCAATTGTTCTTCTTTAAACGAAGCCGTTTCGATCGGCGTGGTAGAATATAAATTAAGCGTACGGATTTTGGAACCTGTATAACTTACTTTAAATTCTTCATTGTAACTTTCAAATCCCAGTTGTTCAATCGCTGGAATCACTTTCTCTAATTTATGCAAAGCTTTGTCGGCTTTCAATGCTTCAGGATAATCATCAATAACCGTTTCTGTCGAAGGATTCAGGGTTGCTTTGAATATAATATCCGGATGTTTTACCGGAAATACCACAAACGTAGGATGAGAAGCAATTCCCTTTTCAATTATCTCTTCTATGCCTATTTTAAATCCATATTTTTCTTTTATATACTTATCAACTTTTTGTCCATCCGTACTATCAGCAAAGTACAGGCCTATGCCTGCAACCAAGGGTAAAAGAATTATTATCGGAATAGCTTCCAAGTATTTCTTCATATGTTTCACTCCAAATAAAATTATTGATAAATAAGCTTTAACAAGACTTTTATTTAATTTCGCTCACTAATACCGCGGTATTAGGTGCAACTATGGCTTCTATTCCTTCGGCTACATAGCTAGCAAGCGGATCATCATCATCTGCGTCAATCGTATCTGAATCAAAAACAAAATTCCCGCTAGCATCTAACGAAGGTGAATAGGTAATGTTGTAGTGAAACTTAAGATCCTTTACATCGCTTGGCATATCAGGTTCCGGTATGAAATTTTCTGGAACTTCGTGTGTGACATATCTGTAGCCAAATGTGATTTTGTTATCCCCTATTTTTTTAAATAAGTCATAATTATTTATAGATGTATACATCCCATCAAAATAAGTTGTTTCCTTTTCTTTCTCAGTAAGTGGCAAATATGGTAAGACAGCTTTTGCTAACTCCGATACGCTTAGTTGATTTATTATTTTCCCTGATGAATCATAGACCATTAGTGATTCGTCCGTGATTCCACCTATTTCTTTGTATTTTGTGACCAAAAGATGGTTGTCAAAAGTTAAATAAACACTATCTTTTTGCAAATCGACGTTGAATAGATTTTCAATTTTTTCAACATCATTTTCAAGGAGATTATCTTCAAGTACATATTTCAAGTTCCCAAAGCCCAAAGGGGGAATTAGTGCGATGATGAATGTACTTAAAAACAATAAGCCGATTTTACTCCAGAGTCTAATTTTGTTACGGATAAAGATTATCGGGATACCGATGAGAAAAGCAAAAAAGAGCATTTCAAAATAGGCGAAAAAAGCTGTTAATCCCAATTCATCTTTTTCATAAGCATTTATGTATACCAATAATCCAAGTACGATGATGGAGCTAATGCGCAGCAATTGATTTTTCATTGATATTTCCTCCGCTGTTAAACTGATATTAGAATTGATATCATTATCTTTTTTTAAAATTGTAAGATAAAAATATCGTGAAGAAATTAAAGTTTTTTCGCTAATGAAAAAAACTTAATGTAAAACTGAAGGACGAAAAATCTCATTTGTAATTTCTAGTGTACTAAGGCGTATGTGGCGCGATTATTGAATAGCGATCATCTTCTTTAGCTGTAATTTTTTAGGCAATCCCAAATGTATTACCGACCTCTCTCATCATCAATCTAAAAAAATCACTTCTTAATTAATTGATGAACTCATCCACTCTACCTCCACAATCTGGCCCGATTACTGAAAAAGGTAGAACACCATTATTCATTATTTTGCTTTTGTTAAATGATAACTGTCACAAATCATTTTATAAATATCCTCCTCTGAAATGGTACCGTCTAGAATTATTGAGTTCCAATGGTTTTTATTTAGGTGATATGCTGGAACAACAGAATTATAAATTTGGCGCCATAAATCTAGTAAACCAGGTTCACACTTTACATTAATCCAAATATGTTTATCTTTCTCAAAAATCCATGCAAAAACTTTCTTGTTTCCTTTGTGTCTGATTAGCGTCCAATTTTTATCTCGAAACGGATAATCTTCATATGTATTTTCTAATTTCAAACAGTAATTAATAGCATCTTTTCTAGTTTTCATTTTTTCCTTCCCTTCCCAAAGAAATCTCCCCGGTACTTATCATCCGAAATTGTATCCTACGTGAAAGATTTAGTTCAACAATATAGCCCTATAACAGAAAAAGACACAATCCTTGTTAAAGAATGGCGCCCGATGGTTAAATAAATACATAATTATTTCCGAAGAGGCAACAATACATTGATTCAGAAAAATTGTACGAGGTGTACTGAAGATAATGAAAAAGATGCTAATCGTTTTTATACTATCCCTTGTGTCGCTCCCTTCTTTTCAACCCACAACCGTTTTATCAGCTAAAGAAACTCAAGACTCTGGAGAGCTTAGACTGCAGGATATGTTAATGAATATGCTTGCTCCATATATTGAAAAGGATTTGAATAGCTATTATTATCCTAAGATTTTAAAGGATTTATCACCCCACGTTACTCCTCGGAAAATTGCAGTGGTTGAAACAAGACGAGTAAATGGTTTCCGAGGTTTTGATTTGGAAATTACATTTGAAATTGAACCTACAGATGGTGGACACCATATTCCAGTTGGAAAAGACCGAATGACCTATAAAATCTCCTATGGTCCTGAGGTTAAATTGATAAACCACACACATCTAGAGACGTATGAATATCCACCAGACTAAATATTCATATCTGACCAATTAAATCAGACGCTCCTTATTGAAGGATGCGCCTGATTGTGGAAAATCGGTAAATAAATTTTGCTCCCGAAAGAATATACTTCTTTAGAAAAACTACCCGTTTATCGAAAAAAGTCTATCCCATTTCCTACGTTGATCACCAGTTTTAGTTGAGGCTCTTAACTTACCATAAGTACTTGTGACTAGATTCTCTTTTTAAAATCTTCTCTTAATAATTCAATAATATTATCCGATAAATCTGCTGGAAGAGACGTACCATCTTTAAAGACCCATGTATTAATTCAAGGTCTGCTTTTTTAAAAGTAATGCTATGATCTTTATTTAGGTAAGTAAAATCAATAGTCACGAATTCTACACCATCTAATTCATCATCAATAATCATATTATTTATTTCATACGGCTTCATGAATAATCATTTTCATATATGGAGTTAACTTTATATGTATCTTTATTCCCTCTTTTCAACTAATCTAGACAGATTATTTCAAAAAGAAAAGGAAGCCTTATTATTTAAGTTGTGTACCCTTTTCATGAAGAAAGACGCTTTCCTTATTCGGAAAAGCGCCGGATTGTTGAATAAGCAAAATAATGAATACTGGCTTTTATTAACATAAGCCTCCGTTAGTTCAGTTTCTTTATCAATTCAATTTCATCTCTTATTGGAATACCATCATTACCAATTAAGGGTATCTCTGGTTTTAACTTTCTTGCTTTTTGAACTGCATTAATTAGAATTTTGGACAGCATAAAACCTCGTTTTTGATAAAACCTTAATGCTAATAAATTATCGTTCGTTGTAATAAGTTTAAGGAGTCTACACTTTTTCTTGATAGCAAGACTCTCTACTTCTTGAACTAACGAGGAACCTATTCCTTTACCTTCTTCAATACTATCTAATGATATGATTTCGCATTCATTATCTTTAATTATGTAAGTAATTAAACCAATGATTTCATCTTCTTCATTTATAACAGTAAAACCATCTAATGTACTGCAATCATAAACTCCACTGGAAATAACCATTTCTGGACATCCCCAATGCAACTTAAAAAATTCAATTATTTTATGTTTCGGTAAATTCTCAATTGCGTCGATTTTCATTATAAACACCTCAATTGTTATAGAATGTTCTCCAAGTAAAATACCGCCATAGTTTAGCAATTTAGTACTTATTTTTATAATAATCTTCTGCTAAAATAGCTAGGTAATCCATATCTTCATACACATCACCTTTTAGGAATTCTAGTTTATGGCGAGCTTCCCAGTTCATTCCAGCCTTTTCCATCACTTTTCTAGAAGCTATATTTCTCACCATACAGCGACTATACACTCTGTTTAATTGAAGTTCTTGGAATCCATAATCAATTATTCTTTTACAGGCTTCAGTTGCATAACCCTTACCCCATTCTGATACGTCGATAAAATAACCTACCTCAGCATTATTGTGATTTTTAGAAATCGTAACTAACCCACAATTTCCGATATAACGACCATCCGCTTTTAAAAATACAGCAAATTCATATGCTGTTCCTTGTTCAAAGCTTTTTTGTAAATAGGATATCCAACTATCAACAACTTCACGTGGATATGGATGTGGGATCATCACCATTGTATCTGCAATTTCTTTATGTTTTACGACTTTATAAATATCATCTGCAAATTCAATTTCATAAGGCTTTAACAATAATCTTTCTGTTTCTAAAATCAATTTCTATGCCTCCTTTAAATAAAAAAGTCCTATCGAATAATCGATAAGGACAAAATATTTCGTGGTACCACCTAGATTTACAAATAGCTCATACTATTTGCCTTTGCCAGTACATGTTCATACTGCTGCGGTTGTAACGAGTGCACGCCTCGTCGTAGCCTACATATCGGTACGAACCTCAAAGGTCAATTTCAGTAAATTCATTTTACTTCATTTCCACCATCAGAAGCTCTCTTGAAAACTCCAATACTTACTCTTCCTTATCAACGCCATACATTAATACATTTTATTTTAACGAAAATTTCTATCCATTCAAGTTGTGTTTATTTATGAAATATTCCCAAAGTGCTATTTGGTAATCTTTCATAAGTCAGTTATTCAATAATATGGCCCGATTACGTAAAAAGCACTTTCCTTATTCAAGGAAAGCTCCCGATTGGTGAATAAAGGACTATCATTCAATTAAATAGGAGTAGAAATCTCTTCTATTTCACATCTTATGTGAAAAAATGTTAATAACAAAGGGTGAGTATCCGAATGACTTTTAAAATTTTCTAATCTCCTTTTACCAAGCCTTTTATCAATCAATGCTAACGATTGAACAATAATATCTTCTGAGTTCAAGGCATCTTCAATTGATAAATTAGAGTATTGAACTAAAGAATCATACACTTTGTCGACATTGAAAATATTACGTTGCTCTAAAATCATCTTAGAATAGTCAGAATCGCTCACTTTTCCAATAAGCTCTGGAAAACATTCATACAAACATTCGGGAAAAGATTTACTTGATTTATTGCGAATTTCATCCCAAAGTTTGTCATGTTCATTTAAAAAATGTGCAGATGAGGCATTAAAAATTTCTTTGTTATCTAAAGTAATCCAAATTCTTCTTTGTTCACCTAAAGATGTATTGTATCTTGTTGCATTGACTTTTAATCTCTTTGTTAATTTTCCGCAAATTAAATTCTCTATCAAGGATTTAGTTTTTGTCCATCGCATAAATTACTCCATCTTTTCAACTTATATATAATCATTATAAATCTTCTTCAACTGTCTGTCCGTTAGTTTAAGTACAATCCATCACATTCTTATCTATGCTTTAATATCTGCTTACCTTAATAAGTTACTCCACAATATGGCCCTATTGCTGAAAAGACACAATTCTACTCTTGAATTGTGCCCGATAGTTGAATTCCAAAGGATTTCTATTAGCTGGTTTAGATCAACTAATTATTTTTCTGGTTCTATAACGCTGTGTTGAACTTCTTATTATTCTTTTCCACCAAACTCTAGTATATTTAACCCCTCGGATGCTTCTGGTGCTTCAAAAAATTTAGTAACGTGAATAAACATCGCTTCCGTGTCAAAAGCTGCTCTTTCGGGTTGTTCGTTACGCCTTTGTTCAATTTGTCGTAAGCATTGATCGTTCTTTAAATTAAGGAAAATTAATTGATGGTTTGCATTGACCTCTGACGCCAAATCCAGAAACCACTTTCGCTGTTTTTGGGTGTTACCCGGAAAATCCATCACTACATCTGTACCGACACTTAAAATGTTTTGGACATGCTTTTTCATCATCGGCTTGAGCTGCGTTGAGAATTTTAGATAGTCCTCAAAGGATGTGATCTGATTGGGATAAAGAGATGAAAGCCATTCATCCTCAGATAACAGTACCGCCTGTTTTTCTTTAGCCAATTGTTCTGATTTAGTTGATTTTCCAGCCCCCATTTTTCCGCAGAAAAAGTATAGAGTCCCCAATTGCTTCATATTTTTATCCCCCCGCGCTTATTTTATTGGTTGTTGCCCCACCTTATCAAACTATAATACAACCTAGCTTAAGTATATTTCTTCAAGCTATATAAATTACCCTTTATTCACCGATGTGGCCCTATTGCTGAAAAAGGCACAATTCTACTGAATTGCGCCAGATTGAAGAGAGGGTTACTGATTTTTGCTTGTTAAACTAATTTTATATTATTATTTACAGGTACAAATAACGAAAATGATGAGTTTAAAGCCACAGTTACTTTGAATCTGTGGAAGAGGGACCGATTTGGTTCACAATCTCTTAGCTATTGCCATTTTTTTCAACCATTAGAGGAAATGCTGCTACATTATTTCAATAGTGAATACGTTCATCTCCCCGTTAATAGACATTAGTAGCCTCGTACGTAGTAAAAACAAAGGTTAAATCCCAAAATTCTTTCCTCTATTGCTTGTTTAATTGTTGAAACCATTAAGTTCAATAGACTTTTATAAAAATAATCTGAAGATGTAACAACATCATAAAATAATAAAAATGACTCAGTTGGAATAATTGTAGTTTCATAGTATGTTAAACCAAATTGTGGTCGTTCAAATGAATGGAAGTATATCTTAATCATTGATAAATCCTCAGCTAAGCTATTAATAATATCATCATAAAAAAAATCTTCTCTATATGGAAACCTCAGGTTCTTAGTCTTCTTCTTGTTTCTTTAATTTTTCCATAGTTATACTTAAATGGTCTATTCAACGATACTCCCTCAATAAACAAAGTGAAAACTCGCGTATTCTCCAATATTCTCGGTATTTTATAGAATGTAATTTTAGAGTTTAAGCTCGATACTATTATTGGAATTATCTCGTAAGGATACATTTGGATTTTTGAAGCAAAAAGACTGATAGCTCATTAGCTACAACTTACAAAAATGATGGATGAGTCAAAATATGAATGCACTGGTTGATGTCCACATTTCTCATGGAGGTTAACTCTTCCATGTCTCACAGAGTCTTTGTTCTCAAATTTTTTCCTCCAACCTTCCATGAGGTGGATGTCAGTCATGTGTTCCATAGGGTCCTTGCCCCAAGTTTTATTGCTCTGCTGACTAATCTGTTACCAGCGCAATTAAAAAAATGAGGACAAAAATTGCCCCCATTTTTCCTTTGTGCTTTACTTTACTTTTTTTCCATTATCCATTAAATAACCATCCATTAGTTTGGTACCAAGCACACCATTATCCACACTGAATGTATACCCACCCGACTGTAATTCGAATTGGGCTACCATGACTCCATTGCGTTCCAAACTACCTTTATACGTAACGCCTGGAATATTTTCGGTTACGCTTGCACTTCCGATTGGTAAATAAAGTGTTGCTGAAGTATTTGCTGGAACAACTGCTTCATATGTTTTGAGTTCGCCTTCGCTTGATGTCCAATTGGATATAATTTTCCCATAATAGGAATCAAACTCGCCTTTCACAGAATTTATACGTTCTTGATTATTATACTGATTTCCGGTATCCATGGTCGGCTGTAATATAATGTGCTTAAATCCTGGATTTTCTTCATCCTTTTCAATTCCAGCCATATTCTCAACCATCCATTCAACGACTGAACCATATGCATAATGGTTAAAGGAATTCATGCCATAATCATCAAAACCGTATTCAGAGGTATATGCATTCCAACGCTCCCATGTTGTTGTTGCACCAAGTTTTACTTCATTCAACCATGAAGGCATTTCATCTTGAAGAAGTAAGTCATAGGCTTTATTGGAAAGCTTATTTTCCGTTAACACCGGTAATAATTCATTTCCACCCAAAAAGCCTGTAGACATGGTGTTTTCACCTGAATTAACCCGCTCTGTTCCATTTTCGTTGGCAATATTGACCATCAGGTTATCAATGAATTTTTGTTTTTGCTCTTCAGAATCGTACATGCCCATTTTAAGTGCCCAAAGGATACTCGTCTGAGAATTGTCCTTAAACAAATTAATTAAGAAAGCTCTTGAAAAATTATCTGCGCTTACAGAAATAAGGTTATCATTTTCGTCCACATATTTTTCTTTTGCCAACTCAATTACACGTTTGGATTCTTGGGTATACCTATCCACATCCGCAGTATGTCCAAGCAATTTCGCAATCTTTGCCATCCTGGAAGCATCCAGCGCTTGGTACATTGCGGCCATAAATTGCGGAGCTGTACCCTCCATGGCGACCCAATCCCCATAACCAGCCCTCATACCGTTTGCCATGACATTATTCATATAAACCTTCATGATCTCGTAGGTTTCTTCAAGAACAGAGATATCGCCTGTATGCTGGTAGATGTCCCATGGCAACGTTATAATTACATCCGACCAACCAGCGTTCGAATTCGTCGTTTTGTTAATTGTAGGCAAATAATCGGCAATGTAGCCATTGTTATCCTCTGCATAGTCCTTGAGAATCTCTACATAGTTATTTAGGAACGCTACAGAGTCAAAATTGTAGAGTGCTGTATCACCGAATACCTGTATATCTCCTGTCCAGCCCAAACGCTCCGAGCGTCCTGGAGTATCCGTAGGTATGGATAAGAAATTACCTTTCTGACTCCAAAGCGTATTGCTAAATAATTTGTTAACATTTTCATTGTTTGTTTTAATTGATAAAGTTTGATCAACAGAAGATGTGATTGGCTGTCCATATACATCGTGAATGACGATATCATCTGATGCTGTAATTTCCAAGTACTGGAATCCGTGGTAAGTAAAACTTGGACGGTAATCCTGTACTGATTTTTCATTCAGTGTGTAGTGATCCGTATACCAAGTTTGATCTTTGGCTCTACCACGTGTAAGACCTGACCAATAAAGAGTTCCTTTTGGTCCATCACTTCCAAAACTACTATTGGCGTGATCTCTTCCATCATTAAGCATTTCAGCCCCGCGCATATGAACAGTTGTTCCCTCATCGCCTGAGACGGAAATACTCGGTACACCCGCGATATTCTGACCGAGATTAATCAAAAGTGTTTTTCCATTTGGAAGGTGGATATCACCAGTTGGATCCACCAGTGTACGTTTCACTTCACCTAATACCAAATTTTCATTAGAATAGTCTATATCAGTTGGATCAAAGATAAACGTATTTTCTCCAGATTTTGGGTAAACTCTGTCTTCTTCAAGCATATAAGCGGCAGCCTCACTACTTGCTACAAGGTCCCCTGCATAATCAAGTTTATTGACCCCATTCCAGCGAGAATCGTCAAAACCAGCATTGTTCCAACCTGCTACTTTTTCCTCAAGACGCGCATCATAAACCTCACCTATAAATAAATCATTAAGCTGTACCGGTCCCTCTGTTGATACTTTCCAATCCTTGGTATTCGAAGTAATGACCTCTTTCTTGCCGTTCGTATATGTGATGACAAGCTTTGATAAGAGTGCCAGTTCCTTTTCTAGTTCATCACCAATTTTATAGTAAAGGTTTCCGCCGCCATTGCTTCCAGCTTCACCTCCATACCAACCGGTCCCCAGCATGACACCAAGTGCTACACTGTCTCCTGTAATATAATCCGTTACATCATAGGACTGGTAATTAATATATTTATAGTAATCTGTCCAGCCTGGATTGAAAATGTCATTTAGCTTTGTACCATCTTCCTTTGTAACCATGACTTCTTTGCCATTAATGTAAGCATCGTATACACCTAATGAGGTCATATACAACCGGGCAGAAGCAATTTTCCCTTTTCCTTCAAGTTTTTTTTCTGTACGGAATAGAGGCATAGATGTAGGATCATCTATGTATTTTACCGCTTTTCCTTGATAGTTTTTCTGATAAGCTGTAACACCACTAAATTCTAAAACTCCAGAGTCATTAAGTTTCGCCCCATCAAACTCTGTCACTGACTCTTGTTTCCCGTCTACAGTTAGTACAACATTTTTGAAGTACGCCTTCTGTGCAGGAGTATCTCTGGATTCCGGATTTGCAGCTAGAGCGATGTATGGTCCCTCAATGGCGTAGGTCTTAGTGAGACTATTGACTACTGCGCCATTAATGGAAGTAGTTATCGTATCGGAGTCCGCAGAAACTTCCAAATCAAAAGCTTGATTTAATGAGATCTTTCCCTCCAAATCTACGGTTCCCAGCTGTTTGGCTACCCCCTTTTTCATAACACTCTGAGTAAGTTTTGTGCCATTAAAACTCCATACATATCCATTGGTTTTATTTTTCATTCCCCAATTCAAAGTAAAACCGCTCTGAACTACTGTTGCATTAAGAGAAATCCTTATATTGTCTGTATAGGAGTCTTTGACAGTCTCTTTATGATAGATCCACTCTGCATTGCCAAAGTCTGTGCCGGTTTCAAAGTAAGCCGATTTCGATTCGACTTTCTTCCCATTTGAAGGAGTAACTTTCACCTTCCAGTAATAACGCGATTCTAGTTCAAGTTCTGGACCGTCATATTTAATTCCCACCGATTTTGAACTTTTTACTTCACCACTGTCCCATACTTTTTTCCCTTTTGAATCAGTCACAACAAGCTGGTATGCTTCTTGGCTTAGACCTACAAGATTTGAGGAAAGCATCCAGCTAAAATTGAGACCATCTGATTCCACCCCTATAGGATTATCCTGATAATTTACCTTTAAATTCATTACTTCAGTTGTTTCCTTGATATTTGCCGCACTAGGGACATTTGTGGGTATTACAGATGTCAGTAATAAAGTTAGAACTGTCATTAGGCATAATAATAGATACGGAGATTTTCGTACTTTCATATTTTTTTACCTCCTAGCTTTTAGAAGTTTTATAGTTCGTCTTTAAGATGAAGCTGGCGATGCTTTCTACGCATTTAACACTTAAACTTGGGATACAACGCTTATTCAAATTAATAAATCATTCTATTTTAGTTGTAATAATAGATATTTATAATAGATATAGTAGGTTCATTTTTTCTATTATTACTTTAGACTAATCTCCCCCTTCTCCGTTTTCCCCCTTTTTTAGCGGTTTGCTTGAACCCTTTTACTGTCCCTCCCCACATCAAATTTATATACAAAACAGTGATGTAACTGTGTTGTAGCAGTTTGAAAAGAATAGTTTTTTATTTTGATAAATTCCTTCGTTGAATTTTTATATGGAAAGGTCTGGGTTGAATGATTAGTGGGTAAATTTCAAAAATTGTAGATTGTAATTAGGAGATTACTTTTTTCTATTAAACGAATCATAATATAGTAGTCTACATTCCTATATTTTGATTCAGCAGGTTTTCATTAAGTTATTCATAAGTATAAATTTTAATAAACCTCGTTCCACTCAGCGATGTTGTTCTATCTGACTTGAAAAGGTGGCCATCATGATTGTGCTCCGTCAACAAAGCAACGATTCCTTATTCCCGAGATTATATTTTACCGGCATTTCCCATAATATTGCCGTTTTTCAGACAGACACCGCTATGTTGTATCCGCTTACAAACAGGTTACTCTTTCAGCTTCCTTACGAAAAGGGGAGAATCTTCGGGTAGGGGGGAGAGATTTCTCGGTTGTTTTCAAAAGTTAAACAACCTCCTAGTAATAAGTGTTCCTAAAAGTTCAGTGGAAGTATTTATCATAAAGTAAGCGGAGGCATTCTATAGTTATTTGTTTCGTTAAGTATTATTGCAAGGTGTTCCTTTCTGCTGCCTGGTCCATCCCCTTTAATTTAAGATAGATTGTTTAAGTATGGATGTTTCTCCTTATTCAACAGTCGCGCAGATTGTTGAATAACTAATACCCATAGCTCCAAAAGAGGAAAAATGGTAGCCAATTGTTGCCCAATATATACCACTATTTATCGATCTCTCTTACTATTACAATGGTAATAATTGAAATTATAGGAGGTGTAATTATGAAAAAAGTGACATTTTTAGTTTTACTCTTGCTTTCTCTTTCAATACCAATCATTAATGCAAATGCAGCTGACTCCAATTGGCTAGAAGGTGAAGTGATCAAGGGTTTCTATTCTTTTACCACCGAGGATGATGAATATACTTTAGAGCTAAAAGAAGATGCAAAAGTGACCTTTACATTAAAGGATAGCGTTGATCTTAATCCAGAAGACAAATATCCCAATTATTATCATCTCCTTTTGAAGGATAGTAGTGGGAATCGAATTGCAAGCGCAATAACAGATTTAGAAGATGGAGATAAGGAAAAGACGGTTAAGTCCATTAATTTAAGAAAGGGTACATATCAGATCAGTGTTTCTGATGGATTCATATCTAAGGGAAACTATGAAGTTAGCTATGAAATAAGTCCTATTGAAGGGCAAGATGTTGAGCCCAATAATGAAAATATAGCAGCGAATTCATATAAGATAGGTACAATATTAAAAGGTACGATTTATGGTACAACGAGTTCTTATGATCTTGATATATACAAAGTAGAGGTTCCGACTTTCGGTAGATTAAAAGTGATATTTCAACAAACGGACGTCCGTAAAAGTGATCATCTAAAACTAGAAGTAGTTAATGAAAAAAGGGAAAAAATATTCACCGTTAAAAGTTATAATGAGCTAAGTGAAATTGACGTGTTAATGCAACCTGGTACTTACTATTTTACTATAGGTATTGCAGCCGAGAATACACCAATTGTCAATTACTCATTATCAACGCAACTTGAGCCATTAGACAAGGATGTGTGGGAGAGTGGCCGAAATACAGCTAAAAAGTCTGCCGATGTAATTCAAAATAATAAAACGGTAAGAGGCTTTTTATTTGGGGGGAACTATAGCTACGATCAGTCACGTGATTATTATAAGTTTACTTTAGAGAAGGATGAAAAAGTGACATTTATCGCCAATTACCGTGAAGGTTTTGGAGCACTCTCCTTTGAAGATGAAGCAAGTGGTGCACAATTATTCTCTGGTGGCTATGTAACAAGCGATTCAAGTCAAATCATAGAAACAAAACAGTTAAAAGCAGGTACATATTATGTGAATTTTCTCCCGAGATATGGCATTGATGGCTATGAAGAATACGATTTAACGATACGTATCCAAAGGTTTACAGACGTACCTGCAATGCATCCCTATTATGAATCAATTGAAGCACTTGCACAAATAGGTATTAACAAAGGCTATCCCGATGGAAGCTTTCACCCGAAAGATTACGTTCAGCGGCAACACGTTTTTGCCTTCATCAATCGTATAGAAGGACTGAATATTCCTAAAATCCGTAATATGAAATCCTTTGCAGACGTGAGTACCAGTCATCCTTTTTACACGGAGATTAAGAAGTTTTATGAAGCGGGTATTATCAGTGGCTATGGAATCTATATGAGTCCAAATCTAAATGTAACGCGAGGAGAACTAGCAAAAATTTTAGTGAATACGTTTAAGTTGAAAATGAACGGAAATGAAATCCCTTTTAAAGACGTAAAGTCATCGAATATTTTTTATAATGATATTCAAATCCTAGCAAGTAACGGCATTACAGTTGGAGCATATGGGAAATATATGCCTAACGATCCTGTTACAAGAGAACAATTCTCTGCTTTTTTACAGCGAATGTTGGACAAAAAATATTAAGTCGAAAACGATCATGTAAAAACATGGTCGTTTTTATTTAATTTAAGCTTCTGAAAGATTGTACTTAAAGTTCCATTGTGCTTTAGTTGAATGATCAAAGTAAATAATAACTAAAAACACTCCACAAACTTAATTAAACGTTAACATGAACCTTCCTCCAATAATTGGCTTAATGAAAACAGACACATTTCTAAAAGAAACGCGCCCGATAATGGAATATCCAGATAGTGAGTGATTTGTACCTTCATCTTTATTATACTAAGAACCGGTTACTTTAAGTGCATTTTTAAGCAATCTATTAAGGACTCTCCCAAAAACTATCTTAAGAAGTTTTTTATAGCATCCATGCGTATCTTGGATTCACACGCTTCACAACGGAAAATCAAATTCGTTCTTTCCTTGAATAGTTTATATCTTAGTGAACCTTCATACAGTTTGAATTCCCGTCTACAGCTACTACAAACTATCTCATAGTAAACATAGTTCTCCTCCTAATCACACATTACTTTTTAGTTGCACTCTCAAAAATTGGAACCAGTTCGTAGTATACTCCTGTAAATCAAAATGGGAATTTCTCATTAATTCAATGGTAAATCCATCAATAGCATTTCTATTGTTAATGCCATTACCCTTGCAATTTGAGTTCTACAGGCTTTTTCGATAAATGACATTTCTCTTTGATTAGTGGGATTATTTTTTTACTCATAGTTTAATTTTAGTACACTGGTACAAAAAAAATAAAAAAAATGATGTGGATTCTCTAAATATTTTTTAATCCCTTCACAACAAAACTCTTCCTTATAGTTAAGTGCAATTTTTTACAACCAGAAACACATTATATATAAATATTGACTAACTTTCCTGGCCCGATTCTGAAAAAGGCACAATTCTTTTTCAAGAATTGTGCTTCGATTCTCGAATAAGCTCCTGTTGTTTATAATAGTGTGGAAATACTCTGGGGATGAGACATTCATCAGCGTATTTTCTATTTAAACAAGTATCTTTGAAAAATCATCCTTATCAATAGAGATTGCTCCAAAATTTTTTTATTTTTAAATTACTTTAATCCTTAATACGACTATCTTTTAAAAAACGGACACTATCTATTTTCCATGCATCGGCGGGGGAAAAACGGAATAAATAAATATCCCCTTTAAAGTATTTTTTTTCCGAATTAATACTTACCCATTCGATTTCAACTGGCACTTGAAGACTTATATTAGTTACTAGGTCTTCAACAGGAAAAAGAGAGATATGTTTCAAATTTATATTTTCAATCGATTGAATATGCTCTTTCCAGTCAATTGGCTGAAGGGAAATGGTTGAAAGTATCCGGGCATCCTGCTGCTTTAATCCAGCTAAATATGCATTAATTAGTTCATACGGGTCTGCGCTGGCAACATACTCTTGAAGTTTGCCTGCAGCTTTTAAAATCATTAGTTTATGTGATAAATCCATGGAGTTTGTGCTGTGGGTCTTACTTCCGTAAAAATGGATGCAAAAATGACCAGGAAAATTATTTTCTAATGCACCCGCACCATGTGGCATCCCATGCATTGAAGCCGCAATCCATTGATCGCGATGAATGACAATAATCGCTCTTCGTTTCCAGCTCCATTTGCCGCCATAAATCTCTTTCATTATTTTCGTATCTTTCGAAGTTAAAGGCTGAACGTCGGCATGGCGGTTTCCTGCACGTCTCTGCACCTTAAACCTTTTCCCTGTTTCCACATCCAATACTGTAAACTTGCTGTACTTTGGCAAAATCCCATACACTTTTTCCCAAGGGAGCATTTCAATCTGAATGCCCACACTTTCATCTTTCGCTAAAACAGTGGAACAGTTAATGAACAAGGTAGTTAAAAGAATGAATGTAATAACAGTTCGCATGTATTTCACTCAATTTCATTATATTTTGAAAAATCTTTCGTATACAGAAAGTTTTCCTAAAATAGTTTGGATGTATTCATCACTTACTGTAATTATCTAAAGAACAATGGGAAATTCTAATAAAAAACGAGGAATAAGATGAAAATATGGATTAGCAGTATGTGATGCCTATCAAAGTGCTCGTCATTATGGCACCGTGCTGCTTCGCAAACCTTAAATTATTTTTGCTCTTCGTATATAAAACTTTTTCTTGTATTTAGGAAGGATAAATTAAATTTGTTCATATTGTTCATTAATAAAGTATTTTCATATTTTTCCCTTTTCTGCAAAACTTTAAGGGGTCACTACCAAATTGCGCCTGATAGTTGAATAACAAAAAATTAAAGCCCTCATTCTAGTTTGGAAATACTAGCCCCACAATCTAACTAATTAATTTTCTTATCATTTTTATCCCTAATAATAATTTCATATGGAATTTCTTCAACCGAATGCTCTTCCCTTTTCAACTCGATAATCTTGTCCACATACTTTGTAATTTGATCTATCTTTCTATCAGAATTGCCGAACCATTTAGGTGAATCGATGTTCGTTTTAATAATAATTTGTAGTGGTTCGGGGTGAAACGAATAGGCAAATCCTCGATAATCTTCGAATTCCTTTTCGGTCTCTACACTTATCGCATTAAGTACTGGTCCCCATTCTTGGTCTAGTATTGCACTTTCGCTTCTTTTCCGTAATTTAATGTCTAGTTCCAGATTTGTTTTAGAGAGAATTGTTTGAGCGATGAGTTGTTCAATTTCCTTGCTTTTCTTTAACTCTTCCTTCGTTCCTTCAATCTCGATAATGACTTCATTGTTCGGATTAGTCGAGATTGAGTAATAAAGGTAACCATTTTCGCTTAGTAAAGCCGAAATCTCTTCATAAACTCTCTCTATGGATTCCCTTTCCTTTTCCTCTTCTTCACTTAATGCAGGAAGGCTATCCAAAGTGAGATAATCTACTTTAAGATCTGGAAATCCAATCTCTTTTGCAGCGTTATGAATAATCTTTTCGATGTTCATTTTATTGGCTTCTAAGAACGCCTTGTCCTGTACTTGCACAGTTAAGTTCTGGTCTGAATAACTTAATGCAACTGGTTCATATCCATTATCATTTAGTTCTTGCGAGGTCTTTGTCAAGAATTCCTCTAACTTCTTTTGTTCTCTTTTCGTTTCTTCCATACTTTTAACTAAGGCATTTTCTATTTCTTCTTCCGTATGTACAGATGCCGATTCGTCTGCATTATTTCTAATTAACATAAAAGCAATAACTATTATTAATAACACTACAAAGCATACTAGTATTTTTTTCAAAATACCGCCTCCTAGTAAAAGGGTATGCCCACCTTTTTACATTATTCTTATTGTAAGTAATCTCTGTTAAGTTTAGCTGCTTCTAAATCACCTTTTAATGAATAAAGACGCATTCCTTGTTAAAGAAACGCGCCAGATTGCGGAGGATTACTATTCAACTAAATCATTATTCATTCATTTGGAAAACCAATATATCAAATAATTTTTCATCAGTATAAAGCAAGATTGCCCATTCTCCCGGATTTGGAAAGTTCACACTGGAAGGTACGTGTGCATCTGCCCCATTATTCTCCCCTCCGAGATCAATCGTCCAACCGGATGTTAGGATTTGGTGGATACTATTCCTTTCTCTGTGAAGACCAACTGCCGTTAGTTTAGTTTGTCCTATACTTTCAATCCCCCAAAGATGCCACATCCACTTTTGATTGTTGTTTAAGCTTGGCATATTAGCACCAATAACACCCGACTTATATTCATTGCCCATCATATTCCCATTAAACATTACCGCCTTTTTATTCCAGTCAACTTTCTCAAAATCACTTTCTTCAACAAACTTTGGTAGATTTTCAGGTAAATTCAACTTATTTTCATCTGTTTCATTTTTAGAGCAACCCAAAACCAGAAAAAGCATACAAACTAAAATTAGTCCCAAAGATGTAGGCTTCAAAAAATACCCCCATAACAATTTTTTAATTTTTTTCCCTAAAAAGTTCTGTCCCTTTATAAACTATTTCTTCGCTAAATCCAATTAATTATGATTATTTAATAATATGACCCTATCGCTGAAATAGGCCTAATTATATTCTAGAATTGCGCCCAATCGTGGAATAGCGATCATCTTCTATTAGCTGGTTTGCCCATACTAAAAGGCGTTCAACTACTTCAACCTTGTTGTGTTTATAATCACAACAACAAAAAAGTTCTAGTGGCTCTACTAGAACTTTTCCATTTTACATAAGGCGTGTCAGCAACGCCCCTTTTCTCAAAATTTAGCGATACATGTCCGGGTTTCTTTCGTATGCTTCATGCGCTAAACGAACAACGGATACCGCTAATTGTGCATAGGTTACTTCTTGGTCGGGATTGAACTGATTTTGATTTGCTGTCAATAATCCCAATGAGTTTGCTAAGGCAACATGACCGATGTATTCATCCTGTACATCGTCTGCATCCGCAAAGTCCAATTGATAGATACTGCCTTGTTTAGCTGCCTGCCCGAGTCCTAATGCACGGATATACCAAACGGATAATTCTTCTTTCGTAAGGTGTGCATCCAGATCTAAAATGGCACTTTCTGTATCAAGAATGTCCATCGAGACTGCACGTTCAACTATTTGATATAAAGGGTGCTCCGGATCAATATTTTCAAATGACTGACTCGTATTCTCTTGACCTGGATAATAACCGCCTTCATAGAAATGAGTAAGGGACTTCATGATCACTGCAAGTGCGTCGCCTTTTGTAAGCTGCACATCTGCATCAAATGTAGTTACATCCTCAACGTCTAAAATTCGAGCATTCATTAAGAAATTAAGCTCATCTTCTGCCCAAGGGTGCTCAATACCCTGGCGTTCACTTTCTTCCATCAGACTATTCCATTCACCCGTGTTTGCATCTAGGAAACTAAATTGATTTTCATTAAATACAGGGGCATAAGCAAGTTGATAATGGTCATCATCTGCAAATCCTGCTTTTACATATTGCAGCTCCAAGCTTAATTGCTCCAAAAATTTCGTTTTTGCTTCTTCTTCGGTAATAACTTCTTCAACTGATGGCCAATTTTCTACATCTTGATAATTTACATTGAGACCAAGTAAAGAACCATCAGCAGATACATTCACAGAAATTGCGTCACCCGTTACAAGAATGCCATCTACAACTCTCGGAAAGGTAAGATAATAAACGCCTCTATCCCTATCAAATTGGGCTTCTCCTAATCGTTTTGCATAGTTATGAATATGGGAGGGCGAGAACTCTTTTAAATACTCCACTGCTAGGTTAAGAGCTTCTTCATTGGAAATCGGCTGACTATTTTCTGTGCTTTCGCCCATTTCTCTAAGTACATCACTCTTGATATCCGTATATTGGATAATTTCACCCGTCTGTTGATCGAGTTGAAGCTCTGTGCCATGCCCACTGTTTCCATAATAATACATATACTGAATGGCAATGACTTCCTGCCCATTGTGATTTTTTCTTTCATCAATCGATTCTATGGTTAGCTTTACTTTATCCGAATCAATCGATAGAAATTCCTGAGCAAACGCTTTCGCCTTTTCTAAAGAGAAGTCGGTTTGTTTTGGTTGAATCGGTTGGGCTGTAATGAATTCGATTTCTTGTTCTTCAGGTACATCAGGAGAGAAACCGTTTACTGTTTGCCATTCCCCAGAAAGAGCATGGACTCCAAGAAATGCATTCGTTGGTTGATAGACAAGTTGTACAGTTCTATCACCTGTTTGATAATCGAAATCGATACTATACTGTAAATCGATGGAAAGATTCTCTTTTACCTTCGCTAAAATCTCATTCTCGGGTATCACTTTTGTACTATCATCAAACGTATGTGCATCCATATTTATTGGACTGCGATAAAAGTCAACGATTTCCCCATTCCCCAGGACGGTTACTTGTAGAAATTGATCTGAAATAGGTAATTGATTTTCCGTACGAACAAACGTGAACGAATAACGGATCGGTTCTGTAAGAGTTTGATTACCTGGGTAATAGTCATGACTAGTATCTAATTGATACTCACTTACTCCCGGTAATTTTTTTAAAAAGGCAAGGGCAGCCTTTTCAGCCTCGGCTTTTGTTATTTTTGCTGGAAATAGAGCATCTACGCTGTTTGCTGGTTGATAGTAAAAATTCTCAATCTCTAATTCTTCCCCAACAAATCCAATCCCACCATGAACTTGCTTCCCATTTATTTCTTTGTGAAAGCTTAAGTTATAACGAATCGTATCATCATCAGGAAAGTGATGACCACTACCCATATGGAAATCACCATCTTTTAAGAAATCAAATTTATTCGGGAACAATTCCTTAAATCTTTTAATGAGCTCACTCTTTGTCACAACAGATTCCACCGAAGCAGTTCTAATTTGAACCATTTCATTTTGCTCATTTGCAGAAACTGCTGGTGCTAGTACTCCAAATGATAGGCCAGTAGACAATGTTAAGATCCCTAACGTTCTTAAATTCTTCAATACCTCACTCCTAATATTTAGTAATCTAGTAAATACTATACCAAATTTTAACAGAATTGGGTATTAAATTCACCATAATAATCTTGATTCACAAATTCTATAAAGACAAAATCATTGATATTTCTTACTCTACTGTTTACCAGGAGATCTCACTAGCATTCTAACTGGAGGCTCAAGCGAAGGATGCGCGTCCATCTGTAGCGACATTGCATAGAGCTGGAATACCAATACTTATGCCAATAGCGAAAAGGATTGTCCATCTTCTGCGCAGCAAATGAACAACCCTATCTTTTGTGTCACTTATTCTATTTTGAAAAAACACCCTTCTAATGCAGTCTGCTGGATTATGTAATCACTTATTCTTTGGGATTTATGTCATTGGTAATATTGATGATGAATTTGTTGCGAATATAAATGAAGGCAGTTTCATGGAGTAAACGCAAGGCTTTTTCGATTCTTTTGTCGACTAAGTTCGATGCTAGCGGGGTGGTCAGCTTTACCCTATTACTTAGAGTAATTTCTGTATGGTTGTTTGGCAGACTTTCAATGAATACATTGACGACATCCGTAATCCAGATCGTATCGAGGCGCTCGGCACCCGGTACTTGAAAAGCGGCGATGCCATCAAGTTCCGATATGAGAATAGAAGGATTTTTAACATCATTAAAACGTTTACGCGAGGAAGATTTGCGGCCATCCAAACTGGAACCATTGAGTAAACAGTAAGTTTCCATATTCTTTTTGACATGATGAATCGAGTAGAATTCCTCTTGAGGCGTATAGATCACGGATGCATAGCTTTCATGATAATGAGGGGCAATCGCTAAAATACGGTGCTTCTTGAAAATCATTTCTTCAAATTTTGTCATAATGTTCTCTCCTGTTAATTGGTATATGGTAAACTCCCAAATCCTAAAAAAGCATTAAAAACCACGACAAATCGGATTGTTTGTCCACATCAACCCTTTCCCTAATTCATTTTAACTATTACAAAACTCCTAAACCCTGTTTCAAGAATATTCTAAAATAAAGTGAATTATTTTGAAAGACATTCTAGAAGAAAAATGTGTAAATATGGTGAAATTTTACATATTATCTCATAAAATTCATTGAATTTTACTGGAAAATTCACTCCATTCTCCTGGGTTTTGATACAAATCCTCCATTCGATTCCTTCCAAGCAAACTCTTACGATAAAGGTACCCGGGAATAATTGATCTGTGCACAGGTCGCTAGGTGCAATTGATATGGATAATTTTGAACAAGTTTTGGACCAATATGAACCCATGATTTCAAGTGTTTTAAGAAAAGCACGCATTTATAAAAACCGTGACCACTTCCGTCAAGTAGCTATCATTGCCCTTTGGCAAGCATGGCAACACTACGACCCAACAAAGGGCAGTTTTACGCCTTATGCCCATCGGATGATGCTGACGTCCTTGTACACAGCGATGAGAAAGGATAACCAGTATTCGGAAAGTCAAATTCCGTATGAAAAAGACAAGCTCACAACCGTTGCCCAATATGCCGACCTGAAAAACATGCCATCCAGCGCTTTTGCAACACTTGAAACCGTAGCCGAATATCTAACAGAGGACGAATTTGAATTACTCAAAGATCTATACTACCACCAGTATAAATACGAGGAGCTCTCGCACAAATACATCGCCTCAGTGGCCGCACTAAAGAAACGGCGCGACCGCATCCTGAAGAAGCTTCGCATTCAGTTAAAAAGAGAGAATTATTAAATTGAACGAATGCCAGGCATTCATACTCCGGAACGATTTTGAACCTTTTAGCAATTGTGTGTGTGCCGGGCACTTAAAAAAGGAGAACATTACATTGAAACGATTAATCGACGAATCACCCCTTTTAATACTTCCTACCCTGGCTAAAAAAGTAGGGCTAAATGAAGCCATTATCCTGCAGCAAATTCACTTTTGGAACGGGATATCCAAAAACAATCGGGAAGGTCATACATGGGTGTATAAAACCGTAGAGGAATGGCATGTGGAATTTCCTTTTTGGTCAAAAAGTACAATTGAACGGACATTGAAAAGACTCGAAGAACAGCAGCTCATCGTCGTCGGTGTGTATAACCTTATGAAAGCCGACCGCACGAAATGGTATCGTGTCAATTATGCCATGATCAAAAACCATCTTCATGAAAAACCATGCCAAATCGGCTAGATGGAATTGACAAATTAAACGTATCCTACCCCCAAATTTGTCAACAAGCATTTCTGCAAAATGCGGAAATCCATTTCAGCAGAATGCAGGAACCATTACCAGAGATTACAACATAGATTACTTAAAAGAATAAAATAAAACATATTGTGTTTTTTCTTTTTTTGATTCAGAAAGAGAAGAAAAGAAACAGCAAAAGACCATCCAAATCATGCCCATAAAAACGTTTGATCAGAATACAATGTCTCTTTTTAGGCGGCTAAACGATATATAAAGGATGACAGGATAAATTTGGACCATGATTGAGAGAAGAATGACCAAAAGGAGGAGATGAAGATGAACATGAAGGACACTACTGAACAGCCTATTAACTTTTCGAAAGTTGGCAATCCGGACAATCTACTAATTAACGAACCAACGCTGGAGCTCTACCCAACATTAGCAGTCGCTATAGGAATCAACGAAGCGATTGTATTAGCTAAATTAGACAGGCTGCTGCAAACATCAGCCATTTCAATGGAAGGGCACAATTGGTGTAAACAGTCTTATCAGCATTGGCACGCACACTTCCCCTTCTGGTCAACCAAGACCATCGAACGGACCATTAAAAAACTCGAGAAGAACGGCTATATCATTTCCAGAACCAAATTTAACAACACGCTTAACGATAAAATAAAATGGTACCGAATTGACTACGGCAAGACAGAACAGCTCATATAAAAACAACGAGCATCTTAGCCCCCTACCCCTTAAACGGTAAAGGGATTGTCCAAAATTTGAGACAATCCCTAAGTATTGGTTTTTTCTAGTAAGAGCCTGAGTTGGCTAGTAAGTTCGCTCATAAATTCATCAAGGGTCATTCCGAGATTTTCATTCCCGCGTTGAATGGATAACTCTAAAATTTGTTTAAATTCTTCCTGTATCTCCGGCCGTTCCAAGACAATACCTCCCAAAGAAGTTTGCTATTTCTAAATAATTACCCAACCTTATTATATTGCGAAACTTGAGAGATTCTACTCTTTTAACTACAATATTTGGAAATTTCTATTTCAAAAGTAACGGACCATCTTATTACAGGATTAAATATTTTATAAAATTATGAATTATATTCAAATTCATAGACTCCCATTTTCCGAACAGAGTTAAGTATATAGGTAATCATTTAATTAGTTAGACCATCATACTCAAGAGTTTTTCACATAAAACTTCAGGAGATTGAAAAATTGGAATGTAAGAAATGATGCGGAATCTGGATTAACAAAGCGGTTCGAAAACTTACTTATTATTTAATAACAGCAAACTTCAATTTAACTAGTTATCTAGCGTATTGACCATCAATGGCCGAACAGAATATCACTGATATTTAACAATGGTGCAACAGCATAAGGATCACCAATGGAGTCACTTAAAAAGGATACCAATAACATAGAATAATTACAGTCAATAGTTATGGATTACAAGATGCGAAAAACTCCTGACCTATTCCCCATGCATATGATAGAGACAATCGTACAACTAACGGTATGCTTCACTCAAATTCTAGAATTAATCTATATGCTCCTACCAAACCCAAATAATAGGAAAATTACATTCACTTATTTATTCTATTTTATTTGGCATTAAAAGTTGTACTTGAGGAGATGAAAGGGAGAAATTTGCACTGAAAATAAGCATAAACAAATCAAGCTTCCTTAATTTTTGTTGCAACTCCTGTTCATAACCCTTTTTACGTTTCCAGTGTGCTATCTTCAGATTTCTTATAGGTTGAATTCATTAGGAAGGGGTATGACAATGTTACTTGAGGATATTTAAAGTTAGAGTAAAGACTTTCTTTGTTAACTTATATTCAAAGATTTCTGTGGAATTGCCCTCAATTGAGTTGGCAAGAAGAACCCCCACCTAAGAGGTGATATTCATGTTTGTTTACTTATTAATTTGGTTTAGCGCTTCATTGTATCTGTTTTCACCTTTATTTACGAAGATACTGCCTCCAAAGATAAGGCGGCAGTATCCTAAAATTGAATATCTATTTTACCGTTAAATTTATTTCATTAACCTTCTCCATTAGATACTCCAATAGCTCATCCCGAATTTCTTCATTTTCTAGTGCCATATCAATCGTAGTTTTCACAAAGCCAATTTTTTCTCCGACATCATATCTTTTCCCCTCAAAGTCATAAGCGTATACTTTTTGGCTTTCGTTTAGTTTCTGAATGGCATCGGTTAGTTGGATTTCTCCACCTGCCCCAGTTTCTTGTAGGCTTAAGAATTCAAAAATCTCAGATGTAAGGACATAGCGACCCATAATGGCCAGATTGGATGTGGCTGTTCCTTGTTTTGGTTTCTCTACAAAGTTACTTACTTCATACAGCCTTTCATTAGCCGAAATTGGATCAATAATGCCATAACGGTGCGTTTCATCACTTGGAACCGTTTGAACACCGATGACCGATGAACCTGTTTTGTTGTATTGGTCGATCAATTGTTTCGTACATGGATTTTGTGCTTGAACAATATCATCACCCAATAATACTGCAAAAGGTTCATCACCAATAAAATTACGTGCACACCAAACGGCATGCCCTAAGCCTTTCGGTTCCTTTTGTCGGATATAGTGAATTTCTACCTTAGAGGATTGATTGACTTTTTCTAGTAGCTCCAGCTTCCCTTTTTCTATTAGATTGGCTTCCAACTCGAAATTACGATCGAAATGATCTTCAATGGCACGCTTCCCTTTACCTGTTACGATAATAATATCTTCAATTCCAGATGCAATGGCTTCTTCGACGATATATTCGATTGTTGGTCGGTCTACAATTGGTAGCATTTCCTTTGGCATCGCTTTTGTTGCTGGCAGGAATCGCGTCCCTAGTCCCGCTGCAGGAATAATGGCTTTTTTGACTTTCTTCATACGAAAAGGTCATCCTCTCTAGTCTATTTTTTGATGTCTTCTGCAGTTAATAATTGGAGCATTTTAGTTTTGTACGCTTCCACACCCGGTTGGTCGAATGGATTGACATCTATTAAATAAGCACTCATGGCACATGCCTTCATAAAAAAGTAGATTAAATAACCAAAGTGAAAGGCATCTAGTTTTGCCAATTCCAGTTGTATAACTGGAACGCCGCCTTCTGCATGAGCAATCGCCGTTCCTTGTTTGGAGGTTGTATTAATTTTATTGAAGCTGCGATTGGCTAAATAATTTAATCGATCCTCATCTCTCGCATCGTATGGTACTTGGTAATCATCCTTTATCTCATGAAAATGAAGCAATGTTTCAAAGAGGATGGGGCTTCCATCCTGAATAAATTGTCCAATAGCATGTAAATCTGTTGAATAATTTACAGTAGCCGGGAATAATCCTTTTTGGTCTTTTCCTTCACTTTCACCAAATAATTGCTTCCACCAATCATGGAAGTTTGCTAGCGCTGGCTCGAAGGAAGCGAGCAATTCCACTTTATAGCCAAGTGTATATAGTGCGTGACGAATCACTGCATAGCGATAAGCTTCATTGTGTTCTAAGTTTCCTTCTTTTAATAGCATTGCCGCTTCTTTTGCACCTTCAAGTAGTTCCTTGATATCTACACCTGCAACTGCAATTGGTAATAGACCCACTGGCGTTAGCACTGAATATCTACCCCCAATATTAGGGGGAATGACAAATTGTCGATAATGATGAAACGCTGCGATTTCTCTTAATAAGCCGATTTCGGGATCCGTCGTTACAACGATTCGCTCACTAGCCTCTTCTCCATAGCGTTTCTCCATATATTGACGCAGCACACGGAAGGCCAATGCAGGCTCCATGGTGGACCCGGATTTTGAAATGACGTTGATGTAAACCTCTTTTTCTGCAAGACTGTTTAATAGTTGATTGATATAGGCGCCACTCATGTTTTGACCAGCATAAATTACTTCAATTCCGTCCGTTTGCTGTCCGAAGTAAGGTGTTAACGAATCTTGAATGGCTTTCGCTCCTAAGTACGAGCCGCCAATTCCTATGACTACTAGTAAATCTGCATTTGCTTTAATTTCTTCGGCAATCGTTTGAATAGAATGGATGAGTTCTTGATTGTCTTCTAAAGGAGCATTAATCCATCCTGTTAATTCATCCTTTGACTCTTCTAAATGTCGGTGAATGGTTGCTACAGAAGAATTGTATTGTGAATAGTCAATCTTTAAAAATTGTTCATTCAAAATCGTTGTTTGCAGTAATTGCGTTGACACATTCTTCCCTCTTTTCAAAATTCTAGAGTTAGACCGTTACTTTCACGGCATGTTGCTAATTTATTTGCCATTTTTTCTTGACTACGAAATCTTATTCTTCTTTTATGTCGTCTATTTCATGAGACTGCAATTTTACGAGTAATTCTTGGAGAGCTTCGGTTCTAACTGCATTAGCTTTGCCTAGATGGATTTTTGGATAGATGTGCTCTTCTTGAATTTCTTTAATAATTCTTCTCACCATGAGTATGCCTGAGCATTCAATCTGAACTTCTTCTTTTGAAAATCTAGAAAGACGTATTCAGTTCTGTGCTAAGACCACAATTTTGACAGGTTCACCCTTATCGAGAACAAATACTTCGCAACCTCGTTAAGAGTCCCTGCTTCTGATTAGTAGAGGCAGCATCAAGGATTGTCATAGCTAAAATTTATCATATGTAGCTTTTTTATATATTTGGCACGATAAATATTAACAATTATTTAATATTTATTACAAACTCAACCATTTCCGTTTCTTGACCGTTTCTGGTTCAAAAAGTACTAACGGTTCATTCCTAATTATACTTTTATTATTTTTCAATAATAAATCCACCGCATCTAATCTTTTCTTTTTTTCTAAGTAGGCTAATCCTTTTTCAAAAAGAAAAGGTCTTGTTGTGAGGTTATGCACATCCGATCCGTATGTATGGACAAGATTGGCACTTACTAGGTCTAGAGATAGTTTTTGAACACTTTTTCCAAAGTGTCCTGCCAGACTACCCGCCGTAATTTGCGCGACGGCCCCTTCGCGTATGAGGCATTCCAACCTTTCGGGCTTTTCAGCAATTCCTTTATTTCTTTCAGGATGAGCAATGATAGCCGTTAATCCTTGGATTGATAATTGATGGATAATGTTCTTTGCATAGTTCGGGACATGACTTGAGGGTAATTCTAATAATACGTAATTTGAATTCGCTAATTTATGAATCTGGCCTTCCTGGAGTAAGGAAATTAACTTTTCATTTAAACGAACTTCATGTCCTCGGTATAAGGTAAGTGGGATATTGCGGTTCGTCAGTTCTATTTGTAATTGTTGTATTTGGTCATTCACGGTGTCGAATTTTGCATTATATTGAGGATGTTGACTATGAGAGGTCGAAATGAGGTCTGTAATGCCTTCCTTTGCAGCTTGCTTCAGTAATTCGATAGACTCTTCAAATGTCTTTGGACCGTCATCGACATTCCACAAAAAATGACTATGCATATCAATCATCCTTTTTCCCCCTTTTCTTTCATTTATGGAATTGTCTATTACTCACACGAAGTTCCATAATAATGATCTTTTTCGATATGGAAGTCCATTCCTCATCTAGTTTTCGAAAAATCTACTAGATTTGTTTCTAATCTAAAGTATTAAGAAAGAGGGTGGAATATTAGTAGATATAAAAAGAAAAATAGGAAAATCATATTTAGAATATAAATTGATCGGAGTAAAGGGGTGAGTGCTAAGTGAATAGCATAAGAGAGAGATTTACATGTACGACCAGTGCCCCGGAAAGCATCCCAGCATTTCACGAAAAAAACCATTTTTCTCATCAAGAAAAATGGTTTTTCTGACTTTGTCCCATGCTTAATTACTATTTTCAAACAACATCGCTTCAACTTCACCCAAAGGCAATGGCTTCCCGTAGTAGAACCCTTGCGCTTCATCACACCTTAAACTGTTTAAGAACTCTGCTTGTTCTTTTGTTTCGACGCCTTCTGCAATCACTCCCAGGTTTAAGGAATGGGCTAGATGGATAATGGCACTAATAATTTTGGCATCATTTTGATTTTTTAAGATGTCATTGACAAATGAGCGATCAATTTTTAGTCGGTGAATCGGGAAGTTTTTTAAATAGTTTAGCGAGCTAAAGCCTTTCCCGAAATCATCAATTGCAATTTGAACGCCGAGCTGATTTAATTCCTTCATAATCGAAATGGCATTGGTCACATCCATGGCCATCGATTCGGTAATTTCCAATTCTAGATTGCTCGGTTCGATATTGCAGCGGGTTAGGGATTGCTGGACTTTCTCAACGATGGTATGACTCAAGAAATCTTGAGGCGATAAATTGATCGCTACCTTAATTGGTGGCAGCCCACGCTCTGTCCAATTCCTTAGCTGGGAACAAGCTTCGTCTAAGACAAAATCACCAAGTAGCGTGGCGATACCTAGTTCCTCCGCTAATGGAATAATATCACCTGGCATAATCAAACCGAATTTTGGATGGTTCCAGCGGATTAACGCTTCCAATCCGATAATTTCCTGTGTGCAAAGATTGAATTGCGGTTGATAAAACAATTCTAGTTGATTTTGTCGTATCGCCTGACGCAGCTCTTGCTCAAAGGTTAACTTCTCAAAAAAGCGGTGCTCCATGTTGGAATCATACATGACGTAATTGTTTTTTCCCTTTTCCTTTGCCCGATACATCGCCGTATCTGCTCTTCGGAACAAAGGAATCGTTCCCTTCTCCCTGCCTTGATGGATTGAGACGCCAATGCTTGTACTCATGTGAAATTCATAACTCTCGATGACAAAGCTTTGTTGCAATAAGTCAATGATGCCTTCTGCAATAGAGGTAATCTCATCCTGATCCTTAAAATCCCTTAACAGGATGGTAAATTCATCGCCACCCATACGGAAAAGTTCTGCATTGTCGGGTAAAAAGTCACGTAACCGCTTGCTCACTTCAATCAGGAGCCAATCCCCTTTTTCATGGCCTAATGTATCGTTGATAAATTTGAAACGATCCAAATCTAGCAAAAAGAGCGCTAACGTCCCGCTTCCTTTATTTAATTGACTCAAGTTTTTATCTAAGGATTGCTGGAAGCTTCTCCGATTTGGAAGACCCGTTAACTCATCATGAAAGGCTAAATAACGGATTTGTTCCTTTGCATGATGTCGTTCTGTAATATCTCTTAATTGGGCAAAGGCCCCAATTAGTTCACCCGTGCGCTTATAGAGAGGAATTCCATCAAATAGTGTAATCTTTTGCTTCCCAGTCTGTTCATTCATAATCTTGATTTCAATATTCGAGAAATCTTTTCCTTGTAAAATCCCTTTCAAATAAGCGCCAAAATAGCTTTTCTCATCAATTACAGTACCTCTTCCCCAACCTGTCAGGGATTGTGCAAGCCCATTTATTTCTGTAATAACACCTTTGTTATTAAGTTCAATAATGCCATTTTTCGAAGATTTGATGACCACTTGATTGAGTATGTTTAATCGTGTATTGGTTTCTTTTAGAAGAATTTCTCGTTCAATGGAATGAACAACCGAATACAGCATCGTTAAAAGAAGAGGACTTTGGAACTCAACTAACGTGATGATGGTCATTGTCCCGGTTTTTTGTCCTTCTGATTCAAATGTCAGCGGCACTGTATAGCACGCGATTCCTTGAAGAAAAGTTTTATAATGCTGCATACCCACTACTTGAACGGGTTGGTTTAATGTGAGTGCAGACGTAATGGCGTTCGTTCCGTAATCTTCTTCGGTACATTTGATGCCTGGTTTGATTCCTAATTTCTCGAAGTTTTTATTGAGTTTGTCATCACCTTTTATTTCTAATAGCGTCCCTTCCTCATCTGTGACAAGCAGAAGAAACGGGATGCCCTCTACCATTTGAAAAAGCTGGTTGGCAAAAAAATCCAATACATCAAATAACTTATTAAAATCAAGTAATTTCTTATTCAATTTTTCATCACTAATGTATTGGGATGCTGGAAACTCGTTTGGGTCCATTCCAATCATTTCACAACGTTTTTGGGATTCTGCAAGATAGAGTTGAAAATCAACTTTTGGACTATTCACGTTGTCGGACTCCCTTCAAAACAAACAATTCCATTCAGAAAGTTTAGTTTAACTTAATAGTATTGCAACATTCTTAGCAGATATTTATTATTTTAAAATACCCTTAATACTTCAAATATAACTTACTATAATGAACTATTTTCCCCATCTTTTCCAAACTGTATGCTTATGCCGTCCATAAAAATAGCGATAAATTGTTCGCTCTCCTTTTGAAGCTGAAAGTCCTTGCCGAACGCAATCCAGTCATACAGATTCCCGCGCATACACCGTGTGATGTACATCGCAATTCTTTCCGGGTCTGCATCCTGCACTAATTCTCCTCTTTCAACCGCTCTGTTAATGAATTGAAATAAAATTTTATAGAGGCTACGTTCCGTATTGGCAAAAAAATGTTCCTCGCTTTCAATGAGTCCATTTGTATAGACGGATCTCATTAAATCTTTGCCAAGTTCATGCTCCAAATAATGCATCTGACCTTGAAATAACTTTAGTATTTTCTCTTTCAGCGAGTCTTCATCAGCTATTGTTTTTACAAAGGTTTCATAAAAAGTATCGATTTCCTTAAATTTCTCCAAGAAGATGCCATATTTTGAATCAAAGTGACCATAAAACGCACCCTTGGAACTTTTACTCTTTCTGACAATTTCATCTACCGTGACCTGATCAAACCCTTTTTTCCGAAATAACTCCAAGGCCGTTTCAAAAATCCGCTGCTTCGTTTTCTCTGCCTGTAATTGTCGAATTCCTTTCCTCATAGCTTCCCCCATTTCCAATAGAGTGTTTAGATTAGGTAAATTTTCGTACAAAATACGGCTACGTTTTGGACTTATCCGAATTTTCAGAATAGTATTGACTTTTAATTTCTCGATGTTTTATTATTTAGACTATAGTCTATGAAATTACTTTTTTTCAAGTTGAAAACGTTTTCGTTACTTTGGGGAGGGGGTTGACGATGGACATTATTGGGGAAAGAACGCTTCGATCACTATGGGAGGAAAAGTTGACTGTTTGTCCGGATAAAATCTTTATTGCTTTTGAAGATGCCACTGGAAATCAAACGACCAAAACCTACCGTGAATTTTATGACGGGGTACTCAAGCTGAGCAATGCCCTGCTCGACATAAATATTAAAGCTGGTGATCATGTCACACTGCATTTGCCAAACAACATCGAATTTTTGACAACCTGGTTTGCGCTGGCACACATTGGGGCGATTATGGTTCCGACTAATATCTTGTCGAGTGCGGATGAAATGAAATACATCATTAATCATTCGGAATCTGTACTATTGATCACAGAGGAAGAGCATGTTGAAAAATTCCAAGGGATGATGAATGAGCTCCCTACAATCCAACACATCATTTTAACTCGTTTTGAAAATGAATCTACAACACTATTGAACTTCGACCATTTAATTGCAAATGCTTCTACTGACAACAGTCGTTTTCCAGAAGTTTCGGCAGAAGATGTCGTTGGTATGCTCTACACATCTGGGACTACATCCAAACCAAAAGGCGTGCAAGTGACAAATGCGAACTATCTTTATACGGGCGAATTGATGTCCAAATCCATAGGAGTTACAGAGGAAGACCGCATGTTTATCGTCCTGCCGCTCTTCCACGGAAATGCCCAATATTATTCGACAATGTCCGCATTAGTTGCTGGAGGCAGTATTGCGTTAACCGAAAAGTTCAGTGCATCGCGTTATTTTAAACAAGCCACGACTTTAGGTGGCACGGTTGGTTCTTTGTTTGCAGCGCCAATTCGAATGATTTTAGCAAAAGACTATGATGAGAACGACCATGACAATCCAATTCGCTTGGTCATGTATGCCCAGTCGATTGCCGAACATCAAGTGAAAGAGTTTGAAGAAAAGTTTGATTTAGAACTTCTGCATATGTACGGCATGACTGAAACGATTGGGATTCCGCTCATTAATCCACTAAACGGGATACGCAAAAACCTTAGTATCGGGCGGCCGAGTATCGGGTATGAGGTAAAGCTGATCGATGAAAATGGAGAAGAAGTGGTACAGGGAGCTGTTGGTCAAATTGCCGTCAAGGGTGTTCCTGGACGCACGATTATGAAGCAATACTTTAAAAATGAAGAAGCCACACAACAAACCTTGCAAGATGGCTGGCTATTGACCGGTGATAATGCACGAATCGGCGAGGATGGCTATTTCTATTTCGTAGACCGTGTGAAGGATATGATCAAACGTTCCGGTGAAAATGTCGCCGCGCAAGAAGTTGAAAGCGTTTTAACGCAACATCTTGCTGTTTATGAAAGTGCGGTCATCGGTGTGCCGGATGATATGAGGGATGAGGCGATTAAGGCTTTCGTCATTTTGAATAAGGATATGCATGCTACAGAAGAAGAACTCATCGAATTCTGCAAAGTTCGATTGGCCAAATTCAAAGTGCCAGATTCCATCGAGTTTGTGAAGGAGTTTCCAAGAACACCGGTTGGAAAGATTCAAAAGCATATTTTAAGAAATTCGATTTCAATTAATTAATTCGAAAGTAGGTGCCTTATGAAAAAAGCGAAAATATTATTGGCTAGTTTAGTAGGATCCATTATTGAGTGGTATGACTTTTACTTGTATGGAACAGCAACAGGATTAGTTTTCTCCACTCTCTTCTTCCCGAACCATGATCCTGCCGTTTCCATCTTGATTGCCTTTGCAACCTTTGGAGCTGGTTATGCGGCTAGACCAATCGGAAGTATTATATTTGGGCATATGGGAGATCGAATTGGAAGAAAGGCATCCTTGATGCTGACGCTCATCGGGATGGGTGGAAGCTCGTTTTTAATTGGGCTTTTGCCTACTTACGCCCAAATTGGTATCGTTGCCCCTGCTTTATTAGTTTTATTGCGATTAATGCAAGGGATTGCGCTTGGCGGTGAATGGGGAGGAGCCGTTCTGTTAGCAACTGAATCGGCCAATAAAGGAATCCGTGGATTTTTCGGCTCCGTGCCACAATTAGGGGTGCCGATTGGATTAGTATTAGGTACATTCAGTTTCACATTGATTAGTGCTTTAACGACAGAAGCGCAATTTATGGCTTGGGGATGGCGACTTCCCTTCTTATTTAGTATCGTGCTGATTGTGATCGCCGTTTGGATTCGAAGCGGCATCGAAGAAACACCGGAGTTCCAAAGGAAAAAAGACCAAGGAGAGCTTGCGAAAATTCCGGTTGTGGAAGTTTTTAAATACAATTCAAAAGATATTTTCCGCCTAATTGGCTTAAAGCTCGGTGATGGCTTCTTCAACGTATTTTTAATGTCCTTTATATTGGTCTACGCGACAACGTATCTAGATTACTCTCGCGACACGGCACTTTTAGGCTTAACCCTTAGCTGTGCAACGATGATACTCACGATTCCGATTATGGGCTATCTTTCGGACTTTATCGGTCGTAAAATCATCTACACAGGTGGCCTGATTGCCATGATCGTCCTGGCAATCCCGTATTTTATGGCAGTACCGGTAAGTACGGGTTGGTTCTTCACGATGCAGGTCGTTTTACTGGGCGTTGTCTGGGGCGCAATCTTTGCGACGCAAGGGACATTATTCTCAGAACTATTCCCTGCAAAAGTTCGCTATACGGGTCTCTCTCTCGGCTACCAAATTGCCGCAGCCATCGTAGGATTCGGTCCAATGATTTGGACAGCAATGGGCGCGAGTTACGGTGCTTCCCCTCTAGTATTTGGCGGCTTTATGATTGTCAGCCTTGTGATTTCCCTGGTGCTGATTCTCTTCGCACCAGATACACGTATCGTTACGCAATATGAGGATTTAGATGAAGAGCAGATTACAAGTTTGAATAGTGAGGCGGAACAGGAGAAAGCTGTTAATCTTACGTAAGCGAGAGTAAATAATGTAAAGGCAAGTATCTTCCTTTAGAGAGCAGTAAAGGCAGCTATGGCAAGAGCATTGAATCACTTAAAAGTTGTGTCCTTCATCTCGTTGATGGAGGGCATTTTTTTTGATTTATTGGAGGTGGTGTTTCCTCTGATAATGAAGTTTCAGGTACGCGTCGGGAAAAGGGTTGGAAACATGAATTTGAAAGAGTCGGTGAATTGATACGAACTGATGCTTACAAAAGTATTAAGAATTCTTTAAGACCTACCCCTTATCGCAGGTGCACGCAATCGATTTAGGGTATGATGACGTCCAGTGCCATGATTTCGAAAAAGGCAACTCCTACGATTTGCCTTCCACCCCTGATATATAATCATATATCAACAAAAAAAAGATTGTCTTAGCGAGTAGCAGACAATCCCTTTGCATTTGTTTTTTCTACTAATGGTTTCAAATGTGTTGCCAGTTCGCTGACTAATTCTTTCACCGTAATTTGCTCATTTTCATTGCCGCGCTGTATCGCATACTCCAAAATTTGTTTAAACTCTTCCTGAATATCCATTCTCTCCACAGACACTACCTCCTAAGCAATTCATACCTATCTATGCAAATATCTTCCCACAAAAAATAGATTGCAAACATTAAAATAATATAAAATATCATTACATATATTTAAGAACTGTTTTGTTTATGTATCAAGCGTTGAAAAGTTTGTGTGCCGGGCACGCACCACTCCTCGTTTTGCTACCGTTTGAAGCAGTTCCTCTCTTAAATCGTCGTAATACCTATCCCTTTGCTGCTACCTTCTAAAGCAGTTTCCCTTTTGTATCGTCGCAATACCTATTACTTTTCCACCTTTCCGTTCGATGCCGTTTGCCCCTTAAATGGGCACCCTCAAATCCGAAACAATCATTTCGAAGTTGTATGTGTGCCAGGCACCAGATTGGTCCAAGCTTTGTAGCCTTTTCCGTTCAAGTGAATGCCATCCAGGGTATATTCTTTTTTCAATTGTCCGTTTTCATCAATGAAATACGGAAACAGGTCCAGGAAATGTACATTGAGTTCTTTCGCTGTTTGTTTCAGCGCTGCGTTAAATAGTATGACTTGGTCATTCGTTACTTTATTCCCATAGATCGAGTTGTTTACCGGGAGGATGGATTGAATATAGATTTCCGAATCGCTATGTGCAAGAGAATCAATAATTTTCCGGATATTACTGATATAAACAGCTTGCTCCACTTTTGTTCTTATATCATTTACCCCGATCAGCAAGTACACTTCCTTGGCATTCCTGCCTACCACTTCATTAATCCGATTCAACACCCCTGCGGAAGTATCTTTGCTGATTCCCCGGTTCAATACTACTTGATTCGGGAAAAACTCGTGAAATTCCCCATGATCCGTAATGCTGTCGCCAACAAAGATTTTGTCTACATGGGTAGTTTCCGTCGATTCGAAAATATCCTTCTTCTGCAAGTAGTAGCTTGTGTATTTTGGGGAAACTTCACCCCCATCAATTTCCCTTTTCAAGAAGCCAGTCCCCCCTCTTTTGGATAGAACAAACAAACCGATAAGTACCAAACTTAAAACCATTGACACCATGAATAATTTCTTTCTTTTTTCCATAAGCATTTCCCTCACTTTCTAGGCTGTTTTCAATTTGTTCGAGGGTTTCCACATGAATTGCATATTTGCTATTCTACAATTATGTTCCCCAAACTTTCACTATAAAAACTGATTTAATTATCGAATTCGATTGTCCGCTTAAAGTTCGATTTATACAATCCATGATTGTCCTCAACTAATTTAAAATATTCTGTAAATTTTAAAAGTTTACTAGTCTTAGTGTCCAATGTTATGTCATAATAACAAGAACTAAATATTTTTAAATAGAGGAGGGATTGTTTTGTCGAATATCAAAACAGCAATCGTCGTCGGCGGAGGAATCGGAGGGCTCGTTACAGCTTTAAGACTTCAACGCGTTGGCGTGTTAGTGAAAGTGTTTGAAAGCGTGGAAACCATTAAGGCGCTGGGGGTTGGCATCAATTTATTGCCCCATTCCGTGAAGGTGCTGACAGAGCTCGGTTTAACGGAAAAGCTTGAAAAAATTGGCTTGCCAACAGCAGAACTCATGTACGTCAATAAATTCGGAAAGAAAATTTGGCAGGAAGATCGCGGAATAAACGCCGGCTATCGTTGGCCGCAATATTCGATTCACCGCGGCGAGCTGCAAATGCTGCTGCTGAATGCCGTAAAAGAGCAACTGGGTGAAGAAGCCGTGTTCACGGGGCACCACTTAACAGGCTTTGAAAATGAAGCTGCAGGCGTCGTGGCGCATTTTGAAAATAAAAAAACAGGCGAACATGTTGGTTCCTACCGCGCGGATATCCTGGTTGCAGCAGACGGCATTCATTCGGTCGTGCGCAAGCATTTCTATCCAAACGAAGGTCTGTCAAAATACAGCGGACGCATTTTATGGCGCGGCATCACCGAAGCTGATCCGTATTTAACTGGACGATCCATGATCATGGCAGGATTCCAAGATCAAAAATTCGTCGCTTACCCAATCAGTCCGGAGCTGGCAAAAGAAGGCCGTTCCCTTGTGAACTGGATTGCCGAACTTGCCATAGACGAAATGCCGGACCGTGCGGATTGGAACAAGGAAATTGATAAGGAAAGGTTTGCGCCTGCCTTTAAAAACTGGGACTTTGGCTGGTTAAACGTTCCAAAAATCATTGAGGAAGCAAAAGCAGTCTATGAATTCCCGATGGTGGACCGCGACCCGCTGCCGCAATGGACGTTTGGCCGTGTGACATTATTAGGCGATGCAGCACATCCGATGTATCCGATTGGTTCAAATGGTGCGTCACAGGCGATTTTGGATGCCGATGCCCTTGGACAAGTCATTGAAGAACACCTAGACGCAGAAACTGCCTTGAAAGAATACGAGACAAGACGACGTGAAGCTACCGCAAACATTGTTCTGATGAATCGTCAAAATGGACCGGAGCAAGTGATGCAGATTGTCGAAGAGCGCGCACCAGGCGGTTTTGACAAACTGGACGACGTCGTTTCCTACGAAGAGCTTG
Organism: Ureibacillus sp. GCM10028918; assembly: GCF_042666115.1. Classification (NCBI taxonomy): domain Bacteria; kingdom Bacillati; phylum Bacillota; class Bacilli; order Caryophanales; family Caryophanaceae; genus Ureibacillus; species Ureibacillus sp. GCM10028918. The sequence continues at coordinate 352,031 of NZ_JBHTFK010000005.1, forward strand.
CGGAAATTGCCAATAAATATAAGCAAGTAGCCGGTTTCGACCGCGAAACCTTAAACAACAAGGCAGGTAGTTCAGTATGATTGAACACATTGTATTGATTAAATTTTCGCCCGCCACAACCTTGAAGCAAATACAGGAACTGATCGACAGAACGCTCCAGCTCAAAGAAAAAATCCCGGGTGTACTCGATATCCAGCAAGGCATCAATTTCTCCGAGCGGAGCAAAGGCTATGATGTCGGGTTAACGGCACGTTTTGAAAATCGTGCGGCGCTGGAAAACTATCTTCCCCATCCCGAGCACCAGAAAATCCTTTCTTTCTTACAGGATATTGGTATTGAGGATTCAATTATCGTGGATTTTGAGATTTAATATTTTTTTACCCATTCACTTTATCGCGTAGGCGCGTTGAAGCTTTTATGCACTAAAGTATCAATACTGTTAGGGGTGTCCAAAAATGAATGTTGTTCATGTTAACAAAATAATCGATCATAGTCGCTTTCGTTTTTCCCATCTTTCCTTAATTTTTTGGTGTTTTTTCATCATCTTGATGGATGGCTATGATGTCGTCATCTACGGTTCGGTTGTACCTGCCTTGATGGAGGAATGGTCAATCACGACGGTGCAAGCCGGCGCTATCGGAAGCTATACAGCCGCCGGAACTGCAATCGGCGCCGTCCTTTTTGGCTTATTGGCCGATAAAATCGGACGAAAGAAAGTCATCCTAATCTGTACAATCATGTTCAGTCTATTTACCGCGCTATCGACATTTGCCGGTGGCCCGATATTGTTCACAATCATGCGCGTGATTGCAGGGCTTGGGCTTGGCGGGGTAATGCCAAATGTCATTGCCCTTTCGACCGAATACGCGCCAAAGAAAATCAGAGGTGCGATTGTATCGTTCATTTTCTGTGGCTATTCCATCGGCGCGATTGCCGCTGCCATGTTCAGTAAATCGATTTTGCCCGAACTGGGCTGGAAACCGGTATTCTGGATTGCCGCGCTTCCTCTCTTATTTCTTCCTTTTCTGATGAAACAGCTTCCAGAATCGGTAAGCTACCTATTATCTAAAGGAAAAGACGAAGAAGTACGAAAAATCATGAACCGTTTAACACCAGAAGAGCCAATTGCTGCGAATGCGGTCTTTGCGAAACCAGCAGATAAAGCAAAAGGTTCGCCATTGGTCATGCTGTTTAAAAACAAGCTGGCCCTCAGCACCATCATGTTCTGGATTTCTTGCTTCTCTTGCTTTGTGCTCATCTATGCAATGAACGTCTGGCTGCCGAAGCTGATGATTGAAGCAGGTTACAGCCTGGGGAACAGTCTCTTGTTTGTCGTTGCATTAAATGTCGGCGCGATTGTCGGAACGATCATTTTTGGTCGATTGACGGATCACTGGGGCTTCAAAAAAATCATGGTTCCGCTGTACTTCCTGGGCGCCATTGCCCTGTCCGCCATCGGGTTGACAGACAACACGATGATTGCGTACCTATTAATCGGCATGATTGGCGCGGCATCCATCGGTGTCCAAAATATTAGCAATGCGTTTGTATCCCAGTATTACCGTCCGGAAGTTCGTTCAACCGGTGTAGGAGCGGCCATGGCATTCGGGCGCGTCGGCGGGATATTTGCACCGACGTTTGTGGGGATTCTTTTGACGATGAATTTGTCCGCACAGATGAATTTTACACTTATAGGCTTGGCGGCACTTCTTGGAGGGATTGCCATCATTTTTGTTCAGGAAAAGCATGCCTATTACCGCCAAGAAGAATCTACAGAAGAAGAAACGCCTGTTCAAACACAAATTGCCGAGCTCAAGGATTCGCCTTTGATTTAATAATATAAAATGACAAGCCCCACCTGGATTTTTTCAGGCGGGGCTTGAATATTTCACGAGTATTTCTATGATTTAACTTCTATATTTTTTATATAGGTTTCAGCATCTTTGAGTAATTGTTTAAACAAGTTACGATTATTCATATTGATATTTTCGCTTTTCCTAGCTTTCTTTAAAGAAAAGTCTTCATGAATTATAATACATCTTAAATCAGCTAGCAGTTTTGTATTATTTTCAAAACTCACACGATGACTTAACTTATCTTCCAAATCCAGGATGATATTCACATCCGGCGTCTGCCCATAGGCATTATCATAAAAAGTATGATAAATATCTTTTAATAGCTGCTCAATGATGGCGTAAAGCTCGACGGTCAAAGACGCATATTTTCTGTCTTTGCGTACTTTATATAATCCTTTTAATTCAGCATCGTTTAAGAGCTCTCCCCAATTGTATGAATCAGGTTCCTGAGAAGTTTTTTTAACAATTTGTTTGTACTCTATTTCAATCAAACGAAGATTCGCAAATGCATGATCCTTTAACTTTTTAACTTTCTCTTTTCTTCCCAAATCAAACACTCCTTCTATCCCACAGTTTTACTTGTCGTCTCAGATTCTCCTAGATTTTCTAGTTGAACCCCCCTGTTGCACCAGTTATTCATTGGGCAAGAAAGTCACCACTGACAAGTAGTAACTCTTTTCCTTACTTTGATGATTTTAAAACCTTATGGAATCTATTAGATACGATTAACAACACCTCTCATATTTGCTGTATTTTTTTGCCTTACAAAGTTGTTTATCAACAAAGAGAAATGGGTAGAACCAAGGGAGTGGTTTACCCACTTTTGATGAATTGAAAAAGGACCAGCCCCCGTACTTCTCAGGAAGTAAATCTACGAAGAAAGTAGGTCATAAAATGATAGAATTCCGTAACGTGAAAAAACACTATCGCTCTGGAAACCAAGATATCGAGATCTTAAGAGGTGTGAATTTACATGTCGAAAAGGGAGAATACATAGCCATTATGGGGAAATCGGGATCTGGTAAAAGCACGATTCTCAATTTACTTGGCGCCCTCGATTCATTCAACACTGGAGAATACGAGCTTGCAGGAAAATTGGTACATAAGATGAAAGCCGGTCGCCGAACAGCTCTACGAAATCACGAAATCGGCTTTGTCTTTCAACAGTTTCACTTAATCCCCAATCTTTCGGTGTACCAAAATGTTCGACTCCCCCTAACGTATAGCAGTAAACGTTTGAGCAAAAAGAAATCGCGTGTTGATAAACTTTTGGATGAAGTGGGTCTTTTACATAAAAAACGGGCTAAACCCGCACAATTGTCTGGCGGTGAAAAGCAGCGTGTTGCCATTGCGAGGGCATTAGTAAATGAACCTAGTATCATATTGGCGGACGAGCCGACAGGGAGTCTGGACGAAGCCACTACGGAAACCATCCTGAGTTTGTTTGACCGGTTGCATGATTCAGGTGTCACGATTGTGATGATTACACATGACATCGAAGTAGCAAATCGAGCCGAGCGCATTATCCATTTGCAGAATGGGGTCCTTGTATGAAATTAATATCCGGATTCAAAATGGCACTCTTCGGATTATGGTCCAATCGTACTCGCGTCTTATCTTCCACGATTGGCGTTATCATCGGAATGTTTGCCGTAATCGTGCTTTCTGCAATCGCTATTGGTGTGAAAGATTCATTAATGAAACAAATGGGGAACCTTGGGGCAGAACAGATTTTGGTCATGCCAGGTCGGGCGCTGGATACAGCTAACGGTCAAAAAGATTTACTAAGCGGGCTAACAAGCATTCCAAGTACGCTAACGTATGAGGATGCAAAAGCGGTTGAAGACGTACCGAATGTAAAAGAGGTCATTCCGGAACTAGAGACCATTAACGTAATTCAGCATGACGATAAAAAAGTGCAATCTGCTTTAATTGGCACTTCGCATCACTACAATCGAGTGCAACATGCAAAACTAGCAGAAGGCCGCTTTTTCACACAAGAAGAACAAGAGTCCAAAGCCAAAGTAATCGTTCTCGGCAGCAATATTTCTAATGCCCTGCTTGGCAAACAAGAGATTCCTGAAGAAAATGTGGAATCCATCAGCGAAAATCAGCAATCCATTTGGAAGAAACTATTGAACTTCCTAACAGGAGATGCGGTGGCAGCAGAAGAACCATCTCTATTAGGGAAAACCGTAACCATTCAGGATACACCCTATGAGGTAGTCGGCATACTTGCCCCAAATGCTACACTTGGAACCAGTACAGATAACAATGTGATGATCCCAATTGAAACAGCACTGGAAACAACCAATATGAAAAATCTAACGAAAATGATTGTGGAAGCTTCCTCCATGGAGGTCGTCGATGAAGTAGATGCGACCGTTTTTAGTGCGATTAAAGAAAACCATTCGGAAATTGATTTTAGTGTCGTGAAGCAGGATCAAATGCTGGGTGCCCTCGGAAAAGTGACATCCATTTTGCAGGTCATGTTAGTCGGCATTACGGTCATCGCCCTGTTAATTAGCGGTACCGGCATTATGAACGTGATGGTTATGTCCGTGAGGGAAAGAACAAGAGAAATTGGCATTCGAAAAGCATTAGGCGCCACAACCTTTGAAATCATGATTCAGTTTTTCTTCGAAACTCTGCTTCTATGCTTTATCGGCGGGGTAATCGGAATTGGTCTAGGCTATGCATTTATTGAAATTTGGAACAACAATATTGACCTATTTGCTTTAGTCCTCCCAGTTTGGGCCGTGAAACTTGCTCTTTACACGACGTTGGCAAGTGGTTGTTTATTCGGGATTTATCCTGCATTAAAAGCTGCTCTAATGAATCCGAGTAAGGCGCTGAGGTTTGAATGAGGGTTGTTATTAAGGAATTCGAGATTTATAAGACTAATAGCCTTTGATAAGACGAAAGTATGGAACTTTGTACTACTTATTAATTAAGTGCAAAAAGAGTTCCTCGTCGGTATCTTACCGAGTTATATTTTTGACTCTATATCTATGAAAGAATTTATCAAATTAGCAATACATTTGGTTATTTAATATTATTTAACTTTATTTAAAAGAAATATGAGTTTGTTTAAGCCTAAAACAATTGAACCACTATAATTGGATAAACAAAATGGCAAAATGAGTCCGGTGCAATACCGGACTTTCTTTAAAAAGTCTGCCCCAATAAATTCTGTGTTTAACTCTATAAGCTGACTTCAAAACGAGTATTCCTTTGTTAAATTTTTGATATTTTTATAAGGTAAATCTATTACACAATATAGAATGAATATGAATTAAATGTATTTTTGACTTTTATGATTTTCAATTGTTTTCCGAAGATATGGCGATACAGAAAGTATAGCCAAGAAAGTGAAAAGTACTCTATTTCCGTTTATATCTCCACTAACTAATGAATTGAAAAAATAATATAAATAGCAACTAAATAGTACCAATTGGACTATATCAATCTCTTTTTGCTTTTTCCGGTATACAATTAAGCCTCTATATACAACAAGCAAAAAAAGGAGACAAATGATCATAAACCCTATTAAGCCCTGTTCCGATAAAAACTCCAAAAAAATATTGTGCGGGTAATCAGAATACTCGAGTCCATGATACAGTATTCCAAAGCTTCCGATTCCACCTCCAAAGATCGGATAATCCCTCCAAATCTCAAAAGCGGTTAAAAACCTGTCCATCCTAGCTTCTGTAGAATCACCACCATCATTTGAAAATAGCACTTGAAACCTATAAAGAATCGAATTAAAATACCCATCTTTACCCAAAAAAGTAAGTATTAGTGTAAGTAAAGGGGCTAAAATCAAGGCGAACTTTAATTCTTTTCTGTATAATATTTTACCTCCTACAATCCTAAAGGATGAAACAACGAAGTAAATTAAAACAATAGTAAAGGCTATTAGAGGCATTCTACTTCCTGTACCTAGTAAAGAAAAGGAAACAATGATACTAGCAATTAAGTAGAATAATTGTTTTAATTTAGATTTCGCTCTAAATAAACCAAAAATTAAAAGCACAATTAACCCTATTCCGTTTATTCTAGCTAAACCTTGATAATTTCCACCGTTGAAACCTACAAATCCAAGTTCTGAACCCTTTTGAAAAATGATGGGTAACGAAATAATGGAAAGAATAAAAGACAAAATTCCTATAGTCGACAAAAATCTAATCAAACTCTCCTTGTCCCTTATTAAGATAAAGGGAAATAAAAAAGAAGGTACAGTTAAAACTAAAAATTTTACAATTTTTTCATCAGCATAAAGCGTACTTAATGTGAACAAATAACTAATAATGATAACACATAATAGAAAACTGAATAAGACTAAAGGCGTGATAGAATATCTGCTAACTGTGGGATTTTTTACAAATCGAAATACCACTGAAAAAAATGTTAAGATAAAAAATACTATGGCAATATCTATCTGCAAATTCAAACTTTCTTTAAATGCGCCTGAGAATAAAAATAAAACAAACCAAACTTCCCCGCTAATGAGAGGTTTAAATATATTCATAAGTATTAAACTCCTGTTTTTTGTTACAAGAACCATTTCATAAAATTATTAAATAAAAGATTTTCTATATCTTAGTAAGCTTGTTTAAATTTATATCATTTAATTATCTAATGGTAAGGGATAGCAAATAATTTTTTGTTACAGTTCAACGAAGGAAATTAGTTAAAATAGCCTCCTTGTGTGGTTAATCCTCTTTCCTTTAATTTTAAATCTCCCATATTAGTTTAGTTAGCGGCGTTAAACAGTTGTCTGCCTTGAACGAAATTCCACTCAACATTCGGAAACTTTATTAGAGCAGTTTCTCCTTTCTAGCACAAAAGATAATATAGGGGCTTGTTTAAAATTTATAAGCATTAAACAACTAACACTTTTTTCATGATCTCTATTTGAGTTTTTTAAGTCCCCAATATATACTTCTTTACCATCCTACTTACTAGTTCAATATCCTCATCTGCTAAGTAAGGGTGCATTGGTAGGGATAAAACAATATTACATAGCTCATTCGTTACTTCATAATCACTTTCGTCGAAGTCTAAATCCTTAAATGCTTCTTGATCATGCATTGGCTTGACATAATAAATCATACTTGGAATTCCATTTTCTCTAAGAAATGCCTGCAAACCATCTCTTTGTTCTTTATTTTCCAATTTTAATGTGTATTGCGCAAAACTTGAATAAAACCCATCTGGAATAATTGGAGTCGTCACAACTCCATTCAATTTTTCATTATAAATTCTATAAACTCTATTAACATCTTCAACTTCATGTTCAGTAAATGCTTTTAATTTTACTTTTAATACCGATGCTTGAACAGTATCTAATCTAGAATTCACGCCAACTCGAACATTGTCGTACTTATTTTCGCCTTTTCCATGTACTTTTAGAGAGTTTAATAATTTGGCTAGTTCATCATCATTTGTAAAAATTGCTCCTCCATCACCATAACAACCTAATGGCTTTGCTGGGAAGAATGAAGTGGTAGCAGCATCTCCGAAACTACACGCCTTTTTACCGTTGATACTCCCACCAAACCCTTGTGCACCATCTTCTAAAACTAAAAGGTTATATTTGTCTGCGATTTTTTCTATTTCAATATAATTTGCGGGTAACCCGAAGAGATCCACAGGAATAACTACCTTTGGTGTTAATTTTCCTTCCTCGATTGTCTTTTGAATTGCATTTTCTAATTTAACAACATCAATATTAAATGTATCTCGATCAACATCTACAAAGACTGGTGTTGCCCCTCTGAAAGAAACAACCTCACCCGTTGAAAAGAAAGTAAAATCAGGAACAAAAACTGCATCTCCTTTGCCAATCCCCCACGCCATTAAAACTAATGACAGCGCCTCTGTCCCATTTGCACAAGTAATGCAATGTTTTACGCCTACATATTCAGCTAATTGTTTTTCTAATTCTGAAACTACTTTACCACCAACGAATTGAGCGTTCGATATTACATTTTGAATTGCTGAATCAATTTCTAGTTTATATTTTTCATATTGTAATTTTAAATCTCTAAATTCCATTTTTTACACGTCCTATTTAATTAATATTGGTTTGACCTTTTGAATAATTAAATCTATTACTCGCTGTTGTTGTTCTTCTCTCATTTTTGTATCAGAAGGCAAACAAATACCTGTAGCAAATAATCGTTCACTTACTATATCTTTTTCTTCATGAGGGAAGAATTTAAAGCCTGCAAATAGTGGTTGCATATGAAGGGGCTTCCAAACAGGACGAGCTTCAATGTTTGCTTCACCCAATAAATCAATCAATTCATAAGGCGTAATTATTATTTTTATAGGATCTAATGTCATTGTTGACAACCAACGATTTGAAAAGGTACCATCTAATTCTGGCATCATGTCGATTCCATCGATATTTGAAAATGCATCAGCATATTTCTGAAAAATAGTGCGCTTTTGAGATACTCTTTCGTCTAAGATTTTTAATTGACCACGGCCAATACCTGCAACAATATTACTCATTCGATAATTGTAACCAACAACACTATGTTGATAATGTTTGGCTGCATCACGAGCTTGGGTAGCCAAAAAGCGGGACTTTTCAATTAACTTTACATCCTCGGATACAAGCATACCCCCACCAGAAGTAGTAATAATTTTGTTACCATTGAAAGAATAAATACCAAACTTCCCAAATGTCCCACTTTTCTTCCCTTTGTAGGTTGAACCTAAAGACTCTGCTGCATCCTCAACAACTGGAACACCATATGAATTACAAATTTTTAATAATTCTTCCATCCGGGCACTTTGACCATATAAGTTTACGATGATCACTGCTTTTGGAAGTTGCCGACTTGCTTCTGCATCTTTAAAAGCAAGTTCCAAAGCTTTAGGGGACATATTCCAAGTACTTTCTTCCGAATCTATGAAAATAGGTTTAGCCCCTAGATACAAAATGGGATTGGCACTAGCTATAAATGTTAAAGTAGAACAAAATACAGTATCACCTGCGCGAACGCCTAATAAATCCAAAGCGAGATGAATTGCCGCAGTACCTGAACTTGTTGCAGAACCGGCTTTAGCTCCTACATAGGATGCAAGTTCTTCTTCAAACCCATTTACATTTGCTCCGAGTGGCGCAATCCAATTAGTATCAAATGCTTCTTGAATATACCTTTGTTCCTGTCCACCCATATGAGGAGAGGACAAGAGAATTCGTTCCACCATATTAAGCCTTCTTTCACAATTTTTATTGTAATTCATGAAATTTAATCGGTTTAGCTGGTATACCAACAGCGGTGCAATAAGATGGTAAATTATCGATAACAACGGATCCTGCTCCGACAATTGTCCATTTCATTATTTCTTTCAATGGAATGACCGTACTCCCAGCTCCTAAGTGAACCCCTTCTTCAACCTTTACACCACCAGTAATTGTACAGTTTGGGGAAAAATGAACAAAGTCATCGATAATACAATCGTGCTCAACTACTGTATTTGTATTAACTATACAGTGATCGCCAATTTGGGTATCTGCATTAACTACAACGCCTGGCATAACGACAGTCCCTACACCTATTTTTGCTGTATTGCTAATAAGTGTGTTGTTATGTAGTATGGACGCGTAGCTATCGTCAGGTAAAGCGAGCCTATTCACAATTCTCTTTCGAATTTCATTATCTCCAATTGAGATCACTAATTTTCTATCATTCTTCTTGATTAATTCATAAACTAATTCATCAATAGGTCCCTTAAGTACTTCATTTTCAAAATAGATACCTTGATACTTATCATCAAGGATGGCAACAATCTTATATCCATTCGATTCCACACATTCTCGAATTACCTTGGCATGTCCACTATCACCTATTAAAATGATTTCCACTAATTTCACTACCTTTAAATTTTTCAATTGTCGCTTGACCTTGTTGATTAATACCTTCCGATTTAAATACTTTCTTTAACGTTAAGAGTAAAATTTTCAGATCAAGACATAAAGACTGGTTTTCCACGTACCATACATCGTATTCAAATTTTTCCTCCCATGAAATAGCATTACGTCCATTCACTTGGGCCCAACCAGTAATACCTGGGCGAACTTCATGTCGCCGAGCTTGACGATGATTATATAGTGGCAAGTACTCAACTAATAGTGGTCGCGGTCCGACAAAACTCATATCACCCTTAAAGACATTCCACAATTGAGGAAGTTCATCTAGACTTAATTTACGTAACAGGTGACCAAATTTAGTTAAGCGGATAGTGTCGGGTAGTAGCACACCGTGTTCATCACGTTCATCCGTCATTGTGCGAAATTTATATACTTGAAAAACTTTACCATTCAAGCCAGGACGAGGTTGTTTGAAAATTATGGGAGAGCCTAATTTTCTTTTAACTAGAACTAATATAATGGAAAATACAGGAATCAAAATTACTAAAGCAATAAAACTAATAAACAAATCTATTAACCTTTTCATTTATAACTTCACCAATTCATTTTCAAGTTTTATAGCTAATTTTTCCCATGAGTGATTCTGTTCAACATAGTTTAACCCTTTATATCCCATAGACTTCAACTCGGATATTTCTGTTTCTTTCAAGAATTTTACAATGCCATATTGAAAATTCTCTTTTATTACACTTCCACCTCCAGAATATTCAATTGCTGTGCCTTCTAAATTACATAACAGTAGAACTGGTAAGGATGAACCCATGTAATCAAACATTTTATTAGGACTAATACCCCATTTAAAAACAGGTGACTCGACTAATGGCAATAATCCGATATCACATTTTCTGAGAATAGTAGGGATAAAATCTTTTTTCACTGGATTTAACATAGTAACATTTTTTATATTCTCATCTTCAACTCTTTTTAATAGCCTTTCTTTCTCAGGTCCATTACCTATTAAAATAAAATGTACATCATTAGTTTCTAAGTTTTTAAGAGCTTTAGCAGAATCTAAAATAATATCTAGATTATTTGCCAAACCGTGTGCACCAGTATAAATTGCGATTTTTTTATTTTTTAATATCTTAAAGACAGCGGCTATATCAGAAGGCAATTCTTTTGTATTTTCAGAACGTCTAAAATCGTATCCATTGGGAAGATATAAAATTTTATTCTTTGTTACCCCTTTAGATTCAACATATCCTACCGCCTTATCGAATAAAACAATAATTAAATCAGCCTTTTTAAATAAAAATTTTTCAATTCTAGCTAATACTTTGATAATAGGATTGGCGTTTGACATTTTACCTAAGTCAATTAAAGTTTGAGGCCATAAATCACGTTCTTCAAAAACAAATTTACACTTTAAATCTCTCGCTACCATATAACCTGCAAAAGCAGCTAATGGATGAACCAAAGAACCAATGACAACATCAGGTTTTTCATCTAATTTTTTAGATACTCTTAAAACAGATTTTGTATAAGATAACATATTTAAAACTCTCTTATAATCATTTCTACTATATGTAAAAGTCTTAACCCAAACAAAGTTAACACCTTCACTTATTTCTTTTAAAAAATAGGTACCTTCTTCATAACTTTTTTCTTCTTTTAATAATTGATGGTTAAATGATGAAGCAAAAATAGTTACATTGTGTCCTCTTTTAACTAATTGCCGTGCTAAGTCATAATGACGTGTTCCCCCACTTGAATTCGGACCCGTTGCATAATGATTAAATATCCATATATCCATATGTTCACCTATTGATTCCTCAACAATTGATTTTCTGGAACTTTCATAAATTCCTTTGCTGGGTGACCCAATACAAGTGATTCGTTGTCAACATTTTTTGAAACTAGACTTCCAGCAGCTACAGTACCATCTTCATATATTACTTTTCCAGGTAAAATAGTAGAATTTGCTCCAATTCGACCGCCATTTTTAACTGTTACACCCTTAAACTTATCGAATCTTTCCTTACTTCTAGCCATATAATTATCATTAGTTGTTACAACACATGGGGCTATAAATACATAATCCCCAATTTCAGAATAGGCTGTAATATAGCAATTTGTTTCAAGTTTGCATCGTTTTCCTACAGTACAATCATTTTCTACGGCTACACCACGACCTATAATTGTTTTTTCGCCAATAGTTACCCTTTCACGAACGGTTGCTAAATCTGCAATAAATACATCATCAGCTATTTCAGCATTCGCATAAATTATTGCTGAAGTACCAATTGTTACTCCATTTCCGATAACTGTTGGCGGAAGAGCTTTAATATCAGGTAGAATGGATGCTTTTGCTCGGATGGGTTGTTTACCAATGACTGCATTGTCTTGGATAATTACATTATTTCCTATTATTGTACCTGGATAAATTACAACATTATTGCCAATTTGAACATTTTCACCCAGGGTTACACTTACATCAATAACAACGTTTTGTCCATTTAATAACATTTAGAAAAACCTCCTTTTGTATCTTAGGCAAAACTAAATTTTTTGCATCAAAAGATTTGTAATTTTATGTGCCGCGTCACCATTACCGTAAATGCTATCTATTGGTTGACCATTTTGAACCTCTCTCAAAACCTGAGATAAATCAGTTTTAAGAGGATTAATTAACTTATTCCAACCAAATTCGATAGTTTCAACCCATTCAGTTTGATCTCTAAGGGTAATACAAGGAACTTTCATAAAATAAGCCTCTTTTTGGACCCCACCAGAATCTGTAATTATCGCCTTCGCATGTTTTTCTAAAAATAACATCTCTAAATAAGAGACAGGTTCCACTACTTTGATATTTTTTGCCTGTTCAACAATATCCTGCAATCCAAACTGTTCAATTTTATGTTTTGTTCGTGGATGTAGAGGTAAATAAACTACCTGATCCAAATTTATCAGTGATTTAAATATAGCTTCTAACTTTTCCTTGGAATCTGTATTTTCTGCACGATGAATTGTACCTAAAAAATACTTTTTCGATGTTAGATTAAAGTCAGTAATCTTATATTGTTGTTCAGCTAATCCCATATTATATAAAACTGCATCATACATAACATCACCAACCAAAAAAACTCCATTTGTGATACCTTCATTTTTTAAATTCTGGACAGCTAATTCCGTAGGAGTAAATAACAAATTGGAAATATGGTCAGTCATAATACGATTAATCTCTTCAGGCATAAGTTTATTAAAACTTCTTAAGCCTGCCTCAATATGAATTAATGGTATATGTAGCTTACTGGCAACAATTGCCCCTGCTAAAGTTGAGTTTGTATCACCAAAAACTAAAATTGCATCTGGCTGTTCTTTTTCCACTACCTCCTCAACAGCGATCAGCATCTTTCCTGTCTGACGGCCATGGGTATCTGATCCAATTTTCAAATTATAATCAGGCTTTGGAATCTTTAATTCTTCAAAAAACACTCCTGCCATCTTATAATCATAATGTTGACCTGTATTTAAAAGTACTTCATGAAATGATTGACGTAGTACTCTTGATACTGCTGCAATCTTTACAAGTTGTGGTCTTGTTCCGGCAATAGTTAGAATTTTTTTCATGGTATATAACTCCTTAATTTTACATATTACCTTGTTGTTCTTTTTGGATTTAGGGTAAGACAATTTTTTAAGCTTAACTCTGCAAAAAGTAGAGGTAAAGACAACAGTGAAAAAATGTTTGTAAAATTTCCTAAGTGAATGTTCGTAGTCATCATGAAAATCAACCAAACTATTAATATTAATTGATAATGATTTCTACAAAAATCTCTCAAATGATTTGTATAATTGAACTAACTTTAAACTTTCCTTTTCCCAGTTGTATTCTTGTTCTACCGCATACCGACCATTTTCACCCATAGTTTTTGCCTTTTGTTCATCATTTAATAATTCGTGTACTGCTTCAGCAATTTGAGTTGGATTCAATGGATTTACTAAAACACCGCAATTTGCTTTCTTTATTATTTGACGCCATAGTGGGAAATCCGAAGCTATTACAGGTATCCCTGCTGCCATATATTCAAACATTTTCACTGGAAGTGCATCTAAATAGTTAATAATGGGGTGTAACGTAACTAAACCAATTTTACTTAAACTTAAAACCTCCTTTACATCTTTTCTATCTAACACACCCTTATACTCTACATAAGACCAATTCGTATGATTTAGTAATTCCTCAGATATTTTTTGGTCAATCGGTCCAGCCAAATGTAATTTTAAATCTCTTTTTTGATTAACATTACCCAGCATTTCAATAATTTCAAAAGCTCCTCTTACTTTAGTTATACCTCCAACATAACAAACAGCATCTATTTTATCAGAATTTTTAAAACTGAATTCCATTTCTTTTAAGGATGGAAAATTGTTGATACTATAAGTTTCTTTATTATAATTTTTAAAGCGTTTTTCAATATGCATCGTGGCTGTTATGATTGCATCAAACTTCTGAGAGGCTTTACTTTCATATCGTTCGAACAATTTAGCAATAGAAGTTCTTAAAAATTTAGGAATCCAACTCTTGCTAAGAATTTGACGTGGTACATCTTCGTGCACATCATAAACGACTATTTTGCCTTTTTTCTTAAGCTTTGAACCAACGGGTATTAATTCCGGATCATGAAAATGATAAATATCCGCATTTATTTCAAGCGCCTTTTTATAAACAACATCCGTTGTTTGCGTCATGCGTTTGAGTCTATTACCTTCGATTTTATCTACGCCCACTATATGTACCCCATTAATAATTTCATTAGGTGCATTGGGAGCAATCAAAGTTACTTTAAAACCGTTTTCCGCTAAAGTACAACATTCTTTTACATATATTCTTGTATCAGTATGTGGATGGACGGATGTCAAGTGACATACTTTCATTTTAGTCTCCTTTAAATATTTAACTATTTAGTTAATCAAAACTACTAATCATTAAATATAAATACTATTTTTCTTTAAGGCATTCCCAGTAAAAATACTTATTTATACTAGGACGATAATATAAACCAGAGCATTAACACAGTCACTATGTTTAACTTTTTCATTTTCTCTCCTTAGTTAGCATCAAATCAACTATTCCACAATGCTTGGCTCCTTTTCCCATCCCTTCTCAAAGCAAACAATATCATTGCAAGATAAATTAAGTAGATACATATTTCAGTAATTGCAAAGGCTTTAATATACGTCATAAATCCTGCCGGCAAGAAAATTAAAGTAACTGTTAAGCTTGTGACAAGATACATGAATTGCCACACACCGCCAAGAGTAATATTTTCAGGTTTTAGAAAAACCACGCTTAATGGAGATACAATAAATCGAATTAGAAAAGGAAAAACAAGAATTTTAGAATATTCCCCTACAACTCTCCATTCCTCACCAAAAACAATGGCAAAAATCGATTCCCCCCACAAAATAATAATAGTTGCTACAAATATAGACACTAAAGTCAATCCTGCTAAAATAACAATGGTAAGTTTTATATTTTTTCTATAGTCTTGTTCTTCGGTTATTTGCTTTAAATATACTTGTGATATAGAAGCTGATATAAAACTTAATGGTTGTAAAATTGTGCGTCTAGCTAAGTCAAAAAAGCCAACAGAACTTTGATCTACAAATCTGTTCATTATTAGAACAGGCGACTCGGTTGCGAATTTATTCATTGCAGCAGTTGCAGTCGAAATCAATGGGAATTTTTTATATTTTTTGAGAGTATCCTGATATTCTAACTTTGTAAATTTCATCCTAAAATTTCCTCTAACAGTTTCTTTCCGCAGTCTTACTAATGGAAAAATAAAGCTAGCAACCATCCCTATAATTAGACCTAGTACTCCAGTTTTGCTAAAGCCAAGAATGATTTGAATGATTACCATACTTAAGTTTTTATCTATCTTACTTTTAGAAATTACTTTATAATAACCTTTGCTATTAGCCATATAAGTTAGTAACTGCAAGATCCCAAATAACATTACAAATAACGGAATAAAAATAAGTATTAAATTATAATTTATTCCCTTAAACATAGCCTTAAACAAATCTGCAAATACAATTAACAAAAAGCATACTAGTAGAGTAATAAGTGCTGTTACTATTACACTTAAATTTCTAAGTATCAACTTTTCCTTTTTATTTTTCGCAGACATTATCCCGACATCTAGACGTAAATTAGCAAAAATGGCAAAAAATGAGGCTAATGAAGTAAATACAGCAACTACTCCCAATTCAGCTGGAGTATATATTCTTGTTAATATTGGCGACATGGCAATTGGAATTAACTGAGAAATAACTGTACCTGTCATCAAGATTGAAATATTCTTAAAAATCATTTTGAAATCCATAATTATAATTTATAGCAATGATTCTCAGGTCTATTTCGATTTAATACATTACGAGTATCAAGAACTGCCTTTGAATAACTAATAATCTTCTTATATTTAAAAATACTATGATCTGTTGCAATTACAGCAAGATCTGCCGTTTTTAAATTTTCATCTGTAGCTTCAACTGTTTCCACAAAAACACCGTTTAATTTGAATTTTTTTATAAATGGATCAATAACTTCCCACTGGGCACCAAAACTGGTTAATTTATCTAAGATAGGTAATACAGGCGACTCCCGATAATCGTCAATATCTTTTTTATAAGCAACACCGAGTACTAAAATTTTTGATCCCTTCAATGATTTTCCTTGCTCATTCAAAATTTCCATACAGCGCTGGACAACAAAATCAGGCATACTATCATTAATTTCCCCGGCAGTTTCAATTAGTTTAGTGTGGTAATTATATTCTCGTGCTTTCCATGTTAAATACCACGGGTCAATCGGAATACAGTGTCCACCCAAGCCAGGTCCTGGATAAAATGGCATGAATCCGTATGGTTTTGTTGCAGCTGCATCGATTACTTCCCAAACATCAATCCCCATTTTGTTACAAAGAATCGCCATTTCATTTGCTAAACCAATATTAATATTGCGGAAAGTATTTTCGAGTAATTTTTCCATTTCTGCTATTGCCGGACTTGAAACTTCATGTACATCGCCTTCTAATACTGAACGGTACATTGTTGCAGCAACTTTTGTGCAGTTTTGTGTTACTCCACCTACTACTTTTGGTGTGTTCTTTGTATTAAAATTTTTATTTCCCGGATCAACACGTTCAGGAGAATATGCCAAGAATAGATTTTCACCAATTACAAATCCTTTTTCTTCCAGGATAGGTTTGATTAATTCTTCTGTTGTACCAGGATAGGTTGTACTCTCTAAAACTACTAATGTTCCTTCTGTTATGTTTTCTGCAATAGCCTTTGTCGAACTTTCGACATACTCCATATTTGGTTGTTTATAGATATCTAAAGGCGTTGGTACACATATTGCAATTGCATCAATATCTTTTATAAAACAATAATCAGAAGTGGCACGAAGTTTACCAGATTCCACCATCACAGCTAAATCTTTCGATATTACATCTCCAATGTAATTTTCACCACTATTTACTTTTTTAACTTTTTCTGCTTGAACATCAAATCCAATTACATTAAACCCTGCTTTTGCTTTCTCAACAGCAAGAGGCAACCCAACGTATCCTAACCCTACAACACCAATTGTCGCTGTTTTAGTTTCCAATTTTTCTATAAGAGTATCGCTCATCGATTTGTTGAAGATTTGTACCAATTTGATCAGTCCTTTATTGTGATTTTATTAGTTCGTTTGTTTTAGCAGATTTGTAAAAAGCTTGCACTAGTGAAAGCGCCTTTTTTCCGTCTTCGCCAGTTACAGCAGGTTCTCTGTCTTCTCTAATTGCTAAAATCATATCTTCAATAATTTTCTGATGTCCCGGTGTTCCCCAAGGGTCTGTTTTAATATCTTTTTTTATTTGGTCAATTTTACTGTCCTCAATCCCTTCCAATGCTAAATGCTCCAAATACAAGGCATTTGTGCCACCAATTTTTACAGTACCTTTCTCTCCAAAAATCGTAATAGATTCTTCATAGTTTTTTGGGTAAACGGTTGTAGAGGCTTGGACAGTCGCCAGTACACCTGATTCAAATCTTATTAGACCTATAGAAACATCTTCTGCCTCAATGTTTCTTAATCGAGTTGCTTCCATACTGAACACTTCTAAAGGATTTCCTAGATACCATAGCAATAAATCTAAGTTATGGATTGCTTGATTCATTAGGACTCCACCATCATGTTGCTTTGTACCACGCCACTGAGCTTGGTCATAGTAATCTTGTCCACGGTTCCAATTAACAAGGCATAACGCATGGCTAATCTTCCCTAATAGGTTCTTATCCATGATTTCTTTTAATTTCATTGAAACCGGTCTAAATCGATTCGGATGCACAACAGCAAGTTTCACATTATTTCTATTTGTAGCTTCTAAAATTTGATCTGTCTGTTCAATAGTCATAGCAATAGGTTTTTCCACTATTATATGTTTTCCACTTTTAGCTACTAATTCTGCAATAGATGCATGTTTTCCACTTGGTGTACAAATATTCACGACATCTATACTTTCAACATTTATCATTTCTTCGATTTCTTCAAACGCTTGTGCCCCATATTTTTCCACATATGGTTTCATTAATTCTGGAACTCTGTCACAAACTGCTACCAATCTAGCATCAGGTATGTTCTTTATAGCTTCAGCATGTTTCTTTGCTATAAATCCGCATCCGACTATTGCAAAATTCATTATTCAACCTTCTTTACCAAAATTTTTATATCTTATTTCTTACGCTTTATAATCAATCACAATCTTTAATTATATTGGGGCTTGAACTTACCGACATTTGGTATCTCCCTTCCATTATTCGCTACCGCCACAATCTCTTCTTTAATTTCATCATTAGCAAGAGATTGCAATTTTGCGAGTAATTTTTGTAGAGATTCGTTGTCCAGTGTGTTTGCTTTTCCAACGTGAATTTTTGGATATACATGTTCCTGTTGAATTTCTTCGGGTTTTAGTAATTCTTCAAACATTTTTTCCCCTGGCCGCATACCGGAGAATTCGATTTTGATTTCGTCTTCTGTAAAGCCGGATAGATGAATCAAGTTCCGTGCAAGGTTTACTATTTTGACCGGCTCGCCCATATCCAGTACGAAAACTTCACCACCCCGTGCCAACGCCCCCGCCTGCAACACCAGGCGTGATGCTTCGGGAATCGTCATAAAGTATCTTGTCATATCCGGATGTGTTACGGTTACCGGGCCGCCTTCTGCAATTTGTGCTTTGAATCGCGGCACTACACTACCACGTGATCCCAACACATTTCCGAATCTGACAGCAGCAAAGTTCGTGTCGCTTCTTGCCGCAAGGTTTTGAATAATCATTTCAGCAATTCGTTTTGTCGAACCCATCACATTCGGAGGGTTAACCGCTTTATCAGTTGACACTAGGACAAAATTTGAAACCCCGTATTGATGTGCTGCCTCGGCTACATTTTTCGTTCCAAACACATTGTTTTTCACTGCTTCCCTTGGGTTATATTCCATGAGAGGTACATGTTTATGGGCAGCTGCATGGTAGATTACATCGGGCCTGTAAAAGTCGATTATTTCAAAAATGCAATCTCGGTCCTGAATATCCGCAATAATCGGGATTATTTGGGTACAACTATCTTTATTGTTTTCTGTTAGTTCCATATGGATGTTGTAGATGGAATTTTCCCCATGCCCGAGCAGCAGCAATTCTTTCGGTTCAAATTTCATCACCTGACGGCAAATCTCAGATCCAATGGAACCTCCTGCACCGGTCACTAGGATCACTTTGTTTGTTAGCTTGTTCGAGATTGCCACCATATCAAGTTTTACTTCCTCGCGATCTAGTAAATCCTCAATTTTTACATCCTGCATGTCCTTTACAGATACCTTCCCCGTCAAGACATCTTCAACTTTCGGCATTATTTTGACAGTTGCTTTTGTTTTGGAGCACTTTTCGTAGATTCCCTTAATTCTAACTTTTCCAAGGGACGGAATTGCCAGAATTATTTCATCGATATTTTTTTCTTCCACAAGTTTTGGAATATCCTGCGTGGTCCCCAGCACTTTGACATCCATTAACGTTAAATGCAATTTTGTTGGGTCATCATCCACAAAACCAACCGGCTTGTATTCCGGTGTAGGATTATTATTGATGCTTCGTGCAAGGATTGTTCCCGCTTGTCCAGCCCCTACTATCAAAACGTTTTTTAGGTCGCACTGAGGTCTGGTCGTTTTCCGATCATGCAGAATTCGCAAGATAAAACGAGACCCGCCAATCAGGACAATATGCACAAGCCATGTGAGCATCATCAGTCGAAAGTAGATGTCTTCATTGATAATGTATTGCACGGCACTGGCCGATCCAATCGAAAAAGTGATGGCGTATAAAATTGTTAACAGCTCTCTAACGGAAGCCACACTCCAGATTCGATCGTATAAGTGAAAGAAAAATGCTGCAATATGATGACTAAGTAATAAGGTAATCGCGGAAACCTGAACAAGTTTATTCGAAAGGATACCCAAACTTGGATGCAGAACCCAATAACAAAAGAAAATAGCTGAAAGAACAATAAATGAATCCAGGATAACAAAGGCGGTACAACGTTGTTTATAATTCATTCCTATACCTCTTTTCTCCCGTTAAAGGGGCTTTTAACCGATATATATATAGACTCCTAATAAATTAAATTAGGTCTTTATACTCCTAACCACCACTTTTGTTTTTTCACTATTTCCGGTTCAAATAGAATAAAGGATTTATTTTCTAATATCATTTTGTTATTGTGAAGTAATAATTCGACTGCTTCATACTCCTTCTTTTTTTCCAAGAATTGCAATCCTTTTTCAAAAAGCAACGGTCTAGTTGATTGATTGTGGACATCGGAACCATACGTGTGTACCAAATTCGCGCGAACTAAATCTAGGGATAGTTTTTGCACCGATTTGCCAAAATGCCCTGCAAGACTTCCCGCAGTTATTTGCGCGAGTGCTCCTTCCCGTATTAACCGCTCCAAGCGTTCCGGCTTTTCCGCAATCCCCTTATTGCGTTCCGGGTGCGCGATGATTGGTGTAATGCCTTTAATCAATAAGGCATGAATGATGTTCTTTGTATAATTTGGAATATGGCTTGAAGGCAATTCCAATAGCAGGTATTGCGAATTAGCCAGCAGATGGATACTTCCTTCTTCAATGGTTCGAACAAGTTTTTCAGTTAATCGAACTTCATGTCCAGTGTGAATGTTGAGAGTAATTTGGCGATTATTTAGTTCATGCTGCAATTGTCCGATTTGTTCCTGAACAATTTCGTAAGGTACACTGTATTGAGGGTGCAGGCAATGTGATGTTGAGATTATATCGGTGATGCCTTCATCTGCTGCCTGTTCAAGCAATAGAACTGATTCATCGATGGTTGCCGGGCCATCATCGACATTCCACAATATGTGACTATGCATATCTATCATGATTTCAGCACCCCTTCCGTATTTTTGGTCATGGCCAGTAAAGCAACAACTTGCACCTACTCTTCCACCGATCCGTAATACTGGTAATAATAGTGATCTTTACCAATATTAAAGTTATTCAATATCACACCAAGGATATTGGCCTTCGCGGCAAGCAACAATTCCTTTGCCTTGATGGCACTGTCTTTTTCCGATTTGCCTGTGTTTATGACCAATATGGTCCCGTCCACTTTGTTTGAAACGATTTGTGCATCTGCTACAGAAAGTATGGGCGGTGTATCAAACAGGAGTAAATCAAATTCCTCCGATAATTGTTCAGTCAATGCAGTCATATTCTTGGATGCCAAAAGTTCTGCAGGATTTGGCGGGATGGGTCCGCTCGTCAATATCCATAAATTCTCGATTTCCGACCGTTGAATCGCCTCTTTTGCCTCGCATTGTCTTGTTAGCACATTCGATAAGCCATAAGCATTTTGCACTTTGAAAGTATGATGCATAGTAGGTTTGCGCATATCCGCGTCTATCAAAAGAACCTTTTTACCTTCCTGAGCAAAGACGATGGCAATATTGGACGCAGAAGTCGATTTTCCTTCGGACGGCGAAGCTGATGTAACCAGCAGAGTGTGCAATTCTTGGTCAGGCATCGAAAAGTTGATATTCGTTCGAACGGTACGATACTGTTCCGCATTAATCGATTTTGGATGGGTAGCTGTCACGATTTTCCTCGACATGGAGGTGGACTTTTTCTTTTTTCTTTGGAACATCATTATTTCCCCCTCCCTCTGCGTGGTGTACTAGGCATCAGAAGCTCATCTGCTATTGGACTGACAAGACCGATGATCGGCAACTCCAGAATTTCTTCTACATCCTCTTCTGATTTGATTGTTGTATCTAAATATTCCAATAAGAAGGCTAATCCCAATCCAATCATTAGACCAAGTACCGCTCCAATGGCGATATTCAACATCTTGTTCGGTTTTACTGGTGTTGGTTTTTCGCTTAATATTGCCGGCGAAAGAATATGCACCCCGTCTTCGATACTCATCAATCCAGGAATCTCATCATGGAATACTTGTGCGGTTGTATTTGCAATTTCTACAGCAATGGCTGGATTTTCGTCTTGTACTGTCACATTTACCACTTGTGAATCATTTTGACTTGCAACCGTGATTTTTTCGGATAATTGTGCAGGCGTCAAACTTAAATCCAAGTTTTCAATAACCTTTGATAAAATCGCGGGACTTTTAATAATCACATTGTATGTATTGATTAACTGCAAGTTTGTCTGAATATCTTGTGATTGAATGTTTTGTTGTTCCTGCGCTTGTTTGTTCACTAAGATTTGTGTTGATGCTTGATAAATCGGCGTTATTAAAAAAAAGCTGATGACCCCCGCGATTAGGGCGCCGAGTATGGTCAAACTAATAATTTGGACCAGTCTTTTTCGTATAATTTTAAATAAATCTTGTAAGCTGATTGTTTCTTCCACTGGTTCCTCTCCTCTAGACAATCTAAAAATCTTATTTAGTTATTTTAAAAGCTATGCAAATTTAGAAAAGGATGTAATTTTAGGGTTTTCTTATAATTCCCCTTATTATTCAGGTAATAGATTGCTATACTTAGAATAAATTCATTCTCTTAGTCCCGAATTCTTGTACAAAACTCTTATCTTTGAATTCTTATAGTGCACTTTTCACTTCGGATATGAGATTACTGCGAAGCGCTTCTTTAGACGCATTATATTCGTCTCGGAAACTTTGGGCATGGGATTTATCATAACCATTTTGAGACAAGTCATTCTCGATAATCGTAATCAGGCTGTTGAATGCTGCATCAGTACTTGCTTCCAGACTATCCGCCGCTCCCATATATTTATTATAAAAATAGCCAACACTGATACTTTCACCCGTCGCCCTTTTTTGTGCATATTCTGATTTGGCATTTCCAATCAGACCGTTAATACGAGTAGATGCCTGTATCTGCAAAGCTTCTAATGACGAACGATATTTATCTTTAATTGATTTTACAGTTGGTTTTTGACCTACTGAGTTATTTGTACTTATGCCGTTTTCTGAATTCCCGCTCGTGGAAGTACCTTTTGTACCCGACGAAGCATTATTGCCGACTGCAGCAGTACCTTCATTATTGTTAGTTGGCTCATCCATTTTTCCTGTTGTTGTATCTACTGAAGTCTTAATGTCTTCATCATTCATCGCTACTTGGCCAGACGATTCGTTTACGATATCCCCCTTAGAATCAAGCGTGATTTCCGTTCCATCCGGAAGCTTGATGATATAATTGTCTTCCACAATATCATCAACCTTTTCATCGGCTACATCATAGGATTTAAATTTAAATTCATATAGCGTATACCCGCCAACACCAACAACAAGAAGCAATATAAGGACCAAGCTTGTTATTAACCATTTTTTCTTTGACTTTTTTTTATGCGACTTTTTCATGACAGTGATTTAAATCCTCCAATTCCTAATTGATGGTAAATTGAGTGCTTCATTAAATTCCCCAGTACTAACAGTGTTCTGGGGAATCTATTTTATTGTTTAATTACTTCATTGTTCTGATTGATTCGTTGATTGATTGAAAGTAAGGTTGAATGTTAATGGCTCAGTTCCAGCATCATCAACCCAAACTTTTAAGTCTACATTTTTTCCAGCTAGGTCACCTAAAGTACTAATTTCAGTATTGGAAACTACTTGTTCCACTATATTAGCTAAATTCGCTTCTGTAGCCTCAACCTCTGGCGCATCACCAAATTTTATTCTCGTTGGGGATGGTACAAATTCTTCGGCACCTTCTATAACTTCACTATTGGAAACCAGAATTTGATTAATCACATCTTGCAAGACAGAAATGTCAGCACCAGCGTCTTTAATAGCGATGCCGATATTGTATTCTCCATTACTCAAAGTTGGCTCTGTAGCCGTTAAATACTGCCCGACACTTGAATTATTAGCAAGCGCAATACCAACTTCTAATCCATCAACGAATTGTTCTTTTAGTTCTGCATCAGTAGGTTCTGATGGTGTAGTTGGCTCCGTTGGCGTTGGATTCGACGGTGTTGTTGGCTCTGTCGGCGTTGTCGGTTCTGTTGGTGTCGGATTTGTTGGTTCAGTTGGTGTAGGTTCTGATGGTGCTGGTGTTTCCGATGCTAGGTTTGCTAATTCCGCTCTAACCACAAACGATGCGAATTCGCCTCGCGTTACTAAGGCTTTCGGGTTGAACGTTGTGACACTTGTTCCTTTTGCTACGTCATTGGCAAATAAAATTTCGATCGCCTGTTTGTAAGGGCTGTTTGCAATATCCCTGAATGGTGTATTGACAGCTCCACCTAAATCAAACGCTCTTACAATGATTGCAGCCATTTCACCACGTGTTAATGATTTTTTATTACCATACGTGCCGTCTTGGTAGCCGTTTACAACACCCGAATTCTCCAGCGCTGCGATTGATCCGTAGTATGGATAGTTGCGTGGAACATCTTTAAAGCCAGGATCTGTCACATTCACTGTGTCCAAATTCAATAGATTCGCTAGAATCGATGCTGCATGGTTGCGCTGGATTGGTGATTTTGATCTGAATGTTCCATCTGGATAACCATTAATGATGCCGCGCCCTGATAAATCCATGATGGACGAGTAATGGGTGCTGTTGACGTTAACGTCTGTGAAGGTTGGTGCCGCTTCTGTAGCTGCTGGTGCAAGAGCAACGACTGCACCTGTCGCCATCGCGGATGCCATTGCAATGTTAAATAACTTTTTACTCGTTTTTTTCTTCATAATATCCTCCCTGAAAGCGATGTTTTATTTGTTCCTTTTGCAAATAATTTCTTTGAAGTTCTAAAAATGTAAATCTCCATAATAGATTAAGAGAAGATAGACCCCCACTCCCTTTGTTTTGATATTCTTAATTTTTTGAAATTTCATAACCCTTCCTTTTGTACCCTGTCATATTATGGCGAAACTAGTTTCTTTTACCTAAATTTCAAATAGTATATTTGTCTGGAAAATTATTTTTGTATAATGAAAAAAGAGGATTTTTGCATATTGCAAAAATCCTCTTTCCTAAATTCTATTATTCTTTAACATGATACTGTCCTTTTGGAATGGCTACCGGTCTTTCGATACTCCATGAGGAACACTGATATTGTCCAAATCTAACAAGTTTTTCACTATACTATTTGTTAAAACTTTGTTTGATTTTCCTTCTGCTGCCAATTTCTTTTTCCTACTGATTATCTTTACATGAAATATATGCATAGTACCCTGGAAGCATTTAACTTTATATAATATATATTTTCTATAAATATTTGAGAAAAAAAGCTTGCAGACAAAATTTGTCTACAAGCTGGGTTTATTCTTATTTAGCGTATTCTACTGAACGTGTTTCGCGGATAACCGTTACTTTGATGTGACCAGGATAATCGAGTTCTTCTTCAATTCGCTTGCGGATGTCTCTCGCTAAACGATGTGAAGCCAAATCGTCAATTTTCTCAGGTTGAACGATGATTCGAATTTCACGTCCTGCTTGGATTGCAAATGATTTTTCTACTCCATCGTAGCTTTCTGAAATCTCTTCCAGTTTTTCTAAACGACGAATGTAGTTTTCAAGTGTTTCGCTACGTGCACCAGGTCTTGCTGCTGATAAGGCATCGGCAGCTGCAACAATTACTGCAATCACGGATGTAGCTTCAGTGTCGCCATGGTGAGAGGCAATACTGTTAATAACAACAGGATGCTCTTTATATTTCGTGGCAAGCTCAACACCGATTTCTACGTGGCTACCTTCTACTTCATGGTCAATTGCTTTCCCGATATCATGAAGCAAGCCCGCGCGTCTTGCTAATGTTACATCTTCCCCTAGCTCTGCAGCTAATAGTCCTGATAGATGTGCTACTTCAATTGAATGTTTTAATACGTTTTGTCCATAGCTTGTACGATACTTCATACGGCCCAGGATTTTCATTAAGTCAGGATGTAAATTGTGAATTCCAACTTCAAACGTTGTTTGCTCACCCGTCTCACGAATTTGCTCGTCCATTTCACGGCGCGATTTCTCCACCATTTCTTCAATACGAGCTGGATGAATTCGTCCATCTTGTACTAATTTTTCAAGCGCAAGACGTGCAGTTTCACGACGGATTGGATCAAATCCTGAAAGGATGACTGCTTCTGGTGTATCATCAATAATTAAATCGATACCCGTCAGCGTTTCCAGTGTTCGAATGTTACGCCCTTCACGACCGATGATACGGCCTTTCATTTCGTCATTCGGCAAGTTGACCACAGATACCGTTGTTTCAGCAACGTGATCTGCTGCAAAACGTTGTAGTGCAAGTGATAATATCTCACGAGCTTTCTTGTCGGATTCTTCTTTTGCACGCGTCTCTGCTTCTTTTGTCATCACCGCAATGTCAGTTGAAAGTTCATTCTCAACTTCTTTTAAGATGATTCCTTTCGCTTCTTCGCGAGTTAATGCAGCGATACGTTCAAGCTCTAACGTTTGTTCGCGTACCAGCTCTTCCACTTTACTTTCCATCTGTTCAATATGCTGTTGTCTCTCAGTTAGAGCCTCTTCTTTTCGCTCTAAGCCTGATTCTCTCTTGTTCAGAGCATCATCCTTGCGATCAAGATTTTCTTCTCTTTGCAATAACCGGTTTTCTTGTTTCTGAAGCTCTGCCCGGCGTTCACGGATGTCTTTTTCTGCTTCAGTTCGAATTTTGTGAGTTTCATCTTTTGCTTCAAGTAGTGCTTCTTTTTTCAGCGCTTCCGCTTCTCGCTTAGCTTCATCTATGATTAGCTCAGCTGAATTTTTCGCACCATTTACTTTTGATTCGTTCACCTTTTTCATATAGAAATAGATAACAGCGCCACCGATGATGAGTCCAAGCAAAGCGGAGATAATGTATTCCATCATTCGAACACCTCCTCTTGCTATATTCGTTTCATTTTCAGTCGGCCCATATATTGACTAAAGTTTTTCAATATACCAAATTCATACCGATTTGATAATCTTTTGTTAACAAAACTTACACTTTCAACATACTGCCTATTTCATTTCAAAATTTAGAAATTATACAATTTTAATTGTATAGTGCAGGCCTAGTAATGTCAAGGATTCCCACGAGATGAGGCCAAATAATGTAAGCATCTAGAAGTAGTCATCATTCCACATATAAGACTTTAGTTTTAACTTTCTAACTATTGCGAGAGTCTAATGATTTACTATTTTTTTAAAAATACCTGACTAAAAAGATATTTCTAACTATTATTGGCAAAATTAATTAATTTTAATCAATTTTAATAATTTACGCATAATTTCGGATGGATTGGGAATAAAACGGTGAAGTTTTTAAGCCGTTTACGGTAGTAGTGTAAAGGTTCGGGAACGTGTTTGCATGGGTTTAAAGTAAGTGTTGGAGACAAGAGTTTGTATTTAAATCGCATCGAAGGAATTGTGCTTCATTATAAGCATCAATAATTTTTCAAAATATTATTAGGGTATTGAAAGTTCAAGACATAGAGACTTGTTACTAAATAATTGATAAGTACAATTCATAGAGGAAGAGTATCTTTAAATTAATTGTTTCTCAGAATCCAGCCACCTTCCATAAAAATCTTGCCACCTCTAAATTTTATCTTCCACCTTTTTGAAGAAACCCGCCAAGTCAATTCTTGTAACAAGTTTCAATTAGAAGTCAAAAATTTATATCACTCTAACTTACTTAGAAATCCCTAGAATTTCTTACTCTCTACTACCTCAACTCTTTTAAAAAAAACTACAATAAAACCCGCCCCAAAAGTTGGGACGGGCTAGTATTGGTAATCCTATTCTTCATCTAGCAATAAAGCTAGTTCTTTGTCCATTTCTTCTTCTTCGTCATGAGCGCCGATTGTGTAAGAGTTTGCTGTCATGCCGTAAGATTCGCGGATTTGGTTCGATACTTTATCGCGGATTTCTGGGTTTGCTTTTAAGAAGGCTTTTGCATTTTCTCTACCTTGTCCAATGCGTTCGCCGTCATAAGCGTACCAAGAGCCGCTTTTTTGGATGATATCCAGTTCTGCACCAATGTCGACGATTTCTCCTTCTTTTGAAATCCCCTCACCGTACATGATGTCTACTTCTGCCGTACGGAATGGCGGTGCCACTTTGTTTTTCACGACTTTAATTTTTGTTTTGTTCCCGATCATTTCAGTGCCTTGTTTGATTGTTTCAGCACGACGTACTTCAAGACGAATTGACGCGTAGAATTTAAGTGCACGTCCACCAGTAGTTGTTTCAGGGTTACCGAACATAACACCGATTTTTTCACGTACTTGGTTGATGAAGATTGCTAGTGTATTAGATTTGTTAATGATCCCTGATAGTTTACGTAATGCTTGAGACATTAAACGAGCTTGCAGACCCATGTGAGAGTCACCCATTTCGCCTTCAATTTCTGCTTTTGGTACTAGGGCAGCAACTGAGTCGATTACGATAATGTCGATCGCACCACTGCGTACTAATGCTTCCGCGATTTCTAATGCTTGCTCACCAGTGTCTGGTTGAGAAAGTAATAACTCATCAATGTTAACGCCTAATTTTTGTGCGTAAACTGGATCTAGTGCGTGCTCCGCATCGATAAATGCAGCTTGTCCGCCTTTTGCTTGTATTTCAGCGATGGCATGCAGGGCTACAGTTGTTTTACCTGATGATTCCGGACCGTAGATTTCTACGATACGTCCTCTTGGATAACCACCGACACCCAATGCTGCATCGATTGCTAATGAACCACTTGAAGAAGTCTCCATTTGGCGATCTGATTGTTCACCCAGCTTCATAATAGAGCCTTTACCGAATTGCTTTTCAATTTGCTTTAACGCCATATCTAAGGCAGCTTTACGATCATTACTCAAAATATTTCCTCCTTATATATAAAAAAATTATTATCAAAATTCACAGTGGCTTGATTGCTCAATCCCCAAAATTCTTACTTCACACTACTTCCTAACAAAACTGATAATCTGCTAGAAATGAATGAAGTATTTTCTCTTTTTCTTATGTCTCTACTATACTTCTTTTTGAGACAAGTTTCAAGAAAAAAGCGAACATATTTTCGTTTTTGGGGCAAAATAAAAATTTGAGCTATTTTCATAGCCCAAATTTCTACATTTATAAACTAGCAACACTTCTATTAAAAGTAATACTACTCTATTATATTATATCTTTTTATAGCCATTCTCAACAAGCAAGCGCATTAAATAGCTGCATGCAAATTTTACCGTGCGAATACGATTCGTATTACGCATTCCTTGCAGCTGGAGCTTGTGAGTGATTTCCGAATCGCCAAAACTAAAACCAAGCCAGATTGTTCCCGGCATTTGTCCGTCATGAGGATCTGGTCCTGCTGCACCCGTCAGGCCAACCCCGATATCAGTGCCAAACTTCTCACGTACTTTAGAAGCCATCGCACCGGCACATTCACTGCTTACAATCCCGTATTCATCCAGCAGAGATTTTTCAATGCCCAACTGACTCATTTTCGCTTCTGGCGTGTAGGTTACAACACCACCTACCAAGCTGCATCCCACACCTGGAATTTCTGCAAGCTCAGATTGGAAGAGCCCGGCTGTTAAGCTTTCTGCTGCAGAAATCGATAAATTGTTATGCTTGAGCATTTCCACCAACTTAGATGCCAAAGAATCGTCATTATAGCCGTAGTGGTACTCGCCTACGATTGCTAAAATTTCAGCTTCCTTCTCTTTAATGAGTTTCCAAGCTTCCTCAACATCTTGTGCCCCCGCGGTGATTCGAAGTGTAACTTCTCCATCACTGGCAAGTGGTGCGACTGTTGGATTTGTTTGGCTATCTAGTATGTCTTGCACACGTACTTCAAGCTCGGCTTCCCCAATCCCATAAAAACGCAGCACATGGGATTGAATTACACTGCCGGCATTCAATAGTGCCGCAAGTTTTGGTTTTGCTTCAAATTGGAACATAGGCTCCAACTCTTTTGGCGGCCCAGGAAGCAGTATGTAGGTGTGTCCATTCTTCTCTAAAAACATTCCGGGTGCCATGCCGTGATGATTGGCTAGTATTTTACTGCCGTCAAGGATCAGTGCCTGCTTCCGGTTGTTTTCAGTCATACCGCGACCTCTTGCTGCAAAAAATTGTTCAATGAAGGATAAGGCCACATCGTCGAACACTAAAGGCAAGTCGAGATGCGCTGCAATCGTTTCTTTTGTTAAATCATCCTTTGTCGGTCCAAGGCCTCCGGAAAAAATGATTAAATCTGCGCGAGACTCGGCAATCTCGATTGCACTCTTTAAACGTGCCGCATTATCCCCTACTACCGTATGATAAAAAACATTGATGCCTAGCTCAGATAATTGCGTAGAGATAAATTTTGCATTTGTATTGGCAATTTGCCCAAGGAGCAACTCCGAGCCAACAGCAATGATTTCAGCATTCATGTACTTCCCCCCTTATTTCGAGTTTACAAAGACACGACGATTTAGATAGAAATATTCCCATCCAGACCATACAGTAAAGATTAATGCGATATAAAGAGCAATCATATCAAATGGTATGTTGATCATAGTGAAAATAGTATTGTGAAGAAGAAGTGCTGAAATCGCAACAATTTGTGCCCAAGTTTTGATTTTCCCAAGTTGGCTTGCAGCAACAATTTCACCTTCACCTGCTAAAATTGCACGTAAACCTGTAACCGCAAATTCACGGCTCAAAATAATAATAATGATCCAGGATGGGGCCATGCCAAGCTCTACCAGGATGATAAAAGCAGCCGCCACTAATAGTTTGTCTGCCAATGGGTCAAGGAACTTCCCTAAGTTCGTGACAAGGTTGTATTTGCGGGCATAATAGCCATCAACCCAATCCGTACAGGAAGCAATGATAAAGATTAACCCCGCTATAAAGTGATTGACCGGCATATCTGCTCCCAGGAAATTCATATTTCCCCATCCAAAGTCAAATAGTATTACAATCACAAACACTGGAATTAGTAGTATTCTCGAGACTGTAATCTTATTCGGTATATTCATTTGCTAACACCTTTCATTCGAAATAAAGTGAAACATTTGGTGGAGGACCCTCATCTAAATGAGGTACCCACTTCCCACCGAGCTTCTTCGATTATAATAATTGCTAAAACTTGTGAAAAATAGCCATCTAAACGATGACTATTCTCCTGGTTGTAATGTAAGGATAATATTTTGCGTTGTAATTGTCTGTGCAAATTGTAGTGGCTCATCATTGATAAAGACTTTTGTGTTATTTGCATTCCCTAGACGAATACGGGCATAGGCATTTGCAGTGGCATCAAATTGCACCACTTCACCTGTTGTATAAACACGGTCTTCTACTTGTTCGCTGCCTTCTGCATTACGGATACCCACCCATGTGTCACCCGAAACTTCGATTCGAATATTCATTGTATCTGTTCCAGATACTGTATAAGATGTCGTCTCACCGTCTGGGACACCTTGAGAAATCGCTTGAGTCGGAGTTGGTTCTTCAACCACTTCTTCCTCTACAGGCTCTTCTGTTTCCCCAGCTGGGTCTTCTGCTTCATCAGCTGCAGGCTCGGTTGGCGGAGGTACTTGCTGTTCGTACTCCACTGCCGTATCCTCTTCTAGTTCTTCCGGTTGATCGGATGCCATTTTTTGTTGGTATAAGAACCACGCTGCCACTAATGTTACCACAATAAATAATCCAACAATGAATTTGGGCATCGTTTCTAGCATCCGATTCGTCGAACGCGTGTTTAGCTTACGACGCGTCGGGCTTTGCGAAATCGATTGAGCTACTTCTTCCTTTTGTTGATGAGGAATTTCTCTTTTAAACTCATCTAAAATTTCATCTACATCCAGTCCAACTGATTCGGCATATTGTTTGATAAATGCACGAACATAAAATGTACCAGGCATGATTGAATAATTTCCTTCTTCAATCGCCACTAGATATCTTTTTTGTATTTTTGTAATTTCTTGAAGATCATCCAAACTATATCCTTTAGATAACCTCGCTTCTTTAAGGCGAGTTCCGAGTTCTGTCAACCATAACACCTACTTTTTTTAATCATTTCACTCGGGGATCTTGTCGTCCACGATTTTAATATGGATGTAAAAGCAATTCATTTTAAAATGTGTGACTTTTCCAGGAGTTTAGGCCACAACTATGTGGGTCTTCCAAGGTTTGCAAGAATGAAATTAAACCTGACTTGCTTTCACCATTTGGGGCTTAAAAATTAAACCCTCCACCAAAACCGCCAAAATGGTCGTTTTGGGACATCATTTCATTTCTTTCAATGAGTTCATACGTAATCACTTCGTCTGGATGATGGCGCAATTCAATAATGTAGTCAAAATCCTCAATCTTATATTCAGAATGTTGGACAAATAGGTCAGGATGTTCGACTACTTTGATGGCGGGGACACGCATCATTTCACGAACGAGTTGCTGATGTCGTTCATCTGTCGATCTTCGCGTTACTGCTCCATCAAGAATAAAGATATTATTCTCATTAAACTCATCACCCATCAATGAGTGGCGAATCGTTTGTTTAATCATGGTTGAAGATAGAAACAGCCATTTTTTATTGGCACAAACACTCGCAGCTACAACCGATTCTGTTTTCCCAACTCGCGGCATTCCCCGGATTCCGATTAATTTATGTCCTTCTTTTTTAAATAACTCTGCCATAAAATCAACTAGAATACCGAGTTCGTCTCTTACAAAGCGGAATGTATTTTTTTCATCTGCATCCCGTTCTATATAATGACCATGACGTACAGCTAAACGGTCACGGACTTTCGGTTCACGAAATTTCGTCACATTGATATTTTCCATTGTTGAAACAATCGTTATAAAACGTTGAATGGACTCATCATTCTCTGTTTTTAATAGCATTCCCCGTCGTCCTTCATCTACTCCATTAATCGAAACAATATTCACACGTAACATACCAAGGAGTGATGCGATATCACCTAATAAACCCGGACGATTCACTTGGATTTCATATTCAAAGTACCATTCGCCCATAAAAAACGTCCCCCTACTAACGAAACGAAAATTTTTCTTATAAGTTTCATCATAGCGGATTTTATATGTATTGAAAAGTTAGAAACAACCGTTTTTCTTCCAAAATATCAAATTTTATCATCTTAGGGGAAAATACCAACATAAAGGAAATAATTTGGTGTCAAAATTTGATGGAAATTCCGGCCAGAGAGTTAATTTCACATAGATGAAGTTCATATTTCCCTAAATGATAAAAGAAAAGGAGGACAAGCCTCCTTAAAGAGTAGTTAGAAGAAATGATGAAACGAAAGAATTTGTTCTATGATATAAGTTTTTAATGAAAGGAAGTAGCTCCCAGCACATCACTCGTGCAAAGTAGCTACTTTATAAGCCCTGCGGCAAAAAGAGTGGATACTACTGCACGCGGTGGCTTTGAACTAGTTTAATGATACAGTTGGCAAGTGCGTGTTTTTCATCGCCATCCGCAACTGCCCAAAGATCGGCAAGTACGCGTTCTTGTTCGTTTTTAGGATCTACATTTTTAGCTAAATAGTCACCAATTTGAACTGCTGATTTTTCAATCATTTTTTTAGACATACCGTGTTCTTTAGCTTCTGTGACTTGTTCACCTAAAAATGATGTCCATTTTTCCCAGTTTTCTAATAGCGCCATGTTTCTCTCCTCCTTTGCACCATTATTATGTGCAAGTTCGGAATTTATATGTACCAACCACCATTAATTCTAATAATTTGTCCAGTTACATAATTTGCTTGACCACTTAAATAAAAACTGGCAAGGTTTGCGACATCTTCTACGTTCCCCGCTCTTGCTAAAGGAATTTCCTCGTATAGTGCTAGTCTTTCTTCTTCATTTAAATGCTTGTTCATGGATGTATCGATCAATCCCGGCGCAATCGCATTGACGAGGATATGATTGTAGGCAACTTCTTTGGCATAGGATTTTACAAACGCGTGCTGTGCTCCCTTTACTGCACTATATACCGATTCAAAAGCAGCACCCGCTTCCCCCCAGATCGAACCGATAAATAATACATGGCTCTTGTCATTTTTTCGGAGTTTGGAAGAAAGCAGTGCAAGCAGCCTTATCGGATTTTGAACATGCACTTTCCAGAGCTTGCTCATTTCCTCTGTTGGTGTATCCTCAATAAGTCCATAAAAACTGTGCCCCCCGGCAAAAACGATTGCCTGAAGGGAATAGATTTGCGGAGCTAAACGGTCTGCGCCATCCTCACTCGCGAAATCTGCCTGTACCATTAGAAATTCTTGTTCAGGAAACTCCATCATCAGCTCTTCTACTAAATCCGCCACCTTGAAACGACCCTGGTTGAAATGCAAGTAAAGCGACCAACCATCAGATGCCAGTCGCTTTGCTATTGCATTACCGATCGCACCAGAAGCACCTAGTACTAGTGCGAATTTTTTCATTTATTGTGCACGCTCACTTGAAGGCAGCACTTTAAATACCGTTTGCTGCGATTCCCCTTGGATTGTTTTCAATGCTTCTACCACATCTTGAAGCGTTAATTTCTCAATGACCGGAACTGCATCAAATAAGTCCATTTCATTGAATTCGTAACGCGTAAATTGGTTCGCAATGAATTCCATGGAGTTTAGTGCTCTTAAATAGAAGCCGATTTTTTTGCGTTTTACACGCTCTATACTATCTGAAGTCAATAAGCTTTCAGCGTTATTGATGATTTCTTTAATTTTTTGGGCTAATTGATCTGGTTCACTGGAGTCAGATCCTACTAAGGCAAAGCCAAAGCCTTTTTCTAATGAGAAGTCATAAGCAAAGGACTCATCAATTAAGCCATTTTCATAGACATCAGTATAGAAATTCGACGCCCTGCCGTATAGGCATTCTAGCGCAATCTGCACTGAAAGCTCATGCTTAAGCATTTCTTTTCCACTTAAGTTTGTTTGTTTCGCTTTAAAGCCGACATAAACTTTTGGCTTTTGTACGTCCATTTTTAGTTCACGTTCTTTAATCGCTACATCCGTCGGTTCCTCATCAAAATGACGTTCGATTTGCGCCTGCTCAGGGAATTCTTTTTTCTTCTGATTGTCTTCGATAAACGCCATCATTTCAGTTGGGTCAATCGCACCAACAACAAATAAAAGCATGTTGGATGGGTGATAGAATGTGTTGTAGCAAGTGTATAAATGCTCTGCCGTAATTTTGTCGATCGATTCGATTGTTCCAGCAATGTCAATTTTCACAGGATGATTATGGTACATGTTTTCAATCGCACCAAAATACAAACGCCAATCTGCTTGATCATCATACATCGTAATTTCTTGCCCAATAATGCCCTTTTCCTTTTCTACCGTTTTCTCAGTAAAATAAGGCTCTTGTACGAAGTTTAATAAAGTTTCTGTACTTTTATAAATATGGTCTGTCGCAGAGAACAAATACGCTGTACGTGTGAATGACGTAAAGGCGTTTGCAGATGCTCCTGCTTCACTAAACTGCTGGAACACGTCTCCATCTTCTTTTTCAAACATTTTATGCTCCAAGAAGTGGGCAATCCCATCTGGTACCGTAATAGCCTCTGATTCTCCCATTGGCACAAATGTACGGTCAATGGAGCCATATTTCGTCGTGAATGTTACAAAGGTTTTCGAAAAACCCTTTTTCGGCAAAATATAGACATCTAGCCCATTTGGTAATTTTTTATAAAATAAAGTTTCATCCAACTGTTTGAATTCAATCGTTTTCATGACGATTTAGGCCTCCTTCCCACATAAGAAATAAACTGCTTCCAACTGTACTTGAGAAGCCATTTTTTGCACGTCTTCTTTTGTTACCTGCTCCCAACGTTCCTTCCAAGTATCCACGGAGAACGTTTCACCCAGTTGCTTATATTGGTCAAAAATCTCGATTTGACCGCGGGCAAGATCCAGTGTTTCTTTTAGCTGGTTCACAAGCATGGCCTTTGTTTGTGAAAGTTCCAGATCTGTGATTTCTCCATTTTTCATGGCTTCTAATTGTTCATTAATAACGTCTGTTGCCTTCTTTTCGTTAGATGGCTCAATTCCCGACACAACATAAACCAACCCGTATTGGGAATTATAAGAACTCGAAGCATAGTAAGCCAAGCTTTCTTTTTCACGAACATTCATGAACAGTTTAGAGTGTGCATACCCACCGAATACACCATTGAAAATTTGCATTTTTGCATAATCTTCATCGCCAAAACGTACTGGCGTACTGAAGCCAATATGCAGCTTCCCTTGTTTCATTTCTTGCTGTTCTTTTGTATATTCTTTTTCAGCTTTTGAATCGTTCGTATCTTGCTCTATTTTCTTTGGAGTGCGGTCTTTAAATGGAAGAGCTTCGGTTAATTTCTTTTGCACTGCTTCCACATCGATATCTCCCACCACATAGATATCAATTCGGTCTTCGTTAATCATGCTCTCATAGGCCTTTGTTAACGATTCCGGTGTAATTTGCTTCACGGTTTCAAGCGTCCCATTTGCAGAGATGGAAGCAGGGTGATTCGGACGAAGGATTTGCGTCAAACGGTGCTGGGCATAACGTGTTTTATCGTCGAAAATGGATTGAATACGTTGAATAACCATTTCCTTTTCACGCTCAACAATGGAAGGCACAAAAGTCCCGTTTTCAAAGTTCGGTTCTAAGATCGCTGTATTAATTAGTTCCAATACCTCATTAAACACTTTATTTTGTTGAAGATATTGATCATTTACAGTCTCTACATTTAATAGAAGAGTATGTTCACTCCCACGTTTCGACGCATCAAAATAAAGAACCGTCCCAAATAAATCATCTAGATAGCTTCTGAATTCAGCGGACTTTTTAAATTTCCCATTGCTATGCTGAAGAACATTTGACAGTACTGCCCGTTCTGCAGCTAATTGCTGATCTAATGGCGTTCTAAATTTTATTGAAAAACTCACAGTTTTAAATTGTGTGGTTTGTCGAATATGCAGATTTACACCTTCTGCCAACTGTGTCGATAAAAACAAAAAAATTCCTCCGATCGTCATCAGTGAGCTGCTCAAGCACACTGATTGTATATTCAACTAGGTTTATGGTCCCGCAAATCTTGTGGGACAGGAAAAAATGGTGATAGTACTACTATACATGTAGAATTGGTGATTATGCAAAAATAATCCAATTTGTTTCTATTCTACATTATCCATTAATTAATCTTACCCTTGAATGGGGGTTTGATTCATGAAAGTGGTGAGGAAATTTGCTTGAGCGAGCGTAATTAGATAGTTTGTTAGTAAAGGGTGGTGCGACGTTTTGAAATAGTCGGAAAGTCTTTTAGATGGATGTTAATTCCCAGTAAAGTGTACATGTGCTTGAGAAAATTAGTACAAACAGTCGAAATGAACTAACCGTCAATTAAATTAATACGCTTTATGAGGCATGCCGATTAAAAGAATTAGCTCCGTTCTGTTTATACAATACAGGCGCAAATCACTTTCTCGTGGATTTCTTACACGCATTTTCAGTCAAGTCCAAACGATTTTATAAATTTCTAACTTTCATCTGCTTTATGAACGACGTTTCCTTGCTTATGGTCCAATTCCGGGCGCTCATCTGCCTTATGAACGACCGTTCCTTGCTCATGCTCCAATTCCGGGCTTTCATCCTCCTCATGAACGACCGTTTCTTTGCTTATGGTCCAATTCCGGGTGCTCATCCGCCTTATGAACGACCGTTCCTTGCTCATGCTCCAATTCCGGGCTTTCATCCGCCTTATGAACAACCGTTTTCTCAATTCCGGGCTTTCATCTGTGTTATGAACAACCGTTTTCTTGCTCATGGTCAATTCCAGGCTTTCATCTGCCTTATGAACAACCATTTTCTTGCCCATGGTCCAATTCCGGGCTTTCATCTGCCTTATGAACAACCGTTTTCTTGCTCATGGTCAATTCCAGGCTTTCATCTGCCTTATGAACGACCGTTTCTTTGCTATGCTCCAATTCCGGGCGCTCATCCGCCTAATGAACCACCGTACCTTGCTCATGCTCCAATTCCAGGCGTTCATCTGCCTTATGAACGACCGTTTTCTTGCTC
The DNA here is from genome assembly GCF_042666115.1 of Ureibacillus sp. GCM10028918. NCBI lineage: Bacteria > Bacillati > Bacillota > Bacilli > Caryophanales > Caryophanaceae > Ureibacillus > Ureibacillus sp. GCM10028918. Next base: position 390,392 of record NZ_JBHTFK010000005.1, read on the forward strand.
ATGGTCCAATTCCGGGCTTTCATCTGCCTTATGAACGACCGTTTTCTTGCTCATGGTCCAATTCCGGTCGTTCATCTGCCTTATGAACGACCGTTTTCACTCTTCATTTTCCGCGAGACCTCTTGTCGTGGACTTATCACAAGCATTTTCGCTCTTCATTGTCCGCGAGCCTCTTTTCGTGGACTTACCACAAGCATTTCCACACTTCATTGTCCGCGAAATCTCTTGTCGCGGACTTACCACAAGCATTTCCACTCTTCATTGTCCGCGAGGCCTCTTGTCGCGGACTTATCACAAGCATTTCCACACTTCATTGTCCACGAGACCTCTTGTCGTGGACTTATCACAAGCATTTTCGCTCTTCATTGTCCGCGAGCCTCTTTTCGTGGACTTACCACAAGCATTTTCGCTCTTCATTATCCGCAAGACCTCTTGTCGCGGACTTATTACAAGCATTCTCGCTCTTCATTGTCCGCAAGACCTCTTGTCGCGGACTTATCACAAGCATTTCCACACTTCATTGTCCACGAGACCTGTTGTCGCGGACTTATCACAAGTATTCCCACTCTTCATTGTCCGCGAAACCTCTTGTCGCGGACTTATCACACCCATTTCCACTCATCATAGTCCACGAGGTTCCTTAAGCCTTGATACCACAACAAAAAACGCCTCCTCCGAATAAGAGAAGACGTTCATTATACTCATTGACGATTTGCCTACCAATTAACGTTTCCCTTTAATATAAGGGACACCGCTTGCTTTTGGCGCATGGGCTTTTCCAATGAATCCGGCTAAGGCTAGGATTGTTAAGACGTAAGGCAAGATTAACAAGAAGATATCTGGAACGTCTTGTACATATGGAATGGACCCACCGACAACACTTAGTGCTTGAGCGAAACCGAAGAATAGGGCCGCGCCTAGTGCACCTAGTGGATGCCACTTACCGAAGATCATGGCTGCAATCGCCATGAAGCCTTGTCCACTGATTGTGGAGGCACCGAAGTTTCCTGAAATGGCTTGTGCGTAAATCGCACCACCGATACCACCTAGTGCCCCGGAGATCATTACCGCAACATAACGCATTCTTGTCACATTCACACCCATTGTATCAGCAGCCATTGGATGTTCCCCAACTGATCTTAAACGTAATCCAAATGGCGTTTTGTAAATGACATACCAAGCAATAAAGGCAACCGCGATTGCTAAGATAGAAGTTGCATAGACGTCCACGAAGAACATTTTCCCTATGATCGGGATATCACTTAAAACTGGAATATCAAAACGAGAGAAACGTTCAGTAACAGAGTCTGTTTGCCCTTTATCATAAATCATTTTGACCGTAAATACTGCTACGGCAAGACCTAATAAGTTTAGGGCAACACCTGAAACTGTTTGGTCGGCACGTAAGGAAACGGCTGCAACAGCTAAAATTAGCGATAAAATGATACCAAATATCATTGCAACGATAAGTCCAACCCAAGGAGTCGCGTTACCTAACTGATCTGCAAATGTTAAGTTGAAAATAATACTGCTTGCTGCACCGGCAATCATGATTCCTTCAAGACCAATGTTGACAACTCCTGATCTCTCAGTGAATACACCACCGATTGCTGTTAGGATTAATGGCGCTGCATAGAAGATGGCAGAAGGAATAATAAAATATAGCACTTCTAAAAAGCTCATGTTATTTTTCCTCCTTTCTCTTTTTACCAAAACGTTCTAGCGCCACACGAATAATGTAGCCTGAAGCTACAAAGAAGATAATAAGCGCAATTACGATCGAAACAATTTCTGTTGGAACGCCTGCTTCACTTGGCATGTTTAATCCACCATTTTTCAATGCGCCAAATAGAATGGCTCCCAAAAGTACTCCAAATGGTTGATTTGCTCCTAGTAAGGCAACGGCAATTCCGTCAAATCCTATACCTGTAGCGGCATGTAATTTCGACATATTTTCAAACGTTCCAAGTGCTTCCATCGCACCACCGAGTCCGGCGAAAGCCCCAGATATAACCATGGCTAAAATAATGTTTTTATTTACATTCATCCCTGCATATTCGGATGCGTTTTTATTGAATCCAACTGCTTTCAACTCATAACCAAGCGTAGTTCTTTGCAAAATGAACCACATTACGAATACTGCCAATAGGGCAACTATGATTCCCCAGTGCAGACGTGAGTAATCTGTCACACTTTCTAGGAAATCAGAACGTAAAGACGCTGATTCGTGAATTTTTTCTGTACGTTCCTCGCCGCCAGAAATCACACCAATCAATGCGTTTGCCACATGTAATGCTGTATAGTTCATCATGATTGTTACGATAACTTCATGGACTTGTAACTTGGCTTTTAATAAACCAGGAATGAAGGCCCATAATGCACCTGCTGCCGCTGCAGCAATCAATGCTACAGGTACATGAAGTACTGCCGGCATTTCGAAAGCTTGTCCAACCCAAGCAGCTGCCAGCCATCCCATAATCAGCTGACCTTCAACCCCAATGTTGAATAGACCAGTACGGAATGCAAATGCTACAGCCAAACCTGAGAATATATATGGTGTGATTTGGCGAACCGTCTCACCCATAGTATAAGTATCCATAAAGATACCGTTCCATAGTGCCACATATCCATCAATCGGGTTAAATCCACTAACTGCCATTACAATCGCACCAATGATTAAACCTAAAAGAATCGAGATAAGTGGAACGAGTATATTCACTAATCGTTTACTCATTGAGTGCCACCTACCTTTTTATTATCTTGCAGCGATTGTCCTGCCATAAGTAATCCTAATTCTTGTTCATTTGTTTCATGAGGGTTTACCGTATCTATAATATATCCGTCATAAATAACGGCAATTTGGTCTGACACATTCATTACTTCATCTAATTCAAAGGAAATTAGTAAAACGGCTTTTCCTTTATCACGTTGTTCGATTAAGCGTCTATGAATAAATTCAATTGCTCCAACATCAAGTCCACGAGTTGGTAATGCCGCAATTAGCAAGTCTGGATTACGTTCCACTTCACGTCCAATAATGGCTTTTTGTTGGTTACCACCTGAAAGCGAACGGGCCATCGACATTTCCCCTTCACCTGAACGTACATCGTATTGCTCAATGATGTTGCGGGCAAATTCACTTACTTTACTATAATCAATTACACCGTTTTTGGAAATCGGCTTTTTATAGTACGTTTGTAGTGCGATATTATGACCAATCGGGAAATCCAGAACCAGTCCATGCTTATGACGATCTTGAGGAATATGACCTACGCCAGATTCCGTAATTTTTCTCGGTTTTAAGCCATTGATGTTCTTGCCATTTAATTTAATGTCACCGCTTTTTACTTTACGAAGACCTGTAATTGCCTCGATCAGTTCGGATTGACCATTTCCATCAATCCCTGCAATACCTACAATCTCACCAGCACGAACTGTCAGGTTAAGGTTTTTTACTTTATCAATTCCACGGTTATCTGCTACTGTCAGCGAATCGATCTGAAGAACTACTTCTTTTGGATTAGGAGCAATTTTTTCAGTTTTGAACACAACTTGACGACCTACCATTAGCTCGGCAAGTTCTGTTGGATTCGTTTCTGCAGTGGTTACCGTACCAATACCTTGACCTTTGCGAATAACTGTTACTTGGTCAGATACTTCCATAATTTCGTTTAGCTTATGGGTAATTAGAATGATCGATTTGCCTTCTTTGATCAGGCGTTTCATAATTTGCATAAGCTCTGTAATCTCTTGCGGTGTTAACGAAGCTGTTGGTTCATCGAAAATAATGATGTCTGCACCACGATAGAGTGTTTTCAAAATCTCTACACGCTGTTGCATCCCAACAGAGATATCCTCAATTTTTGCGTATGGATCAACATTTAAGCCATACTGTTCAGATAGTGCTTGTATCTTCTTAGCAGCATCTTTAGTGTTGATAGACCCCATCTTCGTAGGTTCACTGCCAAGAATGATGTTTTCCGTCACCGTAAAATTTTCAACTAGCATAAAGTGTTGATGCACCATACCGATGCCAAGCTTATTGGCTACATTCGGGTCAGTAATTTTTACATCTTTTCCATGAACGCGGATTTTTCCGGCTTCAGGTTGATATAAACCAAAGAGGACATTCATCAACGTAGATTTTCCTGCACCATTCTCACCAAGAAGTGCATGAATCTCGCCTTTTTTAAGTTGAAGGGTGATGTTATCATTGGCTACAAAATCCCCAAACTGCTTACGGATTCCAAGCATTTCAATTACATATTCCAATGTGTTCACTCCCTTGGATAACTTTTTATTATTGGAAAACATAAATTTCGCCATAATGGTCAAATTTTATGTTTTTTTCATCCTGATGTCCCTTTTTAAGATTGATACCAGTATGAAAAGAGATTACTAGTGTTGTATTTAAATTAACACAAGAAAGGTTTTAATTTAAGATAGTAATTTATGTTAACTTCGAATAAATTCAAACCTTTCGTCTATCAATTCAGTCATAGCAAGGTTTCTTACAAAAAGCGCTTTCACAAGTTTCTTTATTCTGAAAATTAACAACAAAATGAATGCCTGTCTAATTCAAAAAAATCGCTTGATTTCGAGATTTTATTTCAACATCCGTTAAAAATTATGTACATTATTCTAAGTTTACAGAAGATTGACACAAATATCTGTTTACAAAACATGAAGACTAGCATAGCTAGCCTTCATGATCAAATTAGATGATTATTCTTCTGGTTGTTCTGGAACTGTGATTTCACCATCGATGATTTTTTGTTTGTACTCTTCAACAGTTGCTAAAGTTTCTTCAGTGATTGCACCACGAGAATCAGCAAGGTCAACTCCACCGTCAGATAAACCGTAAGTGATTACCTCACCGCCAGGGAACTCACCGTCTCTAGCTAATTTAGCAACTTCTTGAGCTGCAACGTCAACACGTTTTAATACAGAAGTTAACATGATGTTTGTTGAATCATCAACTTTACCTTCATCATATTGGTCACGGTCAACACCGATTGCCCATACGTTCGCGTTTGGATCTTTTTGTTTACGTTCTTTTGCTTCTGTGAATAAACCGTTACCTACACCACCAGCTGCGTGGAAGATAATATCTACACCAGAATCATACATTCTTTTCGCAATTTGTTGACCTTTAGCAGCGTCAGTAAAGCTTTCTGCATATTCAACGTCAACTACGATATCAGGGTTAACTGCTGCTACACCAGCTTCGAAACCAGCTTGGAATCCACCAATAATTTCACCAGTCATACCACCGATGAAACCGATTTTACCAGACTTGCTTTCTAGAGCCGCTGCTACACCAGCAAGGTAAGATGCTTCGTTTGCACGGAACATAATTGAAGCTACGTTATCTTTTTCAGCTACTACTTCATCAATAATAGCGATTTTCGCATCTTGTTGTTGATCAGCAACTTCTGCCACTGCATTGTGCAATGCAAAACCTACTGCAAATACTAAGTCGAAATCACGACGAATTAAGCTATTTAAGTTTGTAACATAATCAGATTCTGCAGCAGATGTTAGGTAGTCAAAACCACCGTCGCCTTTTTCAAGACCGTTTTCTTCACCAAATGCCTGGATACCTTCCCAAGTAGATTGGTTGAATGATCTGTCATCAACCCCACCTGTATCCGTTACCATAGCTACCGAGAAGTCTGAAGTTTCTTCAGTAGTACCAGAATCTGTAGATTTTGTTTCTTCTTTGTCTTCGCCTCCGCCACATGCAGCAAGGATAGAACCAGCCGCAAAGATTGAAGCAAGAGCTAAACCAAATTTACGTTTTTTCATTTGTGTTACCCCCCAAAGATTTGTAATTAGCAGGAAATTATTTCCAGGAATGTTCTACACCCGTTTTCGAATTACATGGAAGCTGAATTTATCAGCTCTGAAGTAGTTCTTAGAATAAAGAACAACTCGATCATTATCATCATAATGAAGTTGCTTTAATACGAGTAATGCTGTTTCCGGGCCGCAATTCAAGATTGGCGATACTTGTTCATGATAACCTATAGGATCTATGTAAGTGACTGCATAGGATACATGAATATCACCTGCTTGTTCCAGCGCCGAGAAAATGGATACTTCCCTATTTTGAACGTAATTGGCTGGAAGATGTTTGGCTGGTACTTTATCTAGACAATAAACTACCGGCTCCCCATTTGCAGTTCGTACACGTTCAATTGTTAATACTCGGTCATCCTTGTCACATTGAAAGCGTTCTATATCATCATCAGTTGGATCACTTTCAGTTGCATCAATAAAGATGGTTCCCGGTGTCATTCCAGCATTTTCAATCATGGAGGAGATACTTGATAGGTGTTCAATTCCTGAGGTAAACACAGGTTTTGGATTAACAAATGTCCCTACACCATGACGCCGAACAATGATATTTTCCTCTTCCAATAGCCGAAGCGCCTCACGCAGAGTTGCTCGACTTATTCCAAGTTTTTTCGATAATTCGAATTCTGAAGGTAATTTTTCATTTTCACGATAGATTCCATTCTCAATATCCGCCTTTAATCGATCAATAACTTGAAGATATAAATGACGATGATCTGTTTTAATCGACAATTACATCACCACCAAACAACGAAAGATCAGACATCTGATGTTGAACATTCCTACTAATCGATTCATAATATACCATTTTTCTTGAATAATGAAAATAGTAAAAATAAAAAACTGTTGTGTAATAGATGACAAAAGCAAGAAAATTCATAACATAACCATGAATTTTACAACATTATCCATTATTCGGCGTTCGCTTTATCCATTAACACCTGTCTTGGACGACTTCCATCCGGTGGACCTACCACCCCTCTGACTTCCATCTGATCTACTATTCGAGCAGCTCTCGAATAGCCAATTCTAAAGCGTCTTTGCAGCATGGAAACAGATGCAGTTTGCATTTCGACCACAAGCTGGACAGCGTCATCATACAGGTCGTCCGTTTCTTCTTCAAAGGATTTTTCCGGTTCATCTGTCGGAATCATCGCTTCGTCATACTGGGCTTTTTGTTGTTCTATAACAAAGTCCACCACTTCTTCTACCTCTTCATCAGAAAGGAAGGACCCTTGAACTCGAATAGGTTTAGATGAACCAGCTGGCAAGAATAACATATCACCTCTCCCAAGTAACCTTTCTGCACCACCCATATCTAATATTGTGCGCGAATCGATCGAAGATGATACAGCAAAAGCGATACGTGATGGGATGTTGGCTTTAATGACACCTGTAATAACATCTACTGATGGACGTTGTGTTGCAATGATTAAGTGAATTCCTGCAGCACGGGCCATTTGGGCCAAACGTGTGATAGAATCCTCTACATCGTGAGAGGCGACCATCATAAGATCTGCAAGCTCATCGATAATCACGACAATATATGGAAGTTTTGGTTGTTTTTCATCATTTTGCAGGTTGTGTTTGTCAATATGATCGTTATACCCTTTAATATTTCTTGTACCTGTATGGGAGAATAAATCATATCTGCGTTCCATTTCAGAAACAACTTTTTGTAGTGCCTGAGATGCTTTTCGTGCATCCGTTACAACGGGTGCCAGCAAATGAGGAATTCCATTATAGACGTTTAGTTCAACCATTTTCGGGTCGATTAACATCATTTTCACTTCATGTGGTGCAGCTCGCATTAGAATTGAAATGATAATTCCGTTAATACATACCGACTTACCACTACCAGTTGAACCTGCCACAAGCAAGTGAGGCATTTTATTTAGCTCTGCCAAGATGGCTTGTCCAGTAATATCACGACCGAAGCCAATCAACAATTTAGAATCCGGGTTATTATTTTCTTTTGCTTCCAGGACCTCGCGCAATGTCACCATTGCAATTTCACTATTTGGCACTTCAATCCCGATGGCTGATTTTCCTGGAATCGGTGCCTCCATTCGAATATCCTTGGCCGCAAGAGCTAATGCCAAATCGTCTTGCAAGCTTACAATCTTGCTAACTTTTACGCCGACATCCGGCATAACCTCATATTTTGTTACGGCAGGACCAAGATGTACTTGGGTTACTTTAGCTTTTACCCCAAAACTTAAGAAGGTTTGCTCCAACTTTTTCGCATTCGCTTGAATTACTGAATATTCCCCACTTTGATCATAAGCAGGTGGCAATAGTAACAAATTCATGGCAGGTAATCGATAATCCACATTTTCGACATTTGTTTCCACTGCTTTTTGAATCACTTCGTCGATATTCGTTTTATCTTCAGTGGCTGGCTCTTCTTCTTTAATTGTAATTTGAGCTGGTGCTGGCTGTTTATGTTGAATATGTTGTGTAAAGGCAGAGATGATCGGTTCTTCATCAAAATCATCCTCTTCATCAACTAGCTCTTCAATAATCGGCTCGGGTTGTCGTTTCCTTCTTTGTTTTTTCGTACGTTCCGATTCTGCAGAAGTTGCGGCAATTTCATCTGAAACCCGCTCATCCTTTGATCGAGAGCGTTTTGGTTTTTTCTCATCTTTAACAACAGATTTTGCTCTTCGTTTCTTTCTCGGAAATTTCTTTTTCCATTTCGGTGCACTTTCAACCAATATTGGCACTAGGGCTTTACCCGTAATTAGAATCATGCCGGTAAAGAAAAGAAACCATCCGGCAATTTTTGCACCCGTCGAATCAAATAGGATATGGAACATACTAAAAAGTAATGCCCCGATCATACCGCCACCTATCGCATTACTACGATTCTGGATTCCTTCCATATCGATTAATAACCGCCAAGTTTCGCGGATGACAGAGTTCGATAATAATTTATCGCTATTATAGAGTTCCTCAAATAGAACACTGTGGCTAAAAATAGCTAAACTGCAGACAATTAATATCGACCCTTGGACAATACGGTCCGTGAACCGAACCCCTTCTCGATTAATCATCATTAATACGGCAATCAGTACCGAAAAAAATGGTACAACAATATGAAGATTGCCAAATAAAAACATCGAAACGGTTTGAATCGTTCTTCCGACTACACCATATTCAAAGAAGATGATTATGGCAATGCCAATTAATAATAAACCGATAATTTCATAAGCTAATGGATGTAGTCCCTTTTTGGCTTTTGTCTTTTTTTCCGCCACCTGAATTCACCTCTTCTTTTTAACGCTAGTTGAAGACAAAAAGGATTTCCTTGACCAGAAACGGTTAAGAAAATCCTTTTTGTTGCGACAGTTCCTCACAATTAGGGAAGAACTTATTTTATTGTCTACAACGCACCTAATCTTTCACTTAGTATTCCATAATTATTGGGATAATCATTGGGCGGCGCTTTGTCTTTTGGAATAAATAAGCATTTAGTGTATCACGGATTTCTTGTTTAATGTTTGTCCATTCAAATGTATCTTTGCTGACATACTTTTCAATAACAGTTCGTGCAAGTTCTGTAGCTTCAAGGATTAACTCCTCTGACTCACGCACATAAACAAATCCGCGCGATAAAATTTCTGGGCCCGATGCAATTCTTTTTTGTGCACGATTCAATGTAACGACAACGATGAAAATACCATCTTGAGATAATAATTTACGATCTCTTAAGACGATGTTCCCTACGTCACCTACACCAATCCCGTCAATTAAGACATTGCCTGCTTGAACACGGCCGCTCATTCTCATTTTACCATTTTTGTATTCAACGATATCCCCTTTGTCGGCGATAAAGATTTGAGATTTTTTCATCCCTACTTGCTGCGCAAGTTTTGAATGGGCAATTAACATTCTGTACTCGCCTTGAATCGGGATAAAGTACTTCGGTTTCATTAGATTCAGCATCATTTTCAAATCTTCTTGGCAACCATGGCCGGAAACATGTATTTTTTTATCAGCTGCTAGGACATTCGCTCCTGCCTTGGCAAGATTGTTCATCGCATTTCCCATTTGCACTTCCATTCCTGGAGATGGCGTAAATGTAATTAATACTGTATCCGTGTCTTTTATGCGTATATCACGATGTTGCTTGCGAACAATTTTATCGATTGCTTCTAGTGGTTCACCCTGATTACTTGTTACCAGGATAATAAGTTCCTCATCGGGATATTTTTGAATTGTATTGACAGGAATTAGCGTTGTTTCATCTACTGTTAAATAGCCTAGATTCAAACCGATATCGATTACTTTTTCTAAGCTCTTTCCAACAACAGCCACTTTACGGCCTGATTCCTGTGCATGGTTGAATACTTGCTGAATGCGAATAAAATTCGATGCATACACAGCCACAAGTATACGGGCTGGTGCAGCATGGAAATATTTCGCTAACGTTTCTTCAATTACGACTTCACTCGTTGTATGGCCGGGACGTTCTGCTTCTGTCGATTCTGAAAGCAACATAAATACGCCCTCTTCACCCAACTGCGCCATTTTCGCAATATCCGGTTTAAATTTGCCTTTTGCCGACTGGTCAAATTTAAATTCTCCCGTATGCACGATCGCCCCTTCCGAAGTATGGAAAACAATTCCCAATGAATCCGGAATGCTGTGCGTCGTATGGAAGAATGTTACATACGTTGTATTAAAGTTCATACGACTTTTATTTGTTACTTCAAAAAACTTCACAGGTTGTGAAACTTGCAGATCTTTTAGGTGTTCCTTTGCTAAAGCAACCGTCAGTTTTGAACCATAGACCGGCGCTTTAATCTTTTGCAGCACATAGGCAATAGAACCAATGGCATCTTCATGTCCATGTGTAAGGAAAATCCCTTTAACACGTTCTTTATTTTCTTCTAGGTATGTAATATCAGGGATGACGATATCAATTCCAAGCATTTCATCTTCTGGGAACATTAATCCACTGTCTACAATGAAAAGTTCGTCATCGATTTCAATTACATACATCGATTTTCCGATTTCTCCAACTCCGCCAAGAGGGATTACTCGGATTACTTCGTTTTTAGTCTTTGTCACTTGATTTCCTCCTATAATATCCCGAACGCAACCACTTATACCCCATTATACGGTGTCCACGGATGAAGCACAAATAAAAAAGCGAAATTTTTACAAAGTATGGGGGTTCGGGGTGGATTTGGAGTTTTTGGGGTTGGGGTGAGAGTTTATTGGTGTTTGGTTGAGGTTGGGTGGGAGGTTAGGTTGAATGCTTTGGAGGTATGGGAGCTCTTGTGTGGAGGAGCTTGGTTGGGTTACTTGTTTGTGACACCCCAGCTCTCTTACCACATCGATTTGTCCTTTTACTACTTGTTTTGTGACATTACCTAGCTCTTGTCGCTGCGATTTGTCTTATTACGGCACATATTGTGACACTCCAGCGACCCTACATCTACGGTTTGTCTTATTACTCCTTATATTGTGTCACTCCCCAGCTCTTGCCGTTACGGTTTGTCTTATTAAACCTTATATTGTGACACTCTAGGGCTCTCGCCTCTTCGATTTGTCTTATTACTGCCTATAGTGTGACATTTCTTAGCATGCATTCTCCATCTTGTACGAATGAAACATGTTTGGGGCAAATTGCCATACAACATATACTTTTTTCTTAGTCGTATTGCTTAAAACAATTAATAGCCAAAAATTTATTTTCCAAACTCTTGGTACAATTAAATTTTTTTCTTATAAAATATACTTAAGAACAAATGAAAGGAGCTTTAATATGATAATCAAGAGTAGATCCGAACCCAATGAATTAGTAATCCTAAAGGCACTCAGAAATCGGATGAATTTATCTAAAACCGACCAGCAAAACTACACTAGCTTAAAAAAGGGTTTCGAAGGTGAACTTTTATTTGATTTACTACTGGAAAAGCTTGAATGTGATTGTTTCGTATTAAATGACTTGTTACTCAAAACAAACAACCAAACGTTCCAAATTGATTCTTTAATTATTTTTAGCAATGTTGTTTATCTTTTGGAGATTAAAAATTACAGTGGAAATTACCGTTACAAATCAGAGAAGTTATTTCAAAAGGAGCAAACAGAAATTACCAACCCCTTAATTCAGTTGTATAGAACTGAATCATTACTTCGTCAATTGTTTCTTAAATTAAACTTTAACTTTTCCATTCAATCCTCAGTAATTTTTATAAACCCCGAGTTTACATTATACCAAGCTCCACTCGATATACCTTTTATCTTTCCATCTCAATTAAATAGCTTTATAAAAAGTGTTAATTCCCACCAATCCAAGCTGAATGAGCAGCATAAAAAGTTAGCCGAGCACTTATCATCATTACATATAGAACATAATCCGTACCAGCATTGCCCACCTTATAATTATCAACAACTACGTAAAGGAATGCCTTGTCCTGCCTGTTTTTCCTTTTCCATTACTATCACAGGTAAGAAATGCACATGTACATCTTGCGGGAATACAGAACTTGTTGAATCAGCAGTAGTACGAAATGTAAAGGAATTTAAACTCCTGTTTCCTGATGAAAAAGTGACGACAAGTAAAATGTATGAGTGGTGCAAAATAATAGAGTCGCGAAGAAGAATTCTAAGGATACTAAAAAAGAATTTTAAATCAATTGATACATTTCGTAGAATTCACTTTGAGTAGACCACTCCCTCCAAAATCCCTAACACATAAAAAAACAAACACCAAAAGTGTTTGCTTTTTCATCGCCCACCCTTTACGAGTGGCTCTTAATCTCTTGCACGTTCTTCTGAAATTCTTCCCAAATGAGATCGTAATTCTTTTTGTATTCATCCAACAACCCTACTAATGGTAGGCGTACGTGTTCGACTGGGAAGCCCAGTTTGCTTAGTGCGTATTTGACCGGGACTGGGTTTGGATCTACGAATAATTGTTTGGCTAGTGGCAGCATCGCTTGGTGGTATTTTTGAGCAATTTGGTGTCGGCCTTCTTCATAGGCGCGAATCATTTCTTGCATTTCGTTCCCGATGACGTGAGAGGCAACGGAAATGACACCTTTGCCCCCGATGGAAACGAGTGGCAGTGTTAGGGCGTCATCGCCGCTGTACACGTATGTGTCATCGGAAACGCCTCTCAAGATTTCGGTCATTTGTTCCAAACTCCCGCTTGCTTCTTTCACCACTCGGATATTTGGAATTTTACTTAAGGCAATGGTTGTGTCAGCTGAGATGTTGACACCCGTGCGTCCTGGGACATTATAAACAACAATCGGTAAATTCGTTGTTCTCGCAACCGCCTCAAAATGAGCGTAAATCCCTCTTTGATTTGGCTTGTTATAGAAAGGCGCCACGACCATAATGCCGTCAGCACCAAATGCTTCAACCACTTTCGTCGCTTCGATTGTGTACGCGGTGTCATTGTACCCCACACCGGCAATAACCGGAACACGCTTATTGACCTTTCGGATCGTAAAGTCGATAAAAGCTCGTTTTTCCGGTATTGACAATGTCGGGGTCTCACCTGTCGTCCCACATACCACAATCGAATCTGTACCATTTGATATTAAGTGCTCAATTACTCGCTCTGCTACTTCATAATTAATTGCTCCATTGTCGTCGAATGGGGTAATCATGGCAGTAGCAACTCGACCTAAATCCACAAGTAAACACCCCTTAGAGTAAGTTATCCTCTAACATGCTTTCGGCAATTTGAATTGAGTTTAAAGCAGCACCTTTTAGTAAGTTATCTGATACGATCCATAGATGGAACCCTTTTTTGTTAGACAGGTCTTGGCGGATACGGCCAACATACACTGGATCTTCCCCTTCAACAAATAAAGGCATTGGATAGTCTTGTGCTGAAATATCATCTTGTAGAACAATGCCTGGAGCATTTCGTAACACATCAAACATCTCTTGAACGCTAATCTCTTTTTCTACTTCAATATAAACAGACTCTGAATGTCCAGAAACTACCGGAACACGTACACATGTTGCAGCTACCGCTAAGTCAGGCATGTGCATAATTTTCTTCGTTTCGTTGATCATTTTCATTTCTTCGTATGTAAAGCCATTTTCCGTAAATACGTCAATTTGCGGAATGACATTACGTGCGATCGGATAATGCTTTTTATCTGATTTTGCAGGAAGGATGTTCGCTTCTACGTTTTTACCAGCATCCCATTGTTCACTTTGTGTGCGAAGTTCTTCAATCGCTGAAACACCTGAACCTGATACTGCTTGATAAGTTGAAACGATAACTTTCGTTAAGCCAAATTGCTCGCGAATTGGTTGTAAAGCCGCAACCATCTGGATTGTTGAACAGTTTGGGTTAGCAATAATTCCGTTATGACTTTTTAAATCTTCTCTGTTTACTTCCGGTACCACTAAAGGTACATCTGGGTGCATACGGAAGTGACTTGTATTGTCAATTACCACTGCCCCACGTTTTGCTGCTTCCGGAGCTAATTTCGCCGAAACTGAACCACCAGCTGAGAATAACGCTACGTCTACTCCTTCAAAGGCCTCTGGTGTTGCTTCTTCGATTGTGTAATTTTTGCCGCCGAATTCAATTTCTGTTCCAGCAGAACGAGCTGAAGCCAAAAATTTTATATGTTTAATCGGAAAGTTTCGTTTTAAAAGTTGTTCTTTCATTTTTGTTCCTACTGCACCTGTTGCACCTACAATTGCAACTGTCAATTCTTTCGCCATTTCTCATCTCTCCTCAAATACAAGTAACATAATGTTGAAAATTGTATCATAAAAAGGACTCTGTGTGTTAGAATTTTTAGTTATTTCAATATTGGATTAGTAGGGGTTGCAATTGTTTTTTATGGTTGATGGCATATTCAACGGTATCTACCATTTTGGTGAAATCGGAGATTAATGAGTTTGGTTTGTTCTGTGGATCGTCTTGACCGAACGGAATAAAGTAAATATTTTTGGAGTTCATCAGCTTCATGATGTTGACCCCGTTTAATCCAAGGGCATCATTTGTTGAAATCCCCAATACAACGGGCGATCCATTACGAAGAGTTGCTTTTGCAGCCATTAAAACAGGGCTATCAGTCGAAGCATTTGCAAATTTGCTAATGGAATTTCCTGTCATCGGTGCAATAACCATACAATCCAATGGATTTTTCGGTCCGAATGGTTCAGCCTCTACAATAGAAGAAACGACTTTTTCTCCTGTCAGTGCCTCGATTTTTTGAATCCATTCTTCCCCTGTTCCAAATCGCGTTGCAGCTGTTAACACGGAATGTGTAATAATAGGAACTACGATTGCTCCCACTTTTGTGAAGTTCTCAATCTTCGGAATTACATCTTCGTACGTACAATGGGATGCTGTTATACCTAGTCCTATTCGTTTACCTTCTAGCAAGTGTGTCTCCTCCTTAATTGTTCAACAATTGATTCATATAGTACATTTCCAGCATCTTCAGGGAAAAATTTTCCCGGCAATGCAGGCAACAGCTCATACTGCTTTCTACTAATTCCATCTTGTAAACAGCCAGGATAGGAGGCTAAATCAAAAATTGGCATCGTGATTTTCGTGTTAAATTGTTCATCCAGCCATTTTGCAGGAATTGTGTTAATAAAGAAATCCCCCTCGATTTCTCCAACTTCTTCTAAATCTACTGCTTCATACCGGAATGCTCTGGCTTCGTTCAGCTGCACATTGGAACGCACCGCGATGCAAACTTCCGCCCCGATGCTTTTTAAAATATGTGCAACCATTTTCGCCACTCGCCCAAATCCGGTAATAATGAACTTTTTCCCCATAATCGCTCTTTTTGTATTATAGAAGCTAGATACAAATGCTTCTGCAGTTAATACTGCATTGTGCCATATAAACCCTTCATCTTCTAAATAAAAATGTGTTTCATTTTCTTTTAAGATCTCATGCCATTTCTCATTTAGCTTTCCAGTAAAAATTACTTCTTTTGAAAGCCCCAGAACATTAGGCACATCTACTTCAAGTGGATGAATGGGCAGCACAACAAAATCAGGATGAAACCCAAGAACTGTTCTGTTAAGCTCTTCATCCCATACTGCTAAATTTTTATAATATACTGTTCGATTAGACTTGCTTAGATTTTTCGCCAATACTTTCATGCGCATATCTGTACCTACAACGAGCCACTTCTCTTCAGTCATTTAGTCAAACTGCCTTCTTTTTGATGATGTTCGGTGGAATAAAATTCGATCCTCGCCAATGAGGTGAATTTCTTCCCAAGGAATAAATAACGGTGATGTTGCTTTTTTCTTCTGGAATGGCATTTTGGAAGATTGTTCATGTAGCTCAAAACCAAAAATCTTTCCTGATTTTGGATCAAATAGACATTCCGTTTCAGATAAATAGCCGTATCTCACACCATTTTCCATTTCAATTAATTCCTTCTCCGCAAGCTCCGATAGCAGCATGTTTTCCCTCCTCCATGAGCTTATTGTTACTATATGCAACCCAAGAATTGTTGGTGCCTTTTTTTCGTATCTCCCTCAAACAGTAGCGTTTCATCCGCTGGTAGACTTCCATATGAAATTTTGAAGAGATGTATTTCGTAAAGGGCAATTTACTTAACAAATTACGATTTTGGGGTAGTTTTTGGTTGAATTAGATCCGGTTGATTTAATGTAAAAGGTATATCAGATATATTAATTAATTTACTGAATGACACCTTCATATTATTACTGATTCCACTAACAAAAATATAAATTTCGTCAATAAGTGCTAGAAGATGCAATATAAAAAAATGGCTATCTCCCATTTAGATAGAAGACAGCCATTCTGGTTTACTTTACCCCTTGCCCGATTTTGGAGATGGCAGGGTCTACTGATAAAATTGCATTAATGAGATCATTTACTTTATCCATTGAAACTTCATCAATCTCCGAGATGATTTCATCGACTGATTTATGTCGACCATGAATGAGCTCATTGCGTCCATTTCGACTCATTCGCGAGTTGGTGCTTTCCAGCCCTAGAACAAAACTTCCTTTAAGCTGCTCTTTTGCATTCATCAGCTCCGTTTCAGATATTCCATCAGTTCGCACTTTTTGTAATGTTGCATTAATCGTATCGTGCATAACCGATAATTGCTGATTGTTCGTACTTCCATAAATGGTAAATGCCCCTACATCAGCATAGCAGGATTGATAAGAATAAATTGAATAGGCTAAGCCTTGCTCTTCCCTCACTTCCTGGAAGAGTCGAGAGGACATATTGCCCCCAACAATATTGTTTAAGGCAATGAAACTATTTAAATTCGGATCCTTTACTCCTATAGCAGGATAAGAAATAGCAAGATGAGATTGCTCCACATCTCGTTCTTTTACAAATTTCCCTGAATGAAATACTGGATGTGTCAGTGTCGGATCAACAGCTTTGGATGAACGTTTGTAACGACCAAAAAGCTCTTCGATATGTAGAAGCAATTCCTTTGTTACATTACCGGCAACTGAAATCACAATATTTTCTGGGTAATAATATTTCTCTATATAATGACGGATCGTTTCTGCTGTAAAAGTAGAAAGAGTCTTATTCGTCCCTAAAATAGGGAGACCCAAAGCATCTGTCGGATACATGACAGTCCATAATTGCTCATGTACATCATCATCTGGTGCATCTTCACTCATTAGGATTTCTTCTAATACAACTTGACGCTCTTTGTCCAATTCGTTTGCATCAAAGTTAGAATTGAAAAACATATCCGCTAAAATCGAGACGGCCAATTCCCCATGATGATCTAATACTTTTGCATAATAGCATGTGTTTTCCTTTGACGTGAAAGCGTTAATTTCCCCACCAATGCGATCAAACTCTTCTGCAATTTGTCTAGCCGTTCGAGTTTTCGTACCTTTAAACAACATATGTTCAATAAAATGTGTAATTCCGTTTTCTTCTGGCAGTTCAAATCGGGAGCCTGCCCCTACCCAAATACCAACCGAAATGGATCGTACATGCGGGATTTCCTCCGAAACAATCCGAACACCGTTCTGACATGTATAAACTGTTACCAAATTTCCCCATCACCTATCTACTTTTCTTTTAATGCGACGTTAGCCTAGCGTCAGTCGCACATTCATTAAAGCTCATTTGATTAATCATATGCTAAACTCTTCGAACCTTCAACTTAGAAACTTTTAATTTTTTATTCATATTTATACTTTGTTTTAAGAATTTCTTAAGAATTGTCCTTCCTCTTTCTTCAGAATCACCATCTACAATAAAATTATCACATTAACTAAAGGAATGAATTGATATGATTACAGTTAAATCTTTACACCATACCTTCTCCATCGGTAAAAAGGGAAGCGAAAAAAAGGTAGAAGTCTTAAAAGGCATCAACTTTCACATACAACGAGGAGAAATTGCGGCCATTGTCGGAAAAAGCGGATCAGGAAAATCAACGCTATTACAAACGATCGCAGGATTTATGAAACCTGATTCTGGTTCTATCCTTGTCAACAATACTGAAATCGCTGGTTTTACTGAAAAGCAAAGTGCGGCATTTCGTCTCGATCATTTCGGTTTTATCTTTCAAAATTTTCAATTGCTGCCGGCTCAAACAGTATTCGAAAACATTGAGCTTCCTTTGAAATTGAAAGGTGTGAGTCGTGCCATTCGGGAAAAGAAAGTAGCCGAGTTACTTAAGAAGGTCGGATTGATAGAAGTTGCCGATCATTATCCAAATGAACTTTCTGGTGGACAACAGCAGCGTGTTTCCATTGCCAGAGCGATGATTACAAATCCACCGATTATTTTAGCGGACGAGCCTACAGGAAGTCTTGACTCCCAAACAGAGCAAGAAATCCTTACCCTTATCCAAGTGCTGAACAAGAATGAAAATTTAACGTTTGTCATCATTACCCATGACGAAGAAGTGGCTTCTATAGCAGATCGTGAATTTCGCATGACAGATGGCGTATTGGTTGGAGGAATGCTGCATGTTATTTAAAGATCAATTACAATTTGTTTTACAACATATGAAGAAAAATAAACTTAGAGTTACCATGACCGTATTAGCTGCCATGATTGGCTGTGCATTTTTAATCGTATTGGCTTCAATTGGGTTTGGTATCCAGCAAACGATGAAAAATGAAATCTTAAGTGATGAAGCAATTACACAAATTGAACTTTGGGGAGATGAAACCCTTTCTGAAGAGGATCAACAATATATCGAGGGCATTGATCATGTCAATGTTGTGATGAATCAGGCAGATCTCAGTGGTATGGTTAAATCGTCATTGGAGGACCGTGAAGGCGAATCCAATGCATCCATCGTTGATATGGAAGCTCAGCAACAACTTCCCTCTACTTTAAGTGAAGGACGATTACCCGAGGAACCGAATGAAATTGTTGTCGGCTATCATTATGCTCAAATTTTATTGAATGACGCAGATATGGCCGCAATTGAACAAAAGTCAAAAAAGGCAGAAGAAGCGGGTTCTTATTATGACGGCTCAGAGGAAGGCTACAAAGGTGAGCTATTAAATAAAGAAGTAACCTTACAGTTTTACGATGACAACACACAGGAATATATGGAACCGGCTCCTTTTAAGATTGTCGGGATATTAAGCAGCCCTTCCTATGACTGGTATGTAGATTCAACTATTTTATTTAGCGATTCACTGTTAGATTCGTATCCTAATTTAATCACTTATCCTGCAACAACAATTTATGTGGATTCAATTGAAAATGTAATGCCTGTTTTGGAACTTTTAAAAGAACAAAACTATCAAGTCTATTCACAAGTAGAACAATTAGAAGAACTGGATATGTTTTTCTTAATCTTTAAAATTGGACTAATCTTTATTGGAACCATTGCAATTCTCATTGCTTCTATCGGTATTTTTAATACAATGACGATGGCGGTGACGGAACGGACACGCGAAATTGGTGTTTTAAAGGCGATCGGTGCTTCCCCTTCATTAATCCAACGTTTATTTTTAATGGAAAGTACATTTATCGGAATCTTAGGGACTCTTTTAGCGATCATTGTCTCCTATGCCATTAGCTTCGCAGCAAATGCAATTTTGCCTTATGTCGTCTCTTTTGCTTTATCTGATGAAGATTTATCGAATTATGAGCTTACGTTTTCTTTAATCCCCTGGAGTTTAGTGGTGATTGCAGGAGGCATCAGCCTAGCGGTTGCAATTCTATCCGGTTTGCGACCAGCGCGAAATGCTACAAAAATTGAAGTGATTCAGGCTTTGAGACAGGAGCTATAAATTTGAAATTTGAGGGTTACCTACGAAGTTGGTGCAAACCGATTTTGAGGTAACTCTTTTTTTTACTAGTTAATGCTTGTTTGAATTTAAAGTCCGGTACAGTTCTAATTGTTCTCGCTTCCGTTTTATCTTACTAGCATCGAGTTTGCGACACTTCCTATTTGTTTGCTTTGTTTTGTCTTATTAGCACCTGAATTGCGACACTTCGTAGTTGTTAAGCCTTCGTTTTGTCTCATTAGCACTAGGTTGGCGACACTTCCTATTTGTTTCGCCTTCGTTTTGTCTCATTAGCACTGGGTTTGCGACACTTCGTATTTGTTTGGCCTTCGAGTTGTCTCATTATCACTAGGTTGGCGACACTTCGTATTTATTTTGCTTTTATTTTGTCTTTAACACCGGCTTGGCGACACTTCGTATTTGTTTCGCCTTGGTTTTGACTCATTAGCACCGGGTTTGCGACACTTCGTATTTGTTTCGCCTTCGTTTTGTCTCATTGGCACCGGGTTTGCGACACTTCCTATTTGTTTTGCTTTCGTTTTGTCTCATTAGCAACTGAATTGCGACACTTCGTATTTGTTTGGCCTTCGTTTTGTCTTATTAGCAATTGGATTGCGACACTTGGTATTTCTTTTTCTTTCGTTTGTCTTATTAGCAATTGGATTGCGACACTTCGAATTTATTTCGCCTTTGTTTTGTATTATTAGCACCGGCTTTACGACACTTCCTATGTGTTTTGCTTTAGCACTGGGTTTACTCGCCTTTTCTCCATATAAAAAAAGCAGAGGAAACTATTTTCCTCTGCTCAGACTCTCTATTATTCAGCTTGTTCAGCGCGTTCTTTTTCTTCTTTTAACACGATTTTGCGTGATAGGTTGACGCGGCCTTGGTTATCGATTTCGATAACTTTTACTAGTAATTCATCGCCAAGTTTTAGTACGTCTTCTACTTTGCTCGTACGTTCCTCTTGGATTTCAGAAATGTGCAGCAAGCCGTCTTTTCCTGGGAAGATTTCACAGAATGCACCGAATTTTTCGATACGTCTTACTGTTGCCATGTAGTACTCGCCTACTTTAGCTTCACGAACGATTGATTCGATAATTTCTTTCGCACGTTTATTCATTTCTTCATTTGCGGATGAGATGTAGATTGTACCGTCTTGTTCTGTATCGATCTTTACACCTGTTTCATCGATGATTTTGTTGATTGTTTTACCGCCAGATCCGATTACATCACGGATTTTGTCCGGATTAATTTTAATCACTTCGATTTTTGGTGCGTATTTCGATAAGCTTGAACGAGATTCAGCAAGTGTTGCAAGCATAGAATCAAGGATGATCATACGACCCGCTTTTGCTTGTAGTAAAGCTTCTTCCAGGATGTTGCGTGATAGACCATCGATTTTAATGTCCATTTGAAGTGCCGTAACACCTTTAGCAGTACCTGCAACTTTAAAGTCCATGTCTCCTAGGTGGTCTTCCATGCCTTGGATATCCGTTAAAATTGTGTAGTGCTCGCCTTTTTTCACAAGACCCATCGCAATCCCGGCTACTGGTGCTTTAAGTGGAACACCTGCGTCCATCATTGCAAGAGTCGATGCACAAATCGAAGCCTGAGAAGTTGAACCGTTCGATTCTAAAACTTCTGATACACAACGAATCGCGTATGGGAAGTCCGCTTCATCAGGAATGACCGCTAATAAAGCACGTTCGCCTAATGCACCGTGACCGATTTCACGACGGCCTGGTCCACGAATTGGTCCTGTTTCCCCAACTGAGAATTGTGGGAAGTTATAGTGATGCATGAAGCGTTTTGACTCTTCAAGTCCTAAGCCATCAATAATCTGAACATCGCCAAGTGGTCCTAATGTACAAATTGATAAAGCTTGAGTTTGTCCACGTGTGAACAGACCTGAACCATGAGTACGCACTAATAATCCTACTTCAGAAGATAATGGACGGATTTCATCCGGTTTACGGCCATCTGGACGGACTTTTTCTTCTGTAATTAGACGGCGAACTTCTTCTTTCACCATTTTATCTAAAATTGTTTTTACTTGTTTTAATGTTTCATCATCTGCTTCTTGTTCTTCGTAGCTAGCCATCACGCGTTCTTTCACGACACCGATTGCTTCTTCACGAGCATGCTTCTCTACTGTTTGGATTGCAGCAATCATCTCTTCTTCACACATCGCCTTTACTTGTGCTTGAAGCTCTTCGTTGATTTCATATAATGAAACCGCAATTTTTTCTTTCCCTACTTCAGCCACAATTTGTTCTTGGAAGGCAATTAATTTCTTAATTTCTTCATGACCGAACATAATTGCTTCAAGCATGATTTCTTCCGGCACTTCTAATGCACCAGCTTCTACCATGTTGATGGCATCTTTATTTCCCGCCACAGTCAAGTGAACAGTACTTTTTTCTGATTGTTCTGTTGTTGGGTTTAAAACGAATTCGCCATCTATATAACCAACGTGTACACCTGCGATAGGGCCATCAAATGGAATGTCCGAAACAGCCAAAGCTAAAGAGGAACCGAACATTGCAGCTACATCTGTTGGGCAGTTTGGATCTGAAGACATGACCATTGAAATAACTTGTACTTCATTACGGAAGCCATCTGGGAACATTGGGCGAATTGGACGGTCAATAAGGCGTGAAACTAGAATCGCATGCTCTGATGGACGTCCTTCACGTTTAATGAATCCTCCAGGAATTTTACCTGCTGCATAAAGACGTTCTTCATAGTTCACTGTTAATGGGAAGAAATCTAAGGGTTTTGGTGATTTTGACATTGTTGCTGTTGATAGTACCGCTGATTCTTCATATCGAACTAATGCAGCACCATTTGCTTGTTTTGCTAGCTGTCCTACTTCTACTACTAGTTGTCGGCCAGCCCATTCATATGAATAGACTTTCTTTTCGGTCATTTAATGAACCCCTTTCTCTTGAAACACACTACTTCACGACTATAATCATAGTAAGTGTATCAAAAAACCAATTTATATGCTAAATATTTTCAATCTAATTATGTCTAATTCGTATATTTTTTACAATTCTTTTAGGAGATATTTATCTTTTATCTTAAAATCAGTTCATTTTTCAATGAACGATTGAATATGTTGTCTTTATTTTATGTAAATTTGTTTGTTTTAACTTGTCCAAATTTTACAATTAGATACTGTAAATCGGTGATATTGTTATATTTGACCAAACACTTTTTACATAAATAAAAAGCGGGAAGGTTCCCGCTTTCGTTAAACTCAGGAACGTTCCCGCTTCCTTATGTCTAGCTTAGCAGCTAGGCTCTCAACACTTTCAGTTCTCATAAAGAGTAGCTACTTAATTTCAAGCCGAAGAAGCTGCTTCGCATATTTATTATCGACGTAAGCCTAAACGTTGGATTAATTCACGGTAGCGTTGAACGTCATTTTCACGAAGATATTTTAATAAGTGACGACGACGACCGATTTTTTTAAGAAGACCACGTTGAGAGTGGTAGTCTTTTTTGTGAGTGCTTAAGTGAGCGTTTAGAGCGTTGATATCAGCAGTTAATACTGCGATTTGTACTTCTGGAGAACCTGTATCTCCTTCGTGAGTTTGGTACTCAGCGATAATTTCATTTTTGCGTTCTTTTGTAATTGCCATGTTGAATGGACCTCCTAATAATAGTTATTATTTTACACCTTCAGCACAGCAATCGTTGGAGAATCGAAAAGCCGAGCCAAGGTTTGTGCTTTGGCACTTAATGAATAGTACCATACTTCCGTTTTACAATCAACTATTACGAATGTACTGCGAAGTATTCGATGGCTTCGTTTTTATCTTTTTCTATTTGCGTTTTTAAAGATTCAATACCATCAAATTTTTGCTCGCTGCGGATTCGTTTATACCAACCTACTTTTACTTCCTCACCGTAGATATTTTTATTGAAGTCCAAAATATGCACTTCGATGGATAGTTGTTTGTCCTCGGGGTTTTTAAATGTCGGTTTATAACCTACATTACAAACGCCATCATACCATTTATTTTGTACAAGAATTTTGACTGCATACACACCTGTGGCTGGAATGAAGCTTCCTTCCAACGATTGGATATTGGCAGTAGGGAAACCGATTGTGCGTCCCCGCTTATCTCCATGGATTACAATCCCCGGCACTTCAAATGCACGGCCCAAAAGCTTTGCAGCACTTTCCATGTCGCCATCTTGCAAGTAGTTTCGGATTCTGGTTGAACTGATTTTTTCTTCTTGATCACTTTGTTTGTCAATGACAGTTACACCGTATTGTCCGTTACTTAGCGCTTTCATCGTCTCCATATTCCCTTTTCCAAATTGGCCGAAAGAGAAATCAAAGCCTGCAGAAACATGCTTTACATTTAGATCTTTTATAAAGTATTGGATAAAATCTTCCGGTGATAGCTTTGCAAAATCGGATGTAAAATGAACTACAAACACATTCTCTACACCGAAATCTTCTAAAACACCAAGTTTTTGTTGCAGAGGTGTTATGTAGAATACCTTTTCTCTGCGTCCGCCTAAAACAATTGATGGATGCGGATCAAATGTCATGACTGCACTTTCAACATTGAGTTGTTTTGCCATTTCCTTTGCATTTTGAATAACAGCTTGATGCCCCTTATGTACACCATCAAAGAAACCTACTGCTAAAGAATAGGCAGCAGTAAATTCCTGGGACATATTTAATTGATGCGGATATTTTAAATGAACGACCTTCATTACAGGGTTAGCCTCCTATTCACTCTATTCGTTCGGGAACATTTTCTCTGGCTTCATGAACCCTTCTTTTGTTGGATGTTTTATATAGACTGCATACGCTTTCTGTTGAAAGCTATAAACAATTTTATCATTTTCTTTCAATAATGCATGAACTGGAAGCACTTGTCCATTCAAAATTTGCTTTTCATTGGATTCGTCGATTTCGATAAATGGATAAGTTGTCAGTGCATATTCCACTGGTAGTAATACTTCGTTAATCTTTCCTTCGTTCATGATTTCCTCCACCTGCTGTAGAGTAACACATTCTTTTTCAGTAAAGGTCCCTGATGCAATGCGGACAAGTGAAGCCATATGAGCTGGATAACCCAGCTTCTCGCCAATTTGCACAGCTAGTGTTCGGATATACGTTCCTTTACTGCATGCAATGCGAATACGGAAAGTTACTTCTTCACCTACAAAATTTTGTTCATCATCAAGTAGTTCTAAAGCATAGATTGTTACTTTCCTGGTTGGACGTTCCACAATTTCACCTTTACGGGCATATTCATAAAGCCTTTTCCCATTGACTTTAACTGCTGAATACATTGGTGGAGTTTGTTCAATTTCCCCAGTTAATTGCTTAAGAGCTTCGAAGAGTTGTTCACGAGAGATTGATTTATGTGATAAATTCTCTTCGACCGTTTCGCCTTCCGCATCTTCAGTAGTTGTTGTTCTACCAATAGATACTACCGCTTCGTAGGTTTTACCTGCATCGGTCAGGTATTCTGCAATTCGCGTTGCTTGTCCAATACAAATTGGAAGTACACCTTCGACTGCTGGATCCAGTGTACCCGTGTGGCCCACCTTTTTCGTTTTTAAAATTTTGCGTAATTTAAAGACGCAATCGTGGCTTGTCATGCCTCGTTCTTTCCAGAGAGGTAAAATGCCGTTCATTTTTGTGTTCTCCTTTAGTGTTTGTTTTGCGTTTGCCAGTTGAAATCAACTGTAGTAAACTAGCCACTTTTTCCAATAATCCCGTCACTTGAAAATAGCTCGTCAAATAAAAATCAACAATAAAAGCCTACATTGCACAAGATTATGCAGATGTAGGCTTTATACCTTTAATCGATCGGTTATTCATCATTTAGTGAACGTAATAATGCATCGATTTTGTTGCCATATTCTACAGATGAATCGAATTCAAATGCAATTTCTGGTGTACGACGCAGGCGGATGCGATGACCAATCTCAGTACGGATGAAACCTGCAGCTTTTCCTAAAGCCTTTAGTGTTTCTTCACGTTCACGGTCATTGCCTAGAGATGAAATATAGACTGTTGCTTGTTGTAGGTCACCAGTAACAGCTACATCAGTAATTGTAACAAACCCAACGCGCGGGTCTTTTAATTTACGAGTGATGATATCACCAAGCTCTTTTTTCATCTGTTCTGCTATTCGATTTGAACGTAATGACATATAGTGACACCTCTTTATAAAGATTAGAAAACTAGGCTAATTGCCGACTCTTTGGCAATTAGCCTTAGTTGCACTTATGCGGATAAGAAAGTTTTATACTTTCTTACCCGCTAAAAAATTGCCTCCAATGTCACTTACCCAATGCTCGGAAAAAGCAAACGATTTGTGAATGTAAGAGGTCAATTTATTATCTTAAAAATTTTCATAACGCTAATTTGTTATAAGTAGTCTGTCCAAACCTCGAGTTGCTCCCAGGATGGGTTAGACTGTAGGAAGTGAAGTGCATGATTGATTTCTCGCTCTGCACTCATCTTAGATGAGGACACACAGACAAGAGCGATTCTTGTCCGTTGCCACACATTTTGATGATCTATTTCTGCAACAGAAACATTAAATTTCTGCTTTGTTCGGGTAATCATTCGCTGGAGTACTGCTCGCTTTTCTTTTAACGAATGTGAATCAGAAATGATAAACTCAACTTCCGCGTAAACGATCATTATCGTTTAATTTCTTCCATAACATAGGCTTCAATAATGTCGCCTTCTTTGATGTCATTGAAGTTTTTAATCGTGATACCACATTCGTAGCCTCTCGCTACTTCTTTAGCATCGTCTTTGAAGCGTTTCAGCGTATCTAATTCCCCTTCGAAAACAACGATTCCTTCGCGAATGATACGTACGCCTGAATCACGGGTTACTTTACCTTCAGTTACATAAGAACCAGCGATTGTACCAACTTTTGAAACTTTAATCGTCTGACGAACTTCTGCTTGACCAATAATTTTTTCTTCAAATTCTGGATCAAGCATTCCTTTCATCGCCGCTTCGATTTCTTCGATTACTTTGTAGATAATACGGTGTAAACGAATATCAACGCCTTCTTCATCGGCAGCACGTTTTGCATTTACGTCCGGACGAACGTTGAATCCAATCACGATAGCGTTTGAAGCTGCAGCTAATGAAATATCTGATTCTGTAATCGCACCAGCGCCAGTGTGAATGATTTTCACGTTTACGCCTTCTACATCGATTTTCATTAACGATGCAGCCATTGCTTCTACTGTACCTTGTACGTCAGCTTTTACGATTAAGTTTAATTCCTTAACTTCGCCATGAGACATTTGTTCAAATAGGTTATCTAAAGTTACGCGTTGTTTTTCAGAACGGTTTGCTTGGATTGCAGTCATTGCACGAGATTCACCCACTTGGCGGGCAGTTTTCTCATCATCAAAGACTACGAAACGGTCACCCGCTTGTGGTACTTCGTTAATACCAGTAATCTCAACCGGTGTTGAAGGACCTGCTTCTTTCACCCGGCGGCCAAGATCATTTACCATCGCACGTACACGCCCATAAGCATGACCTACTACAATTGGGTCACCAACACGTAATGTTCCATCTTGAACTAATAATGTTGCAACAGAACCACGGCCTTTATCCAGCTGAGCTTCAATAACTGTACCGATAGCTGAACGACTTGGGTTTGCTTTCAATTCAGCTACTTCAGACACTAATAGTATCATCTCTAAAAGCGTATCAATACCCTCACCTTTCAAGGCAGATATTGGAACGAAAATTGTATCGCCGCCCCAATCTTCAGGTACTAAGCCGTGTTCAGTTAATTCCTGCATTACACGATCTGGATTCGCTGATGGCTTATCCATTTTGTTCACTGCAACTATAATTGGCACTTCTGCCGCTTTTGCATGGTTGATTGCTTCAACTGTTTGTGGCATTACACCATCATCGGCAGCAACAACGATGATTGCTAAATCCGTAATACTTGCACCACGAGCACGCATTGTTGTAAACGCAGCATGTCCAGGAGTATCCAGGAATGTAATTTTTTTGTCATCGATATTTACTTGGTATGCACCAATATGTTGTGTAATCCCGCCTGCTTCTCCAGCAGTTACTTTTGAATTACGAATTGAGTCAAGTAATGTCGTTTTACCATGGTCAACGTGCCCCATGATTGTTACAACTGGTGGACGTATTACTTGTTCTTCTTCAACAACCTCTGCTTGATCGAAGTAAACATCTAAGTCTGTTTTATCAATACGTACTTCTTCTTCTACTTCTACGCCGTAATCCGCACAGATTAGCTCGATTGCATCTTTATCTAATTCTTGGTTGATCGTTGCCATAACGCCAAGCATGAATAATTTTTTGATAATTTCAGATGGTTCACGGTGAAGCTTTTTCGCTAATTCTGCAACTGATAGCGATTCATAGAATGTAATTTTTTCCGGCAACTCTTTTGGAGCTTGTGGAATTGTTGGTTGATGTGTTTTTGGATGGCGACGTTTGCCTCCGTGAATACCCGGCTTTTTACGTTGTTGGTTGTTAAAGCCGCCTTTATTTTTGTTGTTGTTTGAGTTGTTATTATTATTTTGGGCCATATTTCTATTTTGGTTACCTTTTGCATTCTTAAATTTTTCGCCACTGTTTTGTGACGTCGTTCTTTGTTCGTTAGACGAATTGTTTGATGGTCGATTCGGTGAATTACTGTTAGCCGGTCTGTTTGATGAACCATTTGATGGTCTGTTTTGTGAGCCATTTGATGGTCGATTTGCTTGGCCGTTTGACGGTCGATTTGTTGAACCATTTGATGGGCGATTTGCTTGGCCATTTGACGGTCTATTCGATGAACCATTTGATGGGCGATTTGTTTGGCCATTTGACGGTCTATTCGAAGAACCATTCGCTGGGCGGTTCGGACGATTGGATTGGTCATTTGTTTGTGACCTTTGACCACTTGGTGAAGCCTGTTTGTTCTCTTGTCGTACTTGATTATTTTTTGTTGCAGACCCTGTAAACACAGAATCTAATTTTGTAACTGATTCACTTTCAAGCATCGACATATGGTTTGAAACCGTAACGTTCAGCTTTTTCAGCTCTTCAATTACTTCTTTACTTGATTTATTTACTTTTTTCGCATATTCATGAACTCTTAATTTGGTCATCTGCTCACCCCCGATTAATTTTCGTTGAGTAGACTAGACATCTTCTTCGCAAATCCACTATCTACAATAGCTATTGCGACACGTGCTTCTTTACCAATTGCAGACCCTAGCTGGTAGCGATCACCAAACACATGATACTCAACGTTATAATACGTACATTTATCTTGAATCTTCTTGCTAGAATTTTTTGAGGCGTCTGATGCTAGTAGTACCAGCTTAGCTTTATTTGTACGTATTGAATTCACTACTAACTCTTCCCCAGTAACTATTTTCCTAGCTCTAGCTGCTAAACCTAGTAATTGGAGTAGTCTTTCACTCATAAAATGGACTCCCGGCGAATGAGTTTAATCAATTCCTCATAAACCTCTTCAGGGATTTTCACTTCCAGTTGGCGTTCTAATATATTTTTCTTCCGAGCAGTTTCAACTGCCTCTTCCGACTTAGAAATATAAGCTCCACGTCCAGATTTCTTTCCCGTTATATCAACAGATACTTCGCCTTCTTTCGAGCGAACAATTCGTATCATCGATTTTTTAGGCAAGCTCTCTCCTGTTACGACACATTTGCGTAAAGGAACCTTTCTTTGTGTTGCCATAAGAATTCACCTTCCTTTTAGAAAAGCGCAAGTGCCCTGCTTAGCCCCGACAAGCGCTGGAAGTTCCGAATCGAAAGCATCTTTTCCGCTTTCGACCGAGGAAATGAAGCGACCTCGAGGGGCTGGGCACTGGAGCTAGACATTGATCAATATCAATAACCTTATACTTACTGATCATTTTTAGAAAAGCGCAAGTGCCCTGCTCATGCAACTATAGCTTATTCTTCGTCATCTGCATAAAGATCGTATGCGACATCTTCATCATAAAAATCACTATCTTTTTCAGCTTCGTCAGCTGGAATGAAACGACTTGATTCGTTTGGATAAATTCCCGCATCACGCGCATCCGTTTCACTCTTGATATCAATTTTCCAGCCAGTTAATTTCGCTGCAAGACGAGCATTTTGTCCACGTTTACCAATCGCTAGTGATAATTGATAGTCTGGAACAACGACTGTAGTTGATTTTTCTTCTTCGTTAACGATTACATCAAGCACTTTTGATGGGCTTAAGGCATTTGCAACAAAGACAATTGGATCCTCTGACCATTCTACAATGTCAATTTTTTCTCCATTTAACTCGTTGACAATATTTTGTACACGAGCACCTTTTGCACCTACACAAGCACCTACTGCATCGATTTCTGGATTGTGGGCATAAACTGAAATTTTTGAACGGTCACCAGCTTCACGAGCGATGGATTTAATCTCTACGATACCTTCGAAAATTTCTGGAACTTCCATCTCGAAAAGTCTGCGAAGCAATCCTGGATGTGTGCGAGAAACAATAACTTGAGGTCCGCGTGTAGTACGCTCCACTTTCGTAATATAAACACGAATGCGGCTTTGTGGTTTATATACTTCACCTTGGATTTGTTCGTTTGTTGGTAATGCAGCTTCGACTTTACCTAAACTTACATAAATATTGCGGGCGTCTTGACGTTCAATTGTACCATTCACAATATCGTCTGTACGATCTACGTATTCTTCAAATATAATACCGCGCTCAGCTTCACGTACTCTTTGCGTTACGACTTGTTTTGCTGTTTGAGCAGCAATACGTCCAAAGTTGCGAGGCGTGACCTCTTGTTCTAATACGTCACCGATTTCATAGGCTGGATTAATGTCTTTCGCATCCTCAAGAGCGATTTGAAGACGATCATCTTCCACTTCATCTACTACATCTTTGCGTGAATAGACTAACATTGTTCCATTTTCTAAATTTAAATCAATACGCACATTTTGTGCTTGATTAAAATTACGTTTATATGCAGTTACTAATGCCGCTTCGATCGCTTCAACTATTACTTCTCTTGAAATACCTTTTTGTTGCTCCAGAGCAGTTAAAGCATCTAGTAAATCACTACTCATTTTTTTGTTCACTCCTAATATTCAGTTATGATGAAAAATCGATAGCAAGTCGTGCTTTTGCGATTTTTTCCTTTTCAATAAAAACAGTTAGTTTACGTGTTTTAATGCG
This sequence comes from Ureibacillus sp. GCM10028918, assembly GCF_042666115.1. Classification (NCBI taxonomy): domain Bacteria; kingdom Bacillati; phylum Bacillota; class Bacilli; order Caryophanales; family Caryophanaceae; genus Ureibacillus; species Ureibacillus sp. GCM10028918. The sequence goes on from NZ_JBHTFK010000005.1 coordinate 421,710, forward strand.
AACTTCAAGTTCTAATCCTTCTTCAGTATATGATTTAAGATAGCCTTGGAATTCTTTCATATCTTTTATTGGCTCATATGTTTTCACATAGATAAATTTGCCTACTGATTTTTCAAAATCTGATTCTTTTTTCAATGGTCGTTCAGCACCTGGTGAAGAAACTTCTAAATAGTAGTTTTGCTCGATTGGGTCTTTTTCATCCAGAATCTCACTTATTCGCTCACTTACGAGTGCACATTGTTCGATATCGATGCCGCCTTCTGGTGTATCAATATATACACGAAGGAACCAATTGCGTCCCTCTTTTAAAAACTCAACTTCGACAAGTTCAAGGTTCAACTCTTCTACAATTGGCGTAACAAGTTCTTCAATTACTGACGTTACTTTGCTCATAGTATCCTCCCAACGTAATTGTCTCTTGCCTTTTTTCACAAATAATCGGTTTATATAAATTAGAATTTCACTAAAACGCTAGGTTTTATGCCTTTTTTATACTAATAATTGTACAGCTTTCAAAGCTTAATCAGTATAAAAACAGAAATTCCACCAGGGCATGGTGAAATTCAAATACGGACCGAATGTGTCTGTAAGAAAAATTTGAATAAGCGTAACAACAGAAAAGAGCGGGAAAAGCCCCACTCTTTTGCTGCAAAACTATCAACAAATTATTACCATAACAATAGCACAATTTTTAACTTAATGCAAATTTACTCAAATGTGTTATCTAATTGGTAACTTACATAATCGTAATTTAGAACAATGATAGCTGATTTGCGTCAGGCAGGCCTTCCAAACAACCTAAAGTATCCATATACTCAATTAGAGATTTCGAGACTCTCCCACGTTGCTGTAAATCCTCTTTTGATAAGAATTCACCATTCTGTCTTGCCGCAACAATTGCTTTGGCTACGTTAGTACCTAGACCAGGAATCGCATCAAATGGAGGAATTAACGTATTGCCTTCAATGATAAACTCACTTGCTTGTGAGCGATATAAGTCTACCTTTTGGAAGCTCATCCCACGCTCACACATTTCTAATGCAAGCTCTAGAACGGTCATTAAATCTTTTTCCTTTTTTGAAGCATCTAAACCTTTTGCATTGATATCATCGATACGAGAGCGAATGATTGCCGAGCCCTGAGTCATCGCGATTAAATCGAAGTCACTTGCACGGACAGTAAAATAAGCTGCGTAATATAAAATTGGATGATGTACTTTGAACCAAGCGATACGCACTGCCATTAAAACATATGCAGCTGCATGGGCTTTCGGGAACATGTACTTAATCTTCTTACAGGAATCGATATACCATTCAGGAACACTTTGAGCACGCATCTCCGCTTCCATCTCTTCTGATAAGCCCTTCCCTTTACGAACAGACTCCATGATCTTAAAGGCAAAGCTTGGTTCCAATCCTTGGTAGATTAAGTAAACCATAATGTCATCACGACAACCAATTACTTCAGAAAGTACACAAGTTCCGTTATGAATTAATTCCTGGGCGTTACCTAACCAAACGTCTGTCCCATGGGATAAACCTGATATTTGCACAAGTTCACTAAACGTTGAAGGTTTCGTATCTTCCAGCATTTGTCGAACAAATCGCGTACCAAACTCGGGAATCCCAAGAGTACCCGTTTTCGTGCCAATTTGTTCTACCGTTACCCCAAGGGATTCTGGTGTAGAGAAAATCTTCATTACTTCCGGGTCATCTGTCGGGACTGTTTTTGGATCAATTCCAGATAAATCCTGCAGCATCCTGATCACAGTCGGATCATCGTGCCCCAGTATATCGAGCTTTAGCACGTTATCGTGAATTGAGTGGAAGTCGAAGTGGGTTGTTTTCCATTCAGAATCCTGTGCATCTGCCGGGAATTGAACCGGCGTAAAATCATAAATATCCATATAATCCGGAACTACGATAATCCCACCAGGATGTTGACCGGTCGTACGTTTAACCCCAGTACATCCTTGCACAAGACGATCCACTTCTGCTCCGCGGAATGTAAGATTATTATCATTCGAATACCCTTTGACATATCCATATGCCGTTTTCTCCGCAACAGTACCGATCGTCCCCGCACGATATACATAGTCTTCTCCGAAAAGTTCTTTTGTATAGTTATGGGCTTGTGGCTGATATTCTCCCGAGAAGTTTAAATCGATATCGGGTACTTTATCTCCTTTGAATCCAAGGAAGGTTTCAAAGGGAATATCTTGACCATCTTTTTTGTACCCGGTCCCACATTTAGGACATTCCTTGTTTGGTAAGTCGAAACCACTACCAACGGAACCATCATCAAAGAATTCAACATTTTTACAGTTTGGACAAATGTAATGTGGCGGTAATGGATTTACTTCCGTAATTTCCATGAACGTCGCAACAAGAGAAGACCCTACCGATCCACGAGAACCTACCAAATATCCATCTGCAAGGGACTTTTTCACGAGCTTTGCGGAAATTAAGTAAATAACTCCGAATCCGTTTCCTAAGATCGATGTTAGTTCTTTTTCAATTCGAGCCTTTACGATTTCAGGAAGCTCTTCCCCATATATTTGATGGGCCATCTCATAAGTTAAATTCGTCACTTCCTCATCCGAACCTTCAATCTTTGGTGTATAAAGGTCATCCTTGATTGGTTTTACTTCACCTATCATATCAGCAATTTTTTGTGAGTTGGTCACTACAATTTCTTTTGCAAGATCCGGCCCCAAGAAGTCAAATTCTGCCAACATCTCATTTGTTGTACGGAAATGAACAGCTGGTAGTTTGTAACGATTCAAAGGATTTGCCCCACCCTGTGAACCGACTAAAATTTGACGGAAAACAGCATCGTTTTCATTTAAATAATGAACATTCCCTGTAGCGACAACCGGTTTGTCCATACGTTTACCAAGCTTCACTAATTTGCGAATGATATCCTCCAAATTCCATTCATCGTGAATAACGCCACCTTCTATTAGATGTGCATATACAGGCTTTGGTTGAACTTCGATATAATCATAGAATCTCGCTACCTTTTCAGCGGCGTCACTTGATTTATTCATCATCGTTTCAAATAATTCGCCATTATTACATCCAGACCCAACTATAAGTCCTTGTCGATGCTTTATTAAATCCGATCTGCGGATACGAGGCACACGATAATATGTTTTTGTATGACCAATAGTGATTAACTTAAACAGGTTTTTCAACCCATCATTGTCTACTGCTAGAATAGTACAGTGATATGGGCGAGACTGCTTATAGCTTTCATCTCGATTAATTTGTTCATTAAATTCATCGTGATAATTTATGCCATGCTCCTCTTTTGCGTCTTTTAATAAATGGAGCATTAATTCACCTGTTGCTTCTGTATCGTAGATGGCACGGTGATGTTGTGTTAATTCAATCCCATAACGTTTACATAATGTATTTAAACGATGGCTCTTTAAAGTAGGATTTAAGAACCTGGACAATTCTAGTGTATCAATTACCGGGTGAGTAACACCTTGTATACCTGCTTTTTCGTAGGCAGTATATAAGAATCCCATATCGAAGGAAGCGTTATGGGCAACAACGATTGAATCTCCAATAAAGTCTTTAAATTCCGTTACGACTTGATCGACTTCCGGTGCATTTTGAAGCATATCATCGGTAATATGCGTAAGTTCTATAATCTTGGCTGTCAACGGTTTATGTGGATTGGCAAAGCGTTCAAATTTCTCGATTACTTTACCTTCCTTGATTTTGACAGCGGCAAGCTCAATGATTGTATCGTATGCAGTGGACAGACCTGTTGTTTCGACGTCAAACACTACAAATGTTGCATCATCGAGTCCAATATGTTGTTCGGCGTAGGCGATTGGCGAACCATCATCAACCAAGTTCGCTTCTATTCCATAGATAATCTTGATGCCATGTTTTTTTCCTGCTGCATACGCATCCGGGAACCCTTGTGCTACAGCATGGTCCGTAATGGCAATTGCAGGGTGTCCCCATTTTGCAGCTTGTCCAACCAACTGTTCAATCGGAGTCACGGCGTCCATTTGACTCATTGGTGTATGTAAATGTAGCTCTACTCGTTTTTGTCCTTCTGGTGCTGTATCCTTACGCGATTCCTTAAACACCTCATTTATATCTTGAGCCATAACGACTAAATCACGAACGAAGGTGTCATTTTGAACTGCACCCCGTACTTTTACCCACATACCTTTTTTCAATTGTGCCATACGTTCGGCATCTTCTTTATCGCGAGAGAACATTTTCACCAGGATGGAGTCGGTATAGTCGGTCATTTTTAATTCTAAAAGTGATCGTCCACTTCGCAGCTCCTTGATTTCTACAGCAAATACAAATCCCTCGAGAACAACTCGTCGTTCTTCTTCTACAACACGACGAATTTCCATGATTTCTGTATCTTTGATGTGATTTCCCAGCTGGAATGGACCACTGCCAGCAACAGACTCTGGGTTATCTGTTTTCGCTTTTTCACTGCTTTGGAAATCTTCCATCGCTTTACGTGCAAGCTCGGCTTCCTCTAATTGACGCTGTTCAATATATTGCTGCTGAGCTTCTTTCATCTCGTCTGTTGCTTCGATTAATTGGAAGTCTACAGAAAACTGTGGGAATCCCAGGCTTTCATAGGCCTCAACAATTTTTGATGCGTATTTGGACTTTAATGTCAGTTGTTCCATTTCGGCCATACAAGAAACATTTAGTTTATTTCCCGTCCATTTTGGAATTTGCGTCATCAATCGATTTTTAACGGGAGGTGATGCATCTAATTGTTCAACAGCCGATAACCAATAATCTGTAATCAACTGTTCGGTCACTACCGGATTTCTTGCTTCTATTGTAATTGAAGCTTGCGCAATATGAGAAAACTGCTCGGCCATTCTTGTACGGAATAATTGGTACAATTGGAAGGGCAATATGTTTTCTAATTGAATGGCAAAACACCAGACTCGATTTTTTTTATGAACGGTTAGTCGAGTAAGCTCACCTTTTTCAAAAAATGACATGTAGACATCTTCCGTTAGCTGCAACTGTTGTAAAAGCGTTAAAAATCTTTCTCTCGCTTCTTGATTGTCTACCATTTTACTCACCACCTGTTTTGGATTTTATAATTTTTGTTCTTTTGAACTTCAAAAATGTAGCTATATCAGAAAGAAACGATTTTCGCCTGTTAGCGAAAATCGATGGTTTTTTCATGGAATCTGCCTTTTAATTAGACCTGAATATTTCGTTTAAATGGTCGATTAGTTCTTCTTTTGCCCATTCAAAGGTTTCACCAGTGCTTCTGATTTTAACTTCGACGATGCCTTCGCTTGCACGGTTTCCGATTTTAATACGAACGGGTAGACCGATTAAGTCAGCATCCGTAAATTTAACTTCTGCCAGCTCTTCTCGATCATCAAATAAAACCTCAAATTGGTAGAAGGTTAAAATATTATATAGCTCTTCCGCCAATTTAAATTGAACTTCATCTTCTCTATCTATCGGTAAAAGGTGTAGCTCATAAGGTGAAAATTTCTTTGGCCAATAAAACCCATTTTCATCTTGATACACTTCAGCCATTACAGCCAAGATACTAGAAATTCCTAAGTGAAAATAATTCATAAGCAGAGGCTTGGACTGCCCAGACTCATCAGTAAAATTAGCATTCGATTTTTCAGAGACCTTAACACCCAGACTACAAATCTTGCCTACTTCTATTCCTTTTTTGAAGAGAATAGTTCCTTGTCCATCAGGGGATGGATCCCCTTCTTTAATATATCGTATATCTTCATAAAAACTGATTGCAAAATCACTTTCTGGTGATACATTCGTATAATAATAGCCATCCTCATTAGCCCCAGCGACTCCATTTCCAATAGATTGAATTGCGTTATCTGCAATAACCTTCACATCTATAGGTAACTTGATAGGTCCAATCGATTCTATTGAGCAGTCTAACAGTTGTTGAACCTCATGCTCTGTGGCTGGTTGAATGGATGTTGTCTGTAATAGATTTTGCAATTTATAAGGATTTACTTGATGATCTCCTCGTGTTAATACCACGACAAATTCACCGTCTATCTTATATACGAATGAATTAATGAAACTTGATTCTTCTATATTAAAAAATGCACATACATCTTCGAGCGTTTTTACGTTAGGTGCCGCCACCTTTTCCAATGGTTTAGCTGGTATGTCTGAAGGGACGGAATCATTTATAACTTGCGCCACTTCAATATTCGCAGCAAATCTCGATTCGTTGGAATAGGCTACGGTTGTATCCCCAGCCTCTGATGCAATGATAAATTCCTTTGCAAATACTTCTTTACCCGGTCCTGGATTTGCATCAATTATTTCATAATGCAGTCCCAACTTGCTGAATAAATTAGAGTATATTTGAATCATTTGATGATAGGCGTTTTCTAGACTCCCTTTATCAGCATGAAAGGAGTAAGCTTCCTTCACCAAAAACTCTCTGCTTCGCAATAAACCGTTTGTCTTGCGCAGCTCATCACGATATTTAGATTGTATTTGATAAAAAGTGAGGGGTAAGTTTTTATAAGAATGGTTTTCCTCAGCTACTAACGAAGCAATTACTTCCTCATATGAGGGTACAAGAATAACGTTTTGTTGGTTATTATTTGTATCATCTTCTTGAACACTTTTGAAGTTTGATGTAGTTTCTTGCACTTGCAAGATTGGCAAACCAATTTCTACTGCGCCAAAAGTTTCCATTTCTTGCCGAATTAATGTTTCTAATTTAATTAATACTCGTTTCGCTAATGGTAAATACGAATAAGCCCCACTTGTGGTTTCACGGATGAACCCAGCACGAAGCAGCATTTTGTGAGATTTGACTTCAATTTCTGCAGGTACATCGCGTAGCCTTGGAATAAACGTAGAACTTTGTTTCATCTGCTCCACCTTTTCTCTTATAAATACGTACTTAGCATATCATACTACAAGGTTTCCTCGTACGTACAACTGCAATTTATATCAAAAATTCATTATTAAACCACTATAATTTAAAGTTGGATTTAAAGTTTATATAAGACTGAAACTACTTGTAATTTTATTAAATTCTTCAAGCAAACGAACATTTGCATTGAGATTTTCTTCTGAAATGGCTTTCATCCTTGCTATGAAGGACATTTTCACCCCGTTGTTCTGCGAAAGTGGGTTTCATCCTCGCTATGAAGGACGTTTTTACTCAGTTATTCTTCAAAAATGGCTTTCATCCCCGCTATGAAGGACATTTTCATACCGTTTTTCTTTAAAAGAGGCGTTCATCCTTGCTATGAAGGACATTTTCACCACGTTGTTCTGCGAAAGTAGCTTTCATCCTCGCTATGAAGGACATTTTTATTCAGTTTTTCTTCAAAAATGGCTTTCATCCCCGCTATGAAGGACATTTTCATACCGTTTTTCTTTAAAAGAGGCGTTCATCCTTGCTATGAAGGACATTTTCATACCGTTTATCTGCGAAAATGGCTTTCATCCCCGCTATGAAGGACATTTTCACCACGTTGTTCTGCGAAAGTGGCTTTCATCCTTGCTATGAAAGACATTTTCATCCTGTTTTTCTTCAAAAAGGGTTTCATCCCCGCTATGAAGGACAGTTTCATCCTGTTTTTCTTCAAAAAGGGCTTTCATCTTTGCTATGAAGGACATTTTCACCACGTTGTTCTGCGAAAGTGGCTTTCATCCTCGCTATGAAGGACATTTTCATACCGTTTTTCTTCAAAAGATGCTTTCATCCTTGTTATGAAGGACAGTTTCATCCTGTTTTTCTTCAAAAAGGGCTCTCATCCCCGATATGAAGGACATTTTCATCGAGTTTTTCTTCAGAAGGGGCTTTCATAAGAAATCCCAACAACATTAATACTATTTTTACTATCCGCAAAAAAAGTTAACCTTATTCACTATGGATTTTACCACAAATGAATAAGGTTAAGGTAATTGATATTGTCCACTTAGGCCCACATGATGTGGGACAGTCAGCCTTTGCCACACGAGATGGCGTTCTTTGGCAGCCTTCATTACTGTCTAGTTGCGAACGATAGCTCCTCGACAACTTCACATCCGCCCACAAGGACAAATGCATCCTTGCAGGCGGCTAATCCAGTTGTTGTAGAAGCTGAACAATTGTCCTCGACTTTTCTTAAAAGAAGAACCTTTGTATATCATTCCATGTTACGATTACCATTAAAATCATTAATAATACGATTCCTACAAAATGAACCATACCCTCTTTTTGACGGTCCACTGGTTTTCCGCGCAATGCTTCGATACCGAAGAATAATAATCTTCCTCCGTCGAGGGCAGGTAAAGGCAGTAGGTTCATGATTCCAAGGTTAATACTTAAAACTGCTGCCCAGTTCATTAAATTATATACACCATATTGAGCGACTGTTTCCGTTGCTTTGTATATGCCTACTGGACCAGATAGGGCGTCGATTGTGAATTGGCCAGTAATTAAGTCACCTAATAGACCTAGTATCAGAACTGTATAATCATAAGTTTGCGTGACACCGAAGACAATGGCTTTTAAAGGATTTTTTTCAACCGGACTTTGGTACATAACACCAATTTGTCCATATTCTTTCCCGCTTTCCACAAGGGTATCCGGCGTCATCTTAAGTTCAATATTCTGTCCATCACGTTCTACTAAAAGTGTTAACGCTTCACCGGGTTTTTCCTGAACAGTTGTCGATAAATCTTGCCATTTTTCAACAGGTTGTCCATCAATTGCCTTAACATAATCTCCCGCTTCCATACCCGCAGCAGCTGCAGGTCCATCCTCTACGACACCATGAATAATTGGTTCGTAGGTAGGAACACCTTGCATAATGGCGATAAACGCAAAAACGAAGAATGCTAAAATGAAATTAAAAAGCGGCCCAGCAAAAATAGCCATTGCCCGCTGTCCAACAGTTTTAGAATTAAACTGACGATCATATGGCGCAATCATTGTTTCAGTTCCATTTTCAACAAGAGTAGCTGTTCTCGATACATTTATTCTTGTAAACTGATCGTCTTCGTCGTATCCTTCAATCCACAATCCTTTTTCAAGGTCTGCTCGTTCCACTTCCATAAAAAGAACATTCGGATTTTGCACATTTTGATTCAAATAAATTTTTTCGGCTACGTTATCTCGATTCAATACTAATCCTACTCGGAATCCAGGCTGAAGTTCTACTGAATCCGTATCTTCTCCCGCCATACGTACATAACCACCGATAGGCAATAATCGAAGTGTATATAACGTTTCACCTTTCATCATTCCAAAAATTTTCGGTCCCATACCAATTGCAAATTCACGAACTAAAATACCTGCTCGCTTTGCAAAGATAAAATGCCCAAGTTCATGGAAGAATACCAGAGAACCAAAAACCACGATAAATGCTATAACAGTTTGCATATCATCCCACCTTAAAAGAGCCTGTTTACATATTCTATGCTTGCTCTCTCTATTTTACCATGCTCTCTACTGATTTTCTTGTTTCACTATCTACATGTAATATAGTTTCTAAATCTGGAACTAGAATATTATTATGATTGTTCATAATTTGTTCAATCACTTCTTCAATTTGTAGGAAATTAATTTTTTCTTGCAAGAACAAACCAACTGCCGCCTCATTTGCTGCATTCATGGCAGTTAACATGGTACCACCGGCTTGGCCTGCATCGTAAGCTAGTTTTAAAGCACGGAATCGGTCAAAATCTACTTCTTTAAACGCTAGTTGTCCAATTTTAGCTAAATCTAATCTAGTGCCTCCCGTTAAAGGGAACCGATCTGGATAGCTCAATGCATATTGTATGGGCACCCGCATATCTGGCGTGCCTAGCTGTGCGATGACACTTGTATCATGATACTCAACTAAAGAGTGAATAATACTTTCTTTATGTAATAAAACATCAATTTTTTCATAGGGCATATCGAATAAAAAATGAGCTTCAATTACTTCCAACCCTTTATTCATCATCGTAGCAGAATCTATCGTAATTTTTGCGCCCATCGACCAATTTGGATGATTCAACGCATCTTTGACAGTTACATTTATTAATTCTTCACGTGTTTTATCACGGAATGATCCACCTGATGCGGTTAAGATTAATCGTTCAATTTGTTTTGGATTTTCACCATTCATAGATTGGAAAATAGCGGAGTGTTCACTATCAACAGGTAAAATAGTAGCGTTGTATTTTTTTGCTTCTGCCATCACTAAATGTCCAGCTGTTACTAATGTTTCTTTATTAGCAATTGCAATTGTTTTTTTCATGCGTATGGCAGCTAAAGTGGATTCTAACCCTACACTGCCTAAAACAGCATTTACAAGAATTGTTGAATCGGGGTGTGTAGCGACTTCAACTAGCCCTTTTTCTCCGAAAGTAAAAGAAGTGCGCGGAAATTCTTTTGACAGTTCAATGGCATCTTTTTCCTCTTGTACGGAGACAAGTTCAGGATTGAGCCTAGAAATAATCTCACGTGTTTTTTCGATATTTCTTCCCGAAGACATTGCAACAAGGTGAAAACTTTCTGGATTGTTAAGCAAAATATCCACTGTTTGCAACCCAATTGAACCTGTTGCTCCTAATAAGCTAATTTTCTTCACAGTTTATCTTCCCTTCAAAAACTTTATATGTATATAGGTGTTCAAGGAGCATCCTCATCTCCTTGAACCAAGAGTAAATAATCATAGAGCACAATTAGATAAAGTGCAAGAAGTGCAGTAGCGGCAATACAAATAAAAGACTATCAAATCGATCTAAAATACCACCGTGTCCTGGTAATAATCGGCCGGAATCTTTCACGCCATAGTGACGTTTAATGGCTGATTCAACTAAATCGCCCATTTGCCCAAAAATTGAAGCGATTACAGAAATGGCGATTAATGAAATCCATGAAGAAGAGATTGGGTAGATTATTTGCATAATACATGCAAACACTACAGCGGTAAGTACTCCTCCTACAAATCCTTCAACTGTTTTATTCGGTGAAATTTCAGGCCATAATTTTTTCTTCCCGAATTTTCTACCAATAAAATATGCTCCTGAATCAGTCGACCAAACAATGAGTAAAGCAAAAATCAGGAATTCTAAACCTCCATTACGCGTTTCGATTAGATAATGGAAGCCTGCCCCTACATATAACGTACTAAGTAAAATAAATCCTACATCATCGAATGTAAAATGATTTTTAACGAGAACTGAATAGATTAACAGGAGGATTGCGCCAATTATTAAAAAATCCAATTTCGAATAAATTGTATATTCTAGTAAATCCTCTGTTACTGATTCTGGCAACAATAAGCTAAATGTAATCAGAACCCCGAGAATGCCTGGTATTGAAAATATTCGTATCTGCTTCATCTTTAAGAGTTCGTATATTGCAACTGCCCCGAGTGCATATACCAATAACGTAAAGGGCTGTTTGCCTAACAGCAGAAATAGTATAAATAATGCCCCTGCAACAACCCCCGTTATAATTCTTTGCTTCAATGTAATTATTCTCCTTTCAGTCCACCAAAACGCCTGTTGCGTCGTTGATAGGCTTCTATAGCTTCCATGAAGGTTTCTTTGTTGAAATCTGGCCATAGGATATCTGTAAACCAAAACTCAGTATATGCGAGTTGCCATAGCATAAAGTTGCTTAGGCGGACTTCGCCGCTTGTACGAATAAGTAAATCAGGCTCTGGAAGTTTTGATGTTAATAGATATTGATCAATCATTTGTTCATCCACATCATCCAAAGTCAGTTTTCCTTGATTCACTTCTTTCATTATGTCCTTCATTGCACTAACTATTTCAGCGCGACTTCCATAATTCATAGCAAAATTTAAAATAAGCCCTGTATTATCTTTGGTTTTTTCCATTGCTTCATTTAAAGCCGTTTTAGTATTAGAAGGCAGTCCTTCCTTATCACCGATCATTTCAACTCGAATATTTCGTTCCATTAACTCTGGCATAAAGGAGTTTAAGAACATTTGAGGAAGGCTCATTAAATAGTCCACCTCTGATTTTGGTCTTTTCCAGTTTTCTGTCGAGAATGCATAGAGCGTTAATACTTTAATACCTATGTCATCGGCTAGGCGAGCAACTTTACGTACAGTTTGCATCCCTTCATGATGCCCAGCAATTCTTGGCATTGCTCTTTTTTTCGCCCAACGTCCGTTGCCATCCATAATGATTGCGATATGGGAAGGTAAACATTCATTATTAACAAGAGATTCTTTAACCTCCAAAGAGTGCTTTCCTTTACTTGACTTACTAAATAGTTTTTTTAACATCAGCAATTCCCCCACCTGACAACTTTTTGGACGTTTTTCTTCTTCAAGATACGATCCCAATCTTCTTAGGTATATGAAAAAAATCGATTTTCCCATAATTTAGCTATAACCGTATTTTTATAATCATATCAAAAACAAATGATTGTGTCTTACGTTCTATCGTATAATTCCTAATATTTTTCATTTCGCTTATGAGCATTATGTATTAGTACATGTACAATTATTTATCATTCTACAAAATTCATTTTCATAATGTCAGTGACTATCTATACATTGAAAAAAGACGTCCCAATTAATAGGACGCCCTACTCTTGAATTAGTTCATCATTCATTTAGCTTTACAAAAGTTTTGCAAATGATAAATATAAACACAACTCAAGCACGTTTCTTATACAGACAAGATTTCTTTTTCTTTATCTTTTGCTAATTGGTCAACTTTAACAATGTAATCATCTGTTAATTTTTGAATGTCATCTGTAAATCCGCGTAAATCATCTTCTGTGATGTCGCCGCTTTTCTCTAATTTCTTCAAATCATCGTTAGCATCACGGCGTACGTTACGGACTGCTACTTTTGCGCTTTCCGCTTCTTTGTTTACAACTTTTACAAGCTCTTTGCGACGTTCTTCCGTTAAAGCTGGAATTGTTAAACGAATTACATTTCCATCGTTTGTCGGAGTGATTCCGATATCTGATTTCATAATCGCTTTTTCAATTTCACCCAAGATTGATCTGTCATAAGGTTGAATCACTAAAAGTCGCGCTTCAGGCACAGAAATACCAGCTAATTGATTCACAGGTGTTGGAGCACCGTAATAATCAACTGAAATTCTGTCTAAAAGTGACGCATTTGCACGTCCTGCACGAATTGAAGCTAATTCGCGAGAAAATGCAGAAATTGATTTGTCCATTCTTTCTTTTGCTTGTGCTAATACTTGTTTAGGCATTAAAAGTTCCTCCTAACAACTGTACCGATTTTATCACCGAGTACTGCTCGTTTAATATTTCCTTTATTCATAATAGAGAATACTATTAATGGGATATCGTTGTCCATACATAAAGTGGAAGCAGTTGAATCCATTACCTGTAATCCTTGTTGAATTACGTCTAAATATGTGAGTGTGTCATATTTAACAGCAGTTGAATCAGTTTTCGGATCAGCAGAGTATACACCATCTACATTATTTTTTGCCATTAAAATTGCATCTGCATCAATTTCCGCAGCACGTAGAGCAGCAGTCGTATCTGTAGAGAAGAATGGGTTACCTGTACCGGCCGCAAAAATTACAACACGTTTCTTTTCAAGATGACGCACTGCTTTTCGACGTATGTACGGCTCTGCTACTTGTGTCATAACAATAGAAGATTGAACACGTGTTTCAATTTCTAACTTTTCAAGAGCATCTTGAAGTGCCAATGAATTCATAACTGTAGCTAGCATTCCCATGTAATCGGCAGAGGCACGGTCCATGCCCATTTCGCTACCTATTTTTCCACGCCAGATGTTTCCGCCGCCTACTACTACAGCAACTTCTACACCAAGCTCTACTACTTCTTTAATATCTTCAGCAACTGACTTTATAATTTTTGGCGATAAACCGTAACCAGCTTCTCCTGCTAATGCCTCACCGCTAATTTTAATAACAACTCGTTCATATTGTGGCACACTCATAGTAAACCTCCGTAATTCATTTTTATACTACTAAAACATTACTAACTATTGTATTAGTTTTTTTGTCCAGCTGCGATTGCCCAGCCCCTCGAGGTCGATTCGACTCCTTCTTTGCGTGTGCAAACACACTTGTCAGGATCCTCCAACGATTGTCGGGGCTTTACGGGCATTCTTCGCTTTTCTTCCTTGAAAAATAGGGAACACTGATTTGTGTCCCCTAATTATACTTATTATTTAAATTAGTTACCTTTAACTTGGTTCATAACTTCTTCAGCGAAGTTATCTTCACGTTTTTCGATACCTTCACCAACAGCGAAGCGTACGAATGAAGTAACGTTACCACCTGTTGATTTTACGAAATCACGTACTTTTTGATCAGAGTTTTTAACGAAAGTTTGATCAAGTAAGCAAACATCTTCGAAGAATTTACCAAGGCGACCTTCTACCATTTTAGCAACGATATTTTCTGGTTTACCTTCGTTTAGAGCTTGTTCAGTTAACACTTTACGTTCACGGTCAACTTCTTCTTCAGAAACTTCGTCACGTGATACATATTGAGGATTGATAGCAGCGATGTGCATAGCTACATCTTTAGCTGCAGACTCATCAGTAGAACCTTCAAGAACTACTAATACTCCAATACGTCCACCCATGTGCAGGTAAGAACCGAAAGCATCTGCGTCAGTTTTAGTTTTAACTTCGAAACGGCGAAGAGTGATTTTTTCTCCGATTGTAGCAACAGCTGTTGAAATTAAGTCAGCAACTTTAACACCTTCTGCATTTGTAAGCTCTAATGCAGCTTCTACTGATTCTGGTTTTGCAGCTAAAATTAACTGAGCTAATTCAGAAACAAGTACTTGGAATTTTTCATTTTTTGCTACGAAGTCAGTTTCAGCGTTAACTTCTAAGATTACAGCTTCGTTTCCTTCAGATAGGATATAAGTTGTCCCCTCTGCAGCGATACGGTCAGCTTTTTTAGCAGCTGAAGAAAGACCTTTTTCACGTAAGAAGTCAACAGCAGCGTCGATATCACCATTTGTTTCTACTAGAGCTTTTTTACAATCCATCATACCTGCGCCAGTTTTTTCGCGAAGTTCTTTTACTAATTGTGCAGTAATTGCCATTTGAAGTTTCCTCCTTGAGTTCTCAATTATTTAATTTTTTAGTATGTCTTTAGAAAGAATAAAGTATCATTAGATATAATGTCCAGTTCCGGCGGTTAGCTCTTCTGAAACTTCAACTTCCTCCCACGCATGCAAGCATGCTCGTCGAAAGTCTCCAGTTTCTGTCAGAGCTGGGCGAACCGCCTCCACTTTTCTTCTTGTCCAGTTCCGGCGGTTAGCTCTTCTGAAACTTCAACTTCCTCCCACGCATGCAAGCATGCTCGTCGAAAGTCTCCAGTTTCTGTCAGAGCTGGGCGAACCGCCTCAGCTTTTCTTCTTGTCCAGCTTCGGGTGCTAGCTCCTCGACAACTTCAAAATTGCCTTCAAGGGCAAAAAGCGTCCTTTTGTCAATTTTTCCAGTTGTTGTCGGAGCTGAACAGCACCCTCACCTTTTCCTCTTAAAAAAAGGTGATAAGAGGGTTCATCCACTTATCACCTTTTAATCATCAGAAAACTGACTACTTGAGCCAAGTTTTCTAATAGTGAATTACTCAGCAGCTACTACTTCTTCAGCTGGAGCTTCAGATTCACCTTGTTTAGACTCGATTAGAGCATCAGCCATTTTAGCAGTTAATAATTTAACAGCGCGGATAGCGTCATCGTTAGC
The DNA here is from genome assembly GCF_042666115.1 of Ureibacillus sp. GCM10028918. NCBI lineage: Bacteria > Bacillati > Bacillota > Bacilli > Caryophanales > Caryophanaceae > Ureibacillus > Ureibacillus sp. GCM10028918. The sequence goes on from NZ_JBHTFK010000005.1 coordinate 437,422, forward strand.
AGGGATTACGTAGTCGATTTCATCTGGATCACAGTTTGTATCAACAATCCCTACGATAGGAATATTTAATTTACGAGCTTCAGCAACAGCGATACGCTCTTTACGTGGGTCAACCACGAACATAACGTCTGGAATGCCAGCCATATCACGGATACCGCCTAGGAATTTAACAAGACGCTCGTGTTCTTTTTTAAGTTGGATAACTTCTTTTTTAGGAAGAACTTCGAAAGTACCGTCTTCTTCCATTTTTTCGATTGCTTTCATACGAGCAACACGTTTTTGGATTGTACCGAAGTTAGTTAAAGTACCACCTAACCAACGTTGGTTGATGTAGTAGTTTCCAGAACGTTCAGCTTCGTCTTTGATTGCTTCTTGAGCTTGTTTTTTAGTACCTACGAAAAGTACTTTACCGCCATCTTGGCCAACTTGGCGCATGAAGTCGTAAGCTTCTTCTAATTTTTTAACCGTTTTTTGTAGATCGATAATGTAGATACCGTTACGTTCAACAAAAATGTATTTTTTCATTTTTGGGTTCCAACGGCGAGTTTGGTGACCGAAATGTACACCAGCTTCAAGTAATTGTTTCATTGAAATTACTGACATGTGTGTTTCCTCCTAATATTTTGGTTTTTTCCCTCCGCATTTTTCATCTATAACAAGCAACTTTTTATTCAAAAAGCACCACTTACTACATCAAAATGCGTGTGTAATTAACACCAATTGATAATATATCACACTAACTTTTATCATGCAACAATTTTATGCATGGAACTTAATTAACAGTTCGATTTCTGTTTTCCCTTTTTGCATTATTTTCGCAATTTCATCAACCGTTTTTCCATGACTATGAAGGTTTAAAACCTTTTGTTCAAAGGAAGGTAGAGTCGAAATATCTTTTCCCCTTGCTTCAACTTGTTGTAAAGGTGGAATTTCACTTGCTAATCTTTGTTGTTTATAGGCATCTGTTGCCATTTTTTTAGGAACAATCACTTTCGGTGCATTGTTTTCTACTGGATCTAATTTTCTTGAAGATTGTTCTTGGATTTCTCCAGACCTTGCCTGTGCATCATCCAAATTAATCATTGCCATTTTTTGTTTTTTTATTTCTTTATTACTGAACTCATTTTGTTTTATAGATGAAAGCTCACTAATGAGACGATCATTTTCTTCCTTCATTTCTACTAGATATAAGCTGATAGCGTCATCCATTTCTCTGATTAGCTGATCTTGTCGTATTTCTAGATTTTTAAATTTTGATATTCTTGTATTTAAAATAACGATGAAGTAGAAACAAATGAGCTGCGAAATAACCAATATGATAACCAGACTTACGACCATACCGTTCTCCTATCCACTAAAATCAATAAAATTACCTTTGAAAGGATGTTGTGCTTCCTTTTCGTCTTTTTCTTGGTGTCTTTCTTTTGATAAATTCTCTTCGTGCTCTTTTTGCTGTTGATTATGATCAGTAATTTTCTCTGTTTCTTCCGTGTCGCTAACTTGCAGTTGTTTTTTCTTAATCTCTTTTTTTAACGCTTCATGTGCATCTACTTGCTGCCCAATAACATTTTGATGATGCTGATCTGCCAGTTTACCCGCATCAAAGGTCTTCGGAATGGCAATCTGAAGTTCAAGCGCTTTTAAACTCAATACTTCTCACCTCAACTTTTAATCCATTAGCTTAACATTTCATTTGAAAGGAGCTTTCTTAATTTGAATAGTGCTTTAGAATGGATTTGCGATATTCTTGAAGTCGATAAACTGAGCATTTCACCAATTTCAGTCAATGTCAATTCCTCAGTATAAAATAAGCTTAAAACAAGTTGTTCCTTCTCGCTTAAGTTTTTAATATTTTCGGAAAGGTCATTGATTAATTCCAAGTGTATAGCTTCTTGCTCAGGAGTTTTTGTTCGATCATCTCTAATAACAAAAGCCTTACCTTCTGCTTCTTCCTGATCTTGTTGTTCATTAATAGACAACACACTAGAGAAAAAATGTTCTTGTACCGTTTGATAAACCTCTTCAACGGATAATTCCATATGCTGAGCTAGCTCATCTGGCGTAACACTACGCATTAACTGTTGCTCCAACTTTTCTATTTGCACTTCCATCTTCTTTGCTTTTTCTCGTGCTGAGCGAGGAAGCCAATCTTCTTTCCTTAACCCATCTATAATAGCTCCTCGGACACGGAAGGAAGCATATGTATCAAATTTTAAATCTCTATTTATATCAAATTTATTAAGTGCATCAAATAGTCCCATCATTCCTAGACTCATTAAATCATCACGTGATACATTTTTAGGCACACTCGCACCAATTCGCTGTACATGGTAGGACACTAAGGATTGATATTTTTTTATAAGCATGTTGCCTGCATCTGGATCTCGGTCATTGATCCAGCAATTCCAGAGAGTTTGTTCATTATCTGCTTGAAGCTGTACCATACATCCACCTCACACTAAAAATCGTTTATTTGGATAAGCAATCATCTTGCCTTTGCTTTGATCCTGCTCAATCCATCTGTCATCTGCCTCTAACTTATAAGGTATATTGCAGTTCATTCATGAAACAAACAACAATATAAGACTTTATTCCTATCTATATCAAATTCATTTGCATTATCAATAACGACTTCTTCATTTTACATTAGGTATTTTTTACTTGCTATTTGGGAATTCAGTGTACGTTCCTTACTATTCAATATTATATCAAATGATAATAAAAAAGCACACATTTCTATTAAACTAAATTTTTTTCCTATCTGATATAGCTATTCTACCCAACAAAAAAAGAGCCGTTTTTCGACTCTTTTCATATTAATTAGCCTCTATGGAACTAGGTTTTTAGCCTTAAATAATTATTTTTTAGCAGAATCATCCTGAAGCATCATCGTTTGAACCACTTTTGCAATTTCTTCTGAACTTTGATCAGTAAATTCCACGGTAGAATGACGAACTCCAGAATCGGAAGCACCACTCATACGACCTTCCAGTTGCTCACGTAGTTGTTCATTTTCTATGTCCAAACTAGTAAATAACTCATCATCCGGAGTATAAAGTACATAGCCCAAAAATAAGCGAATACCATACATGAAAAGAAATGAAACTGCTGCGGCAATCGAAGAGCTTACTAGACTATTAAACGGAATAGAAGAATCCGATAATGTACTAAAAAAATAGATTGAAAAACCGATGAGAGCAGCCCAAAAGTTGTAAAATATTGATCCAAACATTATATTTCATTCACTCCCTGGTTTACTGTACGAATACTCAATTGACAAGTGACAGGGTTAAATTCAATGGTTCTCCCACTACTGCCACCCGTATCTTCAGCGATCAGTGGTATGCCGTTTTTATTAAGCTCCTTTTTCACCGCTTCTACGTTTCGCGGCCCGATTCGCATTGAATCATTGTCAGATGAAAATTTGAACATTTGTGCACCACCAGCAATTTTAGCTTTTAAGCGTAATGGTTGAACCCCAGCTAATCTTAGTTTTTGAATGAGTGCATTTATGCCAGTATTAGCAAATTTCGCTTCATTTATTGTTTCTGTTCTCGCTAAACTTGAGTCAGGCAACATAATGTGAACTAATCCAGCTATATTTTTTGTTTCATCGTATAATACTACACCTACACAGGAACCTAATCCTGAAGTACGAATGGTATCCGGCATTTTAACTATATCCAATTGTGCAATTCCAACTTTAATGACTTGCGTTGTACGTGACTGAATCATATTATGCAACACCCAAAGCCTTAAAAATATTCGCGAAAGAATCAGGATCTGGTAGTAAGAAGAAATGCCCATGAACTTCATTACGATTATCGAAACCTTCTTCAAAAATGGATGTATTAATGACAATCACCTGATCACTAACCTCTGAAATTTCGATTAGTCCGGTACTAATGATGGCGCCAAACATATCAACGCTTAATCCAGGTACAGTTGGATATAGCTTCATTCCAGTAAAATCTGACAAGGCCGATAAGTAAGAACCGGAAAGGATATTTCCTAATTCTTGCATTGCGGATACTCCGAGTTCTGTAGGTTTCCCATCACTAAAGCTAAATTGGTCATCGCCGATCAAACTTTGTATAAATCGGTTCGCCTGTTTGATTGGCAAGATAAAAAACATGCTGCCTTCAGAATCCCCTTCAATACGAAGAAAGATTCCTACAACAACCGTTTCAGCTCCCCCAGCGAGTTCCATCATGTCATTAAATGAAACCATTTCAACCTTGGGGACATGCATATCAATTTTCCTGGTTAACAAACTGGAAAGTGCTGTCGCAGCATGGGCAGCACCTATATTTCCAATCTCTTTTAGGACGTCTAAATGCAATGATGTAATCTTCTGAATTTCGCTCATAATTTAAAGATCCCTACTTTTTGAAAGAATGACCAAAACGAATCTAAGGATTTAACACTTTGTCCAGATGCAATAATATTAATAAACGATTCTCTAATTTTGCCACACCAGATATAAAATCTTCTTCATTCGATCCAACTACTTCCGGTTGTGCTTCAATAGCAGTTACCGGAATATCAATCACATCATTTGCAGAGTCAACGATAAAGCCGACTTCCATTTCTTCCAGTGTGATTATAATAATTCTCGTTGTCTCTTCATTATTTGATACTGGTATCCCGAAGCGTTCACGTAAATCAATTAGTGGTGTTACGACTCCGCGTAAATTAATAACACCCTTAACAAAGCTTGTCGTTTTTGGCACACGCGTAATATGCATTAGTTTTTCGATACCTTGTACATTTGATACCGGAATGGCATATTCTTTATCGGCAAGTTGAAAAACAATTACTTTCAAATACTCTTGTTCTACAGCAGTCATAAACTACACCTCTTTCATTCCATTCATTACTTCATTAAAGCATTGCAATCCACAATTAAAGCAACTTTTCCATTTCCTAAAATCGTAGCTCCAGAAATCGCAAAGATGTTTGTTAAGTAATTACCCAATGATTTCAATACAATTTCTTGTTGACCAATAAATGTATCAACTACTAAGCCAGCAAGCTTGTCACCCTTACGTACAATGACAACTGAGTGATATTCATCTTCCGCTTGCTCAGTTCTTGGTACATCAAAGATTTCGTCCAAGAAGATAAGTGGAACTACTTTACCTCGGAAATCAATTACTTTTTGATTATGTGCATTGAGAATATCGCTATTTTTAATAATTGATGTTTCAATAATGGATGATAAAGGGATAGCATAGGTTTCTTGTTCAATTTCAACTAACATTACGGAGATAATGGATAGTGTCAATGGAAGTTGGATAGAGAAGATAGACCCTACACCTTCTGTTGATTCTATTGAAATATTCCCACCTAATGATTCAATTGTTGTTTTCACAACATCAAGACCTACTCCACGTCCTGAAATATCTGAAATAACTTCTGCTGTTGAGAAGCCAGATGCTAAAATCAGCTCATTGATTTGTTTATCGGACATTGAAAGTACAGATTCTTTTGTGACAATCCCTTTAGAGATCGCTTTTTTCAGTACTCTTTCACGATTAATACCTGCACCATCGTCTTCAATTTCAATAAATACATAGTTACCACTGTGATATGCACGCAATGTGACATTTCCTTCTTCAGGTTTACCATTTGCACGACGTATTTCTGGACTTTCAATACCATGGTCAACTGAATTACGAATTAAATGAACAAGAGGGTCTCCAATTTCATCAATTACTGTACGATCCAACTCGGTTTCAGCACCAATGATTTCTAGATTAATCTTCTTCTTTAAATCACGGGATAAAGTACGGACCATTTTAGGGAAACGGTTAAATACTGTTTCAATTGGAATCATACGCATTGTTAATACAATATTTTGCAAGTCTCCCATCGTTCGACTCATACGTTCCACTGTTTCATTCAGCTCTGAATGATTCACTTCTGTTGCAATCGATTGAAGTCGCCCTCTATCGATTACTAATTCTTCAAATAAATTCATTAAAATATCTAATCGCTCGATACTTACACGGATTGTTTTACTAGCCGCATGTTTTGCTCCAGAAGTTTTTTGAGTTGTTTCTTCTTTTTTCACTTCTACTGCTGAAACAACCGTCACTTCTTCAGTTACTGGTTCAACAACTGGTTCTGATTCGACACCTGCTGATTGAATAAATAACTCTTTCGATAATTGTGTAATCGTAACTCTTTCAACCTCAGAAACTTTTAGAATTTTACTGCGCAATTCTTCAGCATCCGTTTGAGAAATTAAAGCCACTTTGAAGTCTTGGTCAAATTGTTCATCTTCAAGTTTGTCTACTGTTGGTGAAGATTTCACAACATCTCCATTTTTTTCTAAGATATCAAAAACCATATAGACACGTGCAGCCTTTAAAAGACAACTATCATTAAGCGTCACGGCAATTTCAAAAGCATTAAACCCTTGCTCTGTAGATTGAAGCAAGACTGTTTTTTCAAAATCGTCATATTCTAGTTGAGGGGCGTTCTCTAAAATTGCTGTCGTGGCTGCAACCTCTGCAGCTGCAGTTTCGCGCAAGTCGATGCCTGCTGTTTCTTGTTGAATTGGTTCAGCAGACTCAATGCGTTTTAATTTCTCCACTGTTAGAGAAACATCTTTTTTTCCATCGCCACCATCCGCTATATCCATAACCATTTCTTCTAAATGATCCACGGATTCAAAAACTACATCCAAAATTTCTGCATTCACCTGAATTTTTTCGTTACGAATGGCATCCAGTACATTTTCCATTTTATGAGTTAAATCTGCTAGATCCTCATATCCCATTGTTGCAGACATACCTTTTAATGTATGTGCTGAACGGAATATTTCATTTACAATCGCCAAGTCAGTTGGATTTTTTTCAAGTTCTAGCAAATTGTCGCTGCATGCTTGTAAATGTTCTTTACTTTCTTCAATGAACATTTCTAAATATTGATTAAGTTCCACTAGAAAGCACTCCTTTTAGGGCAAATATTTCATAATTGCTTCGGCAATATTGTCAACGTCTACAACTTCATTGACAAGCTGTGTTTCTACAGCTGCTTTTGGCATTCCGTAGACAATGCACGTTTTTTCTGCTTCGGCAATCGCCATTATATTTCCATTTTGTTTTAAATCAATAAGACCTTTTGTCCCATCAGATCCCATTCCAGTCATAATGACTGCTACTTTATCAAATTCTTTAATTTTACTTACACTTTCAAACATGACATCTACACTTGGACGATGCCCTGATCTTGGAGGCTCTGTTTGATCTAAAACGATTTCATAGGAAGCTCCACGCTTCTCTAGCTTCAAGTGATAACCGCCTGGGGCTATATAGGCTACCCCGTTTTGTAATCTATCTCCTTGTTCAGCTTCTTTCACCTGTAATTGGCTCAATTGATTTAACCGATCCGCAAGAGATTTAGTAAAACCAGCGGGCATATGTTGAACTATTAGGATAGGTGCTTTTATCGTACCTGGCAGTTTACTTATGACCTCTTGTAAAGCTCGAGGTCCCCCAGTGGATGTACCGATTAATACAATCTTTTTTGTTGCTTGATTCCAGCGAGTCTTATTAAACAAATTATTTTTCTCAGTATGAGAGACTTGAGTATACTGATTTTTGTTAAAAGGTCTTTCTTCAGTTAAGGTACTGTTTTTCGAGACTTGCATTGGTACTATATTAGGTTTTTTTAACTTAGTTATAGAGACATGTGCAGCATGCTCCACTTTATGTACTAATTCTTCTTTGATTTTGTGTAAATCCAGCGAAATTGTCCCACTTGGCTTTGCAACAAAGTCAACTGCACCGTTTTCCATCGCGATCAGTGCATTTTCTGCTCCTTGAAGTGTCGTACTGGACAGCATGATCACAGGAACTGGATATAGGTTCATAATTTCCTTTAATGCATCCAAACCATTTAGCTCCGGCATCTCGACATCCATTGTTACAACATCTGGTTGCAGACTTTGTACTTTCTTAATCGCATCTTTTCCATTTCGGGCAGTGCCAACAACTTCCACTCTCGGGTTGTCTACAAAAAAGTCACTAATCAGCTTTCTCATAAAAGCAGAGTCATCTACCACTAAAAGTTTGCTTTTACTTGAGAATTCCAATTAATCACGCCCTTTCGAAAAAATGCTTCTTAGTTTGGATAAAAACGTACTTTGCTTATAACGACCATGAACTTCAACTTGGTTGCGCTCCACAAATTGCTGAACCATTACTTTCAAGGTTTTCGATATATTACTGTCTGGATAGGCGATTGAAAATGGTACTTGCTCACGAACAGCTTTTCTTACCACAGGATCTTCCGGTAATGATCCTAGAATGATTACATCTTTTTTTAGAAAGTGATTCATCGTACTTTCCAATCGATTTAATGTATCTTGTCCTTCTTCTTTTGAATAAGCTCGATTACATAATAAGTAGATTGTTTTATTTTGGTCTCTTACATGAATATACTTCATCATGGAATAGGCATCTGTTATGGCTGTTGGCTCTTCTGTTGTAATGACAATAATTTCATCAATAGCGCTTATTAAGTCCAATGACCAGTTCGTAGCACCAGCCCCCATATCAAAAAGGATATAGTCAAAAGTCTTTTGTAATTGTTCAAATGCATAAAATAGTGCATCGATCATATCTTCAGACCATTCCATCACAGACGACATGCCTGAACCACCCGAAATGTATTTTAGGTTATGTGGACCCTCATAAATCACTTCATCTAATGAGGCTTCACCAAGTAAATAATGCTTCAAATTGAACTGAGCCGTTTTTCCTATTAGGATATTAACATTTCCCATCCCAATATCCATATCTAAAACAACGACTTTCTTCCCTAATTGCGTAAGGTTAATGGCAAAATTCGTAGAAAAATTGCTTTTGCCGACTCCACCTTTTCCACTCACAATTGCTATTGATCTCCCTAAAGCACCTTGACTTTCCAGCATCTTCATTCTTAAGTTTTCAGCTTGGTCTCTCATTAAAATTCTCCTTGAAAGAACAGTTCAAGTACTGCATCCAAATTTGCTTCTTCAATATCTTCTGGTACTTCTTGTCCATTCGTATAGTAAGCAAGTCCTTTATTATATTTAATCATTAAATTATACATAGTGCCAATAGAATTTGTTTCATCAATTTTTGTAAAGATATATTTACCTATTGGAATTTCACTAAATTGTTGAATTATCGATTCCATATCCTGTTCTTTTGCAGTTAATGCCAATACTAAATACGATTCTACTTCTTCATCGAAGTTAATCATTTGCATAAGGTCATCTACATATTTAGCTTCTTTGTAATTACGACCGGCAGTATCGATAAAAACTAAATCTAAATGTGCAAAATTTTCAATCGCTTTCTTATAATCATTCGCGTTATAGACTATTTCTACAGGCGCTTGTAAAAGATTCGCATAGGTTTTTAACTGTTCAATTGCTGCTATTCGATACGTATCTGTTGTAATAAATCCAACTTTTTTCTTTTTTTCTAATACAGATCTTGCGGCCATTTTTGCAATTGTTGTCGTTTTCCCCACTCCTGTAGGGCCAAAAACATTAATATATTTCTTCTCATAGGAAAGTCCACCCATAGGTAGGTCCTGCAACAATTTCCGCAGCACCGTCTTCGTTATTTCCTTCAGCTCTTCCTTAGTTAAAGGAGCTTCCTTTTGTTTTTGATGCACAAAAAGCTCATCACTTATTGCCGTGATGAGCTCTTCACTAAGTTCTTGACGCTTCAAGAAGTCAATATAAGGCAAGAAATTCTCTGGCAATTCTGATTGAATTGTATGCTTTTGCATTGATTTCATCATCAACTTCAAGTCAGCAATTTCACTTTTCAACTCATTTGATAATGTTTCGTCAATATGTAATTTCAGCTGTTCTTCAGGTTCATTATATTGAATTGTGTTTGTTTGTAAATCTGGGAGACGTGGAGACATCGTTTTTGTCTCCACTTGGTCAACGCCGGCAAGTACTTCAAAATTCTTTTGTTTTATTAGACCGAACAGCTTTTTTGTAACGATTACTTTAGAATTAATAATAACAGCATCTTCACCTAATTCTGCTCGAACTAGTTTCATCGCTTCTGAAATCGAAGGTGCTGTATATTTTTTCATTTTCATTCTACATTCACCACTCCAACACTTTGAATTTCAACATTTGCATCCAATTCGTTATAGGACAAAATAGGGATTTGTGAGAAGTATCTCTCAGTTAATTGTCTTAAATACATTCGTATTCCCGGTGAACATAGAATAATTGGAGATTGTTCCATAAAGGATACTTTCTCTACTTCCTTTGCAATTGCCTCTAATACGTTTTGTGAATCTTGAGGATTCATTGCTAAATAGTTCCCGTGATCTGTTTGCTGGATACTATCGGCAATAAGCTTCTCTAATTTGGCTGGAATCGTAATTACTTTTAGACTAGTTCCACCTGAAACATATTGGGAAGTAATTTGTCTTGCTAAGCCTTGACGCACGTATTCTGCTAGAACATCTGTATCACTTGTCAATTTCGCATAATCCGCTAATGTTTCGAAGATAATAGGCAAATTACGTATTGAAACATTCTCTTTTAAAAGTTTTGCCAAGACTTTTTGAATTTCACCAATGGATAAAGGTGTAGGAGTTAATTCTTCCACTAGAATTGGGTAATTTTCTCGTAGATGGTCAATTAATTGTTTTGTTTCCTGACGACCAAGTAGATCATGCGCATTGGCACGGATAATTTCTGTCAAGTGAGTTGAAACGACGCTTGGTGGATCAACCACGGTATACCCCAGCATCTCCGCATCTTCTTTTACTTTTTCTGTAATCCATTTTGCAGGCAACCCAAAGGAAGGTTCGATTGTATCAATTCCTTCTATTGAATCGTCATCTCCTGGACTCATCGATAGGTAGTGATCGAGAAGAAGCTCTCCTCTTGCCATTTCATTACCCTTTACTTTGATACGGTACTCATTAGGTTGTAATTGAATATTATCGCGAATTCGGACCACTGGAATAACAACCCCAAGTTCCAGAGCCAATTGTCTTCGAATCATTACAACGCGATCTAATAAATCTCCACCTTGACTGGCATCAACTAATGGAATTAACCCATAACCAAACTCAAATTCGATAGGGTCTACATTCAAAAGATTGACAACATTCTCAGGACTTTTCATCGTATCAGCTGCCACTTCTTCTTCAATCTCAAGTAATTCCTCGGGATTTTCTGCTATCTTTTGTCTGCTATTAATCATGTATGCTCCACCAATTAATACAGCAGCAATCGGCATTGTAATCCATTCAGGAAGCGGGGTAAATAACCCTAATAAGAGAATTGTTCCACCTGCAATGTAAAGTAATTTTGATTGTGCAAACAATTGATTGGCAATATCTTCGCCTAGGTTCCCCTCAGATGCTGCACGTGTTACAACGATACCTGTTGCTGTTGATACAAGCAATGCAGGAATTTGTGATACTAATCCATCCCCAACTGTAAGTGTTGAGAAGTGGGTTGCAGCATCGGCCATTGTATAACCAAGCTGAAGCATTCCAATAACAATACCAAAAAGCAAGTTGATAAAAACTATGATAATCGAAGCAATGGCATCACCCTTTACGAATTTAGTCGCCCCGTCCATAGCTCCATAAAAATCTGATTCACTTGATACTTTTTCGCGTCGTTCTCTTGCTTCTTTTTCCGAGATCATCCCAGCATTCAAATCAGCATCTATACTCATTTGTTTCCCGGGCATTGCATCTAATGTGAAACGAGCAGCCACTTCAGCTACACGTTCCGAACCTTTTGTAATAACTATGAAGTTAATAATAACTAATAACATGAAAATTACTAAACCGACTAAAATATTCCCGCCAGTTACAAATTCACCAAATGTATGAACAACATCACCAGCATCACCCTGCGCCAAGATTGCACGAGTGGTAGATATACTTAACCCCAGCCGGAATAATGTCAATAACAAAATGACTGAAGGGAAAATGGCGAAATCTAATGCTTCCTTCATATTCATCGCCACTAACAACACCAATAATGACAATGTGATATTAATAATGATTAAAAAGCTTAATAACCATGTCGGCAGAGGGATTATGAGCATCGCTACAATCATAATTACTGCAGCTAAAACACCTAGGTCACGAATTTTCATGTTTTTCCCTCCTACTATGGTCTAAATTTTACGCTTTATACGATATACATACGCTAAAATTTCTGCTATCGCTTTAAAAAACTCTTCCGGTACCTGTTGACCGATTTCCACTTGATCGTACATCGCACGGGCCAACGGGCGATTTTCCACCATCACAACGTCATTCTCTTTGGCAATCAATTTAATCTTTTGCGCCACATAGTCTGTTCCTTTTGCAACAACCTTGGGGGCTTCCATATTTTGATCATCATATTTCAGGGCAATGGCATAGTGTGTTGGATTGGTAATGACCACATCCGCATTCGGTATTTCCTGCATCATTCTACGCATGGCCATTTCCCTTTGACGTTGCTTAATTTTCGATTTGATTTTCGGGTCACCTTCAGCATTTTTGTATTCATCTTTAATGTCTTGTTTGGACATTTTCAATTGTTTTTCATACTCATATTTTTCATATATGTAATCGATCAGCGCAATAACAACAAGGGTTAATGAAGCTGCTATTCCCATTAACCCTGTTAGTTTTGCTACTGTAGTTAATGTATCCCAAGGACTTTGAAATGATAAAGACAAAACTTCCTCCAGGTTCATCCACACAATGACGACTGTTACAGTTCCAATAAATGATATTTTCAATAAAGATTTAATTAAGTTTACAATTGCTCGAACAGAGATAATTTTTTTAATCCCTTTAATGGGATCCATCTTTTTTAAATCTAATTTCATAGGTTCCATCGTAAAAAGAAACCCGAACTGCATAAAGTTTGCTGCTATACCGGCAACAACAGCAATTGCCATAAACGGCAAAATAATAAGTGCCATTTCTTTTAAAGAATCCGTATACATTTGCATTACTGTATCGGCTGTAACTGTTTCAATCAGGATATTTTTTTCAAAGGCCTGATGTAAAAAGCCAAATATACCTTCAATCATCATTGGTCCAGTAAAATACAAAAATAAAAACAATAACAATAGAACAATTGCAGCCGTTACATCCTGACTTTTTAATACTTGTCCTTTTTTTCTGGCATCCTGTCTCTTTTTCGGTGTTGCTTTTTCTGTTTTATCCCCGGCAAAAAACTGTAAATCTAATGGGAGTAGTAGCTTCAAGCTTTATGCACCACCTAACAATTGCATGAAATCTCGCATTGAAAGTATCATCATTTCTATTACTTTTTCCATTACTTCAATCATTACACCCATCGAAATAATCAAAACAAGGAACCCGACAGCTATCTTTATAGGGAAACCAACAACAAATATATTGAGCTGAGGTACAGTTTTCGCTGTAATACCCAAAGCCATGGTAACTAAAAATAATGTAGCAACAACCGGTGCCGACATTTGAAAAGCAATGACAAAGACTGAGCTAAAGGTTTTAATAACAAACTCTATCGTATTGTCGTCTCCGAAATTAGGAAAAACCTGATCGATGGGCAAAAATTGATAACTATAATAGATTCCATCTAGAATGAGATGATGGCCATTGATTGCCAACAATACAAATAGGATTAAAAAGTTAAAAAACTGACCCATTAAAGGGGTCTGCGTACCTGTTTGCGGGTCAATCACATTTGCCATTGCAAAACCCATTTCAAAGTCAATAAATCCACCTGCTATTTGAACAGCGGTCATAATCATATAGGCAACAAGACCTATTGAAACGCCGACGATTGCTTCTTTTAAGACAAGTAATATGTAATTCCCGTCAATCGGAATCGCTTCTATATCAAATGTGTAATACATCATCCATGCAAAAATAACAGACAAAGCAATTCGTAATTGAGGGGGAATTCTACTGTATGAAAAAAAAGGGACTGATACAAAAAAAGCAGAAACTCTGACTATTATTAATAATAAAACGGAAATTTCAGGAATGATGTCTGTCATTTCATCACCCTATATACCTTGTCAGATTATCTAAAATGTCAGTAACATAGGTAGTCATCTGCGAAATCATCCATGGACCAAAAAAGATAATTCCCACTAAAACGGCAACTATTTTCGGTACAAATGCTAAAGTTTGCTCTTGAATTGACGTGGTTGCTTGAAAGATACTTACAAGTAAACCCACTATAAGAGCGATTAGCAGCAGAGGTCCTGAAACAATGAGGACAATCCATATCGCTCTTTCTGCAATTGCAATGACCATTTCCTGCGTCATTTATATCATCCCCTAAAAACTTTGAAGTAAAGATTTTATTACTAAGTACCATCCGTCTACTAAGATAAATAATAAGATTTTAAATGGCAGTGAAATCATAACTGGCGGAAGCATCATCATCCCCATGGACATAAGGACACTGGCTACAACCATATCAATTACCAAGAATGGAATAAAAATCATAAATCCAATTTGAAATGCTGTTTTTATTTCACTTAAGGCAAAAGCTGGAACAAGCATAGTTAATGGAATTTCTTCCACCGAAGCTGGTCTTTCTGCTTGATTGTACTCTAAGAAAAGCTCTAAATCCTTTTGTCTTGTATGCTGTGCCATAAATTCCTTAAAAGGTAAAGCAGCACGATCATACGCCTCCTCCAAGCCGATTTCTTCATTAAATAATGGCTGAAGCGCTTGTTCATTCACTTCTTGGAATGTTGGAGCCATGATGAAGAATGTCAAAAATAAAGCTAATCCAATAAGTACTTGGTTTGGCGGAGATGTATTTGTGGCTAAAGCTGTTCTTGTAAAGGAAAGCACAATCATAATACGTGCAAAGGATGTCATCAAAATTAAAATACTAGGCGCTAAAGATAAAACCGTTAATAATAGAAGTAATTGCACAGAAGTTGAAACATTGGTCGGATCATTTTCAGAAAAGAGTGAGATAAAATCTTCCATTATTTATCCTTCTCCTTTTCCTTCCATTTATCCAATTCACTTTTACGTGTTTTTGTCAGTTCTGTAAGTCGTTTATTGAACATTTCGCCAAAGTTTTGATTAGTTTGTTTAACTTCTGTTTCATCCTGTGAAGTATTGCCTCTGAATTTTTTAACTAACTCCAATATATAGGGTGTTGTGCTGCCTGCAATCGTTTGTTTATCATTATACATTTCTAGTAACCGTTCTACTTCTTCTGGATCATTGATTTCTCTAATAAGTTGAACATCATCTCCAACACCGACAATATACAATTTATCGCCGATATGAAGCAATTGAACGGATTTTTGAGCACCAACGGATATGCCGCCAATATTCCGTACAACACTATTTTGTTGATAGTTTGCACTTTTTTTATTTAAAAATTTAAGAACAAATAGTAAAAGTGCTAGTACGAATACTAGGGAAAATAACATTTTCATGTAATCCCAAATACCTAAACCCACGTCTGTCGAAGTTGAATTCTCTTCTTCGACAGACGTGTCTGTATCTTCACAGCCTTCTGCTTCAGGATTTTGCCAACAATCTTTAACTGATTGATTCCCCTGTGCTGCATGGGCAAAATTCGTTGGTGCCAGAAAAGTTAGTGCGATTACGATTGCAATACATAGCCGAACAATTGCAAAACGTTTTCCGTTCATTTTATCAACCTAATGCTTTTTGAATTGCTTCAATTACACGATCAGCCTGGAATGGTTTTACGATAAAATCTTTTGCTCCAGCTTGGATAGCATCGATTACCATCGCTTGTTGTCCCATAGCAGAACACATGATGACTGTAGCATTTGGGTGTGTTGATTTAATCGCTTTTAAAGCAGCTATTCCGTCCATTTCAGGCATCGTAATATCCATTGTGACTAAATCAGGGTTTAATTCGTTATACTTTTCAACAGCTTGAAGTCCATCAGCAGCTTCTCCAACTACTTCATAACCGTTTTTAGTTAAAATATCTTTAATCATCATGCGCATGAATGCTGCATCGTCTACTATCAAAATCTTTTTAGACATGTAAATTCCCTCCAATTAATCCTATTTCAAATTGTTTAATCGTTCTGCTCGACTCATAATATCCGTAATACGTACACCAAAGTTTTCATCGATTACGACTACTTCGCCTTTTGCGATTAAACGGCTATTCACTAAAATATCAACCGGTTCACCAGCTAACTTGTCCAATTCGATAATGGATCCTGATGCTAGTTGTAAAATTTCTTTCACTGAATGTTTGGTACGTCCCAGTTCAACCGTTACCTGTAAAGGAATATCGAGCAGCATATTCAAATTACGAGCTTCATCTTGAGTAATCGGCGCACTTTCAAATGACGCAAACTGAGCTTGCTGAACATTTACAGGCTGCTGCGGTTGTTGATATGTAGGCATCGCATAGCTTGTTGGCATTTCTTGATAAGTGGTAGCAGCTTGCTGTTGGTAGACAGGTGGCTGCTGGTAAACAGGTTGTTGCTGCATTGGTTGCTGTTGTACCGGTTGCTGCATTTGCTGCTGAACCGTTTGTTGTACCGGCTGTGCTGGTGCAGCGGGTTGTTGATTGACTACAGGCTGCTGTACTTCAACTTGGTTTGAAACTTCTTCTTCACCAAGTAATGATCTTACTAGTTTCTTTCCGAATTGAAGTGGGAATAATTGCATTAAATTTGAATCAATTAATGTTCCAATTTTAAGGCGGAATGAAACCTTCACCAATAAATCATCTTCAGGAATTCTATCTGTTCCTTCATTTTGCGAGATGTTCATTAAGTCAATGGAAGGTGGTGAAATATCTACTTTTTTATTAAATACTGTAGACATAGACGTAGCAGCTGAACCCATCATTTGGTTCATCGCTTCTTGAACAGCACTAAGTTGAATTTCACTTAAATCTGCACTTGGATTTAACCCATCTCCTCCAAGCATTAAGTCAGCAATAATTGCAGCATCTTCTTGTTTAATTACCAATAAATTCGCTCCGGATAAGCCAGTCGTATATTCCACTTGGACGGCTACATAAGGATGCGGAAATTCTTCTTCTAAAAGATTGCGGTTAAGAATCGAAACTACTGGTGTCGTAATATCTACTTTCTGACCCAGGAGTGTAGATAGTGCTGTTGCAGAGCTTCCAAATGAGATATTTCCTACTTCACCTAGGGCATCTTGTTCCATCGCGTCTAAATAATCTTCAACACGTAGTGGTTCGTTATTTGCAGAAGATTCAGATGCTAAGTCGTTAAGCTTATCGTCTAACGTTTCGCCCCTTAATAACGCTTCAATTTCTTCTTGGGAGAGCATACCATCACTCATCATCGTCTCCTCCTTCTAATGGTGCAATAATTTGGATTGCCATTTTTTTATTTCGTTTTCCTGGCTGTGCAATGAATTTCGGTATCGTACCTACTTTTAAAAGTAGCGGTTCCTCAATATTTTGGTCCAACTCAATCACATCACCAATATTCATATAAAGAAAATCTTCAATTGAAATATTGGTTGTACCGAGTTCTGCAATTAATGGTAATTCTGCTTGCTTCACTCGTTTTTCTAGCATTTGTGCTTGTTCTGGTGAAGCTTCTTTTGTGTTTGATTGCATCCAATATTGAACAGATAAATTTTGAATTATTGGCTCTAATACAACATGCGGAATACAAATATTGATCATTCCTGTTGTTTCGCCAATTATTGTATTTAATGAAATAACGATGACTGTTTCATTCGGTGAAATCATTTGCAAAAATTGCGGATTCACTTCCAATTCTACTAAGATT
This sequence comes from Ureibacillus sp. GCM10028918, assembly GCF_042666115.1. NCBI lineage: Bacteria > Bacillati > Bacillota > Bacilli > Caryophanales > Caryophanaceae > Ureibacillus > Ureibacillus sp. GCM10028918. The sequence continues at coordinate 455,211 of NZ_JBHTFK010000005.1, forward strand.
GGGTCAATTTCGGCGATTGTATCCCAGGCTTCCCGTAAATTGTCGAAGGATCGTTCGAATAGATTCGTCATTATTTTCTGTTCAATCTCGGTTAAATTCGCCACATTACTATAGCTTGAACCACTGCCACCCATCAAACGATCTAGCATGGAGTACGCGATGTTCGGATTGATCTCCATTAAGATATTACCATCTAAAGGCGGCACTTCAAACACATTTATTAATGTCATATTAGGAATCGAACGAACAAACTCTTCAAAGGGTATTTGATCGACCGAAGCTACTGTAATTTGAACATAGGTTCTTAATTGTGCCGAGAAAAATGTTGTTAATAATCTTGCAAAGTTTTCATGTATTCGGGTCAAACTTCGGATTTGATCTTTTGAAAAACGAAGGGCACGTTTGAAGTCATATATCTTAACTTTTTTGGTTTCTTCTTCTTTTTTCATATCATCCGCTGACATTTCACCGGTTGAAATTGCAGAAAGTAGCGCATCAATTTCAGATTGGGATAATACATCTCCTGCCATTTGCCCACCTCCATTTCAAGATGTTTCGCATTTTTACTGTATGATGTAGGAGGTAATGTACACTTGTTGTATTTCTCCCTCTTGCATCAGTTCATTTAATTGTGATTTCAGTGTAGATTCAAAAGCTGTTTTACCTTCTTTCCCTTTTAAATCTTCTTCAGTCATTTCAGAAAGCTGAGTAATCACAAGATTTTTTGTTTGGAAATCACGTTTTGTTAACTCTTCTGCAGCTTCTTTACTACCTGTTTGTATTTTTAACGAAAGCATGATAATGCTATTATCAGCTAAATTCGTCGTGATTTCGGTTACATCAACAGAAGCTTCTATAATCTCATCTATTGACGGCTCATGTGTTTCGGTTGTTTGTTTATTAAATTGTGTTAATAGAACAAAAATTACAACCCCAATTAATGTAATGGACACTAATATGATAAGCATTACTGTTAATAATTTATTGTTTTTCATCGTCATCACCTCGTAAATGCGGGTTGGATAATACTTGGATACTTTTATAAAATTGAACTACCTTTTTTTGAACTTCTTCTTCGCTTTCCTTAACAATAAATTTCTTACCATTTGTTAATGTAATTGTTGTGTCCGGAAATGACTCTACTAATTCTATGTATAGCGCATTTAATGAAAAAGATTTACCATTTAATCGTGTTAATTCGATCATTGAAATGGGGCCGGGTCTATTATAGAAAGCCGGCCCGACCCTCCTTTACAATGAAATTAGTATGAAACTAATAGATTATCGTTTTAAGTTTACTAGCTCTTGCAAGATTTCATCCGATGTTGTAATAATACGAGAGTTCGCTTGGAAACCACGTTGCGCGACAATCATGTCTGTGAACTCTTCAGAAAGGTCAACGTTGGACATTTCTAGGAAACCTGATTGGACAGAGCCTTTACCTGCTGCTTGTGCTGTTACATCAGCATTAGGTTCCCCTGAAGCTGGTGATTCTACGTAATAGTTAGATCCTACTTTTTCTAATCCTTCGCTATTTGGAAACTTTGCTAAACTTATCTTCTGATTAGAAGTTAATGTTCCATCCGCAGCAACTATATTTACTGTACCATCTTGACCAATTGACATACTTTGAGAAGTAGTCGGGACATTAATTTTTGCTCCTGCAGTATCTAATAGATACATACCATCTGCTGTTACAATATCTCCTTCAGCATCCATATAAAAATTACCAGCTCTTGTATAAGATACATTACCTAAGTTGTCTCCTGGTGCAACACGGAAATAACCATCACCAGAAACTGCTAAGTCTAATACACGACCTGTAGTTTGTAGTGAACCTGTTGTCGAAATTGTATCAATTGCAGCAACTTGAGCCCCTAAACCAACTTGTTTCGCGTTAACTCCACCACGAGTATCTGAAGGAGCAGTAGCCCCTGCAGTTGTTTGTGAAATTAAATCCTTAAATACCACTCGCCCTTTTTTGAATCCGTATGTATTTACATTTGAAATGTTGTTCCCGATTACATCAAGCTTCGTTTGGAAGTTTTTTAAACCAGAAATACCTGAATACATTGAACGTAACATTGTTAATCGTTCTCCTCTCGTTTATCCCGTTTATTTTTTATGTTCTTTGTGTTGCACTGCGTCTGTCAGTCAGCAGCACTTAGGCATCCATTTAAAGTCTTTTATTAGACTTCGTGTTGGTCCTGCCTTTTATAAGACGATTGTTCCATCGATATTTGTAAACAATTGATTTTTTGTTTCGGAGCGTTCCATCGCTGTTATAACCGTTTCATTTTTAGCACTTACGATTAATGCTGCTTGATCCATCAAGACTAGTGGTTGGTTCACACCCTTAGCACGTGCTTCCACTACTTTTTCTGACACACGTTGCCACTCTTGTTCAGTAATAGAGATATTTCTTTCTATTATTCTATCGTTTGCATGTTTACTAATCTTTAGCTGTTGGTTACTGGTAACTTCTTGTAAATGATTAATAAAAGATTGTTTGCCCTGAACAGGTGTTGTCGTTTTCTTTTGAGTCTGTATGGTAGGTTGTAATGGCAAGTGCTGGATGGAAATTCGATTCATGCTGATCACCAACCCTATTCACTTATTAATTCAAATTGATCCTTTTGCAAACGTGTTCCATTATTTAGAATATATTCTATTAAACTGCCATTCGTAGTTACTGATTCAATTTTTGCTGATAGCTCTTCCCCATCTAATTGGTAGCGAACCATTTGTCCAATTAAACTACTAGCTGTTACTAATGGATTTTCTGCAGCTTCGGAAGAACCGGATGCTGTTCCATTATTTAAAATCGATGAGATATGTCCCGGCGAGATCTCTTTTCCGTCTGCTAAAACGAAAACAGGTTCACCCTCTACAAATTTCAATTCATTAATGACACCCGTACCCTCATTAACAATATTTTTCCCGTCTTCCCCAACTTCTTCAGTTACCTCAAGCCATTTCACTTCTTTTCCTATAAATGATGTATAGGACATCAACTGCGTTTCATTTTGAGAAGCAAGTAAGTTTTGCATTGCAGTTGTCATATTTTGCATTTGTTCTAACGAAGAGAATTGAGCCATTTGGGAAATAAATTCTTTATCGTCCATCGGCTTCGTCGGATCCTGGTTTTGTAATTGGGTAATTAGGATGTTTAGAAATGCATCTTTTCCAAGGCTGGAGTTATCGCCGGTTTTACTGATTTTCGGTCCTTTTGTTGCAGCTAAATAATAATCATTTGAAATACCTGTCGTTGCCATTCTCTACACCTCCTCATTTATTAAATAATCGCTAAAGCTCAATTTTTCAGATTCATCTTCCAGTTCATCTTGTTCCTGTTCATTTTGTTGTAACTGTTGTTTGAATTGTTGACCAAACTGACCTTGTTCTTTTGAGTTACGGTCTGTTTCTTGGAGACTCTGAGCGATATCAATTCGATCCATTTGGATATTTGCATTTGCAAATGCCTGTTTTAATTGGTGTAATTGGTTATCTAAAAGTTCTTTTCCAATTGTGGTTGTTGTTAATAACCTAGCGGATAGCACACCATCTTGTTGCATAATTTCAATTCGAATCGAGCCTAGATTTTCAGGATAAAGCTTTAATAAAAGCTTTGTTGTTCCTGATGTGCTTGATATTTGAGTGCGATTTAGTAGATTTTGAATTTCTTTTGCAAGAGCCTCAGACTGTCCTCCCTTTTCAGTAGGAAGAGTTATTGTTATCGTTTTTGTCGTGTTTGTGATATTAGATGTTAGAGCAACTGTGTTTTGTGCTGATCTAGTTGACTCGGTTGTCTCTGTCACAGTGTTTTCAGCAGATTCGGTACTTTTCACTAATTTCTGTACAACCTGTTCAAAGCCTTGTAATGAAGCTTTCCCAGTTAGGCTTTCAGGTAGTTGCGTCGATAGAATGCTACTCTGTGGACTCATCTGCTTTGCAACACTTTGTAGCATCTGATCAACTTGTTCTAAAGTTGATAATTGATTCATATACAGATCCGTATTTTTACCCGATACTTGAGCTAACTTCAGGAATTGAACTAGCTGTTCTGCTTGTCTAGGTGTTACTTTTTGTTCGCCTTGCAGGGCTGTAATTAATTGCTGGACGATTTCCGTATCTTGACCTAATACAGAATTGATCAGTTGCCATACATCGTTTGCCGCTTCTACTTTAGCACCAGTCAGTTGCTCTATTGTCTCTGCCAATTGAGTAGGCTCAATACCTAGCACTGAAAGCAAGTTATTCAAGTTCATCATTTCATCAAAAGATAACGCTTGGCCATGTTCACCAACTTGTATTGTTAATAAACCTTCATCATGTTGAATTCCTAATAAATCAATAACTTCTTCCATAGAATTAGCGGATAATAGATCCCCTAATTCTTCGAGATCAATAGATTCTTTCGTTCCTTCATTCGTTATAGAAGGTTCATTTTGGGATGAAGCCACTACAGCTTGATTTAGGACATCTCCAAAGCTCTCCGACTTGGCTGTTGTTTGCCTTGATGCTACTGATGATTGAGTTGAAGCTACCGTTGATTGGTTTTTGGCAATAGGTTTCGTGTTAATCCCCAAATTTGAAAACTGCATTATGCCTATATTCACTATTTCACCTCCTTTTATAAAGCAATGATTATTGCGATAGTAGTTCTGTGTAACGAGCGGCATCAGCAGGACTCATTTTAGCCAATACGGCTGATAAAATATCAGGCTGCATGCTTGCAAGAATTTTCACTGCTTCTTCATCACTCATTTCAACCAATATAGGTGCAGCTGATTTTGCCGACATTTGTTCAAAGGAATCTAATAAATCCTCGAATTCTTTCTTCGCTTCTGTTTGATCTCGCTGCAATTTTTCAATCTCGTATTGGAGTTGCTCTTGTACAGTAAGGCTTTCTTGATTCTCTGCTTTTGCACTCTCTAATTCTGATTGCAATTTTTCAATTTCTGCTTCTTTTTCTTTCACTTCTGCTTCCAAACCGACAATCTTTTCATTGTATTGGTTTGTTGTGTCTTCGATAGATACCTCTTCTTCTGAACCCTTTAAATTGGTTAGCTCTGCTGCCTTCTCAAAAACATTAAAGTTAGTAAATGTTGCAACAACTAGAAGAATAGCTACTATAAATAGCAACGGAATGATAAACCAAAAAATAAGCTTTTGAAAAATCCCTGGTGAATTACCTTCATGGGACACTGTATTTTCTTGTTTCGCTTTACCTTTTGCCATGAAATCACCTAAATTCTTTCTTTGTATACATAAGAGCTGAAAGTTCATCTAAATAAAGTGTTTCCGCTCTATCTTGCTCATTCTTGAATGTTGCAAAATCTTTTTCACGCATTTTTTCAAACTTACGTATTTCCAAGTTTTTTTCTAACAGTTTTTGTTCGTGCCAGTTCATTTTTGCACGGGCTTGAACCACTTTTTGCTGCACTTCTGTAATTGAACGTTCTAAACTACCAATAAAAGTCGCAAAGTGGTGGATTTCATCTATTGACGAACCAACTGTTAATCGATCATTCTGATAGGTAATTAAATCCTCTTTTTTCTTTAGAAGATCATATAGTTTTGTCGCTACTTCTTCAAAAAAACGTACTGACTCTTTATAAGCTTGTTCTGTTTGTTGTTTTTCTTGCTCACGAATCGTCAATATTTTCTCAAAGCGATATGTATATTGGACCATTACCTACCTCCACCATTTGATAATGCTATTATTTCGTCTACGGTATTATCTAGTGACACTTTATCTTTATAACCTTGTTTCAAAAAGTTCGTAATTAGCGGCTCATATTGAATAGCCTCATCAATTTCTTTGGATGTGCCGCGTTTATATGCACCAATGTTAATCAGGTCTTCTGATTTTGCATACGTATAGTAAAGCTCTCGAAGTCTTTCTGACGCCTTAACATGTTCAGGTAAAGAGATATGATTCATTAAACGACTTACACTTTTTAGTACATTGATGGCTGGATACTGCCCTTTGTTTGCAAGAGTTCGGTCTAACACGATATGACCATCTAGAATACCTCGAACTGTATCGGCAATTGGTTCATTCATATCATCCCCATCAACCAATACTGTATAGAAAGCAGTTATAGAGCCATGTTGGTTCGTACCTGTTCGTTCCAGTAATTTAGGCAAAATTGAAAACACTGAGGGAGTATACCCTTTTTGTGCTGGTGGTTCACCAGTAGCTAGACCGATTTCTCTTTGTGCCATGGCTACTCGGGTTACTGAATCCATCATCAACATGACATTCATTCCCCGATCTCTAAAGTACTCAGCAATGGCTGTAGCCGTGAAAGCTCCTTTAATACGCATTAATGCGGGTTGGTCCCCGGTTGCAGCTACAACGATCGACCGTTTTAAGCCTTCTTCCCCTAAATCTCGTTCGATAAATTCGAGCACTTCGCGGCCACGCTCCCCAATTAAAGCGATAACGTTTATATCAGCTTTTGTATTACGAGCAATCATACCTAACAGTGTACTTTTACCTACACCAGATCCGGCGAAGATACCAACACGCTGACCGTTTCCAACAGTCAGCATTCCATCAATTGCCTTTACCCCGACTTCAAGTTGGTCCTTGATTGGTGGTCTCTTCAAAGGATTTGGTGGTTCCTGATCTGTTTGAACAGTCATTAGTCCTCTAGGAAGAGCTGAGCCATCAAAAGGGTTCCCCATCGAATCCAATACTTTTCCAATCAGTTCAGGTCCTACTTTAACTTCAAGAGGCTTACCTGTACCTGCTACGAGACAACCAATTGAAATCTCGCGGATTGAAGTATAGGGCATTAACACAACAAATTCATTATTAAATCCGACGACTTCTGCTAAAATTATTTGATGACCATTTTTCGATGAATTCACATGTATTTTACAAACATCACCAATTGAACTTTCAGGACCTTGAGACTCAATCATTAAACCGACAACACGACTAACTTTACCAAACTTCTTAAACGTTTCAATTGTAGGTATTGTATCTATTAATTGAGCCGCTTTCATCCCATCATTCCTTACTGTCTAAAATTTCACTTAGTTTGAAACGAAGTTCACTTAACTGTTCGTCAATCGACACGACGATTCGACCATGGTTTGTTTCTATATAGCTTTCCGTTTGTTTCAAGTCTTCGTCAACGAAAACCAATAATGGTACATCCGTCGGGAACATCTCTATTAGCTCGCTTCGGTGCTGGGTAATTAAATGATGGTAAGTAGGTGATACATAGATTTTGATCTCTTTCATTTCTCTTGCTTCTTTGAGACCTCTTTTAACAATTGATAAAAACATCTCATCATCTCTATCTAAGGATGCACCAATAATCCGTTCGGAAGCTGTTAATGCAAGTTCCAAAATGACTTGCTCTTGTTCTTCAATATACTTTTGGGCAATTATACGAGAATCCTCAATGACTTTGTTTGCAACAGCCAGGGATTCCGCCATATCTACATGGGCTTTTTTCATGCCTTCTTCATAGCCTTGTTGAAAACCTTGTTCATAGGCATTTTGCTCTAAAACAAGTTTTTCTTCTTCCCACATTTTTTTTAGCTGATCCAGAATTTCTAATTGTTCTTGTCGATATCTTTCAAATTCTTGTTTTTGTGATTCGATTTCTGATGCTGCGCTCGATATAATCTCATCTCTTTGGGCATATATCTCGTCCATTGTTATTGCTGAACCTTGATTATTTTCTTCTCCGTCAAAATCAACCTTAAACAAGTTACGAACCTGTATCTCAACTTGTTTTTCTTGTTGCTGGACTGTACTGCTTGAGCGGATGATTCTAGACAATGACGTCATCTCCTCCACCACGAGCTATGATGATTTCTCCAGCATCCTCTAGGCGGCGAATAACCCCAACAATTCTTGATTGGGCATCTTCTACATCACGCAAGCGAACAGGACCCATAATTTCCATTTCCTCTTTAAATGTATCAGCCATACGCTGGGACATATTTCGGAACAAGATATCTTTTACTTCTTCACTACTTACCTTCATGGATAGAAGTAGATCTTCATTTTCACAATCACGAATAACTCGCTGAATTGAACGATTATCCAGTGTAACAATATCCTCGAATACGAACATTCTCTTCTTAATTTCTTCCGCTAGTTCTGGATCTTGAATTTCTAGCGCATCAAGAATCGTTTTTTCTGTTTGACGATCGACTCCATTTAATACATCAACAACTGCATCTACCCCACCAGTTTCCGTGTAATCTTGAGTAACTGTGGATGATAATTTCCGTTCCAGTATCGATTCAATTTCACTTATCACTTCAGGAGAAGTCGAATCCATCATGGCAATACGTTTTGCTATATCCGCCTGAACTTCTTGCGGTAATGACGACAATATAACACCAGCTTGTCCAGGATCTAAATAGGATAAAATTAAAGCAATCGTCTGAGGGTGTTCATTTTGGATAAAGTTAAAGATCTGTCCAGGATCCGCTTTTCTTGCAAAGTCAAATGGGCGTACTTGTAAAGATGACGTCAGGCGATTAATAATCGCCTGTGCCTGATCTTGCCCTAATGCTTTTTCTAAAACTGTCTTTGCGTAACCGATTCCACCTTGTGAAATATAGTCCTGAGCTAAAGCGATATGATGGAATTCTTCAATAATATCTTCCTTTATACCAGGTTCAACTTTTTTGACACTTGAGATTTCTAACGTAAGTCGTTCGATTTCCTCTTCATTTAAATGTTTATATACAGAAGCAGAAACTTCTGGCCCTAAAGAGATTAACAGTAATGCCGCCTTTTGCTTTCCCGTTAGTTCTTTTTCCTTTTTGGACATGTTCGAACACCCCCACTAATCTTCGGTAATCCAACTGCGTAATAGCTTTGCAAAGTCTTCAGGTTTTTCCTTCGCCATTTTTTCAAGCTGTTTACGGCGTATTGTTCCTTCTGTTTCTTTTTCTTCATTAATATCATTTACTCTGAACTCTTCTTGTTCTTCAAGAATTGTAAGTTCTTCTTCATCTTCTTTTCGTCTTCTAGAACGTACTATGAAGAATACGAGCAATAATATAACAGCAACTAGAATCCCGCCAATTACCCAAATCCACCATGGAATGATTGGTGTTTCTTCAGCAGTTGGTTCGTCATTGCCGTAAAACGGTTGAACTGAAACGACAACTTTTTCACTGATTTGTTCGTTTGTTAAGTCCCCTGCCGCTTCTTTATCAATAGTTGTACGAACAATCGTTGACAGTATTTGTTCGATGTCACTTCTAACGTCCTCGGATAGAGAAGCTGCATCATCAGGTGTTGGTGGCTCCACCATCACTTGAATTCCAATATCACGTACTTTGTATGGACTTTCTTGAATGTCTTTTGTAATGCGATTGACATCCTTGTTAATTGTTTCTTCTACTTTTTCGTAGTCTCCGTCACCGCTCGTTACTGAGCTATAATCGACGAAGTTATCTGTTCCCGCCCCTGCTTCTGGTGTTCCTGATGCAGCATCTACTCCGGAATATGATTCAGTAATTCGCTGGGCACTGATTTCAATTCCTTCCATATTTTCCTCATCTACAGGTACAACCAGATTCTCTTGACGGTTTTCTTGTTTAAAATCGATATCAGTTGTCACCGAAACAACAACCTTATCATTCCCCATTAAAGTACCGAGCATTTGTTGAACCTGTCTTTGCAAGTCCCGTTCGATTGTTTTCTTTACTTGCATTTGACCATCAACCGTCTCAACTGAGTTAGATCCAGATGATGCTGATTCCAAATCGAAATACTCTGAGTATTGATTTGTGATGACGATATTTTCTGTACTTAAGTTCGGAAGACTTTTAGAGACTAAATTATATAAAGTGGAAATTTGTTCACTTGAAAATTGATGGCCAGGTTCCGTATCCAAAACAATGGAAGCACTTGCCTCTTGCCCAGTATCATTTACAAATACACCCTGTTCAGGCATATTGATCATTACATTTGCATTTTTCACACCATCAATTTTCTTGATTAAATTTGCCAGCTCTGTTTGTGTAGCAGCAAGCCTGATGACATTAAATTCATTGTCAGTCATACCGAATCCCGCATTTGATGTGAAGAAGGAATTGTTGATCTCTCCGGATTCAGGATAACCTTGTGCAGCAAGTGATACAGTTAATGTATCTACTTGTTCTTCCGGCACTAAAATATTCGTTCCACCAGGAGCGATTTCATATGTTACGCCTTGCGCTGTCAAGACTTCGGCAATTTCTCCAGCTTCTGTAGCAGATAATTCAGTAAAAAGTGGAACCATGTTTGTTCTCGTTGAGAAATATGTAAGTATAGTTGCAAGAGCAATTACGCCGATTAATGTCCCAACAATTGCAACCTTTTGTTTTTTTGTACGACTCTTCCAAAATTGACTCGAGTCGCTTTTCACCTTTGTAAAACGCTCATTCATTAGCTATCCCCCGATTTTTGTGAATACACCCTATTCGACCTACCCAGGTGCATAAAAAATGTTCACCTGACGTAAAGTTAATGGTGCAGATAAAGAGTTGCTAAATGAAGTTAGATACTCATTCGCATAATTTCTTGGTACGCTTCAATTGCTTTATTGCGAACTTCCATCGTTGCATTTAAAGTTACACCCGCTTTTTGAGCAGTGATCATGACTTCATGTAAATCAACATCTTCTCCATTAATAAGCTTTTGTGTCATTGCATCTGATTGCATTTGTTGATTATTCACGGAAGCAATCGCATCCTTTAATGTATTAGCAAAAGATTGCTGCGCTTCAAATGGCGTAGCAGCCGGTTTTAGTTTATTTGTTTCATCTATTGTTTGCGTATTTGCAACAGATATTGATACTGGATTTATTGCCAAGTCGACTCCTCCCTTCCACCTAATTTATTTATTTACCTATTTCCAGGGCTTTTGTAAGCATTGATTTACTAGCATTTAGTACTGTTATATTTGCTTCATAAGAGCGAGTTGCAGAAACTAGATCTACCATCTCCGTCAATAGATCTACATTCGGCATTTCTACATACCCATCTTCGTTCGCATCTGGGTGAGTCGGATTATATACTAATTTAAATGGCGTCTCTGTATCGTCGTTTATTTTTGTGACTTTAACACCATTTCCAGCGTTCTCTTTTTTTCCCATCGCTTGATTCAGGAAACTAGAAAATTGACCATTATCCTCTGTCATCGTTACAGATTTACGGCGGTATGGCTCCCATTCGCCATTCACTTGTTTAGCTCGAGTCGTGTCGACATTTGCGATATTCGAAGAAATAACATCCATTCTTAAACGCTGCGCAGTTAACGCAGAGGCAGTTGTATTCATGCTTGTAAATATAGACATACTTATCTACCTCCCTTTAATGACTGTATTTAGACTATTAAATTTACTAGAGATTCGTTCAACTAAAGCATTATAGTAAATTGTGTTTTCTGCTAGACTTGCTTGCTCCGCATCCATATCAACACCATTCCCATTACTGCGGTAGTTAAAGTTTTCATAGCTATAAACACCTGGTGTGGATTGAGCTATCTCGAAGTCATAGTGCCGGGCATCTGTCCGCGTTGCAGAAATAGTCGATTTTTTTGCATCTGACAACATTTTCTCAAAACTGACATTTTTCGCCTTATAATTAGGAGTATCCACATTCGCAATGTTTTGAGCGATTGTTTTATTTTTTAACGAAGCATAATTCAACCCGTTTTCTAGTTTACTGATCGTCCCTCCGAACAAGTCCAAACTATTCACCTCAAAATCTATTTTTATATTACATTATATTTCAATACGATAACTTAATTTTAAAGTATAATACTACAAAGTGTCTATTGGCATTTGTTGTTTTTTAATAGTTAATAGGGACTATTTTTGTGAAAATTCGACTCATTTCCATTCACAATTCTCCACATTTTCCAATATTTCGACAGCATAAAGAGCTAATTTTTACAAGTAAACCTATTATCTATTATCATCTAGTAAATTGCGACCAGTAAATTATGTATATTATTTTAGACAAAAAAATAAGGTCCCGTCAGTCTATATGACAGAACCTTAATTTTTATTTCATTATTATTTCATCTTGATTTCAGCTAAGGCCATTAAGAACTTATCATTTAATACTTTAATGTAAGTACCTTTCATCCCTAAAGATCTAGATTCAATTACACCAGCTGATTCTAATTTACGTAACGCATTTACGATTACTGAACGTGTAATTCCTACGCGGTCTGCAATTTTTGATGCAACAAGTAATCCTTCATTACCATCCAGCTCTTCAAAGATATGTTCAATTGCTTCTAATTCACTATATGATAAAGAATTGATCGCCATTTGAACCACAGCTTTACTACGTGCTTCTTCTTCAATTTCTTCTGATTTCTCACGCAGGATTTCCATTCCGACTACAGTCGCTCCATACTCAGCTAAAATTAAATCGTCATCTTCAAAGCTTTCAGTTAATCTTCCTAAGATTAAAGTGCCTAAACGTTCACCACCACCGACAATCGGAACAATTGTCGTTAAACCGTTCTTGAATAGATCACGGTTTTCAGTAGGGAAGATTGTATGTTCACTGTTGATGTCGATATTTGGCGAAGTTTCAATAATTTCAAAAAGATGTTGAGCATAATCTTCCGGGAATTGGCGCTCTTCTACCATTTTTTGAATACGCGCATTTTCAATTTGTTGGTGAATTGAAATACCAAGTAATTTCCCTTTACGGCTTACGATAAATACATTGCTATCTATAATATCACCAAGAGTGTCAGCCATTTCTTTAAAGTTAACCGGCTTACCTGCTGATGCTTGAAGCATCGAGTTAATCTTGCGTGTTTTTGCTAATAAATTCATTTTAAAAATATCCTCCTAAGGGGTGCGTATAATAATTCACTTAATATTCTAAAGGTTTCTACAATTTATTGTAACTAATTAAACTCGAATTATAAGATAAATTGTGACAAATCTTTGTTTTTTGAAATTTTTTCGAGTTTTTTGTCGACGTATACAGGTGTAATTTCGATATGTGCCGGTGAAATTTCAGATGCTTCAAATGATAATTCTTCCAAAAGACGTTCCAGAATGGTATGAAGTCTTCTTGCTCCAATATTATCCGTTTCCTGATTTACTTCTGTAGCAATCTGCGCGATTCTTTCAATTGCATCATCTGTAAATTCAATCGTTACACCTTCTGTTTCCAATAAAGCTTTATACTGCAAAATAAGTGATTGATCTGGCTCTTTTAAAATTCTTATAAAATCTTCTTTGGTTAACTTCTCTAATTCGACACGAATCGGGAATCGTCCTTGCAACTCAGGAATTAAGTCACTTGGTTTAGACATGTGAAAGGCGCCTGCTGCTATAAAGAGCATAAAATCAGTTTTAACAGGACCATATTTTGTTGTAACAGTTGAGCCTTCTACAATCGGCAAAATATCCCTTTGTACACCCTCTCGCGACACATCTGCAGAAGATGTTCCACGACTGGCAATTTTGTCGATTTCATCAATAAAGATAATGCCTGATTGTTCTGCTCGTCGAATGGCTTCCTGAGCTAACTCATCTGTATCAATTAACTTATTGGCTTCTTCCACAATAAGGACACGTCGCGCATCCTTTACTTTCATTTTACGTTTTTTTGTTTTCTTTGGCATAAGGCTAGAAAGTATATCCTGCATTCCCGTAGCCCCCATGTCCATGCCCATACCAGGCATCAAATCTAAAAGTTGCGTATTTTGTTCAGTAACCTCAACTGTCACCCATTCATCTTCAAGTTTACCCGCTTTTAAGTCTTCAGAAACTTGAGAACGCTTTGAACGAGTTGCCGTTTCTTCTTCCGTTCTCTCTTCGTCCATGCTGTTGTTATTTTGGCCAAAGAGCATCTCTAATGGGTTTTGGGCCATTTTTGTTTTGACTTTAGAAGGAACAAGCAGTTTCACTAGCTTCTCATTTGCATTTAATTCTGCAGCATCTTTTACAGATTCCATCATTTCGTTTTTAACGAGTCTTTGCGAGCTTTCAACTAAGTCCCGTACCATCGATTCAACATCACGGCCTACATAACCTACTTCTGTAAACTTAGTAGCTTCCACTTTAATAAAAGGTGCGTTTGTCAATTTCGCAATTCTTCGCGCAATTTCTGTTTTACCAACACCTGTTGGACCAATCATCAAAATGTTTTTTGGAATAATTTCATTTTGCAATTCCTCACTTAAAAGGGAGCGGCGATATCTATTTCGTAAAGCGATGGCTACAGCTCGCTTTGCATTATTTTGCCCAACAATATGACGATTTAATTGTTCAGTAATCTGTCTTGGCGTTAAATTTTGTTTTGTCATTCTTCAAGCGCCTCCACTACAATATTATGGTTTGTATAAACGCAAATATCAGCAGCTATTGTTAATGCAGCTTTTGCTATTTGGCTAGCTGTAAGATGGTCCCCAGAGTATTGTTTTAATGCTCTCCCTGCAGATAGTGCGTAATTACCACCCGAGCCAATTGCTAATATGCCATCATCAGGCTCTATTACTTCCCCTGTTCCGGATACTAGCAATAGCGTTGACTGATCCATCACTAACAGCAATGCTTCCAACTGACGAAGCATCTTATCTCCTCGCCATTGTTTTGCAACCTCTACTGCAGCTCGCTGTAAGTTCCCACTATATTCATTGAGCTTAGTTTCAAACATCTCAAATAGAGTGAACGCGTCAGCCACTGACCCTGCAAACCCAGCCAACACTTTACCATTGAATAGACGTCTGACCTTTCTAGCAGTATGTTTCATGACAACCGAGTTTCCTAATGTAACCTGCCCATCACCTGCCATCGCACATTTCCCGTTATGATGAATAGCAAATATGGTAGTAGCATGGAATTGTTCCATTTTCATTCCTCCTAAAATCAAGCTCGCGGATGAGTATTCATATAAGTAGTTCGAAGATGTTCTTTCGTTACATGTGTGTAGACTTGCGTTGATGACAAACTCGCATGGCCAAGGAGTTCTTGCACTGTCCTTAGATCGGCTCCCTGATTCAATAAATGAGTAGCAAAAGAATGTCTCAACATATGTGGATAGATTTTCGTATGCATTGACGCATTTTTAATCATTTCGTCAAGTATATAACGTACACCGCGAGGAGTAAGTTCTCCCCCGCGCATATTCACAAAGAGTTTTTTATGATTACTATTTTTCATCAGCCTAACTCGAACTTCTTCTAAATATTGACTTAATGCCTCGTGCGCATACTGTCCAAACGGAATAATCCTTTCTTTTCTCCCCTTACCCATCACCCGAATTATGGAATAGTGAAAGTCGATGTCTCCCACTTCTATTGATGTACACTCACTTACTCGAATACCTGTTGCGTACAATAATTCTAATAAGGCCATATTTCGCACCGACTTGTCATCAGCACCAATATTTCTTTCGAATAACTGAGAAAGCTCTTGTTCATAGAAGAAATTAGGCAATCGCTTTTCTTTTTTGGGATGGTAGAGTGAACGAAATGACGAATCATCTAGGTTGTATTCACGATTTAAGTATTTAAAAAAAGAACGAATGGAAGAAATTTTTCTTGAAATCGAAGTTCTTGCTTTCTTTTCATCATAAAGTTTTGTTATATATACCCTTGCATGAATATATTCAACATCGTTTAGATTTGAAATACCTTCAGATTTTAAAAAATTCAGAAAATCATTTAAATCAAACTCATATTCCCTAACAGTATGTACTGAGAAGTTTTTTTCTAGTTGAATATACTTGAGGAACTTATCTAGGCTTTCTGCAAATGTTAGAAACAAATAGCAAAACACCTCCAATAATATTAC
Organism: Ureibacillus sp. GCM10028918; assembly: GCF_042666115.1. Taxonomy (NCBI): domain Bacteria; kingdom Bacillati; phylum Bacillota; class Bacilli; order Caryophanales; family Caryophanaceae; genus Ureibacillus; species Ureibacillus sp. GCM10028918. The sequence continues at coordinate 471,017 of NZ_JBHTFK010000005.1, forward strand.
ATGAAAAATAGGGTGAACTTTTTAATGCGTTAAAAAGGGGTATGAACCTTAAACCTTTTTAAGGTCTTTCAAATTTTATAGGAAATATTGAAAACATACATTATGACACTAAACCTATCTTGGAAAGATATCAAGTATTTAGTAAATAAAATTATTAAAAATGTGTGAACTCATAGGTTCTTGATAGTTGTTAGGTTTGTTTTTTGCATTTTTTTACATTCTTGTAACTACAGATTATTCCAACAATCAGCATAAAAAGAAAATGCCTCATAAATTATAACAATTTAATGAGGCATTAAGCAATTATACTGTTTGAGAATTCACAAAATTATGAATTGTCGTTAAAATGAGGCTTGCTTTTTATTTAGCACGTGAGAATGTAATTATTGTGAAGGTGCTTCTTCATAATCACATTTGGTACATTGAATTTGAACACCTTTTTTAATTTTCTTCTCAACTAAAAGTGAACTGCATTTTGGACAAGGTCTACTAATTGGCTTATCCCAAGAGACAAAATCACATTCTGGATAAGTGTTGCATCCATAGAATAAGCGTTTCGTTTTACTTTTTCTTTCTACGATCTCCCCTGGTTCACAGCCCGGACATTTTACACCAATTGGTTTCATAATCGCCTTTGTATTTCGGCATTCAGGGAAGTTTGAACAAGCCATGAATTTTCCGTATCTACCTAATTTATAAACCATAGGAGAACCACAATTTTCACAATCTTCTCCAGCTGGTTCATCTTTAATCACAATTTTTTCCATAACCTCATCAGCGTGTTTTACATGCTTTTCAAAGTCTTTATAGAAATCATCGATGATTTTCACCCAGTTGGTTTGACCTTCTTCAATTTTATCAAGGTCTTCTTCCATTTTTACTGTAAATTCGATATTTATGATTTCCGGGAAAAATTCTAATACGAGCTGATGAACGATTTCCCCAAGTTCCGTTGGTACGAAACGTTTTGCATCTAATTGAACATACCCTCGTCTTTGAATCACATCTAGAGTCGGTGCATAAGTAGAAGGTCGACCGATGCCTCTTTCCTCAAGTTCTTTAACAAGACGCGCTTCAGTGAAACGTGGAGGCGGTTGTGTAAAGTGTTGTTTCGGTTCAATTTCCAAAGACTTCACCGTATCGCCAACTTCCATTTCTGGAAGTAGTTTCGTCGTTTCCTCTGTTTGGTCATCAGTTCCCTCAATATAAAGCTTCATGAAACCAGGGAACTTTACATGGGAACCATTTGCACGGAATTGAACATTATCATTTACTAAATCTACCGTCACTGTATCTAATACCGCAGGAGCCATTTGACTTGCAATAAAACGCTCCCAAATTAATCGGTAAAGTCGCAGCTGATCACGACTTAAAAATGCTTTTAGCTCATCCGGCGTTCTCATTGTACTCGTTGGACGGATTGCTTCATGGGCATCCTGGGCATTCGCTGATTTTTTTGTTTGCTTCGTTTCTCCTACTACATAGTCTTTCCCGTATTTTTCACTGATGTAGCTAACCGCTTCAGCTTTCGCACTGTCAGAAATTCGAGTAGAGTCTGTACGCATATATGTAATTAACCCGACAGTACCTTCTTTTTTTCCGATATCAATACCTTCATATAATTGCTGAGCGAGCATCATTGTTTTCTTTGCACGGAAATTTAATTTTCGAGCCGCTTCTTGTTGTAAAGAAGATGTTGTGAAGGCTGGAGCTGCATTACGTTTGCGTTCCTTTTTAACAACATTAGCAACTTGAAACTCATTGCCCTTTAGACCTTTTAAAATCGAATTTACTTGCTCTTCGTTCGTTAGTTTTACTTTTTCTTCACCATTGCCATAGTAATAGGCGTCGAATTGCTTCTTCCCTTTTTCAAAGTTAGCTTCAATCGACCAATATTCTTCCGGAACAAAGTTTTTAATTTCTTCTTCTCGATCGATGATAAATCGCAGTGCGATCGATTGAACGCGGCCAGCAGATAATCCTTTTTTCACTTTTTTCCACAGGATTGGACTAATGTTATAACCTACTAGTCTGTCCAAAATACGTCTTGCTTGTTGTGCATCCACTAAGTCCATATTGATTGGACGGGGATGCTTAAAGGATTCTAAAATAGCATCTTTGGTAATCTCGTTAAAAACCACACGGCAATCAGAAGTTATTTCGATATTTAATGCTTGTGCTAAATGCCATGCAATCGCTTCTCCTTCGCGATCGGGATCGGCTGCTAGATAGATTTTTTTGGCTTTTTTCGCTGCTGATTTTAAATCCTGCAATACCGGACCCTTCCCGCGAATTGTAATGTATTTTGGTTCATAATTATTTTCTGTATCAATCCCTGTTTGGCTCTTCGGCAAGTCACGAACATGACCAATGGAAGCTTTTACTTTATATTTCTTCCCCAAATACCTCTCAATTGTTTTTGCTTTTGCTGGTGATTCTACTATCACTAAATAATCTGCCATCTATATTCTTCCCCCTTGTAGAGGTTAATTGTTTATCTTGATTCACATACTTAGGTAAGCAACCTAAAAAATGTATCTGTTGCAAAATGTATAACAGTTTTTATGAGAATGCAACTTTTTTTCAATATTTACCTTCAAAACAATTTTAATTCCTCTATGATTTGATAACCATCCCAGATTGGAATAGCCCCTTCTCGCAGTAGACTATTTGTCCCTTTTGACTGTTCTTTCAGAATGGGCCCAGGAACGACAAAAATATCTTTGCCATGTTCTAGTGCATGCTCTGTTGTAATCAGTGTCCCACTTTTTAAAGAAGCCTCTGTTACAACAATTGCGTTGCTGATACCGCTTATAATACGATTTCTCATTGGAAATTGCCATTTCTGGACCCCAACATATGGAGGATATTCTGATAAAAGTAAATGATTTCCTTCTATTTCGCTTGCAAGTTCTTTATTTTCTCGTGGATAGAGATGGGAAAAACCATGCCCTAATACTGCAATGGTTTTGCCTCCATACTGAATTGTTGCACGATGAGCCAAACTGTCAGCCCCCTTTGCAAGTCCACTTACTATGACGACATTTTGTTCAACTAGCGGCGGGACAATATACTCCAATGCCAAGCTGGAATAATTCGTTGCTTTTCTGGAGCCAATGATGGCAATTTTCCTGGGTTCCTGCAGTAAAGATATATCCCCTTTTGCATATAGGACCGTCGGAGGGTCAATTAAATCCAGCAAGCTTTCTGGGTAGAATTTACTATTGAATGGAATTGCTCTGACCGAAGAAGAATTATATACATCCATGAGATTAATTTTCAATACTTGTTTATATTTCAATAAAATGTTATCTGCGTTTATTGTCGAAATCGATAGAATTTTAGCTAATTTTGCTGGTGAAGTTTCTACTAGATTACGTGTAGATTCGATAGATTTCATCAGAAGTTGGAATTTGTTTAGGGTAAGAGGATAAACGTAATGAAACGAGAGGATTTCTTGTAAACTGTTCAACATATCACTCCTTATTAATAGAAGAAATTCTCTTCATCGACAAAGCATGTGCTTTGATAAAAAGTGACCGCATAAAAAAGGGAAGGGTGCAGCAACAAGATTGCTACACCCTTTATTTTAATGAGTTTTACATTGTTCGTATAGACCTTTTTCTTTAATAACCTTAATTAATGTTTCACCAATTACCGATGGAGTAGGTGCAACTTCAATACCTGCTTCATTCATCGCTTTAATTTTATCACTTGCTGTTCCTTTACCGCCAGAAATGATGGCTCCAGCATGCCCCATTCGTTTACCTGGAGGTGCAGTTTGTCCACCGATAAATCCAACGACAGGCTTAGTCATATTCGCTTTAATCCATTCAGCCGCTTCTTCTTCGGCTGTTCCACCGATTTCACCGATCATTACGACAGCGTATGTCTCTGGATCATCATTGAATTCGCTTAGTACATCGATGAAATTCGTACCATTTACTGGGTCTCCACCGATACCAACTGCTGTCGATTGACCAATTCCGGCTTGTGTTAACTGATGTACTGCTTCATATGTTAATGTACCTGAACGGGATACTACACCAACATGACCTTTTGTGTGGATATAACCTGGCATAATTCCAATTTTACACTCATCTGAACTAATTACACCTGGACAGTTTGGACCAACTAAACGTGTTTTCTTACCTTCCATATATCGTTTCACTTTGACCATATCCAATACAGGAATGTGTTCTGTAATACAAATTGTTAAATCTAATTCAGCATCCACCGCTTCCATAATTGCATCCGCTGCAAATGGTGCAGGAACATAAATTACCGAAACATTTGCACCAGTTACCTTGACCGCATCTTCAACTGTATTAAAAACAGGAACGCCTTCAATAACTTGACCACCTTTTCCAGGTGTTACCCCCGCTACAATTTTCGTGCCATATTCTAGCATCTGCTTTGTATGGAATAGTGCTGTTTCGCCTGTAATACCTTGTACAATTACCTTTGTATCCGCATTAATATAAACACTCATGAATTGTCATTAGCCTCCTTAACCTACGAGCTCTACAATTTTTTCAGCGCCATCTGCCATTGAGTCAGCCGCTACAATATTTAAACCTGAAGCATTTAATAATTCTTTGCCAAGTCCTACGTTTGTCCCCTCTAAACGTACAACTAAAGGAACTTCTAATCCTACTTCCTTTGCAGCGGTAATTACTCCCTCTGCAATGACATCACATTTCATAATGCCTCCGAAGATGTTAACGAAGATCCCTTTTACAGCTGGATCCGATAAAATAATTTTAAATGCTTCTGTAACCTTCTCTGCAGTAGCACCGCCCCCAACGTCAAGGAAGTTTGCCGGTTTACCGCCGTAATAACTAATTGTATCCATCGTAGCCATCGCAAGACCCGCACCATTCACCATACAGCCAATATTGCCATCCAACGAGATATAGCTAAGATCGTATTTAGAAGCTTCGATTTCTTTTGGATCTTCTTCATCATAATCCCTTAGCTCAACGATATCTTTATGACGATATAACCCGTTCGCATCAAAGTTAAATTTCGCATCGAGAGCCACAACCTCTTCGTTTCCTGTGACAACAAGCGGGTTTATCTCTAGAATCGAAGCGTCTTTATCAACAAATGCTTCATATAATCCCAACATTAATTTTGCAGCTTTATTAACAAGCTTTGCCGGGATATTCATATTAAAAGCCATTCGACGTGCCTGGAATGGAAGTAATCCCGCTACCGGATCAATCACTTCTTTAAAAATCTTTTCCGGAGAATGTTCAGCTACTTCCTCGATGTCCATTCCGCCTTCTTCTGACCCCATTAGTGTAACTCGAGAAGTTGCTCTATCTAAAACAAAGCTCAAATAATATTCTTTACTAATATCCGAACCCTCTTCAATGTAAAGACGCTTAACTTCTTTACCTTCAGGACCAGTTTGATGAGTCACTAGGATTTTCCCTAATAACTCTTTCGCGTAAGTTCGGACTTCATCCAAATTCTTCGCGATTTTTACACCCCCAGCTTTACCACGTCCACCTGCATGGATTTGAGCTTTTACAACGATTACATTAGAACCTAGCTCTTTAGCAACCTTTACTGCTTCCTCCGGTGAAAATGCAACTTTTCCATTTGGAACAGTTACTCCGTACTTTCTCAGGATTTCTTTCCCTTGATACTCATGGATATTCATGATACATCCTCCAATCCAACCTCTAGTACTTATTTTCTTGCCACAATCCATTCTATACAAATATTCTGACAAAGTCTATCGTTGTATCATATGTATAAAAATAGATTATTTTATTACAATATTATCTATTTTACGCATTCCCGTCTATAGTTTTAGTGCAGATTTATTTTGTTTTAGTTTCATAATTTCGATCGAGCCGGTAGATAAATGCAAAAACTTCCGCAACAGCTTCATATAGTTCTTCCGGAATCGCTTCGTTCAAATCAAGATTCCCCAATAATTCAACAAGGTTTTTGTCTTCATATACCGGTATATCATTCAGGGCTGCTTTTTCTATAATATTATCAGCTATTTTACCTTTTCCCTTTGCAATGACAGTAGGGCTATTATTTTTCTCGGGATTGTAATTTAATGCAATTGCTTCTTTTCTGACATACTTTTTATCATTCATATTCGAATATCAACTCCACTTTTCAGGTTGGATTCATCCACCTTTTTCTTTGTGCCATTGTGAGGAGTTGTGTTATTTTCAAATGGTTTCACAAATAATCCCGAGAGCTGATAGTTTTTATCCAATAATCCTTTTTTCAAAGTTTCTTTCAGTGGTTCAGCCAGCACCTCAAGGTGTGGTTGATTATTGTATAAATGAATTGTGACAATGCGATTTTGCACCTGCATATCTACCATTGTTTCCTCTAGTGCTTCCATATTTAAATAAAATAAAACCCGTGCATAATTGGCATCGATTTTGCCATTTTCTTTCATTCTGCCATTCCATTGAAGAGTTGCTTCCGTTTGTTTCCCCAAAAACTGCAAAGGAATTTGCATGACCAGTTGGTGCTGATGCCCGTTTTCTCCTGAAGTTAACTGCATCCCATTTAATCTTGCAAGAATATTATCTGCTGCTTCTCTAACAGCTGTTGGAGTTTGAGCATCTTGAATAAGCGTTAATAGTTGTGGTTTCAAAGACTGGGCCAACTCTTGTATATCGGACATTTTATTATTCAAGGTTGCTTCATAGCTCATTCCTAAGCCTTTTAAAACTGTTTTGATCGCCTGTTCCATCATTTTCCCATCAAGTGCCGACAAAACTTCCGCATCGGCTTGCAATTGCATTGTTTGTACGGTAGGTGCGCTTGATTCTCCAGCTATACGAGCTAGACTTAACAAAGTGGACTGAGCCACCTGAGGATTAGCGGCTTCTGGCTTTAGCAAGGTAAGCAATTGTTCATTTTGCGAACTGTTTACTTGACCATTGGTTGTTGACTGCTGATTTGTTTGAGTTGCAAATGCTCTTACAAGTTGCTCATGTAATTGTTTTGCAAACATTTCGATTGTCGCTGTACTTTTAGGTAATGCTTCAAATCGACTAACGAGCTGAAGCAGCTGTGTTTTTTGCTCCTGCGATAAATTCGATTGATTGCCAGTCCAATTTTGGACTTGCTGGATCATTTGTTGTGCATCGGACGGTTTTGATGCCATTACAGTTTGAAGAAGCTGGCCCGCAGGCTGTTTGATTGATTCATTTGATGATAGGTTTTGATGCTGCTTAAAACTTTGGGATAACCAATTATCAGCTGACGTATTTTTCGGTACTATATCAGCGTTCTTTAACAGATTGAGGACTTGCGATTTATTCACATCCGAATCAGTGTTACTCAATAAGCTCTGGATTGCCTTTGATAAAATCGCCCCACCCGTTTCTTGCCCGATTGGTTTAGAAATAAGTTGTAATTGTTGCAGAATGTTTGATTTTGTGGATGGTTCAATGCTTGTATCCTGAGCTAGTAATGTCGTTAAATTGGAAATCGCTGAAGCCATTCCGTTGTTTTTATTACCAAAAATTAAGGCTTTAAACACTTCGTTTGTAAATGGCAGTTTCATATCAGCCATTTTTTGAATAACCTGCAATGCCTCTTGCTTTGTAATAGACTCGGGTAAATTTTTCAACCAGTTTTCAGCTTGTAATAAAGCTTCTTTTGAAAGAGGCACTTGATTCTTAACAAAATGAGCAAGTACTTGCTGCATTTCCATGGTTTTTGGAAGATTCATTGTTTCTAAAAGCTGATTTAGTTGCCCGCCCGTCGTTTGAGATGGCTGCATTGGCCCTGTCACAACTTTCAACTCTGCTTGAGGGTTCATGTTCGTTACTTGGAAAAAATGTGAATCTCCGGCTTTCAAAGGGGTTTCTAGCTTAGCAAATAATTTGTTTGGCCCAACTTGTATTTCCGCCATCTGATCTGGGTAGAGCTTTTTGATAGTTCCATGAAACACTTGACCTTGCTTTAATGTTAAGGGTTGATTTTGTTCTAGTGTTGCTTGTTGTATTTGTATCGGATTAAATGATGTGGATGTCATAGTAATACCCGCTCCTTCGCCCCAACCATGGACTTTATCGGTTCAAAGCTTTTTCGGTGTTCTTCAATATAACCGAATTCTTCGAGTGCTTCTAAATGCTGTTTTGTCCCATATCCAGCGTTTTGGTCAAATCCATAGACAGGGTATTTTTCATGTAATTGTTCCATAAATTCATCCCTTGCATTTTTCGCTAAAATGGATGCAGCTGCTATGCTTAAGCTTTTGGCATCTCCCTTAATAATAGAACTTTGCGGTATATCTACCGGTAATTTCATAGCATCCACAATACAAAAGTCTGGACAGATCCTTAAGTTTTCAATACTTTTTTTCATTGATTGCTTTGTAGCTTCATAAATATTAAGCTCATCGATCACTTTTGCATCCTGGAAGTGGATGGAGTATGCCAAAGCATGTTCTTTAATAATGTTAGCAAACTCTTCCCTTGCCTTCTTTGGTAGTTGCTTGGAGTCATTTATTCCGATGAACTTTTCACAATTTCTAGGTAATATTACTGCTGCTGTGACAACAGGACCCGCTAACGGACCTCTTCCCGCCTCATCAATCCCAGCCAATAGCTGTTCATACGATGACAGGAAGCTCATATCAAATTTCACCTTACTCTCATGTTCTGCTAACTTTTTCTTTTCTTTTTCCATTCGATTATTCCATTGCTTCCATACCTTTTGAACACCCGCACGTTCATCCTGTTCGATATCCTGCATCCATTCTTCGTACTGGTGTGCTTCATTTAAGGCGATTGTTATTTCTTTAATTGTTTTTACCATATGTATGACACTTCCCTATATTCTCTCTCTTTTTATATCGGCATTTTTGCATGATATCAAAGATTTAATTATTAAATTCCAGTGTTTTATCTCTACTATCAAATTAACATAGTTCCTTGTTCAATAGGTAAATTTCAGTCTATAATGGGAGTGAAATGAATGGAGGAAATCTATATGAAAAAACTTTTCCCTCTTTTTGCGAGTATTGTCCTAATATTGTCTGCATGTGGGAATGCCGCAAAAGATGAACATACCGATGAAGAACATGCAAGTGAAAATCATAGTGCCGATACGGCTGTTGATGAAGCGAATGACAATCCTGATTCCCATAATCATGCTTCTGGCGATATTCAAGAAATGACGGCATCTGCCGAAATTCTTCCTAGTTTTTTAGATAGTCAGCATGAAGATATTCGTCTAGTCTACGAAGTAGCTGGAAAAGCTCCAGATATTTTGCAATGGATACCTTGCTATTGTGGATGCGGGGAATCAGTAGGACATCGCAGTAACTTAAATTGTTTTATAGCAGAAACTAAGGAAGATGGCTCAATAGTGTGGGATGATCATGGGACACGCTGCCTGGTTTGTTTAGAAATTGCAGTAGAATCTGTTCAAATGGCTCAACAAGGAAAATCCCTAAAAGAAATCCGAAACGCCATTGATTCTAAATACAAAGAAGGTTATGCAGCACCAACACCTACGGATATGCCAGCTTAAGTAAATTAAAAAAGAGGTGGAGAAAAAACTGGATTGTTTTTTCTTCGCCTCTTCTGGTTTCGTCCCAAAACTTGCCCTATTCTTCTGCTAAAGCTTCTTTTTCGAGTTGTTCGTCGACGATATCAAAGGAAATCTTCCCGAAATGTTGATTCCGAATATCTCGAACGATGATTTCTGCAACTTGATCGTAGTCGATTTCCCCACCTTGTCCAAATACTTTTCGTTTTTTTCCAATGTGGTCGAAAGTATCAACTAATTTCTCATGGATTGCTGTTAAGCCGTAGCGTTCTTCCATACGATTGGGATAGTGGATTGAGAGGAATTGGAGTCCGTACACCGCAAGATCTTCCATATTAATGATTGTATCCTTAATCGCACCTGTTAAGGCTAATTTAAGCCCTACTTCTTGGTCCTCAAATTTTGGCCATAGAATTCCAGGTGTATCTAATAGCTCGATATCTTTTCCTACTTTAATCCATTGCTGTGATTTAGTTACCCCAGGCATATTCCCTGTCTTGGCTATATTTTTCTTCGCCAGTCTATTGATTAAAGTGGATTTCCCGACATTAGGAATTCCGACAATCATCGCACGAATTGCTCGAGGTTTCATCCCTTTGGCCTTCATACGATCCCATTTCTCCGCTAAAATTTCTTGTGCTGCTTTTGTTACCTTTTGCAGCCCTTTTCCTTCTAAAGAGTTGATCGCTACAGCTGTGTGCCCTTGCTTAGCAAAATACTGCACCCATTTATTCGTTTCTGTCTCATCAGCCATATCAGCTTTATTTAAAATCAGAAGACGTGGTTTTTGATTAATGACCTGATCAATCATTGGGTTTCTTGAAGAAAGGGGCAAACGTGCATCGATTAATTCAAAAATGATATCAACTAGTTTAAGTTTTTCTGATACTTCTCGTCTTGCCTTTGCCATGTGTCCTGGGAACCATTGAATTGTCATGTTTATTTCCTCCTTTATGTTTCTCTTAAGAAATGCGCAAGTGCCCTGCTTAGCCCCGACAAGCGCTGGAGCCTCCGACAAGAAGGCGCTTTTTGCCTTCGTAGGAGGAGGCGAAACGACTCGAGGGGCTGGGCTGTTTGCGCAAGACACTGTTCAATTTCTTCTTCAGTAAAAAAAATTTTCTAATGTGAACTTCTAACTTTTTTTAATGGATAGTTCAGCATTATTATGTAGCAGTGAAAAAGTTTCGACCTTTTTAGCCGCCAAAAAGAAAAGGAGATTACAAAGAACCTCCTTCATTCCTTAAGTATTATTTTACAATTTTAATATCTCCGATTGGCCAAAAGATAATGCTTGTATTTCCAATAAGCTCATCCTGACTAACAATTCCGATATGACGACTATCTTTACTATAGCGTCGATTATCTCCCATCACAAAAACATACCCTTCTGGAATTACTTCTAGTGTTGGGTCTATTTCTTGAAGTGTAAAGTCTTGTGTTAGTGTTCCCTCTGTTAACTGTGATTTATACTCATCTAAATAGGGTTCATCATATGCTTTTCCATTTATATAAAGCTGATCGTCCTTATATTCGATTGTATCGCCTGGTAGACCTATCACACGTTTGATGTAATCTTTTCCTTCGGGAGCATGGAAGACTACGATATCAAAGCGATCAGGTTCACCGATCGAGTAGCCAATTTTATTGACGATCATTCGGTCGCCATCTTTTAATGTTGGCATCATTGAATCGCCATCCACCACGATTGGTGTAAATAATATGTAGCGAATAAGTACTGCAATCACAAAAGCAATAATTAGCGCTTTGATCCATTCCCAAAGTTCATTCTTTTCTTTTTTTGTTTTCTCCACGGAAGATTCCTCCCCATCTAACTTCATTTTATTGCAAATGAATTATGTATACAAGTTTGAAAACTCGAGTTCTTACAACTCTATTTGGCGATAGTGCTCTCAGGGTATTTCACAGGAAAATCTTATTTCCCATTTCTTTTTACCAAAAAGAAAGGGAGCTTGTAATCAAGCCCCCTCTCAAAAAGTTATTATCGGATTTCTTTAATACGAGCTGCTTTACCACGTAGGTTACGTAAGTAGTAAAGTTTAGCACGACGTACTTTACCACGACGGATAACTTCTAATTTAGTGATTTTTGGAGTGTGTACAGGGAATGTACGTTCAACACCAACACCGTAAGAAATTTTACGAACTGTGAAAGTTTCGCTAATTCCGCCACCACGACGTTTAATAACAACACCTTCAAATAACTGGATACGTTCACGAGTACCCTCTACTACTTTAACGTGTAGGCGAACAGTGTCACCAGGACGGAAAGATGGTAGATCCGAACGAAGTTGTTCTTTTGTAATTTCTGTAATAATGTTTGACATAATTTTCTCTCCTTGGACAGATGCTCTTACAGTCCTAATCGGCCTCAGCGGAACACCGTAATTCAGTACTTCATATAGAAGCACAGATTGAATAATACCATATTCTTTTTATTGTTTGCAAGTATTATATAAAATCAAAGTCATTTTCTTTTGCTTCAACAAGCAGATTCAATCTTGGTGGATTTTGGCATCTTCCACACAGTTTGAATTACTCCGACTTTAAACGCTCAATAAATGCTTTTTGTTCCGGTGTTAATTCCATTTGCTCTAAAAGGTCGGGGCGTCTTTCAAACGTTCGTTTAAGTGACTCCTGTTCACGCCATTTGTCGATATTCGCATGATTTCCTGATAATAATACATCCGGCACTTTCATTCCTCTAAACTCAGCAGGACGCGTATAATGTGGATGTTCTAATAAACCCGTTGAAAAGGAATCTTGAATATGAGAGTCTTCTTGTCCCAAGACACCAGGGAGGAGACGAACAACAGCATCTATTACTGTCATAGCAGGCAGTTCTCCGCCTGTTAATACAAAGTCACCAATCGAGATCTCATCTGTTACAAGATTTGTTCGAATACGTTCATCATATCCTTCATAATGGCCACATAGGAAAACAAGCTCTTCTTCCTTTGCAAGCTCTTCTGCTTTTTTCTGGGTAAAACGCTCACCTTGAGGACACATGAGAATAATTCGAGGATTTCGGCCCTCCGTAATCGATTCAACAGCCTGGAACATCGGTTCTGGCTTTAAAACCATTCCAGCACCGCCCCCATAAGGATAATCATCCACTTGTTTATGCTTATTATTACTGAAGTCACGGATATCTGATACAGATAAAGAAACCGCTCCTTTTTCTTGCGCCTTCTTCAAAATGGATGAACCGAAAACTCCAGTGAACATATCTGGAAATAAACTTAACACATGAATATTCATTACAATAAACCTTCCATGACGTGAATAATAATTTTCTTTTCTTCAACGTCAATCTCTTTTACAACATCCTCTATATAAGGAATATAATGTTTTTTGCCGTTTGGTGCTATGACTTCCCAAACATCATTTGCACCCGTTTCTAAAATTTGAGTTACTGTTCCAATTTGTTCGCCTTCTTCTGAAAGCACCTCACACCCAATTATTTCGAAGTAATAGTATTCATTTTCCTCTAATACATCTTCGTCTAATTGATCTTTTGACACTTTTAATAGCCCTTCTTTAAATGGCTCCACAAAATTAATGTTGCTGTAGCCTTCAAAGGTTAACAAGATAAAGTTTTTATGTCGGCGCATACTCTCTATTGTTACCCAAATTGGTTTTTTGTCATCTTTTTTGAAAACCGCTAATTTGCTGCCTACTGCAAAACGTACATCTTCAAAGTCTGTTGTGGAAAGGACGCGTACCTCTCCGCGAATTCCGTGCGTATTAACGATTCTTCCTACATTATACCATTCCATTAATTAAGCCCACCTTAAGTTTTGTATCAATTGCTTTTATCGACATTATCATACTAAAAAAGTTTAAAAAAAAGAAGGGAAAGCATTTCGCCCCCTTCTTTTATGTAAGTTTTGAACGCTAGCTAAACGAGCGTTCTCCGCTTTTATCATGTCTAGTTTCGCGCGTTAACCGCTCGAATCACTTCGACTCCTTCTGCGCATGCACCTCAGAAGTCTCCAGTGCTTGTCGCGGTTGATCGAACGCGCTACACTTTTCAGTCTAATATATCGACATAAGTCTTCTTCTTGTGATGACTGCCAGCAGCTGAATAAACAATTGTACGAATTGCCTTTGCAACACGACCTTGCTTGCCTATTACTTTCCCTCGATCTTCTGGATGAACAAAAAGTTTATAAACAATTCGACTTGAATTCTCGTCCGTTTCGACACGAACTTCTTCTGGAAAATCGACTAACGGTTTTACGATTGTTTCAATCAGCTTCTGCATCGCGTGTCACCTCTAGAATTATTTACTGAATTTTTGGTTGTGGAATTTTTCCATGATACCTTGTTCTGAGAACAGGTTACGTACAGTATCAGATGGTTTTGCACCATCAGCTAACCATTTAAGAGCTTTCTCTTCATCGATGTTCACTGTAGCTGGTGAAGTTAGTGGGTTATAAGTACCAACTGTTTCGATTTGACGTCCGTCACGTGGAGAACGAGAATCAGCAACTACGATACGATAGAAAGGAGATTTGTTAGCTCCCATACGTTTTAAACGAATTTTAACTGCCATTTTTTATTGCACCTCCGAATAAGTTTCACACAAGATAGTATATTATCAAGTTTATTTTGGTTTGTAAAGTGTTTTTTCTTAACACCTAATATTTTAGCAAACTTTTTTTATTTAAACAATGAATCAAGGCCAGGTAATTTCATTTTTTTCTTGCCTTTTCCTTGCGTCATCCCTGTCATTTGCTTCATCATTTTTTTCATATCTTCAAACTGCTTAAGCAATCTGTTTACTTCCTGAACGGATGTACCAGATCCTTGTGCAATACGTTTTTTACGACTTCCGTTCATGATTTCCGGATGTGTTTTTTCAGCAGGAGTCATGGAATAGATAATTGCTTCCACACGTCCCATTTGCTTCTCATCCACCTTCACATTATCAAGGCCTTTAATCTTGTTGGCACCTGGCAACATCTTCAGCATATCCTCGAGTGGACCCATTTTTTTCACAGCTTGAAGCTGTTCCACAAAGTCATCCAGAGTAAAGCTTTGGGACATGAACTTCTCTTCAAGCTCTTTGGCTTTCTCCATATCGACATTTGCTTGTGCTTTTTCAATTAGTGATAGTACGTCACCCATACCTAAAATACGAGAGGCCATACGTTCTGGGTGGAATGTCTCAAGAGCATCCATTTTTTCACCCATCCCGACGAATTTAATCGGTTTTTCTGTGACTGCGCGGATTGATAATGCAGCACCACCACGTGTATCGCCATCAAGCTTCGTTAAGACAACACCTGTAATGCCAATTGTTTCGTTGAAGCTTTGGGCAACATTTACAGCATCTTGCCCCGTCATCGCATCAACGACTAAAAATACTTCATCAGGTTCTTTTAAAGCTTTAATATTTTTCAGCTCACCCATTAGTTCTTCATCGATATGCAGACGACCTGCTGTATCGATAATAACCACATCGTGATGTTCTTCTTTTGCCTGCTCTATCGCTTGACGAGCAATTTCCACTGGAGATACATCGGTTCCTAGTGAAAAAACTGGAATAGATAATTGTTTCCCTAGCGTTTCAAGCTGTTGAATCGCGGCTGGACGATAAATATCGGCAGCAACAAGCAAAGGCTTACGATTATATTTTTTACGTAATACGTTCGCTAATTTACCAGTAGTTGTTGTTTTACCAGCACCTTGCAATCCGACCATCATAATGACAGTTGGCGGCTTCGTATTGAATTTAATGGGGCTTTGTTCGCCACCCATTAGCGATGTTAGCTCATCTTGAACGATTTTAATAACTTGTTGACCAGGAGTTAAGCTTTTCATCACTTCTGTGCCGACCGCTCGTTCGCTAACTTTTTTGACAAACTCTTTAACAACCTTTAAGTTAACGTCTGCTTCAATTAATGCAAGACGAACTTCCCGCATCATTGCTTTAACGTCTTGTTCGGTAACCAACCCTTTACCTTTTATCTTTTGGATTGTTCCTTGGAGTCGTTCTGCTAACCCTTCAAATGCCATGTTTAGCCTCCTAATCCGTTTCTTTTAGTTGATTAACTAACGCAAGGCGATCTTCCATCGTTGAAGTCTCGTCCTTAATTGCTTCAGTTAATTGTTCAAGAATCTGTTGGCGTTCGCCAAATTTTTCAAATAAACGTAATTTATCTTCATATTCCTCAAGCATTGCCTCTGTACGACGAATGTTATCATATACAGCTTGGCGTGAAACTTTATAACTTTCTGCAATTTCTCCTAAAGAATGATCATCTAAGTAGTAAAGTTCCATATAACTTCTTTGTTTATCAGTTAATAATGCTTGATAAAAGTCGAAGAGAAAGTTCATGCGTGTTGTTTTTTCAAGTAGCATCAAATATCTCTCCAATCATATTTTGTCTACTGTATCATATATGTTTTCAATAGGTGTGTCAAGGGAATTTCCTTGTCCACAAATCGAACCATAAATCGGGGTTGGTATTTATTTATTGTCTTAAATTATATAGTAGCTTTTTTACCATGCAATAAATAATAAATTCCAATGGCCACTATAAACCATCCAACTGTCCAGCTATACATCGACTGGTAGCTCATATAAGCTAAAAGAACACCATATAAATAAGGACCAACACCAATGGCTAGGTCCATTAGAATGAAAAATGTGGAAGTTGCTGTTGCTTTCCTATGTTTTAACGCTTCTTTTATGGCGATAGCTAAATAATTGGATTGCACTGTTCCATAGCCGATTCCAATCAAAGCACTCGCTGCTAAAATCATCCATCCGCTATTAGCTTGACTTAATGTAAAGTATCCAATCACTAATAAGATCAGCATCGGATAGGTTAATTTGTTTTCCCCCAAACGATCAAACAACCGACCTGTAATAGGTCGCGTGAGTACTAAAGCGATGGCGTATACAACAAAGAAATACGTAGCCACCTCTCCATGGCCGATATCCTCTGTATAAGACCCTAAAAAAGATAATAAGCTTGAGTATCCTAAAGCTAAGGTGAACATGCAGATGGCTATAGGCAATGCCCTTTTTTCAAACATATCGCTTATTGAAAAGGTAAGCTTCGGTTTTTGGGAGACTTGTGGGGTATTTGGAGTTGGCACTTTCAAAAAGATTCCAAGCAAGTTACAAAATGCAGCGAAAACTAAAACCCATATAAACAAATCGAATGTTGCTGCACGCAGCATAAATAGTCCAATAAACGGCCCTGTAGCCATAGCGAGGTTCATAGCTGTTGCATAATAGCCCGTCCCCTCCCCCCGACGTTCATCCGGTACAATATCGGCCATGATTGCGTTGGCAGCAGTCATTAAAAATCCAAAAGCAAACCCATGAATTGCGCGGACCATCAAAAATAATGCAAAGGTAGTGGCAACCTGGTGGGCTAAAACTGCCACGAAGAATAACACTGCCGAGATGATGAGGATTTTCTTGCGTCCCAGAACATCTACTATTTTCCCTGCAAAAAGCCGTGCTACAAGTGCCATAATGACGTATATTCCCACAGCCAATCCAGCCTCACTTTGACTTCTTCCAAAATGGCCTGTCACATACTGGGTAACAGTAGCAAGCAAACTATAAAACACAAGATGTGTGAAAAAATTAATTCCACATATCATTAGAAAATTTTTGGTCCAAAGTTTCGGACGTTCCATTCTTAACCCTTCTTTCTAAGAACAACCATATGTATATATATCAAATTATACTAAACATTCAGTTAGTTAAGTAGGGGTAGTTTTAGGAATGGGGATTGAATTGTACTTTTATGGGAAATCGGACTCGTATTGCTTTTCGATGAAGCAATGAGACACTTCAAGCTCAAATCTCTAACCATTTGTCTCATTACAGGCTCTATTGTGACATTTCAAGCTGAATTCTCCAACCATCTGTCTCAATACAGGTTCTATTGTGACACTTCAATCTGTATTCACTAACCATCTGTCTCATTACACGCCCTACCTGAGACACTCCAATCAAAATCCATCAACCATTTATCCCGATACACAATATTTAACTCCCCAAATAAAAAAACACTATCCCAGCATCCGCGACCAAAGCTCATCGCGGATACTGAAATAGTCTCAATCATTTAGTCTTCAATTTTTTCCATTTCTTTTTCTAGACCTTCTGCGAACAGACCGTATACATATCGTTCTGCATCAAACGGTTGAAGGTCATCCATTTTTTCACCAAGTCCAACAAATTTTACTGGAATGTGAAGTTTGTTGCGGATTGCCAATACGATACCACCCTTAGCAGTACCGTCTAACTTTGTTAACACAATACCTGTTACATTTGTTGCTTCTTTAAAGGTCTGTGCTTGGATAAGGGCGTTTTGCCCAGTTGTTGCATCAAGCGCTAATAATACTTCATGTGGTGCATTTGGAATTTCACGAGAAATCACGCGGTGCACTTTTTCAAGCTCTTTCATTAAGTTTACTTTATTTTGTAAACGCCCTGCCGTATCACAGATTAACACGTCTGCTCCGCGTTTTTTCGCCGCAGCAATCGCGTCATAGATAACTGCAGCTGGATCAGAACCTTCAGATTGTTTAATTACTTCACAACCAACACGATCTCCCCAAACCTGCAACTGATCAATCGCCCCGGCACGGAATGTATCACCTGCTGCAAGTACAACTGACTTTCCTTCTTTTGATAGGCGGTGGGCAAGTTTACCGATAGTTGTTGTTTTCCCAACGCCATTTACACCAACAAATAAAATGACTGTTAGCTCGCCTTGTGGCTGCAAATTTAACTCAATAATATTTTCTTCGCCAGCTTCGTAAATTTCAACAAGCTTTTCAGAAATAATTGCTTGAATTCCTTCAGTATCCTTGATGTTTTTACGTTGCACTTCAAAACGCAATTTATCCATTAGCTCCATTACTGTCTCGAATCCAACGTCCGCTTGAAGCAATACTTCTTCTAATTCTTCAAAGAATTCTTCATCCACTTTACGATAACGTGCTACTAAATCATTCACTTTCGATGTGAATGAATCACGTGTTTTTGCTAGACCATTTTTAAATTTTTGCGTAATGGACCATGCGGATGGCTTTTGCTCCTCCACCTCTTCTACAGGAGAAGGTAGAGTTTCTTCTTCTTGCACCAGCTCTTCAGCTTTTTCCTCTTGGGTTTCATCAATTTCTTCGATGATCTGTTCAATCACTTCATTTGTAATGACAGCAGGCTCTTCTTTGTCTGACTCAAATCCGTCGACTTCATCAAGTTGCGGCTGTGCCTCCAGATTTTCAGCTTGTTCATGTTCAACTTTTTCTTCTATCGTACTACCTGTTAACTTTTCTTTTAGTCGTTTAAAAAAGCTCATTCACTATCGCTCCTTATGTCTATTAGAAAATGGGGCTTATCGCCAATACCCTTTAGCGATAAGCCGTAATCACACTTAATCAGAAACTTTTCTATCTGACAAGTGCCGCTTCTTCTTCAAGTTTTACTGAAACCAGTTTCGATACCCCGGATTCTTGCATCGTAATACCATAGAGTACATCTGCACCTTCCATTGTACCTTTACGGTGTGTGATGACAATAAATTGAGTTTCACTGCTTAATTTCTTTAAATAATCACTATAGCGTTGGACATTTGCTTCGTCCAGTGCGGCTTCAACTTCATCGAGAATGACAAATGGGACCGGACGAGTATTTAAAATAGCAAACAACAGCGCTATAGCAGTTAGTGCTCTTTCCCCACCGGATAATAAACTTAAATTTTGCAGCTTTTTACCTGGTGGTTGGGCAACGATTTCAATCCCCGAATCGAGAAGGTTTTCCGGATCGAGCAGTACCAAATCTGCTTGTCCACCACCAAACAATTCACGGAATACATGCCTAAACTGAGTTTGAATCATCGTGAAGGATTCTCTGAAACGTAAAGACATTTCTTCATCCATTTCACGAATTGCTTCATGCAAAGTATCTTGGGCTTCTAATAAATCATTGCGTTGCTCAGTTAAGAAGGTATGACGCTCTAACACTCGATCATACTCCTCAATCGCCGTTAGATTGACTGGTCCAAGTTCTTCAATGGATTGTTTTAATAGCTTAACTTTACGGCGTATTTGGTCGATATCCTCAATCTCAACAGCTTGTTCACGAGCCTCTTCGAAATCGAGTTCATACTGCTCCTCAAGAAGTGTATGTAGACGATTCATGTCAAATTCAATTCGACTAGCCCTCACTTCTACAGTTCGTAAGCTCTCTATGAAGCCCTTATGAATTCGTTGCAATTCTTTTAGTTGTTCTTCTAATTGCGCTAATGTTTGTTGGTGTTCAAAGCGCAAATTACGATTTTGTTGTATATTTTCAGTTAAAGAAGCTTTTTTCGCTGTCCATTCATGAACCGTCTTTTCAATCTCTGCATCAGTAGGTCCATTATCATCTTCATTCTGAAGCCAATTGATTTCTTGTGAGAGTGTAGTAACTTGCTGTTGAGCTTTGGATCGTTGTAAAGCAAGCTCTGCTGTTGCAATTTGCAGCTGACTAAGCTGCTCTTGAACAACCGCAAGTTCTGATCGCTTTTGTGCAGATGACTCTCTTAAAGAATCCTTCTCACTTTCACTTTTCGTTTTTAATTCACTTAAATGCGCTACTTTGTGATTTATTTCCTCAAGCTCTTGTTTTAATTGCTCTATACGTTTTAGTGCCTCTTCTTTTTGCTGAAGGAGCGTTGTTTTTCTTGCTGTCATGGAAGTTTGTTCGCTTGATGCTACATTGACTGTTGCTTTTAAGTTTTTCTCTTCCATACCAATTTCAAGCAACCGAGCTTGAAGGGTCATTTCTTCCTTGCGAAGCGTTTCCCCATCAAGTTTTAAAGCTTCAAGCTGCTCACGTAAATTGGCCACTTCTTCTTTCTCTGCAGCAACTGCCTTTTCGGCTTGAACAATGGAGTTCTCCATTTTTTCAAGACTACTTGATAATTGATCGAGCTCAGCTTTACGAGAAAATAACGAAGATTGCTGCTTGGAGGCACCACCAGTTAGAGAACCACCTGCATTTACAATATCGCCATCTACAGTGACAACGCGATATCTAAAACCACAGTTTCGAGCAATCTGACTTGCACCTTCCAGATTTGAAGCTACCAGTACATTTCCTAGTAAATTTTCAGCAATCGTACGATTTGACTCATCAAATTCGACTAAATCCACAGCAAGACTTACAAATGCGGGATGGTCAATTGCTTGTCCAAATTGAGCTGATGCAAGCTTGCGTGACTTCATAACCGTTTTCGGCAAGAATGTCGCTCGCCCTGCTCGTTTAGCTTTAAGCCAGCCAATCGCTTTTTGTGCATCTTGTTCGGTAATGGTCACAATATGCTGCATGGCAGCCCCTAAAGCCGTTTCGATTGCTTTTGAATACTTCCCTTCCACTTGGATTAATTCTGCAACTGCTCCTTCAATACCAAACAGTTCTCCTCGCTCACGAGCTAGAAGAATCTCTTTAACACCTTGGAAGAAACCAGAAAAATCAGCTTCAAGCTCCGCTAAAGTTTCTTTGCGTGCTCTAAGTTGTTGCTGGTGTTGATAGGCTTGGTACAGCATTTGTTGCTTTTCTTCAAAGGAAGTAGCCGTTTTATTTAATTGTATTTGTAGAATTTCATGTTGTTCCAGCTTTTCTTTCAGCTGTAATTCAACCTTTTTAAGAACAGTTTCAAGCTCGGACTTAACGGAAGCGATTTCCGTCAGTTTTTTTACCATTTCTGAAGAACGGTCATTTATACGTTCAGCCGATTCTAGCTGTAGTGTCAGTTGCTGTTCAATATGCTTTAATTCATTTTTAATTGTTGCTTCTTCATTTAACAAATCAATATACAGATCTTTTGATTGGTCAATCTCTCTTTCAATTTCAGAGGCAGAAGAATTTAAAGTTAATTCTAGTTGCTTTATTTCAAACTTTAGCTTTTGAACTTCATTTTGCTTGATTGTAAACTGCGACTTTTTCTCATCTTCACTAGTCGTCAGTAATTGCTCTTCTTCTTCTGCAAGTCGAAGCGATTGCTGTAATTGATTTAATTGCTTTTGGGCATTGGAACGCTTTTCTTTCATAAGCGCTTTACGGCCTTCCCATCGTTCAACCTCAGAGCTCGCTTCCACTAGCTGCTCTCCCGCAGTATCAAGCACATCATCAATTTCTTTTAACTTCACACGAATTGTATGTAACTTTTTTTCATCTTTTGAAATCTCTGAGGCATGTTGTTGCTCAGTTGATTTTAATTGATGATATTCTTCATTGATTTTTTGCAAATCACTTGCATGGGCGATTAAATCGTTTACAGTGAGGGCAATGTCAGATTCTTTAAGTTCCTCAGTCATACGCACATAGTCTTTTGCACTTGATGCTTGAATTTGCAAAGGTTCTAACCGGCTGTCCAATTCATGCAATATATCTAAAACCCGATGAAGATTTTCGTCTGTTTCAATTAATTTATGTTCGGCTTTTTTCTTGCGGTTTTTATACTTCAGAACACCAGCTGCTTCTTCAAAAATCGTTCTGCGATCATCTGGTCGGCTATTTAAAATTTCATCTACGCGTCCTTGTGAGATAATCGAGAATGCTTCTTTTCCTAACCCGGAATCCATGAACAAGTCCGTAATATCCTTCAGGCGACATTGCTGATTATTTAGCAAATATTCGCTATCACCTGAACGATACACACGTCTCGTTACGCTAATTTCAGTAAAAGGCATTGATACTTGTTCATCTTCATTATCCAGAACGAGCGTTACCTCAGCAAAATTAAGCGGTTTTCTTGAGTCGCTTCCAGCAAAAATAACATCTTCCATCTTGGATCCACGTAGTGATTTCGCGGATTGTTCTCCCAAAACCCATCGTATTGAATCCGTTACATTACTTTTTCCACTACCATTTGGGCCAACTACTGCCGTTACACCAGGAACGAAATCAATACCAATACGATCAGCAAACGATTTAAAGCCAATTACTTCAAGTCGTTTAAGGAACATACTAATCCTCCTTAATGCTAGACTGATTCAATGTCACCATCGCATTTTGCGCCGCTTGTTGTTCAGCCTCTTTCTTCGATTTCCCTCGGCCGATACCCAATTCCTTGTCATTCAATAAAACGCGAGAAACAAACGTTCGGTTATGTGCAGGTCCTTTTTCATCGACAATTTCATAATGCAATGTACCATTGTTTGTTTGTTGAACCATTTCTTGCAGCTGACTTTTGAAATCCATCACATGCGAAAAAGCACCGACTTCTACTTTTGGGAAAACAATTCGTTCTAAAAATTCAACAACCGCTTCTAAACTTTGATCTAAATAAAGTGCGCCAATAAAGGATTCAAAAACATCTGCCAGAAGTGCAGGACGTTCACGACCACCTGTCAGCTCTTCACCTTTCCCTAAAAGAACATATTTACCAAAATTTAATTCGTTGGCAAATATAACAAGAGATGGTTCACAAACGATGGAGGCACGAAGTTTTGTAAGTTCTCCCTCACTCATATGTGGATATCTTTCAAAAAGGTATTTAGATACGGAAAGTTCAAGTACTGCGTCTCCCAAAAACTCTAGTCTCTCATTGTCGGTAAATAATTTTCGACGATGCTCATTCACATAGGATGAATGTGTAAAAGCTTGGTAAAGTAAGCTTTTATTTCTAAAGAAAATATTTAACTCCTCTTGCAAAAAATCGAATTGATGTCTTACTTTTTCAGGTAATACACCAACTTTTTGATTATTACCTTTTTTTCTTATTGTCATGAACAATCGGCCTTCCTAATAGATTCTAACGTATAGTTTACCTTGTTAAGCATGATAAATTCAACATTTCTTTAAATATAAGCTAAACTAATATAAAAAGAGGCACAAAGTTTCGCTTTTCAACCGAATGCCAAAACTGTGCCTCTTTATTAAATGCGCATAGATTTATCGAGGTTAGACCTGCACGGTGCAGGTCAGCTAGCCTCCATTAATAATCCGTGGCATCCGCCACCACTAATTTTATTCTAATGAATAAAGTTAATTTAGCTTACTTTACCTTCAATGTAACTGATAGCGTCGCCAACAGTTGCGATTTTTTCAGCATCTTCGTCTGAAATTTCCATATCAAACTCATCTTCAAGTTCCATTACTAACTCAACAACGTCTAATGAGTCTGCACCTAAATCCTCACGGAAAGAAGCTTCTACTTTCACTTCGCTTTCGTCAACACCTAAACGGTCAACGACTACTTTTGTAACACGTTCAAATACTGTAGCCAAATCGTTCACCTCCCCTCAAATAGGTCTATTAACTAATTTTGCCAATAAGTAACGACAAAATTAGTATTCAATTAATAACATTACTAAAGATAGTTTACTCATAGATTCATTGTCAACCAATATTACATATACATTCCGCCATCAATATGGAGCGTTTGGCCAGTCATATAACTTGCGTCATCTGAAGCTAGGAACACTACAGCTTTTGAGACATCTTCAGGATTGCCAAGTTTAGCTAATGGGATTTGAGATAACATTGCGCTTTTCACGTCTTCTGGTAACGTATCCGTCATTTCAGTTGAAATGAACCCTGGTGCAATCGCATTGACCAAAATGTTTCGAGAAGCAAGCTCTCTTGCTGTTGTTTTCGTTAAGCCAATAACACCAGCTTTAGCTGCAACATAGTTTGCTTGACCAGCATTCCCCATTACCCCGACAATTGAAGAAATGTTAATGATACGCCCTGCACGTTGCTTCATCATTTGACGAGTAACTGCTTTCGTACATAAGAACACACCTTTTAGATTGGTGTTGATTACATCATCCCATTCATCTTCTTTCATACGCATTAGAAGATTATCTCGAGTAATACCAGCATTATTGACTAGAATATCGATAGCTCCAAACTGTTCGATGGCAGCATTCATTAACTGTTGAACTGATTCACTATCAGAAATATTGGCTTGAACGGCAATTGCTTGTGAACCAAGATCTTGAATTTCTTTTACGACCTCACTCGCTTTTTGTTCACTTCCACTGAAATTCACAACCACATTGGCACCTTCAGTTGCAAGCTGTAAAGCAATAGCTCGTCCAATTCCACGAGATGCTCCGGTCACAACCGCAGTTTTCCCATCTAATTTACCCAACTTGATTCACTCCAATCGATTCAATGACTTCCTGCAATGATGCTTCATCATAAACGCAATATGTTTTGACAGAACGATCGACTTTTTTCACTAGCCCTGAAAGCACTTTTCCAGGTCCACATTCAATAAAGGTAGTCACACCCAGCTCCAACAATTTGCGAACATCGTCTTCCCATAATACCGGGCTATAGACCTGCTCAATCATTTCATTGCGAATTGCCGATGGATCTTGTAAAAGTTCTGCACCTACATTGCTGACTATTGGTGTATGAGGAGCTTTAATCTCGATACCATCAATCACATCTTGCAATTTTTCAGCCGCCTCACGCATTAATTCGGAATGGAAAGGTCCGCTTACCACTAAAGGAATCGCTCTTTTTGCGCCAGCTTCTTTCGCTGCTGCAGAAGCCTTTTCTACACCAGCTTTTGTCCCTGAGATTACAATTTGACCAGGGCAATTTAAATTCGCAAGCTGAACTACGTTACCCTCAGCAGTGATTCCATCACAAACGGCTTTAAGGCTTTCTGCATCTAGGCCTAGAATCGCTGCCATAGCCCCTTCACCTGCCGGAACAGCCTCATTCATGAATAATCCACGTTTATGAACTGTTAAAACCGCATCCTCAAATGAAAGTGCACCGGAAGTAACAAACGCACTATATTCACCTAAGGAATGTCCTGCCGTATAATCTGGTTTAATCCCGGCCTCAATCAACTTTTGTGCAACCATAACCCCTGTTGTTAACAAAGCAGGTTGTGCATTATAAGTTAACGTTAATTCTTCTGCTGGACCGTTTAACATTAAATTTGATAAAGGAAATTGTAAAACTTCATCTGCCTTATCATAAAAAGCTTTACTTTCTTTACTATTTTGAGTGAATTCCTGCCCCATACCTACTTGCTGAGAGCCTTGACCAGGAAAAATAAAAGCTATTTTTGTCATTTTCAATCCCCATTTCTTTAACGTCATCCCTTTATCCCCAGTAAACGGATTTATTGTTCCGGATTTTGTGCAATTGTTTCCGTAATGATTCCTGTAACATTATGCTCGACCATTATGGATGCTTGGCGAATTGCACTATAGACTGCTCGGGCATTTGACGAGCCATGTGCTTTAATAACCGGTGCTTTCAGACCGAAAAGTGCAGCACCGCCATGCTCGGAATAATCTAATTTACCTTTGAGTTTTTTTAATTCACTTTTCATAAGTACAGCGCCAATTTTTGTTTTAGTTGATGCCATAAATGCTTCTTTAAGCATTGCCATCATGCTGCCTGCTGTACCTTCAATTGATTTTAAGACCATGTTTCCGGTAAAGCCATCCGTCACCACAACATCGGCCACACTGTCCAATAAGTCACGGGCTTCAACATTGCCAATAAAATTAATGTTGGATTCTTCTTTTAACAGGGTAAAGGCTTGCTTTGTTAAATCGTTCCCTTTTTTATCTTCTGTACCGATATTTAATAATCCTACTCGAGGATTGTCGATGCCTCTTACTTTTTTTGCATAAATATAGCCCATTATGGCGTATTGTAAAAGGTTTTCTGGTTTTGCATCGGCATTTGCACCTAAATCAAGCATCAAGAATCCTTTACCATCAATGGTAGGTAATGTTGTAGCTAAAGCTGGGCGAGCAACACCTTCGATTCGACCTACTTTAAATAAGCCACCTGCCATTAAAGCACCGGTATTCCCAGCAGATAAACATGCATCCGCACTTCCATCTGTCACGGCTTCAAGTATTCTCGTCATCGAGGAATCTTTTTTACGACGAACAGCACGAGCTGGATCGTCTTCCGCTTCAACGACTTCTTCGCAATGAATCACTTGAAGGCGGTTATGTTCTTTTAAAAAGGGCTGTAGTTGCAGTTGATTTCCATACAGTTGTATTTCTATGTTCGGAAAGTCTTCCAATGCAAGCAGCACACCCTCAACGATTGCCTTTGGTGCGTTGTCGCCACCCATTCCATCAATTGCTAGCTTCATGATTGTCACCTGAACCTTTCGTGCGATACATTTCAAATTCACCTTTAAATACTGTTTCATTATTAACAGTTGATGCTACTTCTATATATGTACGATTTTTTTCACTATTCTTTCCACGAACAGTTGCTTTTGTAATCACACGGTCACCTGCTTTTACAGGTTTTACAAAGACAACATTTGATTTAACAGTAAGTGCTAATTCATCATTTATAACAGCAACAGCTAATGAGTTTGCTTGAGCAAATAGGTGATGCCCCCTCGCAATGCCATTACGCTGAAAAACATGCTCATCCTTTACATCAAATATGGAAAGCGCTCGCTGATCTAATTCAATATCGATTATTTCACCAATTACTTCATCAAGTGGCAAAGATTTTATTTCGTTCTCATAATTTTGCGCGGCAACGCCTTTTATACGCTCACGAAGTTCTGGAATAGAGAGTTCCATTCGATCTAGACGAATGGTTTGAACGCTGACTGCAAACTGTGAAGCTAATTGTTCATCAGTGACGAATGGGTTATCTTGAATTGTTTCAGTTAGTAGTCTTTGTCGTTCTTTTTTTGTACGCTTCAAAACATTCGTCACCTACTTCTAGTTTTTTTAGCACTTGGTACTAATACCAGTATACATTTCTATAAAAAAGAACGCAAGTACAAATAAATTAAGAGAATGGTTTCATTTGTAATAGGAGCCAGAGCCTGTTGTTGAATTTAGCCGGTTTTAGCAAAAATCTATCCACTTTTGTTCATAATCCAGCCGCCTAATTTTTCAGCAAAAAAAACGACTTCCGCTATTAGAAGCGAAAATCGTTTTTCTAACTTAACCATATAGTAAAAGCAAATTGTTTTAATCAATTCTTTCCCCATTTAAAACACCAGACACTTCTAACATCTCACGTAAATAACGGTATTCTTCTGATTGCCAGAATTGGTCATCGTAAATGAGTTTGACAGCATCTTGTCTAGCTACTTCTAACGTTCGGTAATCATGTACTAAGTCTGCCATTTTAAAATCAGGCAACCCGCTTTGTTTTTTCCCAAAGAAATCTCCGGGTCCACGCAGTTCCAAATCCTTTTCCGCAAGTTTAAAGCCATCATTTGTTTGTGTCATTGACATCATACGTTCTTTTCCTTCTTCAGACTTCGGATCAGCGAGAAGCACACAATAGGATTGATGTTCACCACGCCCTACACGACCACGCAATTGATGGAGCTGGGCTAGTCCAAATCGGTCCGCATCATAAATCATCATAAAAGTGGCATTTGGTACGTTTACACCAACTTCTACAACAGTTGTCGATACCAAAACATCAATTTTCCCATCTGAGAACTCGCGCATGACAGCATCTTTTTCATCAGGATGCAGTCTTCCGTGCATTAAGCCAACTTTATATCGACCATTGAAAATTGTTGCAAGCTGCTCATACACCTCCACTGCATTTTGAACATCCAATTTATCTGATTCCTCAATAAGCGGGCAAATAACGTAGGCTTGTCTGCCATTTCGCAATTCCGATTCCATTTTGGTTATACTCGAATTCAATTGCTCCTTCTTCAACCAATGTGTTTCAATTTGTTTCCTTCCGGCAGGTAATTCATCAATAATGGATACGTCCATTTCGCCAAAAGCAGTTATAGCTAGCGTTCTCGGAATTGGTGTCGCCGTCATGAACAGCACATCCGGGTTCATCCCCTTATCTCGTAAAATTCTTCGCTGCTCAACGCCGAATCGATGCTGTTCGTCGGTAATGACAAAACCCAGGTTTTTAAAAATCACATCCGGTTGAATAAGGGCATGCGTACCAATTAAAATATCAATTTCGCCTTTATGTAATTGCTCTAATATTAATTTTCTGTTTTTTGTTTTCGTTGAACCAGAAAGCATGGCTACTTTCACACCCATCGGATCAAACCAGCCTTTTAATGATTCCGCATGCTGTTCGGCCAGGATTTCTGTTGGTGCCATTAATGCACCTTGATAACCTGCAGTCACTGCAGAATAAAGACCTATTGCAGCCACAATCGTTTTTCCTGACCCTACATCCCCCTGTAAAAGTCGATTCATGCGATGCGGCTCTTTTAAATCCTTGCTAATTTCATTGACCACTCGTTTTTGAGCATTCGTCAGTTCGAACGAAATCCGCTTAATAAATTCGCGAACCTTCACTACATCATACTGAATGGCGGTTCCTTGTTCATTTTCTTTTCTAATCTTTCTCAAAGATTGGATCCGTAATTGAAATTGCAACAATTCCTCATAAACGAAACGTCTTCTCGCTTGTTTGGCATGATCGGCGTCTTTAGGGAAATGAACACCTTCCAAGGCATCGATTATTTTTGGCAATTGATACTGCTCTATTAAATGACTTGGCAGTGTTTCGTCCATTTCACCCTCAACCAAATCTAAAGCCTGACGCATATATTTGCGAAATTTTTTTTGATGAATAGAGCCTTTCAAACTATAAACAGGCTCAAAATCGGTATTATCCGTTTTAGGACCGAATTTTATAGATGTGCCATTAATGACTTGTCGGCCACGGTCCCATTTTCCTGAGACCGTGACGATTTCACCTGGTGTCAGCTTTGTTCTTAAATAGTTTTGATTGAAAAATACAACCTTCACAAGATGTCTTCCCGCTAATACAGTTACTTGAATTCTAGATTTATTTTTCCCTAAATAAAGCACTGAAGGAACACTTTCTACTCTTGCTTCAATTGTCACTTTCTCATTATGTGGTGTCTCTGCTAAATCCTTTAATCGAAAGTCCTCATGACGATAGGGGAACGTCCAAATCAAATCTTCGATTGTGTAAATACCCATTTCACTTAGGTGTTCAGCCGTTTCTTTTCCAATCCCTTTTAATTCTGTAATTGGTTCCAATACATTAGTCAACTTCTACTGCACTTCCAAAGATTTTAGCAGCAAGTGCTTTACCTGTAGGTGTTGCAGCAAGACCCCCACGAGCTGTTTCTTTTAAACTCGGATGCATTGTCTGACCAATTCTAAACATCGCACCAATTACTTCATCACAAGGAATTCGGCTAGTTATCCCAGCAAGAGCCATATCTGCAGCTACCATTGCATTTGCTGCCCCCATTGCATTTCGTTTGACACACGGAACTTCTACAAGACCAGCTACCGGGTCACAAACAAGACCCAGCATATTTTTTAACGTGATAGCAAACGCTTCCGAACATTGAGCAGGAGTTCCCCCAGCCATCTCTACAATCGCTGCTGCAGCCATACCAGCCGCAGAGCCAACTTCTGCTTGACATCCGCCTGCTGCACCTGAAATAAAAGCGTTATTTGCAACTACAAATCCAAATGCACCCGATGTAAATAAGAAACCGATCATCTGCTCACGCGTTGGATTTAGTTTATTTTTCACAGCAAACAATGTTCCGGGCACTACTCCTGCAGATCCAGCTGTAGGAGTTGCACAAATCGTTCCCATAGCCGCATTTACTTCATTCGTTGCAACCGCTTTACTAACAGCATCTAATAATAAGTCGCCAGAAAGACTTTTACCTGAAGCAATATAATTTTGTAGTAAAACTGCGTCGCCGCCAGTCAGGCCTGAAACGGACTGAACACCATTTAAGCCGCGTTCAACCGCTTGCTCCATGACAACCAAATTTCTGTCCATTTGCTCGAAGATTTCTTCTCTTGAACGACCAGTCATATTTATTTCTTGTTCGATCATGATTTCAGAAATGAGCTTATTTTCTTTTTCAGCAAGTTCAACTAATTCTCTTACATTATGAAATAATACATCCACAAAGCTCACTCCCTAGTTGTTTATTTTAGATACCTTTGTAATATTTGGAATCAATGAAATCTGTTGCAGAATGCGGTCATCGATATTTTGATCGACTTCAATGACCATTAAAGCTGTTTGACCTCGTTCAATTCGGGATACTTCCATATGCCCAATATTTACATGGTGCATGGCTAAGCAATTCGCCACATTGGCAATACAACCCGCTCGATCATCATGTACTACCAATATTGCCGGCATACCTCCAGTTAAACGTAGCTTAAAGCCATTCACTTCACTAATTTCAATTTTACCGCCGCCGATGGAAATCCCTTCTACCGACATTTCACCTTTTTCATCACCCATCACAATTCGAGCTGTATTTGGATGCTCTTTATTAGCTGTTTCTGGTATAATTTCAAATTCTAATCCTTCATTCTTAGCGTGCTCATATGATGTTTTGATGCGTTCATCAAATGTATCAAAATCCAAAAGTCCCCCAACGATCGCTACATCTGTTCCATGCCCCTTAAATGTCTCTGCAAAAGAACCATACAGGTGAATTTTAGCCCATTTCGGTTTTCGACCAAATAAATCCCTCGCCGCTCGTCCGATACGTGCAGCTCCAGCTGTATGAGAAGACGAAGGACCAATCATAACTGGACCAATAATGTCAAATACTGAAGTAAACTTCAAACTACTCTCCCCTTTAATCTTAATTATATTAAAATCCGAAATGATTTGTTATCAGAAATAAATTCTATTATTTTAAGCTTAGTTTATCACGAAGATTCATAGACACACAAAATATATAATTTTTAGAAAATGATTTTATTGAATTTTTCTTTTTATTTCGGGTCATTTTGGTACGTTTTGTATTCAATCTTGTTCAAAAAGTGGGGTTTGGGGGAGTGTCTGGTTGTATTCATTTTCGTTTTTTATGGACAATTGGAAAAGTCTTGGTTAAAAAAGTGAAATATCTTTTGATTGGACAATTCTTATTTGGTTTGGGCACGGATTTGTCACCATACAAGCTTGAATCGGACAATTCTGAGTTGGTTGCCAATGGATTTGTCACCAGAGTAGCTCAATACTTAAAACACAAGCTGTAATTGCAAAGAATAATATACTTTCCTGTTTTTCAGTGATCTCGACGTTCACTATTAGGAATTCTCCTCCCGTTGCACCGCTTTTGGTCATTTCGACATCTTCCATTCGACTACCCACTATTCGTTATGGCCGTGTTTCGTCTTATAGACAGGTTGTATTCCACCCTTAAGAACAAGAATCGCAAAAGCAAAAAACTGACCACAAAAAGTTGTTAACATTCAACAAACTTTTGGGTCAGCTTTTTTATAGCGAGGAAAATTGGTGTCCCAAGCATACCGGTGCTTACCCGGCATTCTCACATCTTCAATTACTCAACTGATAAAATAAATGGATATAATGATTGTTTTCCTTCTACAATTTCTACTTCTGCGTCAGGGTAGTTTTCTTCGATGAAGCTTGCCAACTCATTTGCTTGTGCTTTTGTTGCATCTTCACCGTAAATAACTGTGACGATTTCGGAATCTTCATCAACTAATTCAGCGACAACTTTTTCTGCAGCTTCTGACATACGCGGCGTTGATAAGATAATTTTGCCTTCAGCTAACGCCATGTAGTCATCTTTATGAATTTCTACACCATCAATGGTTGTATCACGAACAGCAAAAGTTACTTGACCTGTTTTAACGTGAGAGAAAGCGTCTGTCATACCTTCTTTATTGTCCGCAACAGAGCTTTCAGGGTTAAATGCCAAGATAGCCGCCATACCTTGAGGAATTGTTTTAGTCGGAACAACAGCTGCTTCGATATCTAACAATTCAACTGCTTGTTCTGCTGCCATAACAATATTTTTATTATTCGGTAAGATTAACACGCGTTCAGCGTTTACATCCTTAACAGCTTTTACAATATCCTCAGTTGAAGGGTTCATTGTTTGACCACCTTCAATGACATATGAAGCGCCGATACTGCGTAGTAATTCAGCAATTCCCTCACCCATAGCAATTGTAACGACCGCATAAGGGTGTTTTTCTTGTTTCTTCGGTGCACTTGCAGGAGTACCTGATGAATCATTCACAATTGAAGAATGCTGTTCACGCATATTATCAACTTTAATTTTGATTAAGCTACCATATTTTTGACCTGCAGCAAGTACCGCTCCTGGTGTTTCAGAGTGAATATGTACTTTTGCGATCTCTTCATCCGATACAACAAGTAATGAGTCACCCATTACATTTAGTTCTTCACGGAATTTTGCTTCATCAAACGGTTCTTTTTCTTGTTCAAGACGAACCATGATTTCCGTGCAATAGCCGAATTCGATATCTTCTGTGCTCATGAAATCCTGGGCACGGTGATGCTCTGCACTAATTAAATCATCTAATGATGCATCATTTTTAGCTGGAAGCGCTTCCCCCTTTAAGGATGCAAGGAATCCTTCGTAAACGAATAGTAAACCTTGACCACCGCTATCGACAACGCCAACCTCTTTTAAGACAGGTAAAAGATCAGGTGTACGGTCTAGTGAGTTTTTCCCTTCACTCACCACTGCTTCCATAACAGCAATAATACTGTCTTCTTCTTGCGCAACTTCCACAGCTTTTGCGGCTGCTTCACGTGCAACTGTTAAAATTGTTCCTTCCACTGGCTTCATAACTGCTTTATAGGCAGTATCTACACCCGCTTGAAACGCATTAGCAAATTGGATTGCATCAATTTCACTATCTTTTTCGATCGCTTTTCCGAAACCGCGAAATAATTGAGATAAGATTACTCCTGAATTGCCTCGCGCACCCATTAATAATCCTTTTGATAAATTTTGTGCTGTTTTCCCAATATGCTTCCCAACATTAATTTCCGTTTCCTTTGCACCCGATGTCATAGATAGGTTCATATTTGTACCTGTGTCTCCATCTGGAACCGGGAATACGTTTAGAGAGTCAACATAATTTGCATTCTGAGATAAATTATGGGCACCCATTTGCACCATTTCTGCAAATTTGATTCCGTCTAATGACTTCATCCGATTTAAATCCTCCTCTTACACATTCATTACACGAACGCCTTGAACAAAAATATTTACTGATTTAACGCTCATACCTAATGTTTTGTTTACTGTGTATTTTACTTTTGATTGAACTTGATAAGCCACTTCTGAAATTTTCGTTCCATAACTAACGATAATATACATGTCAATATGAAGGTCTTGTCCTTCTTGACGAATAATTACACCTTTTGCAAAGTTTTCTTTTCGTAAAATATCAGTTAATCCATCACGAATTTGATGTTTTGATGCCATTCCAACGATACCATAGCATTCAATTGCCGCTCCACCAGCAATTTGTGCAATTACATCGTTTGAAATATCGATATGGCCGAAATCATTATTAATCTCTACTGACATGACTTTGCCCCCTTGGCTCATTTTCACTAAATTCTATTGTACTACACAAAAATTGATTATAAAAGAAAACCTAGGTATTCGTCTACATATTGTCCAATTTCCCATTATTAATCAAATAGCCAATACTATTACTACACCGATGCCTTATCCTTAATCGGTAAATTTGTTTGCTATACTTGAGCAGTGTCTAGCTGCAGGCGCTATGCGAGCACCTTCCGCTTTTCTTTATATCATAGTTGTTTTTTTATAGTATTTCCATTTCTAACACTCTTTTTCAGTCTGTAAAGGATTTTTTCTTGAAAGGTTATGTGAAAACTATTGCATAGGATTCCTGACTATGTTAAATTATTAAAGTATGTGAAATAAAGAACTGAAAAACAATCTTTCAGATTCATCTGTAAGGAGGGAATATACATGCCTAAACAATGTGTAGTAACTGGTCGAAAAACTCGTTCAGGCAACAATCGTTCACACGCAATGAACGCTAACAAACGTACTTGGGGTGCAAACTTACAAAAAGTTCGTATTTTAGTGAACGGTAAA
The DNA here is from genome assembly GCF_042666115.1 of Ureibacillus sp. GCM10028918. Taxonomy (NCBI): domain Bacteria; kingdom Bacillati; phylum Bacillota; class Bacilli; order Caryophanales; family Caryophanaceae; genus Ureibacillus; species Ureibacillus sp. GCM10028918. Next base: position 505,449 of record NZ_JBHTFK010000005.1, read on the forward strand.
CCAAAACGTGTATGGGTTTCTGCTCGTGCGCTTAAATCTGGTAAAGTTGAACGCGTTTAATCTAACCTGTAAAGCATCGATTTTTACATTTGTAAAAATTGATGCTTTTTTATTGTTACTGAAATTATAAAATCTTGCTGTGTAATTCTTTCTGAATTAGTTATTTTACATCGCAAGCAGCTTGGAGCTTACAGGATGCAAGTCATGGGTTGCCAAAGGATCGGGTTTTTCGTCGACGCGGGCTAGACAGGGCGTTTGCGCTTTTGTTCTCGTAATGTTGAAAAAGAACTGTCCCATTTTATCTGGAGGACAGTTCTTTTTGTTTTACTAAGTTATTCACTTTGATGATTATAATTTACAATAAAGCTGTTAGAATGAATCGCCAATCAATGGGTACCTGCGAAACACATGGATGAAAGAATGAGGACATTAGACACAAAAGTCACATTTAGTTTGCTCTTAGTCCCCACCGATTGATTACTCCAACAAAAACTAAGCGCATCACAATTTGCCGAATCCTACACATGACCAACATGCAAATGATTGGCTACTTTGTGACAACACTTATGTAACCAATATTCTTAGTGGCCGTACCAATAGCTGTTTTACTTTCGTTTCGGTTGACCCCCACCTAATCATTGAATTTATACTCTTTCAGATAGGTTGGGGGCTTGACTTGCAACTAATTGCGGGAAAAATAAAATTCACACTAATCCTTTTTCTTCTTCTTTCCGCCGCCTGTGAATAAATTAATGCAACTACGTGTAAGACTACTAACAAATTTCGGCAATTGAAATGTATAAACTCTCAAATGCTGGCCCTCCTTTTTAGTCACTGCTTCTTATCATTAAACATATGCCTGATGAAAAGGAGATATACCCAAGGCTAGAAATCAATTCATTACTAGTAAATCGAGAAGTGCCAATTTCAATGCGATCGTTTGTAGTCTCGTATTTTACGCCTCGGATCGTCACATTTTCTACTTCATTTTGATAAGCAAAAAATGAAATATATCGAAACTTTTCATCTCGTATTATAGTATGTTCCCCAGGCAATAGTATGCGAATTTCATTCTGAGAGTTTATAATTTTTATATGAATATGCGGATACTTAACTTGAATACGGTACATAGAACGAAGTGCTGCTTCAAAGTGATCCAATCTTCCTCCAGTTACTCCTGTTAAGTAAATTTCAGATGGCGTGTATGTTACAGCCTTCAAAAGTGCCAGGTCTGTATCTGTATCATCTTTTTCCGCTTGAACCTTTTCAATGTTAAGTGCAATATTGGATACTTGTTGCCACTCTTCTTCAGATAACGAATCAAAGTCACCTACAATATCGGTGGGTACAATCTCTTCTTCTATTAAATAAAGAGCTCCTCTGTCAGCACCTATAAAAAGTGCATTTTTAGACTTAAACTCATCAAATGAGCAAAGTTCACCCCTTGGCCCACCTGAACACACGACAACACTTGTCATTATTGAATTGCAGCCTCTCCAGCTGTTTTAATCTCTTGTAGGGCTTTTGCTCGATTATCCTGATTATAAATAGCAGAGCCTGCTACAAACATCGTGACACCTGCTTTGGCACAAACGCCAATAGTTTCGGCAGTAATGCCACCATCAACTTCAATCTCAATCGCCAAACCGCGTTCTTTAATGATTTTTGACAGAGCTTCAATTTTAGGAACTACAGAAGAGATGAACTTTTGACCTCCAAAGCCTGGATTAACAGTCATGAATAATACAAAATCAATGTCTTCCAATATATGCTGGATCGTGTCAATCGGTGTATGTGGATTTAATACAACGCCTGCTTTCACACCGAGTGAACGAATTAGTTGAATTGTGCGATGCAGATGTCTGCACGCCTCCACATGTACTGAAATATAGTCTGCCCCTGCTTTTGCAAACTGTTCGATATAATTATCTGGATTTTCAATCATCAAATGAACATCCAGTGGTAATTGTGTAATAGGACGCAATGCTTCAACAACAATAGGTCCCATTGTAATATTTGGGACAAAGTGTCCGTCCATGACATCAATATGGATCAGCTCTGCCCCAGCAGCTTCTACTTCTTTCACTTCTTGTCCCAATCTTGCAAAATCTGCAGACAAAATGGATGGTGCAATTTTAATCATCGCTAATACCTCGGCTTTCGATCAATAATTTCTTGTAAAAACTGTTGATAATGCTCGTAACGATAAGAGTTCACTTCTCCTGAGTGGAGTCCATCTTTTACTGCACATTTCGGTTCTTTTATATGTAAACAACCTCTAAACTTGCAACCTTCACTCAGTCTGCTAAATTCAGGGAAACATGCAGTTAATTCTTCTTTTTCAATTGTATCAAAATCAAAGGAGCTAAAGCCTGGAGTGTCAGCTAGAAGTCCATCACAAACTTCGATTAGCTCAACATGGCGGGTTGTATGCTTTCCTCGACCTAAACTTTGAGAAATAACACCCGTTTCCAAATTTAATTCAGGTACTAAAGTATTTAATAACGTCGATTTACCAACACCAGATTGCCCTGCTAAAACAGATGTTTTACCTTTCAGGATTGGCTGTAAACGATCCAATAAAGAGGAATCCTCTTTATACGTTTCAATGATTTCATAGCCAATCCCCTTATAATCATCAATATAGCTTTGAAGGCTGCTTTTTTCCTCAATCGTCAATAAATCCATTTTTGTTAAACAAATAATCGGTTCTACATTAAAGGATTCTAAAACAACTAAAAAGCGATCCAGTAGAATCGTATTAAAATCTGGTTCCTTTACGGAAAACACTAAAAGTGCTTGGTCGATATTCGCAATAGGCGGACGTACAAGTTCATTTGTTCTCGGATGGATTTTCATGATCGTTCCATCCGAGTCGCCTTCTTTGGTAAAATCAACATGATCCCCAACTAGCGGTGATTCTCCTCTATTTCGGAAAACACCGCGGCCACGACATTGTACTAGCTCCTCATTGTAATAGACATAATAATAGCCGCTTAACGCTTTACGGATTTGGCCTTCAGCCATTGTTTCACTCCTCAACACTGTTATATGGAATCGTTTGTTCATGAGTCCTCATAGCATCACGTTCTACTCGATATGCTGCTGGTTGATCTTCAGTAATTTCTAATTCAATCTTATAAGAAGTATCCTCTGTAATGGTAAATACATCAAAAGGTTCCACCATTGTATGGTTTTTATCTTGAATAAAGATACGAACCTCTTGTTCAACACCTAACTCGTCTGGCTCATAAAGAATTTCAATCGTTTTTACATATAATTTAGATTCTTTTTCTTTTGGCCCCTTCGAAACGACGACGTGTATTTTGCCGCCTAATTCCAGGCTTTCGTTAGCTTTCGGAGTTTGGTCCATGACTTCACCAGCCGGAACACTATCCGAATGCTCTTCGGCGATTTCTACCCTAAAACCAGATCTTTGTTCATATCCTCTTAGGGAAGCTTTATTATAGCCAGAAAGGTCCTCAACGGTACCATAGCTTATTCCTTCGCTAACCGTAAGTGTAATTTCAGTTTCACCTGGTACAACCTCTTCACCTGCACTAGGCTCTTGCTCAATTATTGTTCCTTCACGTTGCTCCGATTCTACTCTATTTACTTTCACATCAAGAAAATCACTTTTTTCAAGTATAGAAATAACCTGATCAATTTGTTTATCGACATAGTCATCCATTTCAACCGTTTCGATTCCTAAGCTAATGAATAGATCGATTTCTGTACCTTCCACACGCGTTAAACCAGATTTCGGATTTGTCTCAACTACAAGTCCTTCTTCAATATCCGCTGAATGTTTTTCTTTCGTTTCACCAACAACAAAGCCGGCGCCTTCAAGGATTTCAGTTGCCTCATCTATATCTAGATTAGCCACATCCGGTATTTCTGCTCGCTTAGGACTTAACAAGTTAAATAACAAAATCGCAGCTAAAATTACAATTAGAATCGAGGCAAGGACAATTCCCCAAATTTTCCCACGGCTTTTTTTCTTCTTTTGGCCTTTTGATTCTTTTTTGTTTTTAGTCAGCTCTACTTTTTCGATTTTACCTGTCTCTTGATTTAAGATTTTGGTATTTGCTATTTCACCGATTGGAAGTGGTTCTTTAATAATTGGAATGGCTTTTGTCTCATCATCATCAATCGGCGGAATAAACTTCATTTCATTACTGCGATTAGGCGATAAAACGGTTTGAAGATCTGCCTCCATCTCTTCAACTGACGAATAACGATGCAAGGGACTTTTTGCAGTCGCCTTTAAGACGACATTCTCTAAGCTTTGTGGGATTGATGCGTCAAACGCTCTTACTGACGGCGTCTGTGCCTGCAAATGCTTTAAAGCAATGGATACAGCAGATTCCCCGGAAAAAGGAAGTTCGCCTGTTAATAATTCATATAGTACAATCCCAAGTGCATAAATATCGGACTGGCTTGTAGCCGTACCTCCACGAGCTTGTTCCGGTGATAAATAATGAACCGTCCCAATTACAGAATTTGTTTTCGTATAACTCGTTGCAGTTAATGATGTGGCAATGCCGAAATCGGTAACCTTCACATTCCCTTCATGATCAACCAAAATATTTTGGGGTTTAATATCACGGTGAATAATTTGATTTTCATGTGCATGGGCAATTGCCGATGTTAATTGTTTCATGATTTGTACAGTTCTGGCGGGAGATAAAGGCGAAAACTCATTTATGTATTGTTTCAATGTTTTGCCTTTTATATATTCCATCACGATGTAGTGCATATCTTGATCTTCTCCAACATCAAAGATACTCACAATATTAGAATGTGTAAGGCTTGTAGCTGATAATGCTTCTCTTTGGAAACGGCGATGGAATTCTTCTTCATTTGCTGCATCATAACGCAGAATCTTCACGGCCACATCACGATTAAGAATCATGTCGTGTGCTAAATACACATTCGACATTCCGCCTCCACCAATAAGGTCTAATATTTTATAACGGTCATTTATTCGTTTTCCTTCAAGCATCTCTACACCTCCTCATCGTTTGATAATAAAATCACTGAAATATTATCTTCTCCACCTGAATCATTTGCTAATTGTATTAACTTCTTGCCTTTTTCATTAATTGATAGTGGCAAGGTTAAAATAGCGGCCATCTCTTCAGTGGACAGTTTATTGCTTAAACCATCCGAGCAGATTAACACATTCGTTGCCGGTTCTAATTCAAGCTCATAAAAATCCGGGTCAATAGTACTTTCTGTGCCAAGAGACTTAACAATAAAGTTTTTTTGAGGATGATTTGCAGCTTCCTCTTCGCTAATTTCTCCATATTCCACAAGAAAGTTAACATATGAGTGATCTCGTGTTACTAAAGTGACAGTATCGGAAGTGAAATAATAGACTCTACTATCCCCAATATGTCCAATTAGACAGTCATTCTCATCAATCAGCATAGCAATTAGGGTAGTCCCCATCCCTTTACAGTTTTCATGTGATAAAGAATGGTTATAGATCTTTTCATTTACCGATTGAATTGTTTCAAGCATCCATTGTCTTTTGGTCTCTTTTGAGTCTAGCTTTGTGACGTCTATGTTTTGGAAATTAGTTTTCATCTCTTCAATCGCCATTTCGCTAGCCACATCGCCAGCATTATGGCCACCCATACCATCGGCTAAAATGGCGAGCTTAAAGCGATCGGGATGCTCGAAAAAAGCAACCCGATCTTCATTAACCATACGTTTACGTCCTATATCACTTTCGACTGTAAACTTCACATAAGTCACCTACCTACTTTGTTTCTTCCTGGCGTTCTTGTGCTCGTAATTGTCCGCAAGCTGCTGCTATATCAGCGCCTTGCTCTCGTCTAATCGTTACGTTAATTCCACGTTTCTTCAATGTTTTTTCAAAAGCAAAAATACTGTTTCGAGACGTACGAATATAATCACGTTCTGGTACATAGTTAATTGGAATTAAGTTCACATGACATTTAATGCCTTTAATTAAATCAGCTAATTCCTCTGCAACTTCAACTGAATCATTTTCCCCTGACATTAAACCATACTCAAAGCTCACGCGACGGCCAGTTTTCTTTGTATAATAACGAACAGCTTCTAATAATTCGTCCAGTTTATAGGCACGGGCAATCGGCATTAATTTTTGACGTGCTTCCTGGTTTGGTGCGTGGAGAGAAACAGCAAAATTGATTTGTAATTCCTCATCTGCAAATTCGTAGATTTTCGGTACAATACCAGATGTGGATACTGTGATGTGCCGAGCACCAATATTTAACCCTTTATCATTATTAATGACCTTTAAAAAGTTCATCATTGCATCGTAGTTATCGAATGGTTCACCGATTCCCATAATTACGATATGTGATACACGTTCATCTACTGAGTCCAGTTCTTGCTGCACTTTTACAACCTGCTCAACAATTTCACCAGCTAATAAGTGACGTTTTAATCCGCCAAGTGTCGATGCACAGAACGTACATCCAATTCGACATCCTACTTGTGTCGTTACACAGACAGAATTTCCATAATCATGGCGCATTAATACAGTTTCAATTGAGTAGCCATCCTGAAGCTGGAATAAAAACTTGATTGTGCCATCTTTTGATTCCTGCTTAATAATAGTTGAAAGTGTTGTTAATAAGAAATTCTCTGCTAACTTTTCACGCAGTGCTTTTGACAAGTTCGACATTTCTTCAAACGTTTTTACTCGCTTTTCATATAACCATTCATAGATTTGTCCGGCACGAAAAGCTTTTTCGCCGTTTTCTGTTAACCATTCCTCTAATTGATCGGGACGCAATGAATAGATCGATTCTTTTAACTGAGGTTTTTCTTTTTTCTCGCGACGTACCGGCTTGTTTTCAGTCTCTTCTACCAAGTCTTGTATACGTTCATTAATATTATTTTGATCCATTAGTAATTCGGATTCTCCTTTTTATGTCTAATCTTGTTCGCTTTTTCGAAAGGCAGCAACAAAAAACCCATCACTCCCAATATCTTGCGGGAATACTTGTAGCATGCCACCCTGGCTTCTTTCTAATAGTTCTTTCGGTAAATTTTCTAGTGGAGTGGATTCCATTTCCGGATGGGACGCTAAAAATGCTTGTACTGTTTCTTCATTTTCTTCTTTATTTATAGTACATGTACTATAAACTAGACGTCCGCCCTTTTTAAGGACCTTCACTGCATTGTCTAGAAGTTCTAGCTGTATCTCATGAAGTCTTGATAAGTCTTCCTCACGTTTTGTATATTTAATGTCCGGTTTCCGTCTCATAACCCCTAATCCCGAACAAGGGGCGTCTACCAAGACTGCATCAAATGATTCTGCTTCCAGGAATTGCGCGGCCTTACGCCCATCAACTGGAGCAGTTTGGATAATTCCTAGACCAAGTCTTGTACTTGTCTCATCAATCAGATCCAATTTATGTGGATGTATATCTGTCGCCAGGATAGAGCCTTCGTTGTTCATTTTTTCCGCCATATGAGTTGTTTTCCCACCTGGAGCTGCACACATATCTAATACACGCCATCCAGGCTGTGGATTAAGGGCATTAGCAGGCATCATAGAGCTTTCGTCTTGAATCGTAATATATCCATCTTTAAATGCTTTTGTTCTGGAGGGTTGTCCACCTATTAAGTGAAGGCATTCAGGCATTACTTTACTTTGCTCTGCCTGTACACCTTCTTGCGCTAATAATGCCACTACTTCCTCAACTGTTGCCTTCGTTGTATTTACACGAACAGAAAGGAGCGGTGGTACATTATTTTCATGTAGCATTTCAGTTGTTTTTTGAATCCCGTATGCTTCAACAAAGCGCTCAACTAACCAGTCTGGATGACTCGTTTCGATTGCTAATCGTTTCGTAGGCTCTTTAATTTCTTCAATGGAACGAACACCTTGCCGTAAAATAGAACGTAATACACCATTTACAACAGCGGCTATTCCTTTATGTCCTCTACGTTTTGCAATTTCAACTGCTTCATTTACCGCTGCATGGTCAGGAACTCGATCCAAATATTCCATTTGGTACAATGAAAGTCGAAGCAGCCACTTTACCCAAAGATCCATCTTCCCTCTGATAAAAGGCTCTAAATAGTAATCAAGTGTATATTTGTGCTGCAACGTACCATACGTTAATTCGGTAAGCAGTGCACGGTCTTTTGCTTCCAGCTTATATTTATTGATCGTTTGATTTAGTAAAAGGTTACTGTAGGCTTGGTGTTTATCCACAGCTAACAGGATTGTCAATGCCGCATCACGGACATTGCCGTCCCAAATTTGCTCTTTCTTTTTCGTCATTCAAATTGGTCCCCTATCGCTAGTTTAGATCCAGTTCCGCGCAGGTAGTCTTGGGCAGTCATTCGTTTTTTTCCAGAAGGCTGTAATTCTAAAATAACAATAGATTTTCCATCACCAGTAGCAACTTCAAAGCTATCTTTATTAATTTTCACAACTTGACCCGGTGTCTGTGTTGTAACACTCTCGCCCTCTTTGACTGACCACAATTTCACATTTTCACTTTGGAAAGTTGTATAAGCTGTTGGCCATGGAGTTAAACCGCGAACTTGATTGAACACATTCCTTGCACTATTTGCCCAATTTACGCGCTCTTGTTCTCTCGAAATATTATGAGCAAACGTTACTTGGTCTTCGTCCTGAGAAATTCGTTCATTCTTTCCTTCGATAATAAGAGGCAATGTGTCTTTTAGTAGTTCTTTCCCTACTACACTTAACTTTTCAAACATTGTCCCTGTATTATCTTCATCCTCAATCGCAATCGCACGTTGTGTAATAATGTCACCGGCATCTAATTTTTCGGCCATATACATAATTGTTACACCTGTTTTTTCTTCTCCATCAATGATGGCTTGATGAATCGGTGCTCCACCGCGATATTTCGGTAATAATGAAGCATGGACATTAATGCAACCAAGACGAGGTGCATCAAGTAAAGCTTTCGGCAAGATTTGCCCAAAGGCTGCTGTAATGATAATATCCGGATTCAAGGCTAGAATTTCTTGCAGCTCTTCAGAGTTGCGCAGTTTTTCAGGTTGTATTACAGGAAGATCTAAACGTAAAGCTTCAGCTTTCACAGGAGGCGGTGTTAACACTTTTTTACGACCGACCGGACGATCGGGTTGAGTAACTACTGCTAATACTTCATACCCTTCCTCGTGAACCATTCGTAAAATAGGGACAGAAAAATCTGGCGTCCCCATAAAAACAACTGACGTCATCCTTACTCCTCCTCGCTATACATTTGAGCCAACTCTTCTTCAGTGACAACTCGAATTAATTTAGAATCAAATAGAATACCATCTAAATGATCAATTTCATGAAGAATTGCACGAGCATCAAAGCCACCTGCTTCTAATTCATATACTCTTCCTTCACGATCACACGCCTCAATTTTCACGTATGTTGGGCGCTCCACTTCACCAAACAAATTTGGGAAGCTCAAACATCCCTCTATATCAACTTCGGCTCCAGAAGTTTCAATTACTGTTGGGTTGATCATTTCTAAAATATCACGTTCTTCACCAAGTTCTACAATTGCCGCGCGTAGTGGTACATTAATTTGAGGTGCTGCAATCCCAACACCATCATGCTCTACCATCGTGTCATATAAATCATCAAGAAGTGTAATTATTTCTTCATTTATCTCTGTTACTTCTTTACATTTTGCTGTAAGCACCTTAGCCGGATGCTTCACTACTTCTCTAATTGCCATTATTAGTTTACCTCTTTCTACACTTCTCTAAGCTTATTGAATTTAAGATAAATATTATTTGAAACATTTTAATCTATATTTAAATCATGTTTGGATCTAGATCTATGGTTAAGTTAATGCCTTTTTTAATCCAGTCTGTACGGTAGATTTTAATCAGTTGCAATAAAGTCGGGATTAAATCTGGTTCTACTTTGTATTTTATCAAACATTGGTAGCGATATCTATTTTGGAGACGACTGATACCAGCGGCAGTTGGCCCAATGATCGACACCTTAAATGAAAGCTGTGAACTTAACCATTCGGCTGCTTTCCCTGCATAATCAGCTGCCATCAATACATCTTCATGGGATACTTGAACGAGTGCCAAATAATAATAAGGGGGATAGCCTGCAAGATGTCTCATATGCATTTCTCGTTCATAAAAAGGCTCATAATCTTGGGCTTGGGATAATTCGATTGCATAATGTTCTGGTGTATATGTTTGAACAACTACTTCTCCAGGTTTTTCATGCCTTCCCGCACGTCCACTCACTTGCGTTAACAGCTGGAACGTTTTTTCTGCGGCTCTAAAGTCTGGTAGATGAAGAGACGTATCGGCACTTAATACCCCTACCAATGTAATATTGGGATAATCTAGACCCTTTGCAATCATCTGTGTCCCAAGTAAGATATCTGCCTTCCCCTCACCAAATGCTTGTAGTAATTGTTCGTGAGAGCCCTTTGTCCGTGTCGTATCGACATCCATTCGCAATACTCTAGCCCCAGGGAAGAGTTTTGCTAACTCCTCTTCTACTTTTTGCGTACCTGTTCCAAAAAAACGAATATGTTCACTTTGACATTGCGGGCATGTCTTCGGTACATGTATTTCGTAGCCACAATAATGACATCTACATTTTTCATTTTTACGATGATAAGTTAATGAAATATCACAATTTTCACATTGCAGGACAGTACCACAATCCCGGCATAGGACAAAAGATGAATAGCCGCGTCGATTTAAAAATAAAACAATTTGCTCTTTTCTATCTAGACGCAGTTGAATTGATTCCACTAAACTTTGGGAAAACATTGAGCGATTTCCCTTTTTTAGTTCTTCACGCATATCGACTATTTCAACTTTAGGCAAAGATTGCTTTAATGCACGTTGTTGTAATGTAAGTAATGTATATACATTTTTCTTTGCACGCGCAAAAGATTCCAATGAAGGGGTTGCACTTCCTAATATTACTGGACATTGGTGATACCTAGCACGCCATATGGCAACATCCCGGGCATGGTATCTAGGGGAATCCTCTTGTTTATACGTAGATTCATGTTCTTCATCCAAAATGATGATCCCTACGTTTTCGAAAGGAGCAAAAATTGCTGAACGCGCCCCTACTACTACCTTTACTTTCCCTTGATGTATTTTTCTCCACTCGTCATATTTCTCGCCAACAGATAAACCACTGTGCATGACTGCTACCAATTCACCGAAACGCGAACGAAAACGTTCTGTCATTTGCGGTGTTAAGGAGATTTCTGGAACTAAGACGATTGCCTCTTTGCCATCATCCAAAACCTTTGCAATTGTTTGCAGATACACTTCCGTTTTGCCACTGCCCGTTATCCCATGTAACAAAAAGGTATCCGGCTGCTTTTCATCAATAGCCGCCATAATTTGATTTAATGCGACCGACTGTTCATCTGTTAAGCTCAAAAAATTCGTTTTTTTAACTTCTTTTGCAAAAGGATCCCGAAATACTTCTTTTTGAACAAAGGATGCTGCTCCTAATTCGACCACTGCATTTAATACTTGCGATGAAGAATTTGTTTCTTTATAAATTACTTCAGGATCCATTATTTCACCCGAATGATGTTGCATCCACTCCACAAGCTGCTTTTTCTTCTTGGCACGATTAGAAATATTGTGATGAATCTCCATCAACTTTTGTACATCTTCATTAATTTGAACTTTTCGAACTTCCTTTATTTTCCCTTTTTGCTTCACGATATTTTCAATCGAGACTTGTTTGTTTTTTAAAGCTTGCTTTAACTCGGGAAGCAAGTTATTTTTTTCAAATACTTTTACACTTACATGTTGAGAAGTCCCAAAGATTTTTTGTAATGAATCTGGTAAATGTTCAACATCCATTTGTAAGTGAACAATTTTTTCATACTTTGCCCTTAAAGCAGACGGGAGCATAACCTGTAAGGCATCAATTTCATAGCAGATGGTATCATTCTTTAACCATTTTGCAAGATCTAGCATTTCAGCGGTTAAAACTGGTTCTATATCAAGAAGTTGCGAAACAGGTTTGATTTTTTCTAGTGGGACATCAGTTTCATTTTTGATAGCAACAACAAATCCGAGTACATTTCGTGGTCCAAAGGGTACTTTTACTCGACAACCATGTTCAATAATTTGTGTCATTTCAGCAGGCACTAAATAATCGAAGGGGCGATCGACAGGATATGCAGCAACATCCACGATGACTTCTGCTACCGTAATCATTTATTTTTTGCTTCTTTATTAAAGAAATCGACCACAATCTGCGTAATTTTTTCCGGCTCTTCCAAGCGGCCTTTCCCGATATACCCACAAGCCAAAAATCCTTCAGATGGCTCGATGAAGGAACAGCCATCCGTTGCTAGTTGAGCAATATTACGTTTTACAGCAGGATGATCATACATATGTACGTTCATAGCTGGAGCCAGCCAAACAGGGCATGTTGCAGCAAGTAAGGTAGTGGTCACCATGTCATCGGCAATACCGTTAGCAAGTTTCCCAATCACATTAGCGGTCGCTGGTGCAACGAGAATCAAATCAGCCCAGTCTGCCAAATCTATATGTGCAATTTTACTTGAGTCTTTCTCGTCAAAGGTATCAAAATACACATCATTTTTTGACATCACTTGAAAACTAAGGGGCGTTACAAACTTCCTTGCAGATTCTGTCATCATCACTTTTACATTGAAATTCGCTTTCGTTAAATTGCTGACAAGTGCAACCGCTTTATAAACCGCAATCCCGCCTGATACACAAAGTAAAATATTTTTTCGCATAACTTATCTCCTTTCAAATGACAAGCTCCCAAAGAAAAATTCTTCGGGAGCTACCTAATCACAACATATCTACAAACTAGAAATACTAATAAAGATTATAGATTCTGGATTAAGAATTCTATAAAACCTCTGGTGAGCGCGCTTAGGGTCCAAAACGACGTTGGTCATGGGAGTGATGCGCAGTACGCCTGAGTTTTTGTCACCGGCTTTTGTGAAAGGCGTACTCAAGATTATCGTTCCTTCTGTAACTTCTGTACATAGGACGCAAACTTACGCAGTACTCCGCGTCTACTATGAAAAAATTTCTTCTGAATCAAATTTTGAATAAGTTTAACTTTGCCTAAGTGGCGTTAATTGTATCAGTATCTAGTTCCTAACACTATTACACTTCGTCTTCGTAAATTGTTGATTCGTCTTGTTTTTCTTTTTTCAGAACACCAGCTGCTACTTCTTCTAATGCTTTCCCTACTGGTTTGTATGATACGTATTTCGATAATGACTCGTCGCCTTCTTCTTGCATTTGGCGAGCACGTTTAGAAGCTAAGCTCACTAAAGAATATTTTGAATCGATTTTATTTTTTAAAGCATCAATAGATGGGTATAACATAATTTATTCTCCTCTCAACATAGACAAATAAGTTTTTTCAATACGTTCACGGCGGCAATGTTCTGCAACAATGATTGAATTTATTTTATCACATGCATTTTGAATTTCATCATTTTCAACCACATAATCATATAAACTCATCATTTCAAGCTCATTGCGGGCCGTGTCAATTCTCTTTTTAATAATTTCTTCTGTTTCAGTACCGCGTCCAATTAAACGATTTTGCAACTCTGAAATACTAGGTGGTGCCAGGAAGATGAACAGAGCTTCTGGAGCTTTTTCGCGAATTTGTGCAGCCCCCTGTACTTCTATTTCCAGGAACACATCCCGTCCTGCATCCAATGTCTCATTCACATAGGCAAGTGGTGTGCCATAATAGTTGCCAACAAACTCAGCATGCTCTAATAAGCCGCCTTCCTCAATCAGCGCTTCAAATTCATTACGCGATTTAAAGAAATAATCAACTCCATCAATTTCTCCCTCACGTGGTGCACGAGTTGTCATTGAAATGGAGTATTCATAATTAGTGCCGGCCTTCGAAAAAAGTTCTTTACGCACTGTTCCTTTACCGACTCCTGATGGGCCTGATAGAACAATTAATAAGCCTCGTTCTTTTCTCATTGTTCTCTACTTCTCCCTTACTTACTGCTTTTACAACAATATTTTTAATGATTACTACAGTATAAAGTAAAACTTGGGCTAATGGGGACTTTTTTCATCCGAATAATTATTAAGTTTTACTTTCTCGGGCTTTGACAAGCAATGGTTTTACTTACTTGATTAAGTGTGGGATACATGTATTATTCAATATTTTGTACTTGTTCACGCATCTTTTCTAAAATTGTTTTAGATTGAACAACTGCAACGGAGATGACTGAATTTTGATTTTTAGAACCAATCGTATTAATTTCACGATGCATTTCCTGCATTAGGAAATCTAATTTACGTCCAATGGAATCTGACTCTTCAATTGTACTTTCGAATTGCTTAAAGTGGCTATCCAAGCGATCGAGTTCCTCTGAAATATCAATCTTCTCAGCAAAAATTGCTACCTCTGCCAGAATCCGATCTTCTACTACCTCTAAATTGCCAATTTCTTTCAGACGTTCCATTAACCTGTCACGAAACTTATTAACTGCTTCACCGGACAATCCACGAATTAGTTGGATTAGTTCTTTTAGCTGATTATTATAGCTTAATAAGATCTGTTTTAACTGCTGACCTTCCTGAATTCGCATGTCAACCAACTTCTCTGCTGCATCTTTCACGGCTACACTAATCGCTTCCATTAACTCTTCAAGTGATAATTCCTGCTTTTCATAAGATATAACGTTCTCTAATGAAAGGATTTCTTGCATCGACCATTTTTCTTCTAATGGTACGACTTCACGAAGCTCTTCTTTTGCACTTTTATAAGCTTCGATTAATGGCCAATTAATTTGGACCGTTAAAGTTTCGTTTCCAATTGCTTTTAAGTTAACCACAACATCAATTTTCCCACGTTTGATATATTGGGATAACTGTTTTTTTGTAGCGATTTCAGCCTCAAACCACTCTTTTGGAAATTTCGTATAAATTTCTAAAAATCGATGATTCACTGAACGAACTTCAACAGTCAGTTGATAGTTATTCGTAGCTGTGACACCTCTGCCAAAACCGGTCATACTACGCACCAAGGTCATCACACCTTTCTTTGCATACTATTCCAAGTATAACACATCGGAGGAAATTTTTAATCTCAGAGCTATAGAAAAAGTAAATATTGGAGGAAACACATAAGAACTATAGTATAATGTGAAATAGAATTTAACTTACCACTATTCAAAATAGGGTTACTTCCCACTATATAAATGATTTTCAGAAAAGAGGAACACAATCATGGCTTTTGATGGATTATTTACATTTGCTATGGCAAATGAATTAAAAAAATTAGAAACTGGTCGAATTACGAAAGTTCACCAACCGAATGCCCTTGAAATCGTCTTACATATTCGTGCAAATGGCGAGAACTTCAAATTATTAAGCTCTATTCACCCATCATACGCTCGAGTACATTTAACTCAACATTCGATTGACAATCCTTCTGAACCACCAATGTTTTGTATGCTCCTTCGAAAACATATAGAAGGCGGCTTTATTCATACAATTGAAACAGATCCATTCGAACGAATGATTACATTAAACATAGAGAGTAAAAATGAAATCGGGGACCAAGTTTTTCGGAAATTAACAATAGAAATAATGGGACGACATAGCAATATTGTATTGATTGATAGAGAGAACAATAAAATTATCGATAGCTTAAAGCATTTGCCACCATCGGTCAACAGCTATCGTACAGTATTGCCAGGACAAATCTACATCACTCCACCAGCGCAAAACAAAGTGAATCCCCTAACTGTCAGTGATGAAGAAATTATGAACTTTTTCAGTGAAGAGAAGACATCAAAGGAGATTGTCGAACACTTTAAGGGCTTTTCACCAACCCATGCCAATGAGTTATTGTATCGACTGCAAGGTGAAAATAATGTACAGTCCTACCGTTCTTTCCTAGATGAAATTATAAACAGCTTAAGTCCAACCTATATTGAGGTAGATCGAAAAATATATTTCTCGCCTACCAAGTTAACACATTTGGAGGGTGCAGAAACAAATTATCAATCATTAAGTATTCTGTTGGACCGAACATTCTTTGCTCGGGCAGAACGAGATCGAGTAAAACAGCAAGCTGGAGATCTAGAGCGTTGGCTACAAAATGAACTAAATAAGTTAAAACTTAAAATCAAAAAGTTAAACAAAGATCTAGAGCAGGCTTCTAAACTAGATAAATCTCAGCTCTATGGTGAATTATTAATGGGCAGTCTATATTTGTTCGAGAAAGGAATGAAAGAGGTTACTGTTACAAATTACTACAGTGAAACTGGCGAACAAATAACAATTCCTTTAAGTGAAAGAAAAACACCTGTTGAAAATGCTCAAAGCTACTATAGTAAATATAATAAAGCAAAAAATGCCCTTGTTATGGTTAAAGAACAACTCGAGAAAACTGAAAGTGAAATTCAATATTTCGAAATGTTAATGGCCCAAGTTAACCAAGCATCCCCTGCTGATATCGAAGAAATTCGTGAGGAATTAGCAGAGCAAGGCTATCTTCGTCTACGCGCAAACAAAAAGAAGAAAAAACCGACAAAGCCTTCCCCGGAGTCTTTTGTCTCATCATCCGGAATTGCTATCTCTGTCGGTAAAAATAATAAGCAGAACGATTATCTGACGTTTAAACTTGCTAAAAGAACTGACATTTGGCTACATACAAAAGATATCCCTGGTTCCCATGTAGTCATTCATTCGAATGATCCCGACGAAGCAACTTTACTCGAGGCAGCTACTTTAAGTGCCTATTATAGTAAGGCTAGGGATTCTTCCTCTGTACCAGTTGACTATACTGAAATTCGACAAGTGAAAAAACCTAACGGATCAAAGCCTGGTTTTGTTATTTATTTTGAACAAAAAACGCTTTATGTTACGCCAAGTGAAGAGCTTGTGATGAAGTTAAAAAAATAATATCCCTATAATTATTTTTGGCCTAAGAAGAGTTTCTTTCTTCTTGGGTCTTTTTCGCGTTATTGATACATTCCCCTATTACACAATACCCCATTAGAATCAAATCTCAAAAAACTCTCACATATCTATAATCCTACCCCCTCGACATCTTTCTCTCTAATATTTTTTCACCTACATTTTTGTAAGTATTTCGATAGTAACACTATAGGAAAATATCATTCTTTAGAATCAAAAAGATTTAAATTGGAGGAATATTCCGTCAATTAATCTAATTAAGAAGGTTAGACTCAACTCTCTTAAATCTACTAAGAGACTTTTAGATTTAATTGAAGTTTATTCTAAACTACATTCATATGAATCAAGGGGGAAATTTAATGGGGCTAAGGAAAACCTTACTGGTGACAATTATTTTCATTTTGTCTCTAAGTACAACACTACTCAATGTTAGTGCAGCAAGTGCAAGTAGTAAAAGCTTGCAAAACTTACCTACCATTCAACAAGAAAAACCACAGGTTAACATTTCACAATCCTTACTAAATCGACAAAATCCAGATGAAAAAGTAAGGGTAGTTGTCGAGCTTGAGGGCGAACCAGCAATTCAAAAAGCTACTAACAGAGGTCTTCTATACAAACAATTAAAAGCAGCAGAAAAAAAATCTTTTGAAGCAATAGTAGAGAATGAACAAAGAAATGTAAAATCTCATTTAAAATCGAAAACTCCTTCAATGAAGTACCTAAAAAACTTCACTGTTGTCTTTAATGGATTCTCTGCGGAGGTTGAGGCGAAATATATCGAAGAAATAGCTTCCACTTCTGGTGTTAAAGCGGTCTATGAAGCAATGGAATATGAAAGACCTGAATACACACCGGATATGGTGCATTCAAAAGAATTGGTTCAGGCGCAGCAAGCTTGGAATGATTATGGCTTCAAAGGCGAAGGCATGGTTGTCGGCATTATCGATACAGGGATTGATCCTAGCCATAAGGATATGATTCTATCAGATAATAACACAGCCGAGTTGACACAAAGTGAAGTTAACTCATTATTAGCAGATGGGGCAATTGAGAATGGAGAATTTTATACCGAAAAGGTTCCTTTTGGTTACAACTATATGGATGGCAATAATATTATTTTAGATTTAGGTCCAGATGCCTCTATGCACGGTATGCACGTTGGTGGAACAGTTGCGGCAAACGGCGATGAAGAAAACAACGGCATTAAAGGGGTAGCTCCTGAAGCACAGCTTTTGGCTCTTAAAGTATTCGGGAACGACCCACTATTCTCCTCTACTTATGGAGATATTTACATTAAGGCAATTGATGACGCGATTAAACTAGATGCAGATGTGCTAAACATGTCGTTAGGTTCACCAGCTGGCTATGTTGATGAGAATAGCCCTGAACAACAAGCCGTTTCGAGAGCGACTGAAAACGGAATCGTGGTTGCTATTTCATCAGGAAACTCTGATATGTATGGTTCAGGGAGTTTTTATCCATATGCAGAAAACCAAGATTACGGTGTAACAGGTTCACCTGGTATTTCTAATGATTCAATTAGTGTAGCATCGATTGAAAATAGCATGATTACTGCCTACAGCTTCGATTATCAATTTGACGGTGAAAAAGCTGGAGGTGCACTTTATCTACTGGCAAATGGTGCAGATCCGCAAACTGTTTTATCTGGACAAATTGAGGTGTTGGATGCAGGTTTAGGGACACCAGAGGATTTCCAAGGCAAGGATTTCACAGGAAAAGTAGCCCTAATTTCTCGAGGAAGTATTTCTTTCGTTGAAAAGGGGTTCAATGCACAAAATGCCGGAGCAGTTGCTGCGATTGTTTACAATAATGCAGATGGCACAATCAATATGGCATCAGATCCTGGAATTACAATCCCTTTTATGTCTGCTTTACAGTCGGACGGGTTAGCATTAAAAAATGCTCTCGATAATGGTCAAACAGTTACAGTTTCCTTTGAGGGCAATTTTGTGGAAGTACAAAATCCAAGTGCCGGTCAAATGAGTAGCTTTACATCTTGGGGACCAACTCCAAATCTCGATTTCAAACCTGAAATTACAGCACCAGGAGGCAATATTTTCTCTACATTAAACGATGATCAATACGGTTTAATGAGTGGAACTTCGATGGCAGCTCCTCATGTGGCCGGTGGTAGTGCTTTAGTTTTAGAGCGAGTTGACTCTGAATTTAATCTGTCTGGGTTTGATAGAATTCAGCTTGCAAAAAACCTCTTGATGAATACTGCCACTCCAGTGGAACTTGCAGATGGTGAATATGTTTCACCTCGCAGACAAGGTGCAGGTTTAATGCAGCTAGCAAACGCCCTTACAACCGATGTAGTTGTAACAGAAAGCCATTCAAATGAAGGTAAAGTAGCATTAAAAGAAATTAATAATGACCAATTCACCTTTACATTACAAGCTAAAAACTATTCACAGGAAGAAGTTACTTACGATGTAATTACACAGCTTCAAATTGACTATCCTGCCGATATTGGCGGCGGTTTATACGTAACAGCACCAAACGAAATCGGGTCATACGTATTAACCGAAGAAGAAGCTGATATTAACGCTCCTGAAACCGTTACGGTTCCAGCCAATGGTACAGCAACCATTACAATCTCAGCAGATGTATCTGCTATCCCTGACGATATTCGTGCGATTTATACAAATGGATTCTTTGTAGATGGCTTTGTTACTTTACTTGATCCAAATGAGGAAATTACAGGTAACGTTCCATTATCTGTACCATTCTTTGGCTTTAACGGCAACTGGGATGATGCCCCTATTTTCGATTATTTTGCTTGGGACAGCTTAACTTACTGGGGTTATACGGCTTTAGCCGATGAACAAGGACTGTTTATAACGGGCGATTCAGATGGGTTTAATCCAAATCGCTTTGGATTCTCGCCTAACGAGGATGGTGTTCGTGACCTAGCGATTCCTGTATTCTCCCTTTTCCGTAATGCAAAGCAATTTAAAGTGGAAGTTGTAGATACTGAAGGCAATGTTTTACGTACAATTCGAACTGCCAACAATCTTACAAAGCATTATGAGTCTTCAGCTACATTACTTCCTTATACGTACAATCTAGACTATGGTTGGGATGGGTTGATTAATAACGCCCTAGCTGCTGATGGAGACTACATCCTTCGTTTAAGTGGAGTTATTGATTATGAAAATTCAGATTGGCAATCAATTGAATTCCCTGTAAAAGTGGACACGGCTGCACCAACGGCAGAAGTAGCTTATGATAACGAAACTAAAACAATATCAGCAGAAAACTTCATGGATGCAGAGATGGGAACGGGTGTGGATTACTGGCAGGTGCTTGTAAATGATAAAGCAATCTCTGAAGTGCTGCCAACTTCTACTTCTACATTTACATTTGAGGGCGAAATTACAAATAAAGACAAAATTACTGTTCACGTAGTAGATGTAGCACTAAATACAACAGTTTACGATTTCCAAGCAGAAAGTGAACAAGAAACAACACCACCTGTAATTTATATTGAAGCACCTGAATTTTTCGATGTCTATGATACACATGAAATAGATGTATTTGGAACAATAGAAGATGACTCCAATATCAAATCTGTAACCGTAAACGATGAAGAAGCAGCAATTGATGGTGCGAAGTTCTCTCATACATTGAATCTAGAAAACGGCGTACAGGACATTCGAGTGAAAGCAATCGATGAGTTTGATAACGAAATGCAGATCGCACGTAAAATCTTCGTAGATACGCTAGCTCCAACTATTAAGGTTGGCAAGTATCCTAGAAATACAAAAGAAAGCACAACAACTGTTGTCGTTACACTGAAGGATAACTTTGATGAACTAAGACTAACAGTGAATGGTGATGAAAGATTCATGCATGAACTTTCCGAACCATATGCAATGAACGGCTTTGAACAACAAATTGAGTTGGAGCTTGAATTAGCTGATGGTACGAATGAGTTTGTTATTGAAGCTGAAGACTTGGCTGGAAATATTACTACTCAAACAATCCAAATTAAAAAAACCGGGAAATCAGATGAAAAACCAGGTAAAGGAAACAGTCCTGCTCAAACTGAGACGGATGACGCAACAGGAAATCCTGGGAATGGGAAAGGCAATAACGAAGAGACTCCGGCCGTTGATGAAAGTGAAATACCTGGCGAGGTAATAGAAGAAGCAATAATAGAAAGTTAATTTAAAATAGACGTTACTTCATGTTCAAATCAAAAAATAGGTTCATTAGCATAATGCTTTTTAAGGCAGATTTATAAAAAATAGAAGACCCCAAATTGTACTTTCATACAATTTGGGGTCTTTTAATGATTATAAAAATCCTGCCTTAAGGTTCGCGGTGTGCCTGTCGCAGGCTTTCGGCACAGCTTTCTTTAATTTAATAAGTCGTTCAACACTTATATTAAAATTCAGAAATTAAAGCTCTCCCGCTTTCAACTTCGCGGTGCGCCTGTCGCAAGCTTTCGGCGCAGCTCGATTTAATAATTAAGCTGCCTCAACACATATAAGGTTTATTTATTAGTTGGTAACTTCCCTGCCTTTAAATCCGCGTGCCACTCTTTAAGGAACGGAATGTCTTGTTCTTTGATTGCTCCTGTTTCACTAGCTGCTTCTACTAGGTAGTCAAAGTTGGTTAATGAAACATATTTCACGCCTGCTTCTTCAAAGGCTTGTTCGGCACGCGGTAAATTATATGTATATACGCACACAACACCTACTACTTCACATCCAGCAGCTCGTAAGGCTTCTACAGCCGTGATAGATGAACCACCCGTTGAGATGATGTCTTCTACTACTACCACTTTTTGACCTTGTGCAATTTTTCCTTCGATTTGGTTGCCTCGACCATGTTCTTTTGCTTTTGAACGAACATAAACCATTGGAGATTCTAATACATCCGACACCCATGCAGCATGTGGAATACCCGCTGTTGCAGTACCCGCAACCACTTCTGTTTCCGGGAAAAATTCTTTAATATTTTGTGCAAGACCCTGCGCGATTTGTTTACGAACGGTTACGTCAGAAATAGTTAAGCGCGTATCACAGTAAATCGGAGACTTGATACCTGAAGCCCATGTAAATAAATCAGTTGGATTTAATTCAACGGCCCCTACTTTTAACATTCCATGCGCAATCTCTTTTTGTACTGACATTTAGTTTTCCTCCCATAATTCGCAAACTTTTTTATACGCTGCTACTGGATCATTTGACCTAGTGATCGCACGACCTACTACGATTAATGATGAACCACCAGCACGTGCTCCATCTGGTGTAGCTATACGTTTTTGGTCATGAGCATCCCCACCAGGCAACCGTATACCAGGTGTCACTCTTAGAAACTCTTGTCCGCAAGTTTCACCAATTTGACCTGCTTCGTGCACAGAACAAACAACACCATCCAATCCGGCTTCCTTGGTAATGCTTGCATAATGTAATACAGAATCTAATAGTGTTAAATTAATCTTTTGTTGTTGTTTCATTTGTTCTTCCGTTGTAGAAGTTAGCTGCGTGACAGCAATTAGTTTAGCTCGATCTTTGCCGGCTGCAGTGCCAGCTTCTAAGCCTTCAAGCGCTCCACGCATCATTTCGACACCACCTGCTGCATGAACATTGACTAAATCAACACCTAGGCGAGCTAGTCCCTTCATGGCAGACTTTACTGTATTCGGTATATCATGAAGCTTCAAATCCAAGAAAATATCATGGCCTTGTTCCTTTACTTTTTGAACAATGCTCGGACCTTCTTGCAAATATAACTCCATTCCAATCTTTACGAAGATCGATTCGTTAAAATGATTCAAAAACTGGAATACTTCTTTTTCACCAGGAAAATCTAGTGCTACGATTGGTTTTGTGTTCATTTACAGATGGCTCCTTCCGATAATCTCTTTAATTCGTTTTACCCCAAGCTCTTCTAAACGAGCAGGCAATGCTTCTATAATATTCGGGCATACAAATGGATCCACAAAGTTAGCTGTACCTACAGCAACTGCCGATGCACCTGCAGACATGAAATCAATCACGTCTTGTGCGTTTGTCACACCACCCATACCGATAATCGGAATGTTGACGGCCTTGTAAACTTCATACACCATACGAATGGCTACTGGTTTTACAGCAGGACCTGATAATCCACCAGTTGCGTTTGCAATAACAGGCTTTCCTGTACGTTCATCCAAACGCATACCAACTAATGTATTTATCATCGTGATTCCGTCTGCCCCACCTGCTTCAACTGCTTTAGCAATTTCCACGATATCTGTCACGTTAGGTGATAGTTTCACATAAACTGGTACCTTTGAAACTTTTTTAACAGCTTCCACCAATTCTCTAGCAATCACTGGATCTGTTCCAAAAGTAATCCCACCATGCTTTACGTTTGGGCAAGAGATATTTAACTCTAATGCCCTTACATTTGGCGAAGTGGAAATCTTCTCAGATACTTCAACATAGTCCTCAGTAGTTGTTCCAGCAACGTTTGCAATAATTGGTACATCGAAGCGTTCTAAATACGGAAGCTCGTTTGTCATTACTTTTTCTAAACCAGGGTTTTGCAGGCCAATAGCATTTAACATTCCAGCAGCTGTTTCAGCAACACGCGGTGTAGGATTGCCTAAACGTGTTTCCACTGTTGTTGCTTTGATCATAATAGCTCCTAGTTTTGATAAATCATAAAGACCGGCGAATTCTTTACCAAAACCGAAGCAGCCTGAAGCTGGCATGATTGGATTTTTTAAATCTAAGCCTGGGAGTTGAATACTTAATCGACTCATAGCTCAACAACTCCTTTCGGGAATACTGGCCCGTCTGAGCATACTTTTACATAATCCTTGTCTGTTTGATCGGTTGTTTTGCAAATACAAGCAAAGCAAGCACCAATCCCGCATCCCATCCGTTCTTCAAAGGATAGGAAACCTTGTTTTTCGGGATAAAATCCTTCCAATGCACGGAGCATTGGCAGAGGCCCACAAGCATAAAATACGTCAAATTCAGGCTTTAGCTCATCGAGCAAATCTGTAACGAATCCTTTTGTTCCTTTCGTACCATCAACCGTCACGAAATGAGTATCGCCTAAAGTAGAGAATTGATCTTCATAGAAGCACACATCTTCTGTAGCAAAGCCAAACACATGAATCGTACGGATTCCACGAGCATTTAACTGTTGTGATAGCTCATAAAGCGGTGGTACTCCAATGCCTCCACCAACTAGAAGGGCTGTTCCACCTTCTGGAACTGCCTCTACTGGGAAGCCATTTCCTAGCGGACCAAGCACATCAACTTCATCACCCACTTGCTTTTGGGAAAGTATTTGTGTCCCTCTTCCTTCTGCACGATAGATTACTGTTGCCTCACTAGCTTCTTTGTTAATATTTGCAATACTTATTGGTCGTCGAAGAAGTGGCTCAAAGCTATCTGACACACGAATGTGGACAAATTGCCCAGGATTCATGTCCTGAACAATTTGACCTTGTAATGTAAGTTCAAAAATATGATGAGCAATTTCACTTTGACGAACGACAATCATTCGTTCTTGTTGAATCATTAATGTACTACCTCCGCTTTTGGCATTTCTTCTGCTGTAAATGTCATTGACTCAATCACTTCTAACATTGCCTCAGCTGTATCTAATGATGTTAAACATGGAATACCATTTTCTACAGATTCACGGCGAATTCGGAATCCATCGCGAGCAGGCTGTTTCCCTTTTGTTAAAGTATTGACAACAAGCTGTGCTTGGCCGTTTTGAATAACTTCGAGTAAAGTTTTTTCTTTTGATCCAATTTTTCCAACTACATCCGTATGAACACCGGCTTCTGCAAAGCTTTTTGCCGTACCTTCAGTAGCCATGATGCGGTAGCCAACAGTGTTGAAGCGTTTTGCTAACTCGATTGCTTCTTTTTTATCTTTATCCGATACTGTAAATAACACAGTTCCGTGAGTTTTAATTTCCATACCAGCTGCAACAAAGCCTTTGTACAATGCTTTTTCGAACGTGGCATCTTTCCCCATTACTTCCCCTGTTGATTTCATTTCAGGTCCTAATGTGATGTCTACACGACGAAGTTTTGCAAAGCTGAATACTGGTACTTTTACAAACACACCTTTTTGCTCTTTTGCTAAACCAGTTGGGTACCCTTGCTCTACAATGGATTGGCCAAGTATTGCTTTTGTTGCAATGTTCGCCATTGGAATGTTCGTAATTTTACTTAAGAACGGTACTGTACGACTAGAACGCGGGTTCACTTCGATTACGAAAATCTCACCTTTTGAAAGGACGTACTGAATATTCATCAATCCAACAATATTTAATCCTTTTGCCAGACGAGTTGTGTAATCTACTATTGTTGCTTTTTGTTCGTCTGTCAGCTTTTGCGGCGGGTAGACAGAGATTGAGTCACCAGAGTGAACTCCTGCTCGTTCAACGTGCTCCATAATACCCGGGATTAGCACATTTTCGCCATCACAAATTGCATCTACCTCAATCTCTTGACCTGTTAAGTATCGGTCAACAAGAACTGGATGATCCGGAGAAGCCTCTACCGCGTTTTCCATGTAATGTTCTAATTCTTGATCGTTATACACGATTTCCATTGCACGTCCACCAAGCACATAAGAAGGACGAACCAACACAGGGAAGCCTAGTTTTTTACCGATTGCAATTGCTTCTTCCGTCGAGACAGCCGTTTCCCCAGCAGGCTGTGGAATTTCTAATTCACGCAATGCTTGCTCGAATTTATCGCGGTTTTCTGCACGGTCAATATCTTCCAAGCTTGTTCCCAGGATTTTCACGCCGTTAGCTGCTAATTTATCGGCCAAGTTAATAGCAGTTTGGCCACCGAATTGAACAACTACACCGATTGGTTTCTCTAAATCGACGATATGCATTACATCTTCTATAGTTAGTGGCTCAAAGTAAAGTTTGTCAGAAATCGAGAAGTCTGTTGAAACTGTTTCTGGATTTGAGTTAATGATAATTGCTTCATAACCAGCTTCCTGAATCGCCCAAACAGAGTGAACTGTTGCATAGTCAAATTCAACTCCTTGACCGATACGGATCGGACCAGAACCTAATACGATTACTGATGGTTTCTCGGTTACGATTGACTCATTTTCCTCTTCATATGTTCCGTAGAAGTAAGGTGTTGTTGACTCGAATTCTGCTGCACATGTATCCACCATTTTATAAACAGGAATGATGTTTTGTTCTTTACGATATGCATAAATTGCACTCTCATCGCTATTCCAAAGTTCTGCTATTTTCTTATCAGCAAAGCCCATACGTTTAGCTTGGCGCAAAATTTCTGCATTATTTACATTGTCAGCTAAAGTTGTTTCCATTTTGATGATGTTTTGCAATTTATTTAAGAACCAAAGGTCGATTTCGGACCATTCATGGATTTTCTCGATTGTTACACCGCGGCGCAATGCTTCCGCGATAAAGAATAGACGCTCATCTCCAGCCTTACGAATGCGTTTTTCAATCCAGTTATCACTATTTTCTTCAGCATGCTTTAATTCGATATGAGTATGGCCTGTTTCTAGTGAACGGACAGCCTTTAAAATTGCTTCTTCAAAATTGCGGCCTAACGCCATTACCTCGCCTGTTGCCTTCATTTGTGTCCCTAGATTACGTTTGGCTGATTCGAATTTATCGAATGGCCAACGAGGAATTTTCGCAACAATATAGTCTAGAGCCGGCTCGAAATCTGCATACGTTGAACCAGTTACAGGATTTACAATTTCATCTAAAGTTAAGCCAATAGCTATTTTCGCTGCAAGCTTCGCAATTGGATAACCTGTTGCTTTAGAAGCTAGTGCAGATGAGCGAGATACACGTGGGTTTACTTCGATTACATAGTAGTTGAAGCTGTGAGGATCTAGCGCCAACTGTACGTTACAACCACCTTCGATTTTTAGAGCTCGGATGATATCTAATGAAATATTGCGCAGCATTTGATATTCGCGATCCGATAATGTTTGTGAAGGTGCTACTACGATGGAATCTCCTGTATGAATTCCCACCGGGTCAAAGTTTTCCATGTTACATACAACGATTGCGTTATCGATGGAGTCACGCATTACTTCGTATTCAATTTCTTTAAAGCCTGCAATGGACTTTTCTAGTAAACATTGTGTAACTGGGCTGTATTTTAAACCACTTGCTACGATTTCTTCTAATTCTTGGTCGTTCGAGCAAATTCCTCCGCCAGTCCCACCAAGAGTGAATGCTGGACGGACGATTACTGGGTAGCCAATTCTTGCAACAAAGTTTTTCGCTTCCTGCAGGTTATGGATAATGTCGGACTCAGGTACCGGTGCACCTAATTCATACATTAAATTACGGAATAAATCACGGTCCTCTGCTTTATGGATGGCATCTAGTTTTGTACCTAAAATTTCAATACCCAGCTCATCTAAAATGCCAGAGTCATTTAATTCAATCGCCATATTTAAACCAGTTTGCCCTCCAAGTGTTGGAAGGATTGCGTCAGGACGTTCCTTACGTAAAATACGTGACACAAATTCTAGCGAAATTGGCTCAAGATATACTTTGTCCGCGATTTCTGTATCTGTCATGATTGTTGCAGGGTTTGAGTTGATTAAAATTACTTTGTAGCCTTCCTCTTTTAAAGAAAGACAAGCTTGTGTACCTGCATAGTCAAATTCTGCTGCTTGGCCAATAACAATTGGACCTGATCCGATTACTAAAATAGTTTCAATATCTGTACGTTTAGGCATGTTGTTTCCCTTCCTTTACATGTGATTCCATTAATTCAATAAACTCGTCAAATAAGTGATTGGAATCTTCTGGCCCAGGAGATGCTTCTGGGTGGTATTGTACTGTGAATACTGGATGTTTTTTATGGCGTAATCCTTCGATTGTGCCGTCATTTAAAGCAAGATGCGTTACTTCCAAATCAGTGTCTTCCAGAGAACTTTCATCCACTGCATAACCGTGGTTTTGTGAAGTTAATTCTGTACGACCTGTACGTAAGTCTTTTACTGGGTGATTTCCTCCACGGTGTCCAAATGGAAGTTTGAAGCTTTTCGCTCCACTAGCTAAGGCAAATAATTGGTGTCCTAAGCAAATACCGAAGATTGGAACTTTTCCGATTAAATTACGGATTGTTTCAATACCCTCTGTTACATCTGCTGGATCTCCAGGTCCGTTTGAAAGCATTATCCCATCCGGATGCCACGCTAAAATTTGTTGTGCAGAAGTGTTATATGGTACCACAAGTACGTCACAATCACGTTTGTTTAATTCACGCAAGATACCGTGCTTCATACCAAAGTCTATCAAGACAACTCGCTTCCCGCGCCCTGGACTTGGATATGCCGCTTTTGGAGAAACTTCCTTCACATGATTTGTAATCAGTGGTGTCGCTTGTAATCTTGCAACCACTTCTTCTACATTCACTTCTTCGTCAGCTGCTGTAAGCATTGCTTTTACAGCACCTTTTGAACGGATGATTCTTGTTAATTTACGTGTATCAATCCCTTCAATCCCAGGGATATCCTGCGACACTAAATAATCATTTAGTGAAAGGTCGCTACGGAAGTTTGATGGTTCCTTTGCAAGCTCTCGACATACCACTCCACGAATAGCAGGTGTAATGGATTCAAAATCATCACGATTAATGCCGTAGTTTCCGATCAATGGATATGTGAACGTAACAATTTGTCCGTAAAAGGATGGATCTGATAACGTTTCCTGATAACCAGTCATCCCTGTTGTAAATACTACCTCACCTTGTGACGCTCTTTCGCTACCGAACGCGTAGCCATTAAATACTGTTCCATCTTCTAAAATCAATAATCGCTTTTTCATTATTTTGCCTCCTCATAAACGATGTTGCCTTCTACCATTGTTAGTACCGGCCAACCTTTTGCCTGCCAGCCAGTAAATGGTGTATTGCGTCCTTTTGTTGCAAATTCATCTGGATTAATCGCCTGCTCTTTATTTAGATCAATTAACACTAAGTCTGCTGTAGCCCCTACTTCCAACGTACCATATGGAAGATCAAAGATTTGTGCAGGCTTAATTGACATCCAATCAATTAATTGCTTTAATGTCCATTTCCCTGTTTCTACGAATCTTGTATATAATAGCGGGAATGCTGTTTCAAATCCTACAATTCCAAATGGAGCACCAACCATCCCACAGCATTTCTCCTCAACTGTGTGAGGTGCGTGGTCTGTTGCGATACAGTCAATTGTTCCATCAAGTAATGCTGCGTGTAAGGAATCTTTATCGTCTGCAGCGCGAAGTGGCGGATTCATTTTCCAGTTCGCATCATCGCTTGGAATATCCATTTCTTCCAATAGCAGATGGTGTGGACAAACCTCAGCAGTGACACTTATTCCAGCAGCCTTTGCATCTCTTACCGCTCTAACCGATTCTTTCGTCGATACGTGACATACATGGTAGCGGGCACCTGCTGCTTCAGCCAGCAGGACGTCACGTGCAATTTGTACGGATTCGCAAATCGATGGGATTCCAGGTAAACCAAGCTCTTTATTTCTTTTGCCTTCATGCATAACCCCATCATAGATTAAGGAGTTATCTTCACAGTGTGCAACGACAACCATGTCAAGCTTTGCGGCTGCCTGCATCTGTTCGTACATTGTTGAAGCAAGCTGTACACCCACCCCATCATCCGAGAATGCTACTGCACCACTAGCTTTTAGAGCAGCTAAGTCTGTTCGTTCATCACCAGATTGTGCTACCGTTAGTGATCCATAAGGCAAAACCCTAACTTTTGCACTTTGTTCAATTAAGCTATTTATTAATTGCAAATTTTCAATCGAGTCAGGCACTGGTTTGGTATTCGGCATTGCACAAATTGTTGTAAATCCTCCCTTTGCAGCTGATGCCGTACCTGTGGCGATTGTTTCCTTATGTTCAAAGCCGGGCTCACGCAGATGGACATGCACATCGACAAATCCTGGAGTTAGTAAATTTCCATGTCCATCTATTATTTCAGCACCTTCAGGCTGTTCTCCGCCTAACTCCGAGATGCGACCTTCAACAATTGTCACAGTTGTGTTTACTAATTCACTCTGTTCGTTTAGTAGTTTTACATTTTTAATATATTTTGTCATGTCTATCTTCCTTTCAGGACTGTCTCTAATATCGCCATTCTCACAAAAACACCATTTCGAACCTGATCAAATATCCTTGAGCGTTCACACTCAACTAGCTCTGATACGATTTCTACATCTCGATTTACTGGAGCAGGATGCATGATAATTGCGTTTTTCTTCATTTTTGCTTCACGCTCAAAGCTGAGTCCGTATTGTTCATGGTAGCTTTCTTTTGAAAAGCTCTTGTTAACTAAGTGACGTTCATGCTGGATTCTAAGGAGCATGACGACATCACTGTCTTCAATCAGCCCATCCCAGGAATGATATGCATCAAATCCACCTGCCCATTCTGGTGGGCATAGGAATCGAACATTAACACCCAAACGTTTCAGTGCAGTCGCGTTCGATTTTGCAACACGGCTATGAGAGATATCACCTACGATTGTTACATTCAAACCTTCAAATGAGCCAAATTCTTTATGTATCGTATATAAATCTAGCAAACTTTGTGAAGGATGCTGTCCCGCTCCGTCTCCTGCATTGATTACTGCCACATTGATGCCTTCAAGAAGTTCGTTATAGTATTCGTCTTCTTTTGCGCGAATCACGACTGCATCCATGCCGATCATTTCAAGTGTTTTTACGGTGTCATACATTGTTTCACCTTTTAGTGCACTGGAAAATCCAGCATCAAACGGGATTACTGTACATCCAATGTTTCTTTCAGCCATCTCAAAGCTTGTTTTAGTTCGGGTGCTTGGCTCAAAGAAGAGATTTGCTACATGATAAGATTTGTTTAATCTTGAATCCTCGCCATCCTCGAACTGAGCGGCTCGCTCTATAATCATCAATACTTCTTCATTTGATAAATGTTCCATTGATAATAGATTTCTCATTAATTTTTCCTCCTAATTCGCGTTTTCCTTAGAAAACTCGTTTACTAAATCAATCTTAGTAGAAAAAATGCCTCGCAAATGTTATTCGCGAGGCTAGGAGGTATGACAAGCTAAGGCACCCAAAAATTTGATGTACCCCCTTGCCTATTCCCCTTCTTTGCCTCTCTGGACAATTCATTAAAAGGTAATATTATTCTTCTAATAATGTATCTTTTTTATCTCTTCCTGGTAATATAAGGTTTAAAATAACTCCAACAATGGCTGCTAATGCCATTCCTTCGATGGAGAATGACTCATTGAATCGAAGTGCTGCTCCACCGATCCCTACTACTAAAATGACAGAAGCGATTACCATGTTGCGGCTGTTGCCAAAGTCGATATTATTTTCAACCAACATTCGCAGACCACTTGAAGCAATAATCCCAAATAGCAGGATGGAGATTCCACCAAGTACTGCTGTAGGTATTGTTTGTACCAATGCCATTGCTTTTCCAAGGAAGGAGAATAATATGGCCAATACTGCTGCACCAAAGATGACATAAACTGAATAAACTCTTGTGATGGCAAGTACTCCGATGTTTTCTCCGTATGTTGTTTTCGGAGGTCCGCCAATCAGGGCACTTACAAATGTTCCGAGTCCATCACCAAGTAATGATCTATGTAATCCTGGGTCTTTTATGTAATTTCTGTTTACTACTTTTCCTAATACTAATTGATGACCGATATGTTCTGAAATTGTTACGATAACAATAGGCACCATTGCCAGTAATATAGTAGATGTTATTTTAAATTCGTAATCTACTCCAGGAATCAGGAACTCTGGCAGAGAAAACATTTTTGCTTGTGTTACTAGAGTAAAGTCCACAATACCAATGATTGCCGAGTAAATATATCCTACGATTAATCCTAATAGGATTGGCATTGTACTTAAGATATTTTTGAAATACACGTTAAAAATGATTGCTGCAAAAAGAGTAACTAGTGCTGCTGTAAAATGTTTGAAGCTATATTCTCCATTTACGTTCATCGCCATATCTACGGCAGTTCCAGCTAATCCAAGTCCAATTACGATGATAACCGGTGCTACTACGATTGGCGGCAGTATGCGCATTAACCATTTATAACCCGTTTTCCAAATCAGTAAGGAAACGATTCCATATACAAGACCGACTGCCATTGCGCCGATCATGGCATTCCCTGGACTAACACTTGCTCCATTTTCATCTAATCCGCCAGCAGCAATTAAAATCGGTGCAATAAAGGCAAATGATGAACCTAGATAAGCCGGTACTTTAAATTGCGTTATTAGCAAAAATATGATTGTTGCAATCCCACTCGTTAGTAATGCGATTGCAGGACTTAATCCTACTAACTGAGGAACTAAAATTGTTGAACCAAACATTGCAAACATATGTTGAAAACTTAATGTAACGAGTTGACCAGCTGTTGGTTTTTCATTGATGTCTAACACCGCTTTTGACATTTTCTATTCCCTCTTTTATCTGTTAATCTACTTTATGAAGTGTTACGTTGTCTTCTTGATCGACTTCCGTTAAACGAACAACGATTTTCTCCGTACCGGATGTTGGAATGTTTTTCCCGACATAATCCGCACGAATCGGCAGTTCCCGATGACCTCTATCTACCAGCACTGCTAGTTGTATATGTGACGGACGCCCTAAATCCATTACTGCATCCAATCCCGCTCGTACCGTACGACCTGTATATAAAACATCATCTACTAGAATAATTTTTTGGTTCGTTACAACATAATCAATATCAACTTGTTGTACCAGTGCTTCACCATTTGCGTTTTTCGTAGAAAGATCATCTCGATATAAAGTGATATCCAATTCTCCCGTACGAATTGGTTTGCCTTCGATTTTCTCGATTTTTTCCGCCAGTCTTCTCGCTAGAAAAGCACCGCGTGTTTTAATCCCTACGAGAATACATTCGTCGATTCCTTTGTTTTTTTCGATGATTTCATGAGCAATTCTAGTTAAAGCACGATTCATTGAAGGGCCATCTAAAAGTTCAGTAATTTGTCCCATCATTTTTCCTCCTTTCTAAATTGGATCTGCTAATTCTAAACAGTCATAAGAGGGTTGTAGTTTCCAAAATAAAAACCTCTTAAAGCTAGGCTTTAAGAGGTTGGATATACGTGTTGAAATTACATGTTTGGACAAATTTCGCACCATAAACATACGGTGAAAGTCCCTTTTCATTACAATGAACTAAATAGTCGCAACTATTTTCCATTTGTTTAGAAAAGTGCATAAATCCATAACATTTCTACAAGTACCTTCTC
Organism: Ureibacillus sp. GCM10028918; assembly: GCF_042666115.1. NCBI lineage: Bacteria > Bacillati > Bacillota > Bacilli > Caryophanales > Caryophanaceae > Ureibacillus > Ureibacillus sp. GCM10028918. The sequence goes on from NZ_JBHTFK010000005.1 coordinate 538,706, forward strand.
AGCCTCTCTGGACTGCCATTAAAGGTGAATATATTCGATTTTAATTTTAGTTGCCCATCTCTGTGGGTTATTCACTGTTGTTAGTATAGTCTTTTTGAAAGTTATTCGTCAACCTTATTTTGAAAATTATTTGTAACAAAAGCGAAAACGCCTTGCTTAGCTGCGCTTTTACAAACCGCCACATTGTGTTGAAGCGTCGACATAACTCATTTCATGAGAGACCTAAGCACTTAGAAGGCTCTAATCGAAAACATCGTTCCCTCTTTGGACCGAGGACATCGACAAGGTGGAGGCAGCAAGCTCGAATCCTGTAGAGACCAAACCATTATAGAAGGCTTGAAACCCTTACAACTCAGGTTTTGGGCTTTTTTATTTTGTGAAAAACATCTCCCTAAAGTTAATTTAATAGAATAATTTCCCTAGGGAAAAGGTAACCAATATGAACTATCTTCTCATATAAATTCAATCCGAACGTTTTATCTATAATACTTGTAACTGATACTCTAAATTCTCCACCGTCCAGTCTTGTACCAACTGGAATTGTATATTCTTTACCGTTACCATTTTCATTTCATTGAGTTTGGTTCCATTCGTGTTCTCCCTTTCAATAATCAAAAAGCGCAACCAAAGCTCAATTTCGAGCGTTTCAGATATTGTACTAATATTTCCCAAGAATTTTAATTTTGGATTAGATTGTTCAATTTAACATTAAATTTGCCGTAACAAAGTCCCTTTTTCCCCACTCAAAATATCTTACTCTACCTTGATCAGGAGAGATTATTGTAGAATGCAATTTTTATAGCTATACTTAGCTGAATAAAAAACTAATGATAATTACCATAAGTTAAGGAGATATATCTTGAAGAAAAAAATAATACTCATTAGCACTCTATATGGCTTGGGATTAGCTTTTTCACTTTGGCTATATCATCATAAGCCGATGATGATTGAAGATGTCGGTCAATTGCTGCCTACCAGGATAAAAGAGGTGCATGGGGCTACAAGTGAAGCAGAGCTGCAAAGTTTGGTGAAAGAATCGATTGAAAACGGTGAGAAAATTTCTGTTGCCGGAATGCAGCATAGTCAGGGTGGGCATACCTACTATCCTAATGGAATAGTGGTCGATATGAAGGATTATGACAAAATCCTTGATTATAACCCTGATGAGAAAACGATTACGGTTCAAAGTGGCGCTACATGGGAGGATATCCAAAAAAAGATAAACCCCGATCATCTGGCGCTTCGAGTGATGCAGTCACAAAATATTTTTACGGTTGGTGGTTCCATCAGTGTGAATGCTCATGGACGAGATATTCGTTATGGTTCACTGATTGATACTGTTGAATCTTTCCGACTTCTTACTCCTGAGGGCGATATCATTAATGTGAGCCGAACAGAAAATAGCAAGCTTTTCCCTCTAATAATAGGTGGATATGGTTTGTTCGGTATCATTCTTGATGTCACGTTACATTTGACCGATGATGAACTCTATCAAATTCGTTCCAGATCAATAACTTATCAAGATTATCCGAATTATTTTATTAATGAAGTCAAACAAAATGATGAAATCCGCATGCACATTGCTAGATTATCAGTAGCTCCGGAGACCTTGCTACGGGAAATGTATGTTACTGATTACGAATTAGCAGAGAATCAAGAAAGCTTAGCAAGTTACCTAGAATTAAAAAGAGATACACTTGCTGCACCTCAAAAATTCATGCTCGGTCTTTCCCGCTATAACGACTGGGGGAAAAACCTGCTTTGGGATTTACAAAACAAAATGTATGTTGGCCAAGATGGCAACTATATTACCCGGAACAATACTATGCGCGGTGACAGTAAGTTTATGGAGTATGACAACCCAAGTAAAACTGAAATCCTGCAAGAGTACTTTGTGCCAATTGATGAGTTCACAAGCTATTTGGATGATTTGCGGTCGGTGCTTGAAAAAGAAGAACTAAACCTACTAAATATTACTGTACGTTATGTAAATGAGGATGAAGAAGCGGTATTATCCTATGCAAAAGAGGAGATGTTTGCACTTGTCTTGTTAATTAACCATGGCAAAAGCAAAAAAGAGATTGAAAGAACGGAAAAGGTTATACAGAAAATGATTGATGTTGCCTTACAACACAATGGTTCCTATTATTTGCCTTATTATTCTTATCCCACACAAGCTCAAATGGATAAAGCCTATCCAAGGAACAAGGAGTTTTTCGAACTAAAGAAACAATATGATCCGAATGAAGTATTTATGAATCTATTTTACAAGGAGTACAGCCAATGAATTTCCGCAAGTTTCTCGTCGCCCAAAGTATTCTAATTGCAGCAAGCAGTGTAGTCTTTCCCTTCTATCTATTATTGATTAAAAATGTTGGGGACAGCTACTCTCAATTTGGTTGGGCCTATGGATTATTTACCTTGACTGCAGCGCTTACTTACCCAATTATCGGTCGCCTGGGTGATAAGTTTGGTGATAAGAATATGCTTCTTATTTATACACTTGGCATGGCAGCTGTTATGTTGCTCATCCCCCTGCTTTATGAGGTCTGGCAAGTTTATCTGATACAGATTGTAATGGGAATACTCGGTGCCCTTCAAAAAAATACGGAAAAAGCCTTCTTGGCTCGCGGTAATAATACAGAAACGGCCGGAAAACAAATTGGAAAATATCATCTACATGTATCCCTTTGGAGTGGAATCGTCATCATCCTAACCGGTTACTTAATTGACTTCTTGACGATTGCCAGCCTTTTCTATTTGGTTTCGTTTGTTTATATTATAGCCGCCTTTGTGATTATTAAGAGGGAAAGAGATGAGGTATTCTAATTTTAAGGTGTTCAACAATCCCTAATTGCAGTTTAAATATGATAGGTAGAACTTATTTACGCGCAACTCCTTTTCCTAAGTATTGGTACCCCGCTTTTAAGTGGAATGGTAGTTTTGCTTATTTTTGCTTCCTTAAAAACAAAAAAACACCTCGACCATAATAAATATGGCGAGGTGCTTCCATATATTTCTTTCAACCTAGAAAAAAATTTAAGCTTCCTTACGTAATTGTTCTAATAATTCAACATAATCCTCAGGAAGTGGGGCTTCAAATTCAAGATATTCTTCAGTCGCAGGATGCACAAATCCTAAAACTCCAGCATGTAAAACTTGACCACCAAAATCAATTGTCTTTTTCGGACCGTATTTAGGATCCCCTACAAGAGGATAGCCAATATAATTCATATGCACACGTATTTGATGTGTACGTCCTGTTTCTAGACGACATTCTACAAGTGTATAATCGCCAAGTCGTTCCATTACATTAAAGTGCGTGACAGCATGCTTTCCATTATCAACGACTGCTTGTTTTTGACGGTCTTTTTGGTCACGTCCAATAGGTGCATCAATTGTACCCTTATCATGAGCGATATGACCGTGAACTAAAGCCGTATACTTACGAGTAACTGTTTTATTAACAAGCTGATCGACAAGTGAATGATGCGCATGATCATTTTTAGCAACCATCAATAGTCCTGATGTATCTTTGTCAATACGATGAACAATACCAGGTCTTAAAATCCCATTGATGCCGGATAAATCCTTACAATGATGCATAAGGCCATTTACTAATGTACCTGTTAGGTGACCAGGTGCAGGATGGACAACCATTCCTTTTGGTTTATTCACCACTAGTACATCTTTGTCTTCATAAACAATCTCTAAGTCTAAATCCTCTGGAATTACTTCTAAACTTTCTGGATCTGGCACGTCCACTTCAATGACATCGCCTTCTTTGACTTTATATTTCGCTTTTACATCTTCTCCGTTTACTTTGACAATCCCGTCTGTAATCCATGTAGCTATTTGAGATCTTGACCAATCTTCTTGTATTGTCGAAAGTGCCTTGTCAATACGTTCTCCTGCATTTTCTTGTTCTATTGTAATTGTGACTATTGTCATTATTTCACCTTTTTCTTTTCATTCCGTTCTTCTCTAAGCATTACTAAAATAAGCATAATAACTGAAATTGTTAAAGCTGCATCAGCAATATTAAAAATTGGGAAGTCATAATTAATAATTGGGATCAGTACGTCAGCAAAATCGACAACTTCACCTCTAAAAATTCGATCGATAAAATTACCTAAAGCTCCGCCGAGTAGAATCATTAAACTAATTCCAAAAATAGGCTTATTTTTTGCTTCTTTATGGAAGTAATAAACAATCCCGGCAATAACGATTAACGTGACAATCGTAAAAATCCACATTTGCCCTTCCAACATTCCCCATGCCGCGCCGCGGTTGCGATGGGAAAGAAGACCAAACCATGGATCCCAAATAACTATGCGATCTCCAAGTTCCATATTTTTAACTACTAACCATTTCGTCCACTGATCTAATATAATCACGATTGCAGCGATACCATAGTATTTATACACAGTATTCCCCCATTTGCCAATAATCTTCACTTTTTTTTACTTCAAGTTAATGTAAGGGCAAAGATTAAAGATTTATCCTATACTATCCTACCACGAACGCTCGGGTAGTAGGAACTAAACACCAAAAATTTCATGTAGTATTTTCGGTCCGAGCGAAAAACAACCGCTCCCGAAAACGAGAGCGGTTATTTATTTGCATCGTATTGGGCTTTTAAAAATTGGGCTCGTTATTTCGGTATAGATGGTATTCTGTTTAAATCCCACTTTTGATGACAATCAGCCACTTTTTCGAATTTCCGTCATTTTCCCGAATAGATCCGCCAACTTGAGAAACTTCTTATACGTAGTGTTTCTCTACTACATCTGCACAACGACTACATAAGGTAGAATGTTTTTCGTTTTGACCTACTGTTTCTGAATAAGACCAGCAGCGTTCACATTTTTCTCCGCCTGCTTTTTCAACAACAATTGAAGTTTTCTCTAAAACAAGAGCGTTTTCAGGTGCATTTTCTTTACCCGATACAACTTCAAGCTGAGAAATGATGCAACTTTGTGCAAAGTTCACTGAAGAATCATTCAATAAAGCTGTAACTTCTTCATTTGCAAAAATTGTTAGTTTTGCCTCTAACGATTTACCGATTACTTTAGCATTACGTGCTTCTTCAAGAGCTTTTAATACCTCGTCGCGCACGACAATAACTTTTTCCCATTTTGCACGAAGCTCTGGGAAGTTACTATGCTCGTCAACCTCTGGGAAGTCTGTTAATTGAACCGATACTTCCTCTTCGTTTAAGTAGGACCATAACTCATCAGTCGTATGCGGCAAGATTGGTGTTAACACTTTTAATAAAGTTTGTAGAGTATCATACATTACCGTTTGCATTGCACGACGGTCATGATTATCTTTTCCTTCAATGTACACAACGTCTTTTGCTACATCTAAATAGAATGCAGATAGTTCTACTGCAACAAAATTATTAATCGTGTGATATACAGATGCAAATTCATAACGGTCATATGCATTACGAACCGTTTTTAACACATCTTGCAGACGCATATACATGTATTGATCCATTTCACGTAAATCATCGTATGCTACACGGTCTTGATTAGGATTGAAATCAGAAACGTTCCCGTGTAAGAAACGAAGTGTATTACGAATTTTACGATATACTTCTGAAATTTGCTTTAACATATCCATTGAGATACGTACATCTGCAGTATAGTCCACTGAAGCTACCCATAAACGAAGGATATCTGCACCATATTGGTTCATTACTTTTTCAGGAATAATGACATTTCCTAAAGACTTACTCATTTTACGACCATCGCCATCCAACACGAAACCATGAGTTAAAAGACCTTTATATGGAGCATAGCCATTAATTGCAACTGATGTAATTAATGAAGAGTTGAACCATCCACGGTGTTGGTCAGAGCCCTCTAGGTATAGGTCAGCTGGATATTTCATTCCACGCTCTACTAATACACCTTGGTGAGATGAACCAGAGTCGAACCATACGTCCATGATGTCATTTTCTTTAGAGAACTTGCCGTTTGGACTTCCTGGATGTGTAAAGCCTTCTGGCAGTAAGTCTTTTGCATCCCATTGGAACCAAATGTTTGATCCGTGTTCACGGAATAGTTGTGATACATGGGCAATTGTTTCAGGTGTAATAATTTCTTCGCCATTTTCATTGTAGAATACTGGAATTGGAACACCCCACGCACGTTGACGTGAAATACACCAATCACCACGGTCACGAATCATATTATAAAGTCGCGTTTCACCCCAAGCTGGCGTGAATGTTGTATCTTCAACCGCTTTTAATAGCTCATCACGGAATGCCTCTACTGAACAGAACCATTGTGGTGTTGCACGGTAGATAACCGGTTTTTTCGTACGCCAGTCATGTGGGTATGAGTGTGTAAAGAAGGATAGCTTCTCTAAAGCACCTGCTTCTTTTAACTTTTCAGTAACAACTTTATTTGCATCATCATAGAATAAACCTTCAAATCCTGGTGCCTCATTAGTGTAACAACCTTGGTCATTGATTGGGCTTAAAACTTCCAGACCATATCGTTTACCAATCTGGAAGTCATCTTCACCATGACCCGGAGCTGTATGAACACATCCTGTACCTGCATCAGTTGTTACATGATCGCCTACCATAATCAATGAATCACGGTCATATAATGGGTGTTTTGCAACTACGTATTCAAGCTCTTGCCCTTTTACTTCCTGAATAACCTCTGGATTTTCCCATTCTAGTGTTTGAGTTACTGTCTCTAATAAATCTTTTGCAATAATAAATTTGCTATCATTTACAGCCACGACTGCATAAGTAATTTCAGGATTTAAAGAAATCCCTAAGTTTGCCGGCATCGTCCATGGAGTTGTTGTCCAGATAATAAATTTCGCATCTTCAGGCACAACACCTTTTGCATCTTTAATGCCAAAGCTTACATAAATCGAAGGAGATTTAATATCTTTATACTCAATTTCTGCTTCTGCTAAGGCTGATTCTGAAGAAGGAGACCAATAAACTGGTTTTAACCCTTTGTAAATATAGCCTTTTTCAGCCATTTTACCGAATACTTCGATTTGACGTGACTCAAATTCAGGTTTTAGTGTAATATAAGGATTTTCCCAATCCCCGCGAACGCCTAAACGGCTGAATTGTAATTTTTGGTTTTCTACTTGCTCGTATGCATATTTCTCACATAGCTCACGGAACTCAGCTACTGTCATTTCTTTACGTTTTACACCCTTGTTTGTAAGAGCCTGTTCAATTGGCAACCCGTGCGTATCCCAACCTGGTACATAAGGTACATGGTAACCAGTCATTGAACGATGACGGGTAATCATATCTTTTAGTACTTTGTTTAATGCATGCCCAATATGGATATCTCCATTAGCATAGGGAGGGCCATCATGTAATACGTAATGAGGACGGTCTTTTGTATGCTCCAAAACCTTTGCGTAGATGTCCATTTCATTCCATTTTTCTTGCATTTTCGGTTCATTTGCTGGTAAATTTCCGCGCATTGGGAAATCTGTCTTCGGCATTAATAACGTATCTTTGTACTCTACCATTTTAAAGTCCTCCTAAAGTTTATATTTCTTAATGATAAAATGACCAGTATGTTTAATAATAAGAATACACAAAGCGAGTAAGTCTAATAGGAATAATAAGAAACTCTACCTATAGATATTCTTCCGAAACTTCTGGAATTGTTGCGCAGCTTACGTAGTAGACTGCGCCTTTTTGTAGTTATAGGTCTTTCTGAAGCAAAATAATGAAGAGGGTATACTTACAGCAAGGTTTTATAATTACTTTTACAAATAAAAAAGCCCCTCATCCCCGGTAAAAGGGACGAGAAGCTATAACTCGTGGTACCACCCTAATTTGCAATCCAATAAAAATCTTCAGATTACCTCTTAGACACTTTAACGCAAGTGTATACGAAATCACTTACTAAAAAAGACACATCTTGCCTTTAGTTCAGTAATTTGGCTCGGGAGTGATTTTCTTTTTTGAATGTTTTGTTCGAGCTTTCACCATCCTCGAATCGCTTTTGCCACTTTCAAAAAATACTGTCTCCGTCAACGCGTATTTTTAATATTTTATTTCTCGTGTTATCAGTATATGGAAATAAATAATTTTCGTCAAGTAAATCGGAAATTATAGAAGTTTATTCAACTCTTCAGGTGTTAGCTCGGTTTCATCACTTTCTTTTCTTGCATGCTTTTGAATCTCTGTAAGACCAACGTTATATTCCATTAAGTGATCCCAATCGTCAGTACTTAGCAAATCTAATTGTGCTTCCACTAACATTTTAAAACGATTGCGGAATACTTTTGATTGTTTTTTCAACTCATCGATTTCAATTGCAATTTTACGAGCTTTGCTTAATGATTCATTCACGATGCGGTCTGCATTTTTCTCTGCTTCTTTTATAATTAGCTTTGATTCTTGCTGAGAATTACGGCGCACCTCTTCTGCAGCTTCTTGGGCTACAACGATTGATTTTTGTAATGTTTCTTCTAGTGTATTATAATGACTCATTTGTTCAGTCATTGTTTTAATCTTCTCTTCTAACTCTTTTTTCTCACGAAGGATAATTTCATAGTCTTTAATGATCTGATCTAGAAATTCATTCACTTCGTCTTCTGCATAACCGCGGAAGCCTCTAGTAAATTCTTTATTATGTATATCAAGAGGTGATAATGGCATGGTCAACACTCCTTCTCATTTGAAATATCTTTCTCTATTATACAGCTCGACTCGTCACTTGACATCAAATTTTCGTAAAATTTCCCTTGATACAACTATTTTTGCTCTAATCGTCCTACTTGCAGTCGTATTTTATCCTTTTTTGTTCGTCCTTCAGTCATCATGACCTTAATTCGACCATACCCTCTAGCAGATATTACATCGCCTTCTTGAACCTCAAAAGAAGTATCTTCTCTAACTGTCCAATTCACTTTTACCTTACCTGCTTTAATTAAACTTTGGGACTTTTGCCTTGATATATTCACAACTGTAGCTAATATAACATCCAACCTCATTGAAGAAACAGTGTAGGAATGTTCAAACCACTCTTCAGTTAACGTGATTAATTGCTCTTTTGCCGTTATTTGTTCAAGCTTTACCTTTGATTTCCCAATTGAAGTTAAGTTCGCCAGGATGTAGTCTTGCACTTCCCCCGCCACTGCAAATTGAATAACGTCTCCTTCTATACGGATATCGCCATATTTGCTACGTCCAATGCCTAGAGATAATAGTGCCCCCAAAATATCAGGGTGCTTGAGTTGTACAAACTTTGTTGGATAGTTAATGGAGAAAAAAGAGATTTGGAAATCCTCGGTAGTTGGTTCAAAATAACTTGGACAAATAAAAAGGCGTTGACGTTCGGGTTCTTGAAATCCGCCAGAGGTTAATACCTGCAAATCATTTTGCTGGCCGATAATGGACGAAACAATAAATCGTTCCCGCGGATCGAGGAAATCCGTTAGCTTTGGAGCAAAACGATCCTCTACTTCCCGTTGCCAGCCAATTACTTTTTCTATAAATATTTGTTCATCTTTTCTAAAATGCTGTATTAAATGCTCCATGACGGAAGCCTCACTTTTTAATTACTTGTCTATGTTGTTATTATTCCATATATCATTAAATTTATTGTATGACAGTATCATTTTTCTGGTTGAAAGAAGAGAAAAACCCCCACTTGTTCGTAGGGGCAGGTCCTATGCAATCATTCTATAGATGTTAAGAAGAACGATTGTTACGCCACGTTCAATGAAGTTTAATAATAAAATTCCGATGATTGGTGAAAAATCAATCATTCCAATTGGCGGAATAAATTTTCTAAAGAAGCCTAAATACGGTTCACATAATTTAGCTAACAAACGGCCAATTGACGATTCTTGAGCAGCCGGAACCCAAGACATTAAGATGTAAGCGATCAGCATAAACGAGTAAATCGAGAATGCTATTGAAATCACAGATATAAATGATAACATTTAAATTGATAACCCTCTCTAAATTTAGATTCCCCTGAATTGGCAGGAGTAATTAATACGTAAGCTAGTTGATAATCTCATATGTACTCTCAAGACAGAGGGTAACTCCATCCCTAAAAGGAATGAAGTTAGTATTCCTCAGAAAAGTAATTGGAAATCTCCCCGGATACCTCTACATTTTCTGGCGTACATAAAAATATATCAGTACCTATTCTTTGAATATCTCCACCTAATGCATAAACAGTTCCACTTAAGAAATCGATAATACGAATCCCTGCTTCACGGTCAATTCTTTGTAGATTCACAATAATCGCTCGTTTACTTTTTAAATGCTCGGAAATATCCTGTGCCTCCGCATAGACACGTGGCTCAACAATTACAACTTTTGAATTTTTCAAAGCATTTGCAGCTTGTAAGCTTACCACATTACGAGGTGGTTGTGCTGTTGGAGCTTCAACTTGCACTACTTTTCTTTCCTTTTTAGTGCGTGACTTTGCTGCCGGTTGCTCTTTTGGAAGATTTACTGAATTTTGGGCTTGCACTTCAACTGTTTCTTCATCTTCTTCTAAGTAAAAGAAATTTTTGATTTTATTTTTCATGCTCATCTAATATCCCTCATTTCTATCCAACAAGAGCTGTTCCAATTCTTACAAATGTTGCACCCTCTTCTACTGCAATTTCGTAGTCATTAGACATACCCATTGAAAGCTCGTCACAAGGTGCAAATGGCAAGTTCAGCTTAACAATTTCTTGTTGTAGATTTTTCAATTCACGAAATACGTTTCGAATCGTGTCTTCATCTTCTGTATTTGGAGCCATTGTCATTAAGCCTACGATACAAATATTTTCAAATTGGGCTAGACTTTCGATAAATGGTATTACTTCTTCTTTCATAAGCCCATGCTTTGACTCTTCTCCCGAAACATTTGCCTGTACAAAACAATTAATCGTTTTTTGTGCTCGCTTATTTATTTCTTCAGCTAAACTAAAACGATCTAAGGAATGGAGATAATCAAGTTCATTGATTACTTGTTTCACTTTTCTTGATTGCAGGGATCCAATATAATGCCATGTTGCTCTATTATTAATTTCGCTTTTTTTAGTTAATAATCCTTCTGGTCGATTTTCACCTAGATGAATTAATCCAGCTTCAATCGCTTCAAAAGCTCTTTCAGTAGAAACCTGTTTTGTAACAGCAATTACCGTCACTTCTTCTTGTTTTGCATTGGAACGATTTTTTGCTTGTTCTATCTTTTCATTTATGCTTTGTAAGTTTTCTAGTATCTTTGCCAATTTAAACCCAACTTTACAATAATAGTTTCTTTCATTGTATCAATCTACATGCCAATTTTCAATGCATAGCAACTCCCATTAAGGAAGTTCTCTTACTAAGATGACATCTTTTCCTACTACGAGTACATCACTAATCGGAACTTTTCTCACTTGTTCTTCATTTTGCATAAAGGACATAAACTTTTTGGGTTCAGAAACTAAAAATGCAACAATATTTCCTGACTTTTCATCTACTTCGGCGTCCACAATATACCCTATAAAACGGCCATTTCCAGCTTCGATAATTTCCTTCTGCTGCACATCGGAAAAACGCAAATATGATCTCCTTTCGTATACATAATCACCACATTCTACTCTTTAATAACACTTATGCTTGGGTAAGCGAAATTTATACTTACAGAAATAAAAAATGCCTATATTGAATAAACTTGGTGGTCAACTATACTTTGATTATCGGAGCGTTCTCTCATGGACAAGATGCCTTGTTCTCCATACAAGCAGTTTGAGTCAATTTCTAGTGGTAGATATAAACTATAAAAAGAGTAAGTTAGTTCGGTATGATAACTTCAAAAGGCAAATAAAAACGCACTTAAATTAAGTGCGCTGCATGTTTTATCCTAATTTATAGTCTTTTTGCATTGTCTCAATTGCATTTTTTTCCAATCGTGAGATTTGTGCTTGAGAAATGCCGAGTGATTTTGCAATTTCAGTTTGTGTTTCGCCGTAATAGAATCGTTTAGAGAGAATCATTTGCTGTCTTTCATCTAACTTTTGCATACTTTCTTTTACGCTAACGTACGCTACCCATTGTTCTTCAGATACATCATCATCTCTTAATTGATCCATAATATAAACGGCATCGCCGCCATCTGAATAAATTGGTTCTTGTAATGATAAGGGATCCTGAATTGCATCTAACGCATACAAAACATCTTCCTTCTTCATTTCAATAGCTTCTGCCAATTGTTCAATTGTCGGTTCATGCAGATTTTCAGAAATAAACTTTTCCTTTGCTTGCATTGCTTTATAGGCAATATCTCGCAAGGATCTGGATACACGTAATGCATGATGATCACGCAAATGCCTTCTAATCTCGCCAATGATCATTGGTACAGCATATGTTGAAAATCGAACATTATGCTTAAGGTCAAAATGATCAATAGCTTTTAATAAACCGATACAACCTACTTGGAATAGGTCATCTGCTTGTTCGCCTCGATAAGAAAACCTACCGACAATACTTAAAACAAGCCTTAAATTACAAATTACCAGTTCATCTCTTACCCATTCTTCTCCTGCTTGTAAGCGAACGAACAGCGCTCTCATCTCTTCATGTTTTAGCACTGGCAAAGAAGCAGTATCTACACCACAAAGTTCTACTTTAGTACGAACCATCTTCTTTTCCTCCGAACTGTCTTTTTTTTCCCCGCATTTACTGTTGTAAAAACCAAAGGAATAAACAGCCAGTAAATGCTTGAATTTCTATGTGCACAGCCAATAGCGCAAAAAGTGTGACACTGACTGTTAAAACCACAAATGTGGTCTTTAACTTTCTAAAAGTAATTTTGAAGAAAGCTTCACATATATCTCTGAACTGTTTTTTAAGTTTGTCCGGAATAAAAAAGAATATGCACAAAAATTTCGTCCAATTTCATCCAATCAAATCGAAAAGCGGAGAACGCCCGTTAGCTCCGAATACGACTGGAGAGGCTGACAAAAGAGTGCTCTTTACCCTTTTTAGGCAGCACCGAAGTTGATTGAGGAGCTGGCGTTCGCAGCTGGACATCAAAAAGCGGAGCTGCTCTTTAGCTCCGCTTCAAAGTAATCATCAATTTTATATTTAAGAAATAGGTTGATTTAAATGTTCTCGTAAATCTAAAATAATTTTCTTTTCTAAACGTGAAATATAGGATTGAGATATCCCTAAATGGTCTGCCACTTCTTTTTGTGTCATTTCCTGCTTGCCATTTAAACCAAATCGACATTCCATAATATAGCGTTCACGTTCACTTAACCCATTTATGGCTTGGAACATATGCTGTCTTTCAATCTTTTTCTCAACATCATTCATGATTATTTGTTCTTCCGTCCCAAGAATGTCTGAAAGGAGCAGTTCATTTCCATCCGGATCTGAATTCAATGGCTCATCTAATGATACCTCTCCCTTCATACGGCTTGTCTTTCTTAAATGCATTAAAATTTCGTTTTCAATACATCTAGAAGCATAAGTCGCTAACTTTATATTTTTTTCAGTATTAAATGTTTCGATTGCTTTTATTAAGCCAATCGATCCAATGCTTATTAAATCTTCTATTGGTGTTCCTGTGTTATCAAACCGTCTTGCAATATAGACAACAAGACGAAGATTTCTCTCAATTAATGTATCTCTTGCTCTCAAATCACCATTCATAAAGGCTTCAATAACTGTCATCTCTTCTTCTCTAGTTAATGGTACTGGCAATGAATCGTGCCCTCCTATATAGTACGTTCCTTTAAGTCGAAACTTACTCCAAATTTTTCTAAATAGGTCAATTATTTTATTAAACAATCATTTTCCCCCTTTATGCGTAAATTTGATTAAGTGACTATCCATAGCAGAAATTTCTATCGGCTAATGGAAGGCGGCTGATTTGGCGCATGCGGACTTACCTCTCCTACACTTTCCTCACTTTACTCATCACTTAGGAAGGAGATTTAGTACCCTTTTAATGCAGGTGCAAGTTTTCAAAGTGTTTTACTACTTTTGAAAAAAACATAGTAGTTTATAGTGCCAAAACATGAAGAATCATTTGTGCGTCTTGTGGGTACCTCGCATCTTGTTTAGTAAAAACAATATACTGTTCAACGATTTCTTTCGCAGTTGTACCACTTAGTTTTAACTTATCAAACCGGAAGGCAAGTACGGTGGACCGTTCTTGTTGGACAGTCGATAGCGTCAATACCCTCACCTTTGGATAAACATACGCAGGAAACATCTTTAGTTGATAAGGATTCTTTTCATCCCATTCCAGCAACGCTTTATGGAAGTCTTCCGGTAAATTCTTTGACACTGCCGAATATGAAAGAAAATGAACCGGTTTTCCACTCATGGGTTCCGTACATTCATTTCCCGTGTCTATAAATCCTTTTAAACTATATGTTTTTTTAAATAATTCGAGGTCACAATCAACGACAAATGAATGTTGAATCTTTGCTTGCATCATACTTCTCCATTTTGAATGGATCGCTGTTAATCCTATAATTGCAATTGCTGTACATAAGATAAAAAATGTAACTTCAGATTGATTTAATAAAAAGGGCAGTAAGCTTGTTAACACGCCTCCTAGAAAGAAGGTAGTTATAAAAAGTACAGTGCCTTGCTTTAACAACGCCTGGAGTTTAAAGGAAAATGCTAGTCCAATTAGTACGAAAAAACTAAGTAAGGCTCCAATTAATGTCTGGTAGAAAATGCTTGCAATCAGACCACTACAAAACGCACTAAGTAGCAACCTACTCCTTTTCACATACAATCCCGTTATTTCTTGCGTAAATTTTAATAAAAAATAGTTAAATAACGTATTGTATAGTACGAGTAATTCTCCAATCATTTCAGCGTCCTCCTGTTAATAGAGTAACACCCTGCGACTTCGGAAAATGTCAAACCGTCGTATAAATATGAATTTTCTTTTTGACAATATTTTTTAAAAAATGCAGTTATTTGACACAATATGTAGAAATTTTTCGGCGTTATATGATGATAGTAGGAAGGTAAATAGTATGAATTAGATATTGTCTTGAAAGAGCGTACATTGTCATAAAGATTCTAATAAAGTATTTTTTGGTGAGCGGGCTAAGCACAAAAGCCGTAGAACCAACTTGTTGTTGTCTCTACGACTTTTCTTAGTGCTTTGTATAGGCCCGCTCACAATAAGTTGCTCCTTCTAAAGCTCCTGGTTAGATTCGACAGCTTACGGGGTAGGCTGCATTTTATGGATTGGACAACTTTCTACATATTATCCTTAAAATAGTTGATTAAATAATTTTAAAAGTTTCTAATTCAGTATTTTTGGTGGGTGAGCGAGCTAATATAAGGTTGAATTGTGACACTTCTACTATTTAATCATCTCTGATTTTTCTAATTAGAACCTAGATTATGACACTTCTATTCTCAATCATCTCTGATTTGTCTAATTAGAGCCTGGATTGTGACACTTCTACTCTCAATCATCTCTGTTCTGTCTAAATAGAGCCTAGATCGTGAAACTTCCTTCTTCAATCAACTTGATTTGTTCAAAGGCTAGTATTGTCTACACTTCTACTCCAATCTTCCCTTCTTTACCGCCACTTAAAGTTTTTTTCGAAAATCAATAATAATTTTTCAGTGGCCTCGACTTGTCTGCGCTTACTTAATGATCCTCCCGTTCACAACAGTTGCTCCTTCTAAAGCTTCCAGATAATTACGCAACTTACATAGTGACGAAGGGGTCACAATGAGAATAACTTTCTATCTTCTAACTTCAACTTATTACACAAACTTTTTAGTAATTCAAAAAAGAAGCCATCTCAACTTTATGAGACGGCTTCTTTTTATGTCGAATTTTATCTTACTTGGGCGTACTATCGATTACGGCGGTTTCGTAGGAATGTTGGAATTTCTAATACATCATCTTGCTGTTGATGTTGCACTTGTCTTTGTGGTTCTTGTTGTACTGGTTGCTCTTGTACACGCTCACGCATCGGTGCTTGTGGTTGAGCCTGAGCTTGTCCACCTCGCATCGTTCCCATTGGGCGATTGCTTTGTTGGCGTTGTGGTTGAGTTAAGATATCATCAGAGAAACCTGTGGCAATGACAGTTACAATAATTTCATCATTTAAGTTTTCATTAATTACCGAACCGAAGATCATATTTACCTCTTCATCCGAAGCTGATGCAACAATATCTGCTGCTTCTTGTACTTCAAATAGGCTTAAATTTGATCCGCCTGTAATATTCATGATTACACCTTTTGCCCCGTCAATCGAAGTTTCAAGTAATGGACTTGAAATCGCCTTTTTCGCAGCTTCAGTCGCACGGTTTTCACCAGTAGCAATACCGATTCCCATTAACGCAGACCCTTTATCGGACATAATCGTTTTAACGTCTGCAAAGTCAAGGTTGATTAGTCCAGGCGTTGCGATTAAGTCAGAGATACCTTGTACCCCTTGACGAAGTACATTATCTGCTTCACGGAAAGCTTCAAGCATTGGTGTGCTTTTATCAACAATCTGTAATAATTTATCATTTGGAATAACAATTAGTGTATCAACAGCTTCTTTCATTGCTGAAATACCGCCAATTGCTTGGGTTTGGCGTTTACGGCCTTCAAATGAGAATGGGCGTGTTACTACACCAACAGTCAAGGCTCCTAAGTCACGAGCAATTGAAGCGATAACTGGTGCTGCACCCGTTCCAGTGCCTCCACCCATACCAGCAGTTACGAAAACCATATCTGCTCCACGAAGAACTTCTTCAATTTGCTCCCGGCTTTCTTCTGCCGCTTTTTTACCTACTTCAGGGTTTGCACCTGCTCCAAGACCTCTTGTCAGCTTATTCCCAATCTGCAATCTATATTCTGCTTTTGATAGATTTAATGCTTGTGCATCAGTATTTACAGCGATGAAATCAACACCTTGTACTCCATGCTCAATCATTCTATTAACTGCATTATTACCGCCACCGCCGACACCAATGACCTTGATGTTAGCTAGCTGGTCTATATTCGTATCAAATTCTAACATAGTTTCTCCTCCTGCTACCTAATCTCGAATTATTATTCAAAGAACTTATCAAAAAGTTTTTTAGCTTTATTGATTACGCTTGTTTTGTTTGTATTGCTGTTTTCTTTTTCCACTGCATTAGATGTTTTTTTGGGCGGCGTTGTTCCCGCACTAACTGTTGCATATGCAGGTGTCTGGATTGGACCTCTACCATAAAAATCATCTTCTGAATGTGCATAACGTATTAAACCTACAGCGGTTGTATAAGCCGATTCACGAACTCCAATATAGTCTGGAGTATAAATTCTTACACGTGTTTGCATAACTTGACGAGCAAGTTGTGCAATTCCCTCAAGTTGAGCAACACCACCTGTAAGGACTACTCCACCAGGTAAATCGCGAACTCCTAAACGAGCTAACTCATCTAAAACTAGTTCGAATAATTCTTCAAGACGGACACCGATAATTTCTGAGATGAATTTTTGGCTATATTGATCCATTGAATCTGTGCCAGAAACTGGTACTTCAAAGATTTCATCGTCTGATGCATCTTCATAAAAAGCATGTCCAAACTGTTTTTTTATCACTTCGGCTTGTTCAGTAGGTGTTTTAAGAACAATTGATAAATCTTTAGTTATATGTTCGCCACCAACAGGGATAACCCCTGTTCGTGTTAGTAGACCTTCTTCAAAAACTGCAACTGTTGTGGAACCTCCTCCTAAATCGATAAAGGCTGTTCCCTGGTTTTTCTCGTCTTCCGTTAAAGCAAAGAATCCAGATGCTAATGGTTGTAAATAGATTTCTCTTATTTGCAAACCAGCCCGTTCAACACACCGTAATACGTTATGAACTAACGTCTTTGAAGTTGTAATCATTGTAGCATCCATTTCTAAACGAATACCAATCATACCTCGTGGATCTTTAATTTCATCTAGATTATCAACTATAAATTGACGAGGGATTATATTTACTAGCTCTCTCTCGGGTGGAATTGACATTACTTGTGCGGATTCAATTACTCTGTCTAAATCTTCATCAGTTATTTCACGATTTTCGCTATTTACAGCTACTACACCTTTTACTGGTTGAAGTGTTGTTTGATTTGCAGGTATACCTAAAACTACTTCGTTTATTTTAATTCCTGTCATACGTTCTGCTTGTTCGACTGCTTTTTTTATGGATTGTACAGTAGCATCTATATCAACGATTGCGCCTTTACGTATACCGTTAGATTTTACATTACCAACACCAATTACGTGCAATTGGTTATCTGTAATCTCTCCTATCAAAACTTTAATAGAAGATGAACCTATGTCTAGTGATATATATATATCCTGGTGATTCATCATTCCGCACCTCCTTCGTTTCCTACTATTTTTTATTCTATTGTAATTCCTAAGTAATGTCTAAATAAATTCATGTACAAGATTTAATTTTACAGCTATTATACTGCATTTTCATCCTTTTTTATATGTCTCTCTTCCCATTTTGATATCAAAATTCGTCGAATGACTGCTATATTTTGGAATAGTCGGACTCCAAAGGCAAAAATGGCAGCCAAATAGAGGTCAACACCTAAGTGAACACCCAAAAATGCTAATCCGGCTGCAAGTGCAATATTAAAGAAAAAACCAGACACAAACACTTTATCATCATACACTTGTTGTAGATTTGCACGAATCCCGCCAAATAAAGTATCCAACGCTGCTAATACAGCAATTGATAGATAATTTTCATATATAGCAGGGATTTGGATATCGGTTAACAATCCTAAACTCAAGCCTAATATTAATCCTAATAATGGTAACCACATAGTTAATCCCCTTCGTCGTTTTCAACTAAGTAATCTGTTGATAATGGTCTGTCAATTTCTGTAATGGGTATATTTTTTTGTGCCTCATTTATACTCAGGTTTAAATTATCCAGGTAAAAATCGTCCCTAAAAGGTGAAGCATACAAATAACCATATAGCTTTTCTGCCTTTTCGAAGGTTTCAGTAATAATTTTAATCTTAATGTTTGTTTCATCAATTGGAACGCTATTAACTGTTGTTGCACCATTGATATCTCGAATCGCTGAAGTGTGTGTAAGACGCTGCCCATCAATTTCAACATAAAGGCCATCATAACGGTAAATTTCATTTACCAATCGAATTAATAAATCAGGTGAAATGGGTTCGATCTCATATCCAAATTGTACTAATTCCATGGCAGGAGTAATATTAAGTACTAGTCCCGGCCCATTGACGGATAATAAGCCAATTTCACGTTTAAGATCATCCACCGTATTATTTAATAAAACAGCTTGACTTTCAGCATCGTCATCCTCATATTGCTCAATAATATCATTATAATTTGCTATTTCAGATAACAACTCTGAGTGATGTTCTTTTTCTACAGATAATTCCTGCCTAATAGCCCAAATATCTCGTGTGTCCCTTGTCGTAGGATTTTGAACTGTATTATATTGAACAGCAATCATAAGGCCTACAATAAATGAGATAACTGTTATTTGGGTAACGATTCTTTTCGTCATTGGTTCCCCTCCTAGACGCTCTAGGCTTGTCCGCGAATAATATTATGTTTCATCACCGATTGTGGACATCTGAATCAGATCTTTTTCCTCAATTGTTACAACAATATTATCACTCAGTAATTGGTCAAATACTCCCCCGACAATTTTTAAAGAAGATATAAGTGTTTTTGAATCTCCTACTGCTTCTATCACGAATGGCGCCGGGTATTGTTTTCCATCTATTGTAATAACAGGACCATTACATCTGATATATGAATTCGATTTTAACCTTTGTCCATTTATTGAAAGGCTTTCAGCTCCTGAAATCTTCAACTCATTGATTACAGATAAAACATGGCTTTCGTGCACAATATATTCATTAGGATTTGTTGAATTCGGATTATATTCATTGTCTTTTAAAGTAACTTGAATTCCTGGTCCTTGCGCAGGAATTTCCCCAAGCATTAGTCGCAATTTCTCGGCTTCTTCAATTAAATGCTCATATTCCTCTTCATTTTGTGCAAAGGATTTTTCATATTCTCTCAGTTGCTCCTGTAAATCTTGCAATTCCTCTGCTAATTCTTTATTTCTTTCCTGTTGATGAATTAGATCTTCTCGATACGATTCCTCTTGTTCTGAGTAGGTACTAATCTGTTGATTTTTTGTCAATTTATATGAGTAACCGATAATAAATCCAGTTACGATGCATACAATTAGTATGATGAGCTGCTTTCTTGTAAATTTGCCGTTTTTTTTACTCCGAAGTGGTTTCTTCATCATCCATCACTTCCTGTTCTTCGATAACTGCTTCACCTGATTCATCGATGTTAAAGTCAAATTGTGCATATTCATCCTGATAGGATTTGTAATATGAACCTACTTCGATATCAATTATTCCTTTTTCATTTGAGCCAGCACTTTCAATTTGCGCTACAATGGAAGGATAATAATTTAACTTTTCAGCTAAAGTTGTTACTTCAGCCCGTACCTCGTATCCATCATTCATAAACAGGGTAATTGCATACGGATCCGCGCTGCTGGGAGTTGAATTTATTTGAGAGATTAACGATAAAACCGTTGAATCTAACTTTGCCAGTTCTTCTAATAATCTTTTTCTCAATTTTTCATCTTCAAACTCCAAAAATAACGGAGCATCAATTGGCTCTAGACTACTGGCTTCTTTAAAAATATCTCCATTTTCTAACATAGGGTATAGCTCATTTTCAACGGATATGTATGCTACCTTTTCCCATTCTTTAACTTCAATCTGAACGGTCGTTAACCATTTTCTTTTTACCGAAACATCCTTCACCCAATGATCTTCACTTATTTTGTCTTGTATATCCGTTACTTTAAATCCCCACATCGAATCTCCCGTATGTAAAGCAGATTGTTCTTTATAAACATCCGCGTCTACTAGCTCGGCACCAATAACTTCGACATTTTGGATCTCGCTATACGGAGATTGAAAGTAGAGGAGTAAAAATAATGTTACCAAGAATAGTACAATTAAGAAGATAAATTTAAAATTGGTTCTTTTTCTTCTTTTTTCTCTTAAGGTCGGGATCCGTTCTTCGATATCAATTACTTTATCCATAATTTTTACTCCTCCTCTCCTCCACTTTTTCGTTGATCCATCCATATTATAAAGAACTTACGTCGTGTCGGATTGATTTGCAAAGCTAATAATAATGGCCACAACAAACCAAATAATCATCAGTGACGTACCACCATAACTTATGAATGGCAAAGTTACTCCTGTGACAGGAATCAACCCAATAACAACTCCGATATTCAATGCAGCTTGGAATCCTACCATTCCAACTAACGCGGATATGGCATAAAAATCAGAGCTTTTCAGTGATTGAATGGCCAGTCCACATCCAGAATAAATAAAAACAGCAAAGAGGGCTAACACAACACAGCCGCCCAAAAAGCCAATTTCTTCTAAAATAATAGAGAAGATGAAATCATTTTGGGGCTCTGGCAAATATAAAAACTTTTGTCGACTTTCTTGGAAACCATGTCCCAGCAGCCCTGCTGGTCCAATCGCCAATAATGATTGTACCGCTTGGAAACCACTTACTAATGGATCGGCCCAAGGATTGATAAAAGCTTCAATTCGCTTCAAGCGATAGGGTGCTGATGCTATTAAAGCGACCAAGCCTACTATCCCAAGCACAATGAAACCTACATATAATTTGATTGGGTATTTTGCAATGAATAGCAAAATGAATGCCGCCACAACTAAAATGAACACGGACCCAAAATCAGGCTGCAGCATGATTAACCCACACGGAATGATAATAATTAAAAAATGCTTAATTTGCACAACGCGTTCATCATTTCTTACTTTGCTAAGTAAAAAACTTAAATACATTAAAGTTGTAATTTTAACGAGCTCCGCTGGTTGGATTGTTAACGGACCAAGTCCAATCCAGCTCTGTGAACCGTTTCGTTCAAGACCGATACCAGGGATTAGAACCAGGATTAATAACAGCAAAGAGAAAACATAGAGTACAATCCAGGTCTTTTCCTGTGTAAATATTGGCATATTTGCAACAGTTAGAAATACGACTATAGCTAAAATCAAGTAAATACTTTGTTTTATATAGAAGGGCAGTTCATCCTCATAATGAATTGAACTCCAATATGTACCGGCAGAATAAATGAAAATGATTCCAATTAACGACAGCAGGATTGCAGAAATAATGAAGAGCCTCTTATACGTAAACTTCAGCTAAGGCATCCTTTCTTCTTAAATACTCAAAAAGTACAGTGCATAGAGGTTTACTCCTAACACACGAATTAACCATTCTGTCATTTGCAGGATTAATATTAAAGTCTAAAATACTCTAATCCACTATCAAAGCCATTAAAGCTTCATCACAGCGTCTATGAATAAATCGCCCCGAATCTCAAAGCTTTTGTACTGATCCCAGCTTGCACATGCAGGAGATAATAAAATCACATCCCCGCTTTCGGAAATAGAAGCCGCTTTTGTCACAGCATCTTCAACATTCTCAGCTAATACAGTTTCTTCTACTTCACATGACTTCGCAAATTCAATAAATCTTTCCCCGGTTTGCCCAAATGCTACTACGCTTTTTACATTCCTCATTGATGACCGCAGCTCTTCAAAGGAGTGGCCACGATCTAACCCCCCCGCCAGTAAGACAGTCGGTTGTGAAAAAGCTTCTAAAGCAACTTTTGTGGCTAAACAGTTGGTTGCTTTAGAGTCATTGTAAATTTTTCGCCCGTTCCAATCACGAACAAACTGCGTACGGTGTCGGACTCCCGTAAATGTTTTTAATACTTCTTCCAGCGCTTCTTTATCACAACCGTACAAAATACACGCAGCAAGTGCAGCTAAAATATTTTCTAAATTATGTTTCCCGGGTAATGCAATATTTAATCTTTCTAAAAATGCTTCACCCTTCCAATAAATCATAGTGTCATCTGCACTGATTCCTTCATTGGTACGTCCATTTGAGCTAAAAGGAATTTTTTGCGCATTCGATTTGGCAGCATATTCCTTCACAATCTCTTGATCGGCATTATAGATGAACCAATCTGTCTCATCTTGGTTTTTGGTAATGTTAAATTTCGCCTCTGCGTAGTCCTCAAATGTACCATGGTAATCTAAGTGGGCATCATAAAGGTTCGTTAAAATGGCAATCTTAGGCTTAAACTCTTTTATCCCCATCAATTGGAATGAGGATAGCTCTGTAACAATTATATTTTCTTTCGTTGCACTAGCAGCAACGCCACATGCAACGGTTCCAATATTCCCGGCAATCAATGGATTTTTCCCACCATTATTTAACATTTCAAATAATAAAGTTGTAGTCGTCGTCTTACCATTTGTACCTGTAATCCCGATAATTGGCGCTTCACTTACTAAATAAGCTAGTTCTACTTCAGTTATCACTTGCAGGCCTCGTTTTACTGCATCATCCACGATTGGATTTGTGTATGGGATACCTGGATTTTTAACAAGCAATTCAAATCCTTCATCTAGTAAATCCTCGGGATGTCGTCCACAAATGACGGTTATCCCTTTTTCTAAAAGGTTTTGTGCCTGTGAATTCTCATCAAAGGGCTTTGAATCATTCACAGTAACGAATGCGCCTAATTGATGGAGCAGCTCTGCTGCTGCTACACCACTTTTCGCCAAACCTAGTACTAAGACTTTTTTATGCTGTAAATTTGTGTACTCAATCATAGCAATGCCTCCGATACTACTGCAATTAACGCAACAACTAGTGCTGTTGACCAAAAGACGCCTACAACCTTGCGCTCAGACCATCCAGACAACTCAAAATGGTGATGGATGGGACTCATTTTAAAAATACGTTTTCCGCGTAATTTAAAACTTGCTACTTGTAAGATAACCGATAATGTTTCGATTACAAAAACTAATCCAATAAGCAATAAAAGCAATTCCGCTTTTACAAGGATGGACACAAGGGCAAGGGATCCACCTAAAGCTAGGGATCCCGTATCTCCCATAAATACCTTTGCTGGGTTTGCATTGAAAATTAAAAATCCTAAAAGTGCACCGGTTACTGCAAAAGCAAATAAGGCTACATCGGCTTGTTCGTTATATAATGCGATAACTCCGAATGCCGTAAACGCAATTGATGCTGTGCCAGCTACTAGCCCATCTAATCCATCCGTTAAGTTTACAGCATTTGAGAAGCCAACCAACCAAAAAATTAAAAAACCTACATATAAGATTCCTAGGTCAATCGACCAATCAGTGAACGGTACACTAATCGATGTATCAAAAGAACCAAGTCGCAATAATAGAAATGCGGCAATCGAGATAATAATTTGACCGATTAGTTTTTGCAATGATGTTAATCCTAAATTACGTTTGAAAATTACTTTAATCCCGTCATCTAAAAATCCAATCAAACCAAATCCAGCTAAGACTAGTATGATCACGACAGACTGAGTCGTAAATATGTCAGACATATTTCCAACAATTACCGTTGTAGCAATTATCGAGATTAAAAAAATTATGCCCCCCATAGTTGGAGTTCCAGCCTTTTTCATATGTGATTGCGGGCCTTCTTCCCGAATGCTCTGTCCGAATTTCATTCGGCGAAGTAACGGGATGAATATTGGTGCCAAAACCACAGAAACGATAAATGAAATTGCTAGAATGGTTATTGTTGTTGTGATTGTCATGTTAGATCTCCTCTAATTTCTGTTCATTCTTCTTTAGTACTACTCTAAAATTTATGTTTAGCATTTAAACTAAGAAGTTAATAATTAATTTTTTCCATCTAAATAAAGATGTATTGTCCCATCTTGTTCAAGAATATTTTCTGGTTCAGGCAATTGTGCTTTTACAGTCGTGCCTTCTCCATGTACCTCTATTTTAAATGGATACTGCAATTTTGCTAATTCATCCACAGAATAGCCAACTAAATTAGGTACGCGGTCAGTTATTGGGTCTCCCCAACGATATTGTTTTTCCATCTGTCCTTCACGGTCTACTTCTATCCCGACTGTTGGTGCAATATCCTCAATTATTTGACCAACGATTGGTGCAGCAATTGTACTTCCAAAAACAGTTGCGCTTTTCGGATTGTCGATTGCCACATAAACGACCACTTCCGGCTTATCTGCAGGAGCAAATCCAATAAATGATACGATATATTCACCATCTTTATATCGACCATCCACTGCTTTTTGTGCTGTTCCTGTTTTTCCGCCAATTCGAAGACCATCACGAAATGCTTGTCTACCAGAACCATTTGCAACAACTGATTCCAAAGCATTTCGAACTTCTGCAGATGTCTCTTCACTTATTACCGTTCTTTTCATTTCGGGCTTATTTTCAGTAATGATTTTACCAGTTTCTGAGTCAACGACTTTTGAAACTACATATGGTGTAAATAATTTCCCGCCGTTTACTGCAGCCGCCACAGCTGTAACCTGTTGAATTGGTGTAACAGCAATCCCTTGACCAAAGGAGGTTGTTGCGTGTTCAACCGGACCAAAAGCTTCTTTAGAAAAAAGAATTCCTGAGGCTTCCCCTGGAATGTTTGACCCAGTAGGTTCACCAAAGCCGAAATCTTTTATATATTGTAGAAGCTTATCAGCTCCAACTCGCTGTCCAAGCTCGATAAAGCCTGGATTACAGGAATTTTCTACAACTTGCAAAAAGGTTTCTTGTCCATGTCCCTCACGCTTCCAACAACGAAGGCGTGTATCTTCTACCATTGTATACCCCTTGTCAAAGAAGGTATCTTTTTCTAAGTCTACAACTTTTTCTTCAAGTGCTGCACTAAGTGTAATAATTTTAAATGTTGATCCTGGCTCATAGGTCATCCAAACAGGTAGATTGCGGTTATAGATTGATTGATCTACTTCAGAAAAGTTAGCAGGATCATATGTAGGATAAGATGATAATCCTAATATCTCACCAGTATTAACATTCATTGCGATTGCTAATGCTTGATCCGCATCATATTTTTCCATAGCCTGCGATAATTCTCTTTCCACTACCTTTTGGACTTCCAAATCAATCGTTAACTCAACAGTTGCACCTTGATCTCCCTCACGCCATTCATCATCCACATGTGGCAAGGAATTCCCTTGCGCATCAGTATAGAGTCGAATCGCCGCCTCTTTAGAAGTTAAAACCTTGTTATATTGATATTCAATTCCAGCAAGGCCTTGTGTATCATATCCTGTAAATCCGATAAATCGGGATAGTAGATTCCCATAAGGATAATGTCGAACATAATCCACACCACTATACAGCCCGTCAATTTTTAGACTTTGGATTTCCACAGCTTGTTCATACGTAATATTTTTAGCTTCTGGTGCAAGTTTTACTAAATAAGTACGTTTATTCATTTTCTCAAACAATTTTTCTGCATCAAGGTCTAATACGGAAGCGATTTGTTTTGCAGCTTCTTCAATATTATCATTTTGTGCTGGCATAAAATAAAGAGTTGGGGCCAATTTATTTGTTACTATGACTTCCCCTTTGCGGTCTACGATTTCGCCTCTTTCCGAGGCAAATGGAATTTCCCTGTCCCAGTTTTCTTTTGCTAGTTCAGTTAGCTCATCATGCTGAATGACTTGTACATAGAATAAGCGAATAACTACAGCTATACCAAAAAGAATAAAACCATAAACAATTAACTTTAAGCGATTTTTTGAAATGGTTGAAATCCACTTCATATAATATTCACACCTCGTTTTTAACAAAGTATGAATTAAAAACGAGTTCTATTCGGATGCTTTTATCAAATTATTCTTGCTTATGTTTTCAACCCGCCATTTGATAGGAGCCCGGCATTTGCTGAATGAAGTTAATCTTGCGGTAATTCTTCTCCCTCAGCAGATGTTTCTTCAACCGGAGTAGTGGAATATGTTTCTTCAGGTGTCCTTAATTGCACAACGATCGGGGACCCTTCGCCGATTACAGTATCGGCGGAAACACTTTGACTTTCAACATAACCTTCCCCTACTATTTCAATCGACAACCCAGACATCATCTTATAAACAAGCAGATTTCTTAATGACCAATTTTTAAATGACGGTAAAGTAACGGAGCCTTGCGTTTTCAAAAAGACAATACTACCCTTTGTAATCGATAAATCTTTTTCAGGATATTGAGATAGTATTTTACCGCCTTCTCCAATAACAACAGGTGTAACCCCTTCATTCACTAAGTCCAATTGAACATTTTCAGCATTTTCGCCAACATAATCCTTCATCGTTGTTGTCTCTGCTTCTGCGACGTCTTCCGGATTGATATTTAGATATTTTAAACTATTTTGCATAACAGAAGTGAACACTTCTGAAACAGGTGCAGAACCAACCTCTGTTGCCTCTAGTCTAGGTTGTTTTACCGCAACATAGACAATTAATTGCGGGTTATCTGCAGGAGCCATTCCTAAAAACGAATATAGATAATTATTTTTGTTTCCAGTCAAGTATCTTCCTGACCCATCCGCTCTTGGTATATACGCTGTTCCAGTTTTCCCAGCTACATCATAGCCCTCAATAGCAAAACTTTTAGCGGTACCATCTTCTGCAGTTACAGTAGAAGCCAAAATCTCTCGAACTTGTTTTGCTGTTTCTTTAGATACTGGATTCCCTTTCACCGTTGGCTTTTCGTCCTTAATTACTTCGCCAGTAGTAGAATCTACTATTTTATCAATTACATATGGTTGCATCATTTCACCATCGTTTGCAATTGCTGTCATTGCTTGAACAAGCTGAATAGGTGTAACAGTAGAACCTTGTCCATAAGATGTTGTGACATAGTTTATCGGCCAATTCGTCAACAATGTACCTGAAGCTTCACCAGGTAAGTCGATACCTGTTTTTTCACCGAACCCAAATTTTTTAAAATAATCTATTAATCTATCATTCCCGATATACTCTAGCATATTAGCCATAGCTGTGTTCGATGACCTTTGGAATCCTTCTAAATACGTAATCTGCCCCCAACCTCTTTGGTTATGGTCTCGAATAGTATCTCCAAGCAGCGTATAAGAACCTGATTGATAGTAAGCGTTTGGATGCCAATTATTCGTTTCAATCGCTGTTGCTAGAGTAAAAGTTTTCATGGTAGAACCAGGTTCAATTACTGACTCAATGATGTCATTATTCCATGAATCAAGCCCGTCTCTAGTATCCGGATCGAAGGTTGGCCGCTGTGACATCGCTAAAATCTCTCCAGATTTTGGGTCGGCTACAACTGCTATCATCGCTTCGGGATTGTATTCTTTATAGACATTTGTCATTGACTCTTCTAAGAAGTTTTGAATTGTCTTATCTAGTGTTAAATAGATGTCATCCCCATTTTCCGCAGGTTTCACCATCTTCTCGCTATTTGGAAGTAAGTATCCGAATATATCACTATCATATTGCAATGAACCATCTACACCTGTTAATTCTTTATTATACGTATACTCCAATCCCATTTTTCCAACGGTTTTAAAGTTGCCATCTTTTTGCTCTTCCTTTAATGCAAAGCCGATTAAATGTGAAGCAAAGGGACCATTAGGATAATACCTTTTAGAATCACTTGCAAAAATAATTCCGTCAAGACCTTCTTCTTTTATGGCCGTCATCGTTTCATGACTAATACTGCGCCCCGCCACTCCGAATTCTACTTGATATGGCGTTCTTCCATCACTTAATTTTTTCGTTAAGATACTATAAATCTCAGACTCTTCCATCGAAATATATTTTGCAAGTACTTTAGCAGTTTCTTCTGGGTTTTGTACATGTCTAGGTTCGTCTTTGTCTGTCGTTGCTTCGGGATTTACAACGGCTATTAGTCGATAACTTAATGTATCTTCTGCAATGACACCTCCATTACGGTCAAGAATCTTACCGCGTTCAGCTGATAAGACCGCTTCTTTTCCATAGAGTGCAGCTGCTCTAGCTTCTAACTGTTGTCCTTTAACTTCACCGGTTGACTGAATATAAAAGATGCGGATAAATAATGCAAAAAAGAGCCCTCCATAAATAACTAGCATTAGAAAGGCTCCCCATTGGAATCGAAATCTCTTTTTTTTCATTCTCCCGGCACTACCTTCACATTTTTCTCATTAAGTGTTAAACCGAGTTCTTTTGCTTTCTCCCAAATTCTTTCATAGGTTGACAGCTCACTTACTTGAACTTTTAAATTCACATTTTGTTTTTCGATTTCTGTGATTTCTGATTCAATCTGTTGTATTTGCATGGTCGTTTGCTGAATTGAACTTTGTTTATGTAGTATTGTAACTGCTAGAACTGCAACCATGACAACGAAAGCTATATAGAGCATTTTTTCTTTGGGCGTAATGAACGATTTCTTTCTTTTACTACTTTGTTGTTTAATTTGTTGTTGTTGTTCAGGCTTTACTGGTTGTCCAATATAAGCATTTTGCCTAGCACGTACTGCCATTTACCCTCTTCCTTTCTCGTTAATTTTCTCGGCAATTCTTAGTTTTGCTGAACGTGAACGGTTATTTATTTCTAACTCCTCTTCTGTTGGCACTATTGGCTTTCTTGTAATAAGTTTTAATATAGGCTTGTACTCATCCGGAATTACTGGGAATCCTGGTGGTAATTCTGGAAGTGATGAAGCCTCTTTAAAAATCGATTTGGTTAGACGGTCCTCTAACGAATGGAATGTGATGACACTAATTCGCCCGCCAATCTTTAACAACTCAACTGCGTCGACTAATGAATCTTCCGCAGCACCCAATTCATCATTAACCGCAATTCGAATAGCTTGAAATACTCTTTTTGCCGGGTGACCACCCTTTCTCCGAGCAGGAGCAGGTATGCCTTCTTTAATCAGTTCAACCAGTTGCCCTGTTGTTTCAATTGGTGCGTTCTTTCTTGCTTCCTCAATTTTACGTGCAATCTGCTTTGAGAATTTTTCTTCCCCATAGCGGAAAAAAATACGTACTAAATCTTCATAAGCCCATTCATTCACTACATGAAAAGCAGAAAGCGGTGCTGTTTGGTCCATACGCATATCTAAAGGTGCATCATGATGATAACTAAATCCGCGCTCTGGTGTATCTAATTGTGGAGAAGAAACACCCAAGTCATATAAAATACCATCAATTTTTTGAATATTAAGTTTCTGCAACTCTTCTTTAACATTACGGAAATTCGAATGAACGAAT
This sequence comes from Ureibacillus sp. GCM10028918, assembly GCF_042666115.1. NCBI lineage: Bacteria > Bacillati > Bacillota > Bacilli > Caryophanales > Caryophanaceae > Ureibacillus > Ureibacillus sp. GCM10028918. The sequence continues at coordinate 568,867 of NZ_JBHTFK010000005.1, forward strand.
ATCACACGATCTAAATAATCTACTAATCGTACTTTTGCATTTTCTATTGCTGTCGTATCTTGGTCGAAACAAATGAGTCGACCTTCTGATGATAATTGCTGTACTAAGTATTCGCTATGCCCAGCGCCACCTAATGTACAATCCACATAAATCCCTTGTGGATTGATGTTCAGTCCATCAACAGTTTCTTTTAATAATACGGTTGTATGATCGAACATTAACCATTACTCCTTCTTGGCGCATACTTAACTAGAAGTCAAAGCCAATTAAATTTTCTGCTATTTCATTAAAAGAATTTTCAGCATCGTTGAAATAAGATTCCCAAGATTCTTTAGCCCAAATCTCAATTTTACTTGATACACCTAACACTACACATTCTTTTTCAAGCTTTGCGTAAGCAGTTAATGTCGATGGGATATTAATTCTCCCTTGCTTATCTATTTCAACTTCTGTTGCTCCAGAAAAGAAGAACCTTGCAAAAGCACGGGCATCTTTTTTTGTCATGGGCAATTCTTTTAATTTTTCTTCGAGTTTTCGCCATTCATTCATAGGATATCCAAATAGACAGTTATCAAGTCCGCGTGTAATAACAAAAGTATTTCCTAGGTCCTCACGAAATTTGGAAGGTATAATTAGGCGCCCTTTTGCATCAACGGAATGTTGATATTCTCCCATGAACATGCTACTCACCCCACTTTAGTAAATAATGTACCACATTCCCCCACTTTCCTCCACATTTTTAAAGAGATTGTTAACTACTTTTTACAATTTGTGTATATAGTACTTTTCTACACTTCTACTCATGTGAAATTTGGCACAAAAAAGGAAGTCGTCTCTATTTGAGACGACTTCCTTTTTCTGAACCCAAAGCTCTACATACCGGGCTTCCAACGCTATATTAGGTATAATGACCCACCAACATTAAACTCGCACTACAATTATTACAGAAGGATTACATAGTGCTTATTTGCAATTTCCAATGGAAGTGAACATAAATCCTCTATTAGAGTAGGTCCATAATGATTCATATATTGGAAAGGATTATAAACGCGCTCTTGCAGACTTTCATTTGGATAGATTTCGAGTTGCATCATATCAAATTGACGAATTGTTTTATCATGCTTTATGAGTACTTGCTGTTCAATCTTTTTACTTAAATACTTAAACTGCTTTTCATGATATTTTATATTGTTTTCAACTAAAGATTGCAGTTCAAGTTGCTGTGTTTTTAAGTGAGCATCCAACTTTTTATACTGCTCTTTCACGGCATGATTTAACTCTTCAAGCTGTTGTTTTGCTTCCGAATCCTGCACATTGTCAATATATTGCGCTTTTAATGATTGTGCTTTTCCACTCATAATGTCTAGAATCGATAATTGGTATGTAGCAAGGAGCTGTTCTATTTTTCGTTCTAACAGAGTAATGTTCAACCTTGGTGCCAAAATAGGCATTTGTAGATCTAGAACTTTGAAGGCATCCTTTAAGGTCGCCCAATAAGCTAGTTCACCTGGACCGCCAACAAAAGCTAATACCGGAATCGTCATCTCTTGCATAAGAGGTCTCGTTACCACATTATTACTTAACTTTTCTGGATTGTTTTTGGCAACCTCTAATAGTTCTTCCCTAGTTAATGTAATAAACCCACTGGCATCTTGATAAGATTGCTCTTCATTTCTTTGTAATAAAAATCGTTCGCCTTCTTGCACGTAAAAGAGATTTGCATTCTCTTCACTGGCATCTATTGGAGAACCAAACCCTTCCCTATCCAAAAGTTGTTCCTTTTCAACAACAACTTTTGCAATTTCCTCGTTTAGCTCGATTATCTTAACAAAGAAATCTGATTCAAGTTTTCTAAAGGGCTCAAAAGCGGCGTCAATCATTAACAAACCTTCAGTCTTGAACAATTCATTCATTAAACGGGCAAAAAAGTCAGTAAAAGTTTGACTTTGTTCCAATTGATTGATACAGCTTTTATATAATGTTTGGGTATATTCTGTCTCACCATAGTCTTTGAAAATTGTACCGATTAAACTTTTCAATTTTTCTTTTTGAATGTTCGTTGTTGAAGCCATCGTTTTCAATTTAGAACGCTCACTATATACACGTTTCTTGATAGTACCGCTATCAACCGTAAAGGTATGATTGATTTCATCTAGATCATGGTCTTCCCCTGCAATCCAGAAAATAGGAACAATTTTTTCTCCTAGCTTTTCACTCTGCTCCTTTGCCAACAGAATGACTGAAATGGCTTTGTGAACAGAATACAATGGACCAGTTAAAATCCCTGCTTGTTGACCTCCGACTATAGCAACTGATCCATTTGCCAGAGCAGTTAAATTATCTTCTACTTTATCGGAAATACCAATTGGTTCCATAAATTGACGAATAATACTACTTAACTCTTTATTATAATAATGCTTTGATTTTAAGTAATTATAGCGAGTTTTAAATGCTTCATCATTATACTTATACTCAAAAAATGAAAGTAATTCTTCACTACCCGACCAATAATCAGCTAGTAATTTATTATTAACTGGTATTTCAATATGCTCCAGCCTCATAAAAAAATCTCCTCTACTCTACGAACAGTTTTCTGCATTGTTCTAATTTCTATCTATCCTGAAGTTTTCATCACATTCCTTATTGTAAAGTATCGAACTTCTACTTCAAAAGAAAATGCTTAAATCAGCTAAAAGCATATTCAATTATACTTTGAATCAAACCAACAATCCATATAATAAGAAAAGCGATTGTTAATAGAATAAAGTATAGTCTCCATGTTTTCTTTAATAAACGCAAAACTTCAATCTCTTTTTTTGTACGCCAATCTATGTATGTAAAAATAATCGCTATAACAATCGCTATAACAAAAACAAAGACATTGTAATTCTTTTCCCATAAACTTGAAATGGAAAGAGGTACCGAGAAAAACAATACAATTGTCGTTACATCACTTGCAACTCCAAATGATTTTGCCTTACTTTTTTTCCGTTTACGAGAAAGTACATATGCAATAAAAAATAAGATTATAGGGAAAAAGATAATGATACTCACCAAATATTGAATAATTATTTTCACATTTTCTCACCGCTTCCTTCCTTCGCTAAAACTAATAAATACAATGTCTCCAAAATCGGTAATGTTTTGCCTCTATCGGCAGCTTTTTTTAAAAGCGCTCCAACAATTGTTTCAATTTCCGTCGGTCTTAAGTTCAAAATATCCCCTAACATTGAAGACTTATTGTCAGCAGTTCTCCTACATAGGTTTTCCACGTCAGAAAAAGAAACTTGTTTCACTTCTTCAGGGAAGGCAACCTTTAATTCTTTATATAAATTTTCGAGTAGAGAATGAGTTATTGGGTTTTCAACCAACATACCGTTAGTAACCTCTAAAATTGCCGTTAACGGATTAATGAAACTATTTAATAAGGCCTTCTCAAAGAGCATGTTCTCCGCACTCTCTACAACTTCAACTTGAAATAGGGGATTGGGACTTTGCAAAAGGAGAGTATACGGACGAGTGTCTCCTTTTTCAATCGCTAGCTTTAAAAGGCCATGTCCACGATGATGGACGGTTCTATCATTTTCACGTTGCGCCCCAAATTGACATGAACCAAAGGCTATTGATTGATGAGGTAAAGTATTAGCTTCTTCAAAATGAGCTAAACCGTTTTGCAGGAATAAGAGTGGAATACTAGGATCTAAAGTATGCAATGTGTCATAAACCTGTTTCAATTGCCCATATTTGACCGTTATAATAACTAACGCATCCCTTGAAAGTCCCGGCAAACAAGTGCTGCTATTGACTTCAGTTATAGTAGATGTACCATCTGAATTTTTCCGCAGAAGCCCATACAACTTAAGATTTCTCGCCTGCTCTTCTCTCCTAGTAATTAGAGTTACTCTATCATTATATTCCGATAAAAAGCTAGCTATCAGCATCCCAACAGAGCCAGCACCAATCACAACAATCTCCATCAATACACCTCTCGTCCGTTGACTGTATGTTATAAAAGCTCTTATTACAAGGGGACTATTTATTGCAGCGTCCCCTTGTAAGATTACTTTTTGATAACGAAAATGAAAGGTCTACCAGATGGCAGACCTTGTCTTCTTATACCTAATTATAATGGATATACCAAGTATTTACGATAAGTTATATGAAATTTATTCCCAGTTTAGGCATATTTTTAGACCCGATTACAAAATTTTAAGAATAAGTACAAAAAATAAACACTCGGATGAAAAAGACACATGCATAACGATTACATCAAAATAATCATGCATTTTTGTGCCGCCCACCTGTTTAAAGTAATGGTTATTTCAGTTACTTTTTTCTCATTTAGGCGACCCTAAATACATTGATGCAATTCTTAAAAAAGAATAAGAGCTTCTAAAGACTTCGCTAATCTTACAAAAACACACTAAATGACAAAAATCTCTGGTAAAATTTATTTCTGCTGTTCTATAAAGCTAGATCCTTGCTGTAACCACTTCAGAATTTTTTCGTGTTCTGATTGTAATTCGCGATATCTAGTTTCCAGTTCGTTATATGCTTCGGTTAATTCATCGAAACTATTGAGTGCTAGTTTTAAATGGCTGCGCATTAATTGCTTTGGACGTTTTCGCACGCTATTGAGCATTTGGCCATATTGCTGTCTAAGTGTTTTATTCCAGCGGAAGCCACATGCTTGTTTTGTACGATTTAATAAACTTGCAGCTTCAGCAAAAGCTTCAAGTTGTGTTTTACCATTTTGAACTGCTTGAATGACGATTTCGGCTAATTTTTCATCGTCATCGGCCGTCCATTGATCTTTACGTCTTTTTCCATCCATTTCTATCACCTCGCATTTTTTACTACTATATGCAGGTAAATAGATTAAATAGAATAACAAACCTTGGAAAAAGGATAAATTGTATTAAATTTCCTTCTACCACTATTAATACAAAAAGAGTCAGTTAACTCCCCATACACTACAGAGAAGAGCACATTCTTATTACGACTTATTTAAAAACCGATTTACTGCTTCATTATGAGCATCACTTTCCCATAGTTTTGCACACAAATGAATTTCTTCCATCACTCTTGCATAAACATTTCTCTCTTGCCATTTTCGAAGTTCAATTTCCTTATATGCTTGATGAACATCTGGGTGAATCTTTCTCATGTCAGCAATAAATTCTTCTAATGCTTGTTCTTTTGAACCTTCGAAAACACGCATTGCCCAGCCTATTTCATAAAGAAGCTTTGCATCATATTTTTTCGAATCTATCAGCATTTTTAGTGCCTGGTCATGTCGCAACCCTCTCTCAAACAAATAGGTTCCGCCACCCCAGCCACTTGTTATCGATAAAGTCCCTTGTATAAAGCCGCATTTTGCGTGACTTGCCACCAGTCGAAAATCACAAGCAGTTGCTATTTCACAGCCCCCTCCAACAGCAGCACCGTTTATTAATGCAATCGTCGGTACACGTAAGGTTGCTAAATCATAAAGGATATTTCCCATCTTGCTTAACATCCCGTAAGCTTGTTCTTCGGTTTTTAAACGATGAAATTCCGATAAATCTCCACCCGAGCAAAAAGCTTGTTCTCCACTACCTGTAACTACTAAAAAGCGTACATCTTTATGCTCTTTTATATATGTAATAACTTTCTTTAAACCTTCCATCACTTCATCATTTACCGCATTTCTTTTTTCTTCCCGAGCAATAGTGAAAGTGATGATCCCCTCTTTGCTTTCTATTTTGTAAGCCACATTAAAACATCCCCTTTATGGATACTTAAGAAATAATAGACCATACTGATTAAATAGTAAGGGAGGAATTTCGATTTTACAAGGGTGGAGCTTGGGTGTTGCATCAGATTTTCTAAAAATAAAAAAGGCTACTAGAGAGCCATGGCCTCTCTAATAGCCTTATTATTAGTAAATACTGTATTATTTACTAACTACTTCTTTACCTTTGTAGTGACCACAAGCTTTACATACGTGGTGAGATAAAGTTGCTTCGCCACAGTTTGGGCAAGCTACCATACCAGGTACAGATAATTTGAAATGCGTACGACGCTTTCTTTTTGCAGTTTTAGAAGTTCTTCTAAATGGTACAGCCATTATTGGCACCTCCTTACAGATTATCTATTCATCTGTTTGATCAAAATACTTAGCTAAATCAGCCAGTCTTGGATCCACTTTTGGTTCGTCATTTTCCTTTTGACGAGCTTCATCTGTTGAATAGCTCCAGTTTTTGCCTCCCTGCACTTTCCCTTCTGTGTCCTCTTTAAATACTTGCATAGGCACTTCAAGAAGTACAAGTTCCTCTAAAACTGGTTTTAAGTCGATAACTTCACCATCAATATAATGTATATCTGCATCGTCATTACCACGATGTTCAGGTTCTATCCAGCTGAAAATTTCAACTGCATCGACATTAATCGGATATTCAACATCTTCCCATGTCCTGGAACATGGTAGTGTTAATGTCGCTGTCATCGTAAATTGACATGTCATTTGCGATGCACCGAAAGTACAGTGTCCTTTTACATGAACGGGTGAAATATGACGAATTTCTTTGTTTCGCTTCATTACATCATCCAATTGTACTTCTGCATCAATCGGCATCCCATTTTGGCGATACTTCGATAATTGATGAATTGACCATTTCATTCACTAATCACCTCGAGACAACAATGTTGATTATATAATGTGTATTTTTAGATGTCAAGATATTTTCTTGTCACTATAAGAATTGAGTAATATAATTTAAATAATTAAATGAAAAAACGATAGAAAAAGGAGAATATCAAATAAAGCTCCATATCTCATCTTTACCCATTTTTTCGAAACTTTCTTAACTGAAAATAATTCCCCTTAGGAGTGTAACATAATGAAAGCTGTTGGTGTGGTTGTTGAGTATAATCCATTTCATAATGGACATTTTTATCATATAAGTCAATCAAAAAGCAAGTCAAATGCTGATGTGGTCATTGCTGTAATGAGTGGTCACTTTTTGCAGCGTGGGGAACCAGCACTTGTCGATAAATGGCATCGCACCAAGATGGCCCTACAAAATGGTGTAGATATTGTAATCGAACTTCCCTATGCCTTCTGCACCGGGCATGCTACATTTTTTGCTGAAGGTTCTATTCAACTGTTAGAGGCAGTTGGCTGTGCGAATTTTGCTTTCGGTAGTGAAGAGGGCTCTATTGACCCCTTTATAAACACCTTTACGTTATTAAAGACAAACGAGGAACGATATAATGCGCTTATTAAACAGTATGTTACAACTGGAATTAGTTATCCCCAAAGTTTATACAAGGCATACGAAGAACTTCGCCAAAAGGAAATAAATCAAACAATAGATTTATCGAAGCCAAATAACATTCTGGGTTATCACTATATCGAAGCAGCTAAACGTTTAAATCTACGAATAGAGCCTATGACAATTCCACGGATTCAAGCCGGTTTTCATGATGACATTAATTCCGACTCTACCATTGCAAGTGCAACCGGAATAAGAAAGGCAATATTTGAGGGGCAATCATTACAAGAAATTGAACAATTTGTTCCTAATGAATCATTTAAGTTATTGGAAGACTGGCATAAGCAGTACAATACCTTTATGCATTGGGAGACATTTTGGCCTTACCTGCGTTTCGCCATTTTGCGAAATACGCCAGAACAATTAACTCGCTTTGCTGATGTAAGTGAAGGAATTGAATTTGCTCTAATTAAGGCTGCTAAAAAAAGTAGTTCTTTTAGCCAATTCATGAATCTCATCAAGTCTAAACGTTATACTTGGACAAGACTGCAGCGAATGGTCACCCATATTTTTACTGGCATTACTAAGGAGCAATTACACAATTCTGCAAATCCATCTTATATTCGATTATTAGGCATGACAAAAAACGGACAGGCCTACCTATCACAGCATAAAAAACAGTTTCAACTACCCTTAATAAGCCGTGTAGCATCCACTAAAGATCCAATGTTGTTATTGGACATCCGTGCAACCGAAATGTTTGCATTAGGGGTGGAGCTGTCGTCAGGAAGGCAAATAGCATTAGATTATCAAACCCCTCCGATACGGTTGTAGAAATTGGAAAGTGGGGATAAAGAATAAGTGCAACGTAATTTTTCTGGCGGACTCTATTTGCACAATTTTCACTTCTACTGTCCGCGAGACTGCTTCCCATGGACTCCTTTATCACATTTTCCACTTCTCCTGTCCTAGAGACTGCTTCTCATGGACTCGTTTATCACATTTTCCACTTCTCCTGTCCGCGAGACTCTTTCTCACGGACTCGCTTATCACATTTTCCACTTCTCCTGTCCAAGAGACTGCTTCTCATGGACTTGTTTATCACATTTTCCACTTCTCCTGTCCAAGAGACTGCTTCTTACGGACTCGTTTATCACATTTTCCACTTCTCCTGTCCAAGTGACTGCTTCTCATGGACTTGTTTATCACATTTTCCACTTCTCCTGTCCGCGAGACTGCTTCCCATGAACTCCTTTATCACATTTTCCACTTCTCCTGTCCAAGAGACTGCTTCACACGGACTCGTTTATCACATTTCTCACTTCTCAGTCCACGAAACTGCTTCTCACGGACTTGTTTATCACATTTTCCACTTCTCCTGTCCAAGAGACTGCTTCTCATGGACTCGTTTATCACATTTTCCACTTCTCCTGTCCAAGAGACTGCTTCTCATGGACTTGTTTATCACATTTTCCACTTCTCCTGTCCGCGAGACCTTCTCTCACGGGCTCGCACACATTTTCCTCTTCTCCTGTCCGCGACAACTTTTCTCACAGACACTATTCCACAAGACTTCCCAATAAAATAATAAGGAGGAGAAAAAGGCGTTTCCTTTTCTCCTCCTAAATAGCCACAACAATCTTAGTCATCTTTTGGTTTAAGTTTCTCCAAATAGTCAAGTGCGTCATCAATTGTTTTTACAGCTACAATTTCCATATCGGTATGGATTTTTTCAGCCGTTTCGACTGCGGCTTCGTAATTTGATTTTAGATGTGGATTGACTTGAAGCATTGCTTCAGTGATATTATCATCTGGCGCGAAAAAGATTTCTACCCCATCTTTGTCAGCTGCGACCACTTTCTTTTCAATCCCGCCAATTCGCCCCACTGTACCATCTTCATTCATTTCACCTGTACCTGCAATACTATATCCTTTTGTTAGATCTTCATCGAGTAGCTGATTTAGAATCTCTAAAGTAAACATTAGACCTGCTGAGGGGCCACCGATCTTATCGGCGTCCACATTTACATTTGGCTCTGTTTTGATAAGCTTGCTTTCGGAGTACGTTATACCAATCCCCACTTTTTCACTACCGGGTATCGGTTTCAAAGCTATTTTTCGATCCAGCAGTTTGTCATTTCGGTCGATAACTAATTCAACTGCCTCATTTTCTTTCTTTGCGCTTAGTATATGTGTAAGCTCCTGTGCTTTTTCGATTAAAACACCATCCACTTCTACTATTTCATCTCCCGGTTCAAGCTCTCCATCTGCTGCGCCATCAGCTAGCACATTTAGCACCGTTACCCCGTGGTATTCTATTGTGTACGGAAGGTTGGCTTTTTGGAAGGCAATAAATAATGCATTAAATTGGGAATCCGACATTAGCTTTAATTGACGTACACTATACTCTTCTTCGTCTTCTTCCTCTTGTCTTACATCTTCTTCTTTAAAAACTTCCTCAAACTCCTTAAAGTACGAAACAGCATATGTAAGAGGTGTTGCTTGAGCCATTGCTACGGTCATTAAACTCATAGTTCCTTCGTGGTTTTTATCGCCATCTTCCACCGTGACAAATTCACTAACATCATAGGCACTACCAGGCTTCATAATATAGTAATCAAGCCTATAAAAACTTAAGAAAAAGACGATGACGAACAGGATAATCATATAAAGCAATGATTTTTTCAATATATGTAGCACCTCCATAAAGTAACCTTTTAAGACTAAAATTTTAACACGTCGCATATATTAGTTTAGCATTTGCGGAAATGGAAAACAAAAATTTGAAAAGAGATGATGCTTATTCCTGTACTCTATTTATTTATCTGTATCACATTAATCTGTTTATTATTATTTTTCCCAGGAATCGCACATGAAGGTACTGATTTAGGTGTCGAATTATTTATGGAGGCTCTATTTCCCTACTTATTGCCCTATTTAATCTTAACTCAATGGTTTATCAGATTAACGCCAAATACAAGTAATTCTTCATCAAGGTTCAAGCTTTATTTTAAAACCTACGGGATTAGTGCTCTTGGGGGGTTTCCCACAGGTGCTGCGACGATTACTTACTTGAAGAAAAGCAAACAAATATCCCTTCGAGAGGCGAATATTCTCTTAAGCATTTGTCATAGTCCAAGCCCTCTTTTCGTATTGGGTTTTGTAGGAAATGATTTATTAAATGATACAACTTTTAGCTGGCAATTCTTAATTTTATATCATATTGTTTCACTACTGATTTTAAGCGGGGTATTTTTTTACTTTCGCAGAGAGGACAAGGGAAAAGCCATTGCCTTCACTGATACCACATCAAAACAATCCAACCCTTTTACTAGCAGTGTGAAGGATAGTATTCCTACAGTCCTGATTGTTGGTGCTACAATTATTTTTTTCACTACAATTTATACGGTTGTCATGCATTCTGTTAAAAGCTTAGTCCCTGACATACATAATAATGTCATGCTGCTTATTGCAGCAATGCTTGAAATGACAAACGGTTTGCGGATAGCACAAGAACTCTTCGCCGATCATCATACACTTCTTCTAGTCCTTATGGCTACTTTTTTAACAAGCCAAGGCCTGAGTATCCATATGCAAGTTGCAGTTATTGCAAAAAGTGAACACTTGTCTCTAAAGCCATATATATTAATGAGAATTGTATTTGTATTTTTAATTCCTACTCTTTTTTACCTGCTCTTCCTATGGTAATCGACCCCAGATCGTCGTCCGAAATTTTCGGACTAAAAAACGACAGAATCTTATTCTAGGATTCTGTCGTTAGATTTATGCATGATAATTTTTTGTTATTTATTGAATTTTTCTAGCAATGCTTTCTCTACAATTTCCGGAACAAGGCCAGTGACTGTACCTCCATACTGTGCTACCTCTTTCACAATGCTTGAACTTAAGAAAGAATACTGGTTCTTTGTCATGATGAAAAAAGTTTCAATTGCTTCGTTTAAAAATTTGTTCATGGAAGTGATTTGCATTTCGTATTCAAAGTCCGAAATCGCACGCAGCCCCCGAACAATTGCTTTTGCATTTTTAGCTCTGGCATAATCAATCAATAATCCTGAAGAACTTTCAATTCGAATATTCGGGATATCTTTCGTAACCTCCGAAATCAACTCAATTCTTTCCTCTATCGAAAAAAGCGGCTTCTTGGAAGAATTATTTAACACAGCAACATAAATGGTGTCGAACACATCTGCTGCACGTTTTATAATATCTAAATGTCCATTCGTTATTGGATCAAAACTTCCCGGTACTACTGCAATTTTTTCAGACAACGATTTCTCCCCATTTCCCTTTAGCAATTTCCTTAAAGCTCATTTCGATAAACAGATATAATGGTACTTCCATATGTTTCTTGCCTTGTTAAAACGTATGGACCATAATTTGACGGCAAGCTTACCTCATTGGAATGTTCACAAAGAATAATTGCATCTTCAGACAGCTTCCCGTGATCTACTAACAAGTTTAGTAAATTATAGTATTCCGTTTTATGGTAAGGCGGGTCCAAAAACAAATAATCTAGTTGAATGTCTCTTTTTAATAACCCTTTTACAGCACGTGTGGCATCCGTTTTAAAGGATTCTGATACCTCTTCATAACGGCATTTTTTTATATTTTCCTGCAAGGTTTGAAATGCACGACCATCTTTTTCAACAAATATGGCCTTACTGGCACCTCTGCTCAAAGTTTCAATGCCAAGTCCCCCACTACCTGCAAATAAATCCAACGCAATCCCACCGTCAAAGAAAGGACCAATAATATTAAAAATAGATTCCTTTACTTTATCAGTTGTCGGTCTAGTAGTTGTTCCTGTAATTGCTTTTAGCGGCATTCCTTTTCTTTCACCTGCTACAACTCGCATTTTATCACCAAGCCTTTTATTATTGTTAAGTTGCTGTAGCTAGAGCACTAAGCCCACATTATATTGTTGTTCTTATTGCTGTTTTATTGTTATGGAACTTTCATCTTTTTGTATGTCTACACTAAACAGTTTTTGCAACCATGTCTCTTCGATATAGTAGTTATCTGCTATGACCGTTAGTGGTTCGGAAATTGTATTATATCGTTGATTGTTGTAAACATAAAACCCATAACCTTGAGGGAATCTATACTTCTGTGTTTCATTTTGAATGTAATAGCCATTTTCTCCTACCGAAGTTTGATAACCCAAGCTTTCTAGGATTGGATTTAGAGGGTAAAGAATTTGTCCATCTTTCAATATTATCTTCACTTCTTCTTTCAGATCACCTTCTACAGTTACGTCTCGTTCGTCATTGAATAAAAACGGAAAAATATCTTCGGTCATTTCATTCGTTGCGAAAAATTCCGTATGGAGGCCAAATACATTAGATAATAGTTCGTCTAATTGTTCTGGTGTAACTTTAGAACCTTTGATATCGTTCAACTTTTCTACCCAGCTCAACATCTGAGCATCTGACATTTGGTTTGTTAAAGTCTTAAACATTTCAACGGATTTGCTGCTGCCAATTGCCGAATCCGTTAAAAACGACGCCAACACTTCACTTAACCACTGCGGACTTTCTTCTAGTTCATATTGTGTTCTTACTTGCGAAAGAATAACCTTGTCATTCAAGGAGGCCGTCGAAAGCTCATCCAAAAAGAAAATACGTTTTCCTGGTTGAACGGCAATATTCTTACCGCCTTGCACAACAACAATATGATCTTCACTTATAAATGGCATGGCTTTCAGCTGTTTACTTAATTCTTTGCTTAATGGCTTATGGGAATAAAAGGTTAATTGGTCAGTTACATTTTGAATACTCATTTCTCCACTTTGCCAATAAATTTCTGAAATCTCTCCCGTCCCAGCAAACATTGAATAGTTGACCAGTGATAGTGACTGCTTTCCTATTAACGGCAACCCAGTGATCCATTGTCCCTGCACGTCACTGTCTGTTGAAATATGAACTGTAGAATACGCCGCATAACCATTATTTAGTGTGACAAAAATATCTTTTAATAGTTGATTACTCTTTAGCCCATCATTTAAAGGAATAATGTAGGATAAAGACGCATTTCTGTTCGTGGAAGCTTCAAATTTCGTTTTGTCTTCGCTTAATCGGTCACAGCTAGTTTCTGATTCTAGAAAACAATCTGTGCTTACCGCTAAGTTCGGCCAAGAAATATCTATAGATTGGTTAGTTAAATTATGAATATGTTGCCGAATATCCAAACTTCCATTTCGATATGTAATTTCAATTTCCTGAGTATATGTAAAATCACCTACTTCAGTATCAAGCTTATCTGAAAATACCTGATATTGAAGGAAGAGTGTTCCGCAAATTACGAGCAGTAAAACTCCCAGTAAACTTATTGCATATTTCATGTGCCTTCCCCCCTTTCGTCGTGATACTATTGTTATCGGAAAGGATGTGTGAAAGTTGATTCAACAATTTATAGAACTTGGGCGTGGGTTTGGAGACATTTATGAACTTTGCGAACTTATTAAAACAAATGAAAAAAGATATCATCATGCCTTTATCTTTATTTCAAAAAAAGGTGACGCACAGGTTGCTTCCATTGCTGTCGCCCTAAAACCGGTAGGGGAAAGTAAATTTATGCCGATATATGTATGTCGCGAAGGGATTCCGTATAATCCGGAAAAGCCATCCAAACGACTTGAAATCTTTGAACAAACCTTACATGAACTAGGTAAGAAAGCAATTCCAATGGAAGTAAAACACTCTTCAGTATTTTCAGAAACAGTTTTGTATTATCAGCATTTAATTGGCATATTACGAATGAATCATTTTATTCCACCAAAACAATAAGTGTAGAAAAGCGGAAGGTGCTCTCCCAGCTCCGCGTCGACGAAAACGCAACATCGTGTTGCATCGTCGACATGACTCACATCCTGTGAGCCCCAACAATTGGCCGACAAAAACGCCACGTCCTGTGGCTTTGTCGGCACTTGCACATCCTGTGCTGCGGAAGAATCGGCAAAAGGACGCTCTTTGTCCTTGCAGACGATTCTGAAATTGTCAGAGGAGCTAGCACCTGCAGCTAGACAAGAAAAGCGGATTGTGCTCGCATGCTCCGCGTCGACTAATCCGCAACGTCCTGCTGCATCGTCGACATGACTCACATCCTGTGAGCCCCAACAATTGGCCGACAAAAACGCCACGTCCTGTGGCTTTGTCGGCACTTGCATATCCTGTGCTGCGGAAGAATCGATAAAAGGACGCTTTTTGTCCTTGCAGGCGATTCTTCCAGTTGTCGAGGAGCTAGCACCTGCAGCTAGACACTCCTCGAAATCATACTTTCATATCTTTTAAATGATTACAAACCAACTTTATAGTCATATTCTTTCGCTTTGTCCGGTTTAGCATTTTCAAACTCGGTTTTCAAAAAGGGACGAAACGACTCTACAACGTCTTTCACAAATGGAAGGCGTTGTATTTTATTTATTGTTCCTTCAATTTCTTGACGATTACAATAAATAACAACATATTTTAGCTTTCGAGAAATATAATGTACATGTCCATATTTTCTTAGACTTTTTGCATGTTTCAACTGATGAATGTATACAATTAAACCTTGTCGCTCTTGCATTTCATTTCCCTCATTTCTTACATAAAAGGATACCATAATCTCAATTTTGATAGCAACAGAGTTTAGTGACACTAGTATATAATTTCCGTTATAATCATTTCTAGAGAGTTTACAATTCTTTTACTTTCATTTAGATTTACTTGTATCCATAATCGAAGTTATTAATTATACAGGTTTTTCGTTTCCTTTTAACTACGATAGAGGAAATGCCGCCTAATAAAGATGGACTTTAAACTTACAATTACTAAGGGGTACCTGCTCCAAATTTAAAAGAAGAATATTTGCTGTAACATTTTTGAATATTGAACACATAGCAGGATCGAAGGAGGATTACCATGGGTAAAAAAACAAAAGTAGCTATCGCTATTGCAGCTGCCAGTGCAGCAGCTTGGGCTGGTAGTAAGGCAATCATAAGACCACAAAAAAGAGAAGCTAAAGAAGTATTACAATATGATCGACCAATTGTGCTTGCTCATCGCGGAGGCTCTCGACTAGCCCCAGAACATACAATGCTTGCTTTCGAAAAAGCGCAAGCTTTGGGTGTAGATGGTTTTGAAATTGATATACGCTTAACAAAGGATGAAGAAATTGTAGTATTCCACGATGAAACAGTCGAACGTACAAGTGACGGTATGGGATCCGTAAAAGATTTCACTTTAGAAGAATTGAAACAATTAAATTTTGGCTATCACTTTGAGGATTTAGAAGGACAATTCCCATATAAAGAAGAAAAAGTTGAAATCGTCAGTTTGCGTGAACTGTTAGAAGTGTTCCCTAATATGTATATTAATATTGATATTAAAGATCATCCTGATACATATGAAGGAAGCTTAATGCCTTCTAAATTATGGCGGCTCATTGAAGAATTTGAAGCACAAAACCGCATCGTCATTACAAGTTTTTATAGCGAACAAGTCGATCGTTTTAACTTATATGCACAAAATCGAGTTGCTTTAGGTGCTGGAGAAAACGATGTAAGAAAAGCCTTTACAGCATTCACAAGTCAATTTGGTCATCTGTATCACCCAAAAGTTGACGTATTCCAAATACCAACAAAGCATGGCATGGTTTCTTTAGATTCACCGAGATTTATCGCCTTTCTTGCAAAGCTGAACATTCCAGTTCACTACTGGACAATAGACGATGCAGACACGATGAGAAGCTTAATCGAAAATGGTGCGAAAGGTATTGTAACTGACCGACCCGATATTGCAGTCACTGTCCTTCAAAGCATACAAGATGAGGAAAATGAAGACGAATAATAGATAGTAACCCTGTTATTTGAAGTTTCTTAGAGGTATATGCAAATAGAATTTTTTAAAAAAGAGTAGCGATTCAAAGTGTCTACTCCTTTCAACTAACTTAATTTAAAAGACTATGAACTTTTGTTTCGAAATAAAAAGACTGTAGGCTAACTCGTAATCTCGGGTTTCGCCTACAGTCTGGGTACATATTTTTTTAGAAATCATTAAAAAAAGTGTAGACAAAGTCGATATTCGACTTTGTCTACACTCTGAGTGTTTCTGCCCTAGAGATGTTTTTTTAAGCAGAGCAAGAACAGCTTCCTCCAGTACCACAGCCCGTACCACAAGAAGAAGAGCTTGTTGCAAAAAACGGATTACTTACTGGCACCTTTACAGCCTCTGAAACGGATTTTCCAATGATTAAACTGATTTCATCAAGCAAATCTTGAAAATCATTTTCCACTATCTTTAAATTCGCAACACGTTCATCTAAATCTAGACTTCTTTTTTGCTGACGAATTTGTTTCATAATTGTATGGTAATCAGGATGGTATTTTCCAAATCGTTGGACATCCTCATATTGTTCTTTCATGCGATTAAATGCATTAATTTGATGGACTAGATTTTCATCGCTATAAACCTCATCATATGCACTTCGTAATTTTTGAGCTTGTTCTGATGAAAGGATCATCGCACTTATTTCCTCTGCTTCATCTAAAATGAAGACCCATTCAGATGTCATGATCATCATTACTTCCTCCAATCTACTACTACCAATCATAGCAGAATTTAAGTAAAGTTTGTATTAAGAAGTTTTTTATTTTAATGGGGTTAATGAATTTTGTTGTAGTTAGTTCCAAAATTTGTTTATGGAGAAAAATACAACTCGACAAAAAAGCGCGAAATCGAGGACATCATTCGCCATAATCTCTGAAACTTCTACTTTCCTATACAAAAAAAGTCCCAAAGTCTCTTAAACAAACTTTTGGGACACAACTTTTATTCAACATGATCTTTTAACACTCTTTTAAGTGCCAACTTTACACTTTCAAAATCAGAGAAATCAAACTCCGTGGAACCAATTGTTTGAGTGGTCTCATGACCCTTTCCTGCAATGAGGATAGTGTCTCCTTTTTTTGCCTGGCGAATCGCGGTTTCAATCGCCTTTCCCCGATCTAATATCATTTCATACTGTTGCTTTGGGGAAAAGCCTGCGGCAATCTGAGCATTGATGAGTTCTGGATCTTCACTACGCGGGTTATCTGTTGTCAAATAGATCATATCAGCATATTTTGAGGCGACCGCACCCATCTTGATTCTTTTGTGTTTATCCCGGTCACCACCACAACTGAAAACAACAACTAAATTTCTTTTTACTGTTTTATTTAATGTTTGCAACACTGCCCTTAATGCCGCTTCTGTATGAGCATAATCAATATAGATATCTATATCTAAAGTATTTTCAATCGTTTCTAACCGACCATCTGGTAAAGTAAGTTTATGAACGACATCGCAAATATCCTCTATTGGAAAACCTAATTCACTTACAGTTGTAATGGCTGCAATGGTATTTTGTAGATGATGTTCACCAACGAAAGGTATTGAGAACACTTTTTGCCCTTTATTACTTTGCAGACAACATGTTGAGGTCGTAAATCCTTCAGCAAGAAGCTGTAATTGATAATCTACTCGATTTCCTAATCCAAAATATGCTTTTTTCTTTTTTGCTTGGAGACCTACTGTACGACAAAAAGAATCGTCCCCATTTAGTACAAGTTGATCTGAAAGCGTAGCAAGCAGCTGTTTTGCAACTTTATACTTTTCATAAGAACCATGGTCCTCAATATGATCTTCTGCTAAATTTAAGAAAACGCCAATATCAATCGAACAATCATCAAGACGATGTTTTGCAAGACCCATGGAGGAAGCTTCTAAGACGACATATTCTACTCCACGACTAACTGCTATTTTTAAAATTTTGTGTAAATGTTTCGGCTGAAGTGTAGTTAAATGCTCATAATCAATATTCACTTCAACGCCATTAATATAGATTCCGTTAGTTCCAATGACTATTACGTTTTTATGTAGTGCATGTAGTAGCTGTCCGATAAAGTGACTAACAGTTGTTTTTCCGTTCGTACCTGTAATTGCAATAACTTGCATTGCGTCAGCTGGAAATTGATTTATTTTTGCAGCACCATATGACATAAATTTCAAGACATTCGGAACCCAGATGACTGGCACAGTTAATTTTAATGAATCCAACTGTTTTTCATCTTCAATGACGACTCCAACTGCTCCATTGTTAATTGCCATATCGACATATTTTAATCCATCAGACTTTCGACCTTTTCTTACGATGAATAAATCGCCTTCTTTAACACCTTGTGCATAATCCTCAATTCCAGTTACTTCAACTCGAATAGAACCACCTTTTACAGTACATGGCCATTCTTTTAAAAGTTCTGCTAATTGCAAGTTGTCACTCCTTTTCCCTATTTTATGCCTAGGTTTCAATCGTGACACTAAAATATGTTGGCGCTAAAAATTTTTGTTTTCTCTAAAAAAAGAACCTCTATAGTCAATCTACTCGACTAAGAGGTCTGATAACACACTATTCTTCTATTTCGCTAATTTCTTCTTCAATAAAGATTTGTGTATAATAATTCATAAATGTCCCGGAACCGACGTGGGTATACTCTTCATCTAACATGTATTTCCGATGCGCCCTGGAATTTAACCACCCATGAACCGCCTCAATCGAATCAATATAGGAGGTGGCAATATTTTCTTCTGCCTTTTTATATTCAATTCCTTCATATTCCAATCTTTCCTTTAAGCTACCCTTAGTTGGAGATTCATGCGACAGGTAACTTTGAGAATACATTTCTTCACTATGCTCCATGGCAACCAATGTGACAGCATCATTCTCAGCAAGAATAGGTATTTCATTATTTACTCTAAAAACATTTAGTAAGTCAAAAATTTGAATTGCATTTGACCTATTACTTTCTTCTATTAGATAAGAAGTTGGATTAGGTGGTGATAACAACTTCCCAACAAATGACATCTCATAGGGCCGATGTATAACTAATGTTCTGCTGTCCATAAAACGAATTCCACTTAAAGTGCCAGTTTCGCTATCAATATAAAGCTGTGCAAAGATGTTATCGAACTTCTTTAAAATTCTTGTATTCATATCATCTTCACTCATGGTAAATGTGTAAATATTATCTTCTATCGTTGCATTCACTTCCGATTCAATAAGCGTCATACTGTAAATGTCTTCGAGAGATTGTTCCATTTTAAAAGGACTTATATCTGAATTTGTAGCGTTCGTATATGCTTGTGTAACCATACCATTCGTTACAGCAAACATCATGAACTGGCTTGGGTTTTGATTGTAGATCCACCATTCATACCCGTAGGAAGATTGATCAAGCCGTGCGGGACTACTATAAAGCTTTACTAGTTCATCACTACTTTTACCGATCAATGTTGATAATCCTTTTTCTGGCCGTGGTAAGGAGTCCTCAGGAGTTTCTGGTTCATTAATCGTTTTTGGAAGTATTTGAGATGTAGAATTTGGGCCTTCTAAAGGTTCGTAATTATTCGAGCCTGAAGAATAAAAAAAGATAATTGCAAGAAAAGAAAGGACAATTAATATTCGAAAAAGAGTTTTCATTCGGTCTCTATCCTTTATGTTTATTGGTACTATTATATCAATAATATAGTTGTTGACACAATGTTGCCATTGAAACAAAAGAAATTTTCCTCTATTATAGAAAATGAGCGTATACTTAATGTATGAGTTAGCTAAAGGAGGATTTTTATATGTATTTCAACAACAAAACACTTGAAAATATAACTGCTGAACAAGAACTACTTGTTAGCGTTATGGAAAAAAACGGCCTTGAATGTGATGGTGGTTGGGATTTTGATCGTATGACTTTCGATAAACGCTTTGATTTAAAAGAAGGTCGTTATTATTTGCGTGTATTCTGTAAAGCAATTTCAGGAGACGTTGGTAATCGCTCAGCTGTATTAACAATCGCTAAACCAGCACTTGGCAAATATTACTACCCACATGGTGTGGAGTACGGTGAAGATGAAGTATTCCCTAAACACCTAGTAACAGAATGTGAACAAATTCTAGAGAGTGTAAAAAAAGAACTTGCTGCTTTTGGCATCGTTGCTTAATAGCTCTATCTTAAAAAGGACTTGGATAAATACTCCATGTCCTTTTTCTATTAATCTATTATAAAGAGTAGTAATCTCCCTTAGAAGAGATGGCACAACACTTTATTGCTTGGAAGTATTCCGACCTCGCCCTCGTAAGGTTGGAAGCAAGCTGGTTTCACATTTAAAATCCATACAACAAAAAACAGTCTTATAAGACAAGCTTAAAGACTGTTAATTCCTTACTAAAACCCTAATATTGCTTTAATTAGTGAAGTTGTTTCTCCACCATGGTAAATTACATACAATAGCAAATAAACTGCTACTCCTGTAATTGCGACGAAAAACCAAATAATACTTGTAATCGGTCCAATTTTCCGATGAATACTTAGTTTTGTTTTTAACCCAGTCATAATACTTACAACACCGAATACTGCACCCACGGTAGCTAAAATGATGTGGAAAATTAAAAAGAATGTGTAATATTGCTTGATATCGTCTGGACCACCAAATGATGTATTCCCGATAAAAATGGTTCTGGAAGCATAGATAATAAAGAAGATTAAGGCTGATACTCCCGCTGCTACCATTACCTTTTTGTGTGCTTCAATTTTTTTCTTATAAATTAGACCCCATCCAATTGCGACTAGCACAGCACTAATAACAATAAATGTAGTACTAATTGTAGGTAGAATAGGTACACTCATTTTACTTTCTCCTATCATTTAGTAATCTATATCTTTATAAAAGTTAAGCCATTCTTAAGCGATTAAAACTGTTGACTCTGCTTTTTGGCTTGAAAATCTCTTAATGCATTTTCTGTAATTGCTTTATCATCTTTCTTTTCTTGTATCCACCATTTTCTAAAAACAGTAGCTAACACAATACCGAAGATAATTTCTTGAATGATTTTCATTAAAACGCCACCCAATTGTTGATCTTCAAGTGGTTTCATATTGTTGAAAAGTTCCGGGCCGGAAAGGGACAAACCAGATAGTGTAGCAGTTGGTACACAAAGTTCCATTGCTTTTAACCAAGCTTCCCCATCTGTGTATGTAGAGTACATAGGATTAGGGTTAAAGATAATTAAAGCACAGGCCGGTGTGATTAATACTGCATTCGCAATTATATAAGCAATTTTGTATAAAGGTTTCATTTGCTTTCGACCAGGAATATTGGCAACTAATGGCCAATTCATAAAGAAGGCTGCCAGAAATAAGAAGAAAGAGAAAATCCCATGTAAAGTCTCATTAAGCTTTATAGCATCAAAAATACCTGGCATATGATACAGCGAGAACATCATGGCAAATACAAATGCCGATACAACAGGCTGTGTAAATATCTTGAAAATACTTCGAACAACCGGCGCCTCAACAACTACTTTCCAAATCCACCACGGTATACCTTTTATTATGAGCATTGGTACTAGTAATAGAAGAAAAGCCATTTGGACCATATGATATGTAAACATAATATGGGACATTAAATCAATGGGAGATCCTTTAATCACATATAGTAAAATCATTGCTAATATAAAATAAGTTGCTTCGCCTTTTTTTAAAGGCTCACTAACTTTAAAATCTTTTCTCCACACAACTGTTACTAAAAAATAGACAACAGTTAAAAATAGAATAACTCCTATTAAATAAGGACTCCATAGTGCTTGAAAACCAAATATACTTAATGGCATAATCTTGAGCTCCTTTAAACTTCAGTAGTTCTATTATAGAACGCTTACATCGTAACATCAATGAACGAAGTATGACAATTAAAAGCAATTTCCCCCTTTTTAATAGGTTCAGTTAAAGAATATCCCTTAAAATTGAAAACAAGTCGCTCATAGGGAGCGACTTGTTTTTTATATTCTTACCACCAAATAATCGTTAAGAATGTTAAGAAAATCGTAAATGAAATTACTGCGCCAAACCATACGAATGTAGAAATTACGCCCATATGGCTAGCTTTTTTATCATCCATATGCATGAATGAATATAATTGTAATACAACTTGAACACCAGCTAAAAGCAGAATTACAGGTTTAATGTAATAAGCTGAAAAGTCTGCTACTACTACAGCAAATGCTAAGAATGTTAAGAAAATCATTATCGCAAAATTAATTACTTGCTTACGCATGTGTACAGCATTGTGATGACGATCATACTCATACTGTTTTTTTGACTTTGCTTGAACTTGTGTATCGTGTCCCATATTATCCTAACACCCCCATCAAGTAAACTACAGTAAAGATGAATACCCAAATTACATCGATAAAGTGCCAGAAGATTGAAGCGGCATAGTATTTTGGAGCATTGTATAAACTTAATCCACGTTTTGCATTACGAACGATTAAACATATAATCCAAACCAAACCGATAACTACGTGCAATCCGTGCGTTCCTACTAACGTAAAGAATGCAGATGAGAACGCTGATTGTGTATAACCAAAGCCAATGTGTACATAGTGATAGAACTCATAAATCTCAAGGGCAAGGAATCCAAGACCTAATAATACAGTAATACTCATCCAGATTTGAACGCCTTTGAAATTATGGTTTTTCAAATGATACATTGCATAAACAGAAGTTAGTGATGATGTTAAAAGGAACATCGTCATTACAAATGCTAATGGTAATTCAAATAATGTTGCAGCAGAGAACTCCATACCAGCTGGACCTTTATCTTTTAAAGAAAGGTAAGTAGCAAATACACTGGCAAATAGTGTGATATCACTACAAATGAAAATCCAAATTCCTACGAATTTATTTTTCCCTTCCATTGTTGCTTGTTCTGGCTTATCAGGCCAAGTTTGAGGGGTGAATTTTGTTTCTTCCATTATTTGTTACCCCCTTTTCCATAAAGCTGTTCTTCAGTTGCTACGATTTCTTCAACATGAACATGGAAACCTAGATCATCTTTAACAGAACGAACGATCATAGCACCAACAGTAATTGCTAGGCCAAGAATTAATACTGGAATTGCCCATGCTTTACCATCTGGATGATAAAGAGCACCGAATGCTGCAACGAAAGTACCGATTGACATGACTAAAGGTAAAATTGAATTGTTCGGCATGTGGATGTCGCCAAGTGGCTCTGCATAAATCATGCCTTCTTCATTACCATCATGCTTTTCTAACCAGTAAGGGTCATATCCACGTACAAGTGGAGTTTGTTTAAAGTTATAGAACGGTACCGGTGTTTTGATAGCCCATTCAAGTGAACGTCCATCTCCCCAGTAGTCGCGGCAATTTAATGGTTTAGATTTAGCAGTAATAATAATGTTAACTACTAATAAAATTACACCAATTGCCATTAAAATAGCACCGATTGATGAGATAAAGTTAAATAAATCCCATCCTTGATCTGCTTGGTAAGTGAATACACGACGTGGCATACCCATCAAACCTAAGAAATGTTGAATGAAGAATGTACAATGGAATCCAATAAAGAAGATCCAGAAAGTCCATACGCCTAATTTCTCGCTTAAAGCACGGTTGAACATAATTGGCCAATAGAAGTGCATAGAACCAAAGATTGCTGTAACGATACCACCTACGATTACGTAGTGGAAGTGAGCTACGATAAAGTAAGAATCATGTAATTGGTAATCAAGTGGTGCAGCTGCCTGCATAACACCTGTTACCCCACCAGCTACGAATGATGGAATGAAACCAAGTGCATAAAGCATTGGTACAGTTACTTTAACCGAACCGCCCCAAATCGTCATAATCCAGTTAAATACCTTCATACCCGTTGGAACGGCAATTGCCATTGTAGCAACGGCAAAGATGGCATTAGCTGTGGCACCAAGTCCAGTTGTGAACATATGGTGAGCCCAAACCATGAATCCTAAGAAACCGATTAAGATTGTTGCGAATACCATCGAAGAGTATCCGAATAAACGTTTACGTGCAAACACCGGAATGATTTCAGAGAACAAACCGAATGCCGGTAAAACTAAGATATAAACTTCAGGGTGTCCAAAAATCCAGAATAAATGCTCCCAAATAATTGTGTTACCACCCATTGTATGGTCGAAGAAGTTTGCATCGAACATACGGTCTACTAACATTAAGAATAAACCTACTGTTAGTGGAGGGAAAGCGAATGTAATTAAAGCACTTGTAATTAAAGAAGTCCAAGTAAATAATGGCATACGCATAAATGTCATACCAGGTGCACGCATTGTAATGATCGTAACGATAAAGTTAATACCAGAAATTAACGTACCAGCCCCAGAGATTTGTAAACCCAATACATAAAAGTCAATACCATGTCCAGGTGAGTATAAAGCTAATGACGCATAGTTAGTCCAACCTGCATCAGGCGCTCCCCCTAAAAAGAATGATAAATGTAAGAAAAGTGCTCCTAAGAAGAACAACCAAAATCCTAAAGAATTTAGGAATGGGAATGCAACGTCGCGCGCACCAATTTGTAAAGGTACGACTGCGTTCATAAAGCCAAATAGCAATGGTGTAGCTGCTAAGAATAGCATCGTCGTACCATGCATTGTTAATAATTCATTGAAAGTACCGGCTGAAACAAAATCATTGTTTGGAATCATTAACTGAATACGCATTAATAACGCTTCAAAACCTGCAATCGCAAAAAACAAAGTCCCGGCGATTAAATACATAACGCCAAGTTTCTTATGATCGACAGTTGTTAAATAGTCCCATAATGTTGCTCCAAAGCCCTTTTTATTTGTAACTGCGGCAGAGCTCACAACTTTTACCTCCTTCAAGTGTTACTATCTAGTTCGTATTATTCTTCAATAGATAATCCCATAATGTAATCTGCAACTGCACTAATTTCTTCATCCGAAAGTTCACCATATTTACCAGTCATTAAGTTGCCTGGCTTGATGCTTTCTGGATCTGAAACCCATTCTTCTAAACTTTCTTTAGAATGTTCAAGTACACCTGCTACACGATTACGATCACCAAATGTTGTCAAGTTTGGACCCATTGCCCCAGAAGCACCTACACCAGATACTGCGTGACACATTAAACAACTGTTTGCAAATGTTTGTTCACCTAGATCAGCTGACTCAGCTGAAGCAGTTGCACCTTCTGTAGCTTGCATTGCAGCAACCCAACTATCAAATTCAGTACGGTCAAGTACTTTAACTTTGAAGTCCATTAAAGCATGTGAAGGGCCACAAAGCTCTGCACATTTACCATAGAATACGCCGTCCTTAAGTCCTTCTGATTCTTTGCCGAATTCTAGATAGAATTTGTTAACGTTTTCTACGTTTGTATCCATTTTACCGCCAACAGCCGGAATCCAGAATGAGTGTTTAACATCGGCAGCTTTTAAATTAAAGTAAACTTTTTCGTCAGTAGGAACAACAAGTTCTTGTGCTGTTACAATACCTTGTTCTGGATACTCAAATTCCCACCAATATAATTTCGCAGTAACATTAACTGTTAATGCTGTTTTGTTTCCTTCTTCATCTACTTCGTCCATTGCCTTAACATCAGCAAGTTTGTAAGTAGAGATTAAAGTAGGAACTGCTAAGATTAGAAGCAATACGATTGGAATTACTGTCCAGATTACTTCTAATGTATGACTTCCTTCTACTTGTTTCGGCATGTAGTCTTCGCCTAGTTTAGAACGGCGAGCCTTCATGAAAGCATACAAATAAAGAACAGATACTACTATTGTTACTAATGCCATAATTGCAATTGAGAATAATAGTAAATTAAATTGTTCTTTCCCCACTGCACCTGTCGGTTTAAGTGTTGTAATATACTCTTCACCGCATGCAGAAAGAAATACTGTCATCACAGCTAACAGTGAGAAAAGACGCCATTTTTTAAGCCCTTTCATCATAGCTTAATTAACCCCTCTTTCTTTGTTGTATTTCATGTGTAACCATGACTTTGGTTTTTTTAGTTCTATATGAATCCCTTTGCAAAGAAGAATTCCAAATGTAAAAAAGCACATTTTTAGATGCTTTTTCAATTAGAAACAAGCATTAAGTCTTAAACAGATTTCCTCTGTGCCTTAACATAGAACCTTTAGTGCCAGCAAACCATTTTCAATAGTGTAGCCAAAAATGATACAGCCTGTACAAAGTATTTCTACAAGAGACCACTAAAACAATCTCCATATTACCATAATTATGTTAGGATGTTTCAACATTTCTTCATAATAGCATTGGTATATATGCTGTTTGATATTCCTACGTACAATTATAGCTTAATGTAAAAATAATGTTAGTGATTTAGTACACATCTAGAGTAAAGCTTTATACCATTAGAAGTTTTACCTTCATCTAAAAGAATCTCAATACTTTGTTACTGGACTTTCTTTGACTAAGACATTCGCTAATTCCCCAACCAGTCACACATGTTGGCAAGTTGTATCGCCTTACATAACAAAACTTCACTCACAAAATGTAAAGCAGTTCAATCAAGACGTCCTTTTTGCTCCTCTTTGTTAAGACAATAACTAGGACTTACTTCCTTCATTTCATACCTAACAAACTGCTCTAATAAGAGTCATTAACTCTAGATTCCAACAAAGCGGATTCAGATTAGAATTAAAATTCTATTTTAATAAGTGCAAGAAAATCTTTAAAAAGCAAGTCGGCGCAGGTCTTAAACATAAGATGAGCTTTAAACAAAGAACTGTTGATTTATTCCTTTCATTTTTGTAAGCATATTTCGCTAACAATAACTATATCGAAATTTGTCCGGGATTTCTAGACATTACGTTAAATTTCGATGAAGTTTGTCAAAATCCATGATATGTTAGCCATATGTAATATGAACATATCTATAGTAATGCATTTTACTGGAACATTTGTGAATGTATTAGTACGAAATTATGAACAATTTGTGAAAACCCTTTCGTGATGTGAAACCTTCTACCGTTTGAAGTTGTCTTTTATCTATTTATTCGCTATCATCATAAAGGCAGAGATGCTTTTGACACTGATAGAAATAAAAATATTTTAGGATATCAGTGTTTAAAAAGACATGTATATAGCCTTAATTGGCGTTGAATCGTGTTTTTCTTTAAGCGTATTGATTAGAAAAAGTAGGTGGCTCATAAAATGCAACATAATCAAAGCAAATTATTGAAGTGGATCGCTTTGGCTACAACAATCGGTATGTTGCTTATTCTTCTTGGTGGAGCCCTTGTTACAAAGACTGAAAGCGGTTTAGGCTGCGGTCGAAACTGGCCGGATTGTAATGGGTCCCTTATTCCAAAAGAAATAACAACAGAAGTTTTAATAGAATTTTCACATCGTTTAGTAACAGGTTCCGTTTCAATACTTGTCTTGGCTTTAGTTATCTGGACCTGGCGTAAACTTGGTTCCATTCGCGAAGTAAAATTTTTAGGCAGTTTAGCAATCTTTTTCTTACTAGCTCAAGCATTAATCGGTGCTGCTCAAGTTCTATGGGGACAAGGAGACTTTATCCTTGCACTGCACTTTGGTATATCATTAATTTCATTTGCAAGTGTTTTATTATTAGCAATGATTGTATTTGAAGTGGATACAAAATTTGATGCCGATAGAGTATTTATTGGTAAAAAACTTAAATGGCATACACTGGGCGTTTCATTATATTCTTATATAGTAGTTTATACAGGTGCTTTAGTGCGTCATACACAATCTAGTTTAGTATGTACCGACTGGCCATTCTGCAACAATGAAAATCCGTTTGCATTGCCAGATAATATGTATGAATGGGTTCAGATGGGACACCGATTTGCAGTACTATTAATTTTTATTTGGGTTACATATATTATGATTCATGCCATTAAGAATTATAAAAACCAACTTGTTATTTATTGGGGTTGGATCATAGCATTCATTATCATGTTGGCACAGGTTACGACTGGAATGCTTGCTGTTTTGACAAAGCTTAACTTAATCGTGGCTTTATTGCACTCATTATTTATCTCGTGTTTATTTGGTCTATTCTGTTATATGATTTTACTAGTCTCACGCAGTAACTATAATGAAAAAAGTAATAAATAAAGTGTAGTGGATTATCCGCTACACTTTTTTATTTGTTCAAGACAATCTGGTATCCATCACTATTTTGAAATGTTCCTAAAAACAGGTGAAGACAAAATCGAATAATCGACTTTGTCTACACTCCGAGGCAACGGATTTCTCCGATGCCTATTATTCTACTATTCTAATTCTATTAATAAGTCGCCTGTCGAGATGGCATCTCCAGCAGATGCATACACTTCTTTGACAATACCATCTTTTGGAGCTTGAACCGTTGTTTCCATCTTCATTGCTTCAGTAATCAATAAATGGTCACCACGTTTAACTGGGCTTCCTTTTGATACCACCACTTTGAGTACAGTCCCCGGCATTGTTGCACCAATTTGATTTGGATTGCTTGGGTTTGCCTTCAATGCTACGTTTCCATCCACTTCCACAGTCATATCTTGGATTACCAGCTCACGAGATTGACCGTTTAATTCGAAGTACATGATACGTGTCCCATCATGTTGGGGCTCGCCAATTTCTATTAATTTAATAATTAAGGTCTTTCCTTTTTCGATTTCAACCTCAATCTCTTCTCCCAATTTTAATCCGTAAAGGAAAGTTGGTGTATCCAGTACCGAGATATCCCCGAATAATTCTTGTGCTGTTACGTAGTCTTCAAACACTTTCGGATATAAAGCATACGCTAATATATCTTGATGTGTAACGGAACGGCCCAACTTTTGTGTTAATGCTTCTTCCAGCTCTTCGAAATTCACAGGTTCAAGTAATTCACCAGGTCTTACAGTAATAGCTTCTCGATCCTTTAAAATGACTTTTTGTAGTTTTTGAGGGAAGCCACCTGGAATTTGGCCTAAATAACCTTGGAACAATTCAACTACTGAATCTGGGAAGTCGATTGTTAAACCGCGTTCAAAAATATTTTCCTCATTCAAGTCATTCTGAACCATAAATAATGCCATATCTCCAACTACTTTTGATGAAGGCGTTACTTTCACGATATCACCGAATAAAAGGTTGACCCGTGCATACATTTTTTTCACTTCATCCCATCGGTCTCCTAAACCAACTGCTTTCGCCTGTTGTTGAAGATTGCTATATTGTCCTCCAGGCATTTCATGCACATAGATTTCTGAATGCGGGCTATTCATGCCACTTTCAAAATCACTATAGAAAGTTCGAACATCTTGCCAATATGTTGATAATTGCTCAAGTGCATCGATATCCGCACGTAATTCACGTTTACTGCCCTTCATGGCATAATACAATGAATTTACACTTGGTTGTGAAGTTAACCCTGACATTGAACCAAGGGCCGTATCAATAATATCTACACCAGCCTCTATTGCCCTTGCATAAGTATAAATACCGTTGCCACTTGTATCGTGTGTATGAAGGTGAATTGGCAATTCAGTGTATTCTTTTAATTCTGAAATTAAACGATATGCAGCTTCCGGTTTTAACAACCCTGCCATATCTTTAATTGCTAGTATATGTGCCCCTGCTGCTTCCAATTCTTTGGCCATTTCTTTATAATACAGGACAGAATATTTAGCGCGGGAATCATCTAAAATGTCCCCCGTGTAGCATATTGCCGCTTCAGCAATTTTTCCAGTTTGACGAGCTTCGTCAATCGCGACTTCCATTCCTTTAATCCAGTTTAAACTATCGAATATTCTGAATACATCGATTCCAGAAGATGCTGCTTCTCTAATAAACTCTCGGATTAAATTATCTGGATAGTTTTTGTACCCAACTGCATTTGCTCCACGTAACAGCATCTGGAATAATACATTCGGCATTTGTTCACGCAATTTTTCAAGTCGAGCCCATGGATCTTCTTTTAAAAATCGATAAGCTACATCAAATGTGGCTCCACCCCATAATTCAAATGAGAAGAAGTCATTTAACATGCGGGCATTATAATCCGCAATTTGGTACATATCCTGTGAACGTACGCGAGTAGCTAATAAAGATTGGTGCGCATCACGGAAAGTTGTATCAGTTAGCAATACTTCTTTTTGCTCTTTAATCCACGAAACTAATCCTTCTGCTCCACGCTCATCCAAAATTTGCTTTGTTCCTGGTTGAATTTCAGTTTTCAAATCGAATTTCGGCTTATTTGGTTGAACAAAAATCGGTTTTGAGCGTTTCTCAACTCCCGGGAAGCCATTTAACGTTACGTTCCCAATGTAATTTAATATCTTTGTTCCTCTGTCTTTACGTACAGGGAAATTAAATAATTCAGGTGTTGTATCGATAAAGCTTGTATCAAACTCACCAGAGATAAAATGATCATGCAGTACTACATTTTCCAAAAATGGAATATTTGTTTTAACTCCACGAATACGGAATTCTCGCAAGTTACGATGCATTTTCGCAGAAGCTTCTTTAAATGTCATGCCCCAAGTAGAAATTTTAACAAGCAGTGAATCGTAGTAAGGCGTTACTACAGCTCCTTGGAAACCATTTCCTGCATCCAAACGGACCCCAAAACCACCACTTGAACGGTAAACCATTAGTTTACCTGTATCTGGCATAAAATCGTTCGCTGGATCTTCTGTCGTTACACGTGACTGAATAGCATAACCGAATAGTGGAATTTCACTTTGCACCGGAATCCCAATATCCTCTGAATGCAGATCATGACCTTCAGCAATTTTAATTTGTGCGTGAACAATATCAATGCCGGTAATCATTTCTGTAATTGTATGTTCTACCTGAATTCTAGGATTTACTTCAATAAAATAAAATTCATTGCCCGAAACTAAAAACTCTACAGTACCTGCATTTATGTAGTCTACATTTTGCATTAATTGTACAGCAGCGTCACAGATTCGATCACGAAGCTCTTTTGATATGGAATTGGATGGAGCAATTTCGACTACTTTTTGATGTCGCCTTTGAATCGAACAATCACGTTCATAAAGGTGAATAATATTACCGGATGTGTCTCCAAGAATTTGTACTTCTATATGCTTAGGTTTGATAATTGCTTTTTCTACATAGACCTCATCGGAACCGAAAGCAGCTTTTGCCTCGGATTTTGCACGTTCGTAGCTAGACGCCAGCTCATCTTTTGAATGGACTAATCGCATTCCACGACCGCCGCCTCCCAGAGCAGCTTTAATCATTAATGGATAGCCATGAGACTCACCAAATTCCAATACCTCGTCGATATTAGAAACCGGGCCATCGCTTCCAGGGATAACAGGGATTTTTGCTGCAATCGCTTGTTCCCTTGCTTTTACCTTGTCACCAAACATATCTAAATGTGCTGAAGTCGGGCCGATAAAGATAATACCTTCCTCTTCACAACGTCTGGCAAATTCAAGATTTTCTGATAAGAAGCCATATCCAGGGTGAATAGCATCAACGTCTGCTCGCTTTGCGATTTCGATGATTCCTTCGATATCCAAGTAAGCATCAATCGGTTTCTTACCTTCCCCTACCAGGTAAGATTCATCCGATTTATAACGATGATATGAACCACTATCTTCCCTTGAGTAAATAGCAACAGTTTTAAGCTTCAATTCGTTACAGGCACGAAAAATACGAATTGCGATTTCTCCCCGGTTTGCAACTAAAATTTTGTTAATTTTCTTCACAACGATTCCCCCTTATAACTTCTTCTCCAGCTTGACATACATGGAAACATTAATTAATACTCCCATTGCAAAAGATAATAATAATATAGATGTTCCGCCATAACTGATAAATGGTAGCGTCACACCGGTTAACGGGATAAGTCCCGATAATCCCCCAAGGTTAATAAACGATTGAACAGCAATCCAGCTGCCGATACCGGCCGCTATCATTCTAGCAAGTGGATCTTTTGTTTTTAATGCAATAGTCAAGGCTCTAAATATAATAAAACCTAAACCGCCTATAACAATAATTACACCTGTAATTCCAAGTTCTTCTGCAATAATTGCCATGATAAAATCGGTTTGAGGCTCAGGAAGATAACCCAACTTTTGTATCGATTGCCCTAGACCAACCCCTTCCAAGCCACCAGAACCAATTGCTATATATCCATTAATTACTTGATAACTGGAGCCGCTTTCATATTCAAAAGGGTTTAAAAAGGATTTGATTCGGCCCATTCGGTTATCTGTAAGAATTTCGCTGCCTTTTACTAATATTATCAAGCCAA
Source organism: Ureibacillus sp. GCM10028918 (assembly GCF_042666115.1). Lineage (NCBI taxonomy): Bacteria > Bacillati > Bacillota > Bacilli > Caryophanales > Caryophanaceae > Ureibacillus > Ureibacillus sp. GCM10028918. Next base: position 601,269 of record NZ_JBHTFK010000005.1, read on the forward strand.
TTAGCGCGGAACCAAAGCCAATCAGTACCGTGAAAAATTTTATAAACTTCTTAAATTGGATACCGCTGGCAGCAACAACAGATACCGCGATACCAGACAGGATTAAAACCCCACCTAAATCTGTTTCCGTGCCTACAAATAGGATAATTGCCAACCAAACAATTATTGGGTATACAATATTATTCGGCTCTAGATTTTCCATCGGGTTATTTAGACTTTTTCTATAAAATGCCCCAGCAAAATATAAAATTATAAATAGTTTAGCAAATTCGGAAGGTTGGAAATTCATAAGCCCAAACAAACTAATCCAGCTTCTTGCTCCCCCTGCCTCTATTCCATCAATTTTTACCCATAAAAGGAATATGAATGTCATGAATAGCATTATTTGCATTATACGTTTGCTGCTGAAGTGTTTATATGGGAAAAATGCACCCACAAGAAATGCAAAAGCTGCGATAATCAAGTTTATTAATTGCTTTCGATAATAGTATGTAGGAGTACCATCTTCATTGACAATACTGACCATAATACTTGAACTATAAATCATAACAAGTCCAAACAGACATAAAAACAAATACGTAAAGAACAAAGGATAATCAAAATTCTTCACATAGTAATTTAGATATTTTTTCATTTTCATTTCCCCATCTTAGTTAGAAAACTGGCTTATGCCTTGCGCAATAGCCTTAATTTCCATTGTGCAGATAAAATTTTTTGAACTTTCTTATCTGTAAAAAAAACTCAAATCGCCAAAATGCGTTTGAGTTTTAAATTATTTGTTTGTATACGCTTCATGTAACAAGGAAAGCTCTTTTTCTAATGTATCTAGAATATCTTTTCCTCGTTCACGATCAATTAATCCAAGCTTTACAGCAAAATCAATCTCACGCGATAAGCCAAACATTTGAGTATCTAGAACTTCTTCATATAAAGGACATGATGGCATTGTTAAATGATCCATTTGAACTTTTATTAAACGTGCAATTTTATCTGCATCCTTAAGCAGTAATTCTAAAGCTTGTTCCTGGAAGGAAGCTTGTGATTTCGTATCCATGAGGACGCCCCCATCATTTGAATTTCTTCTATTCTATCTTATTAAAGTTTATCTTTTAGCTGATAAAAATGCAAGTGTATACATATGAAAAGGTAACTTTGATTTATATTTCTTTATTATTTGCCTTAATTAGCGTTATACTAAAATGGATATATAGATTTAGGGGGACTTTTGAAATGGAAGGTATTATACCAGTTAAAGGTGCAGTTAAATATAGAATCACATTAGATCCTACTGTATGGATTTTTGATGATCGTCGTATAGATTTAAATACTTACTTCCTGGAAAAACCAGAATTTGAAGATGAAGACTTAAAGTACCTATTAAATACAGGCAGACATTGGTCTCGTGAAATTATGGAAGGAGCTACGTTTCCTCCGACTTTAAAAACAGAAAGAAAATTTGATCGACAAGGTATGAAGACCGGTACATTTGGTATGGAGATTAAACATTTCCTAAAAAATGCTGAAATTGAAGAGCACGCAAATCAAGTTGTCTTCGAATTAACGGATGGTCAAGAAGTAGCTATGTCCATTGATGAAGCAAATACAGTTATTTTCAAATATAGCCAGGATGGTAAACCCATTATTGATGGTGGTCCTGTACATCTTCTATTTGCTGATGGTTCAAACGTTGACAATCCTATAAAAAACATTTCAGCTATTCGAGTTGATTAGTAGGAGGCCAATGTAAATGCGTGTTAAATGTGTGATTTGTGATTCTATCAATGAGCTTGATGATGACCTGCCATTAGCTAAGAAATTACGTAACCGACCGATTCACACGTATATGTGTACAGAATGTTATGGTCGAGTCGCCGTGAATACAGAAAGCAGATTAGCAACCGGAAATTTTCGTTTTTTCCGCACTTCGTCACCGATTGATGAAGATTTCTAAACAACTACAAATTAAAAAAGTATCGAACCGAAGTAGAAAGCTCTTTGAACGAGAAGAGAATCTGTATTAAAAAATTATACTATAAATTGATTGGAGTGGAGGGGCGACTCCTTGGGGAACACGAGGGAGAGACGCTCGTGTAGATCCTGCCACCGGAAAGCGTCCCCGCAACGGAAATCAATTTAGCAGCAGCAAAAAAACATCAAATTTCTTAAGGAGAAATTTGATGTTTTTTGTTCTGTAACAGCCTTTTCATCCACTTTTAATTAACTTTCTTTCAAGCAATTCCACTAACTGGTACATAATCGTAGCAAAGACGGCAATGATGAGCAGCGACATAAGAACAAGGTTAAAATTAAATACTTGGAAGCCGTAAATGATTAAATAACCAAGTCCTTTTGATGATACTAAAAACTCCCCAACTATAACCCCTACCCACGATAAACCTACATTTACTTTCAATGTCGATATAATTGTTGGAAAGGATGATGGTAAAATCGCTTCTTTAAACATTTGTGACCTGGTTGCATTGAAGGTTTGCAATACTTTTAAATAATTGGCATCTACATTTCTAAAAGAAGTGTAAATCACAATGGTTGAAATGATGACTGAGATAATTGCCCCCATGGTAATAATTGAACCCATTCCAGGTCCCATCGCCACAATTAATATTGGACCGAGCGCAACTTTTGGCATGGAGTTCAATATTACTAAGTATGGATCCAACACCTTAGACAAAAATGGTGACCACCATAGAATCGCAGCTAATATTGTTCCCAGCAATGTCCCTATTATGAACCCTAGTACTGTTTCAAATAACGTATAGCTTATATGCACTAAAATGGAACCATCCGCAATATTATCAATTAGCAAATTCGTTACTTTTGAAGGTGAACTAAAGATTAGAGGATCGATCCATCTTAAACGGGAGGCAATTTCCCATAACCCGAAAAATGCAATAAGGATTAACAATTGATATATTCGAACCCATCTTTTTTCTTTTCTAAGAGATTGTAAAAATTGCTCATGCAGTTTTTGATTATTCAAGACTTTCAAGCTCCTTCCATATAATTTGGAATAGGGATGAATAGCTTGAATGTGCTCTTGCTTCAAAAGGCGTCAGAACTCTTAATTCCTCTGGTACCACAAATGTTTTGTGTATCCTTCCGGGACGTGCAGAGAAAAGAAAAATCCGATCACTCATGGCAATGGCTTCACCAAGATCATGAGTAACCAGAACCGCTGTTTTTTCATATTCTTTTAATTTGTTGGAAACTAAATCCTCAAGCTTTAACTTCGATTGGTAATCAAGCGCTGAAAATGGCTCATCTAAAAGCAAAATTTTCGGATCTACTGCAAGGGTTCTAGCTAATGCTACCCTTTGTCGCATCCCACCCGATAATTCCCTTGGATACTTTTTCTCCAAGGGTGGTAAGCCGACATCCCTTAAAAGAGTGGCAGCCACATTTTCATAGCTTTTCTTTTCATCTTTTAACAGCTTTAAACCTAGAATGATATTCTCCTCGATTGTTTTCCAAGGAAAAAGATAATCCTGTTGCAGCATATACCCAATCGATAAATCCTTATTTCCGTAAACCTCTTGATTTTCAATTTTAACCGAACCTGAAGTGGGTTCAAAAAGACCCGCAATAATGGAGAGAAGAGTTGTTTTACCACAGCCACTGGGGCCGATAAAGGAAACGAATTCCCCTTGATCTATTGTAAGATTAATGTCATTTAAGGCCACAGATGCTGCCTCTTTGGAAAAATACGCATGGTGGACGTTGCTGACACTTAGAAAGGACATTTACTCCAGAACCTTCTCCGCAAATGTCGTGTCTACTAGATCTTGATAATCCATACGTTTAGGTAATTCGCCAGCCTCATCCATAATATTTTGCAAGTTGTTCCACTCTTCTTCATCTAAAATCGGATCTTTTGCAAAGGACTCTTGTTCACGGTAACGTTCAACCACCGTTGCAATTAATTCAACATCTGTATCCTCGAAATACGGATGAATAGCTTCAGCTACTTCTGTCGCCGAAGCTTCGTAAACAAAGTCCTGGGCTTTCTTCAATGCTCTTGTAAACTTCTCTATTGTTTCTGGATCTTCTTTCATAAAGCTATCCTTTGCCATGAAAACTGTATAGGGAAGGTGACCTGATTCCGTACCAAATGATGCAACAATGTGTCCGATTCCCTCTTGTTCAAATACACTAGCAGTTGGCTCAAATAATTGTACAAAATCCCCTGTACCAGAAGCAAAGGCTGTTGAAATATTCGCAAAATCAATATTTTGAATTAACTCTAAATCCGCTTGTGGGTCAATTCCATGTTTCTTCAAAACAAATTCTCCAGCCATCTGAGGCATTCCACCTTTACGCTGACCGAGGAATGTAGTACCGTTTAGCATATCCCACGAAAAATCTTTAATTTCCTCACGAGCAACCAAAAATGTGCCATCAGTCTGAGTTAACTGTGCAAAGTTTTTAATCGGATCATTTGCTCCTTGCGCAGACACATAAATAGATGTTTCCGAACCAACAAGGGCAATATCAATACCACCGGATAATAAAGCAGTCATCGTTTTGTCTCCACCAGCGACTGTAGATAATTCTATATTCAACCCTTCTTCTTCGAAATAACCTTGGGTAATAGCTACATATTGAGGTGCGTAGAAAATGGAGCGAGTAACTTCACCGACTTTGACCGTTTGAAGCTCCTCTGAATCATTACATGCTGCAATGAGAAGAACCATTAGACTTGTTATAATAACCAACAGACTAGACTTCACCCATTTTTTCAATGCTCCAACCTCCCTTTAACATACTTGTTTATCAAGAGTAGAGTATGCTATTGAGTAAATTTGTGTGAATACCTAGAGAACCTGCAATAGCTCCAACATAAAAAGAGGGTGACCCCAACAGTTGTCTTTTTTAAACAACCATTTGAGTCATCCTCTTTTTTATAAATCAGATAATTATGATGCAGCTCTTTTTTCTTCTCGTTTTTCACGCCATAAACGTGTCTTATAAAGAATCAAGATTAATGCTGCTACTATTAAACCTTCGATCATCGGTAAGAAAAGTGCTAAAAACGTTAAAACGATACATCCAATAAATAGGAAAATATAAATAATAATATTTTGTATTAATTTCAAATCATTTTTAGCAAATCCAAGTTTATAAACAATCGCTGATAGGATAAAGATTAACAAAAATGTTATATATCCGGCTACCGCATAGCTTGGCACATTTTCATATAGATATCGAGTTATACCTGACATACGTTCGAATACAAAGGCCGTTTCACCCGTAGTCGTAGGTGCGGATGCTTGAATATAATTTAGTGTCCCAAACAAGTTCAACTTCTACAACACCTTTCATAATTCCAGCAAACAAAAAACGAAAAACTTTAATTATTATTCAGCGAATTTTTTCTTTTTCGCTTGTTTTTCACGTTCGTTTTTATCTAGAACTTGTTTACGTAAACGGATAGATTCAGGTGTTACTTCCAAGTACTCATCTTCATCTAAGAATTCTAGTGCTTCTTCAAGCGTTAAAATACGAGGACGTTTAATAACGTTCGTTGCATCTTTTGTTGCTGAACGTACATTTGTTTTTTGTTTCATTTTAGTAATATTAACAGTGATATCATTGTCACGGTTGTTCTCGCCAACGATCATACCTTCGTAAATTTCAGTACCCGGTTCAACAAATAGTGTACCACGGTCTTCGATTTGCATCATACCATAAGTAGTTGCTTTACCAGTTTCCATAGATACAAGTGCACCTTGGTGACGTCCACCTACACGACCTGCAACAACCGGTTGATAAGAGTCGAAAGTATGGTTAATGATACCGAAACCTTTTGTTAGTGACATAAATTCAGTTGTGTAGCCGATTAATCCACGAGCTGGAACCATGAAGATTAAACGAACTTGTCCGTTTCCTTCATTGATCATATCCAACATTTCACCTTTACGGTTACCAAGAGATTCGATAATAGAACCAACACTATCTTCTGGTACATCGATTTGTACGCGTTCGATTGGTTCAGATTTCACTCCATCAATTTCGCGAATGATTACTTGTGGTTTTGACACTTGTAATTCGTAGCCTTCACGACGCATGTTTTCGATTAAGATAGATAAGTGAAGCTCACCACGACCTGAAACGACCCAAGCATCTGGTGAATCTGTATCTTCTACACGTAAAGATACGTCTGTTTGTAATTGTGAACGAAGACGCTCTTCGATTTTTCTAGAAGTAATCCATTTTCCTTCACGACCTGCGAATGGAGAATTGTTTACTAAGAAAGTCATTTGTAAAGTAGGTTCGTCAATACGTAATGGTGTTAACGCTTCTTGATGCTCTACTGGACATACTGTTTCACCAACATTGATTTCTTCCATACCTGAAACGGCAATTAAATCACCTGAGTATGCTTCTTGGATTTCTTCACGTTTTAAACCGAAGAAACCAAAGATTTTTGTTACACGGAAGTTTTTCACAGAGCCATCAAGTTTCATAAGCGCTACTTGTTGACCAACATGAATTTTCCCGCGGAAAACACGACCAATCCCGATACGCCCAACGAAGTCATTATAGTCAAGTAAAGCTACTTGGAATTGTAATGGTTCTTCAGTTGTATCTTCCGGTGCAGGGATATGCTCGATAATTGATTCGAATAGGCATTTCATATTTTCTTCTTGTTTAGATGGGTCTGAATCAAGAGAAGCAGTACCATTAACACCTGAAGCAAATACTACAGGGAATTCTAATTGATCTTCGTCAGCACCTAGTTCGATAAGTAAGTCAACTACTTCATCTACTACTTCCTCAGGACGAGCTGAATCTTTATCGACTTTGTTTACTACAACAATCGGTGTTAATTTTTGTTCTAGTGCTTTTTTCAATACAAAACGAGTTTGAGGCATACAACCTTCATATGCATCGACAACAAGTAAAACGCCGTCTACCATTTTCAAGATACGTTCCACTTCTCCACCGAAATCGGCATGTCCAGGTGTATCAAGGATATTAATTCTTGTTCCTTCGTAGTTTACAGCTGTATTTTTAGCAAGGATTGTAATCCCGCGTTCACGTTCGATATCATTTGAGTCCATTGCACGTTCTTCTACATGTTCATTTGTTCTAAAAGTTCCTGATTGTTTTAACAATTGGTCTACTAATGTTGTTTTCCCATGGTCAACGTGGGCGATAATTGCGATATTGCGTACATCTTCGCGTAACTTTGTCATTATTCCACTCCATATTCTTTTTTCATATGATTAACTGTGTTATTATAGCACAAGAAGTTCATATTGTCTTTTCATGTTTTTTTACAATTCGACAATATTATTAATAAATCCATTTTCCGTACATATTAAGGAGGCATATTTCCATGAATAAAGCGAAAGCAGTCATGTTTCTTTTTGCAGTCGCAGCAATGTTGTCCATGATTTCCATCGGATATGCAATTGCAGCAAAAACATTCCTTGGAGCGATTGCAGGACTAGCAGCCTTATTTGCTGTCATGTTCATCGGCTTCAAAATGAAACGTAAATTCCGCGAACAAGGTCTATTATAATCCTATACAAATAGACTGCCACATGTAATTGAATTAATTCATATGTAAAACACGATTTTGTTGTAAATTCAATTCGACAAATCGTGTTTATTTCTTTCAAATTTGAAAAATCAACCAATTAATTTCTTCGGTTGTCGAACGTTGCAAATTATCGGCTAGAAAAAAGCAGAAAACAAATGGACTATTTGCTTTCTACGAGAAATTTACTTTTCTTCAATATAGTCAGTTATTATTTGTTGGTGAATTGATGGATTGGCGATGATGAAAGTATCTTGAGTTAATAAATTGCATGGTTCACCTCTTAAATTAGTGGCGATGGCACCAACCTCACGAGCGATAATCGTTCCACCACCTATATCCCAAGGAGATAATCTCATGGAAATATAAGCATCTAATTTTCCGCTGACAACAAATGCGATCTCCATAGCAGCCGAACCATAGGAACGTGTCCCCCTGACTGTATGAACTAAATCAATCATCTTTTTATGGTCTACTCGTCTATTAGGTGCTATCCAGCTTGCATTGATGCCAATAATGGCTTCTCCCAGAGGTACAGGTTGCAATTGCCTTAATGGTGTATCATTATACCAAGCACCCTCTCCTTCTATTGCATAAAACAAGTCCTGTCTCATCACATCAAATATGTACCCAAGTTTCCCTATTCCATCAACAAAAAAACCAATAGTAATCATAAAATGACGATGTTGCTTTACAAAATTCATCGTCCCATCTATCGGATCAATTATCCAAACTGACCCTTCCAGCGATTCAATACCTTCACCCATTCCCTCTTCACCCAAAATTTTGTGACTGGGATTAAAGGCTTTAATTTTTTCGATAAAGAAAATTTCCGTTTCGCGATCAATATTTGTCACTAAATCGTTCGCATCAGCTTTTGTCTCTACTTTGATATCATATGAAAAAGCATCCCTGATTCGTTTTCCAGCTTCAATAATAATTGTCTTGGCAAACTGATCCACTTCACGTAAATCCATTAAACCCCCACCTTCTTTGAACAATCCGTTTTTAAGAATATAAGGTATTCCTCCATCATGATTCAGCCGAATGTAGATAAAAGAGTATCACCCAGTATTCGAAAAATTCTTTCTTTACCTTAGTATAACAAAAATCACTTGCAGTCAAAATGAGAGCAAGTGATTTTTAATAAAATATTAAATTGTTATACATATGCGTGGAGACCATCTAATTCATCTTGGATTTCCTTAAGACGTTTTTTGCTTTTATCCATTTCTTTTTCATCCTTATCCTGCATTGCTACATATAACGAGGCAAGTTCATAATCAAGCTCTAGGCGTAAAACTTGTTCATATTGCTTTTCAATATCAACTTTACGTATAATTTTAATCATCTGTTTCATATTAAATCACTTCCCTTTCATTTTTATATAAATTTTAGTCTTATGAATTGGTTTGTTACAAAATTTTTCCCAAAAAGCAGATAAAATAAACATAAAATCAAGAGGTGGCTCAAATAAATGAACAAAACTAAATGGACAAACAAAGACTTTGAAGTTTTTGAAATTGATGGTTTAGAACAACGAATGGAAGCTCTAACAACAATTGTTCGCCCAAAATTCCATGAACTAGGTGAAATGTTTTCAAGTTACTTTAGTGCTAGAACAGGTGATGAATTTTTCCCTCATGTTGCAAAACATGCTAGACGGACTATAAATCCACCTAAAGATTCATGGGTAGCATTTGCCCCTTACAAGCGTGGATATAAATCTCTTCCTCATTTTCAAATTGGGCTTTGGAATACACATTTATTCATTATTGTGGCAATTATTTATGAAGCGCCACAAAAATCTGAAATGGCAACTCGCTTACTAAACGCGATCGACTTGTTTGATGAGTTACCTGACTCATTTATACTTTCAGGCGATCATATGTCACAAGACTCAATTTCTTTAAAAACAGGGCGTGAAAAACAGCTGGAACAATTAATTATTCGATTAAGAGACGTTAAAAAGGGTGAGTTTGTGGTAGGGCGACACATTACACGGGAAGATGCCGTCAAACTTTCATCGGAACAATTTTTACAACTAACAGAAGAAACATTTGAAGCATTAATGCCCATTTACAATACGATCATTGGCAAATAATATGAACTGTTACCAAAAGGCAAAAGTTAATTTTTAACTTTTGCCTTTTGTATTAGAGTGATACTCTTTCCTAGATTTAGTGATTTAGCAATTAAAAGTAAGGTTAATGAGAGTAACTGTTTCACTTTAGGTGTGTTGTATAATTAATATGCACAAGATACTTACAAACATTACATATTTCTACTAATTCTTTTAAAATTTTTTTAATGCTTTGTTCCAGTAAGTTTTCTCAACTCCTCAAAAATACATACTTCTTTTTTCAATTTACCTTCTTTTATTAACTCCTTAAATATTGGTCTATTTCGCCTAATTTAGATGCCAAGTTACTCTTGAATGATTAAAAGAAAAAAATAAGGGTAAAGTCATAGGACGTTATTTGACAAATTCAAGGAGTGTATTTTAGATGAAACTTCATAACGGAACTTTATATTGGCCAACAACAAATACTATTGAATTAAATGTAAAAACTCCAAAACAACCAAAAAAACAATATGATGCCATTGTCATCGGCGGTGGAATGTCCGGCTGTCTTACCGCTTATGAACTGATTAAACAAGGCTTATCTGTCGCTATATTAGAGAAGAGAAAATTTGGACAAGGAAGTACATCTGCAAATACAGGTTTACTGCAATATTCTAATGATTTTATGCTCTCAGAACTGATTCAACAAATCGGCGAAAAAGATGCGGTCCGGTTTTATCAATTATGTTTTGAAGCATTGGATGACATTGAGAAAATAGTAAATGAGTTGCCTCATGAAGTGGATTTCTTACGTAGACCAAGTATCTATTATGCAAGCGATAAATGCGATGCAAATAAACTGCGTACCGAATATGAAACATTGTATATGAACCATTTCCCATGCGAGTTTTGGGATGAGTCCACATTGTCATTCTATATGCCATTTAAGAAGCCTGCTGCAATTGTTACATTTCGAGATGCAGAAATAAATCCTTTGAAATTCATCACAAGTTTATTGACTTATCTACAGGATCATGGCGTTGATTTATTTGATGAGACAGAGGTAACCGATACATCATATGAAAATCAGCTTGTTCAACTAAAAACGACGACACATCTTTTCAAGGCAAAAGATGTAGTATATACAATAGGCTATGAAACAAAACAAAATGCAAAGAAAGAAGATACTATATTTAACCGGTCTTATGTAATGGTAACAAAACCCATAGAGACCAATACACATTGGCATGAAAAGGCGATGGTTTGGGAAACAAAAAGACCCTATCTTTATTTACGTACTACAGCCGAAGGAGCCATTATGGCAGGAGGAATGGATGAAAATATAGCTGAAGCTACAGTGGATGAAAAGGATATTGAAAACTATGCTGAAAAACTATTACAGCAAACACAGTCATTATTTCCACATTTAGAACTTGAAGTTGATTGTTGCTATGCTTCAATCTTTGCCCAATCCAAAGATCAATTACCATTTATTGGCGCACATCCTAAAAAACCACACCATTATTACCTGCTTGGATATGGGGGGAATGGTACTGTATATAGTGCACTAGGTTCGAAAATTATCAGCGATCTGATTGCAGGAAGGGAAAATGATGATGCCCGTATTGTTTCACCTTTAAGAAAGGTTGGTACTGACAGCCTACCATTTTCCTCAATAGCCTGAACTGAAGTAGATTCAATTTCAGAATAACTTCTATTAAAAAGTGGGTGATTACATATGAACGTCTATAAATCGCTCAGTTGAATCACCCTCTAGCTGTTACATCTTAATCACTTTGCCGTCTTCTTGCTCTTTCGTCAGTTTCACAACTTTGTAGCTTACATAACCGCTTACCTCTTCAAATTCACGAAACACGGTTTTTTCCTCCGCCTGGGAAGGAATGATTTCTTTAAAACGACGATATCTTGCCAGCATATCTTCTCTTTTAATTCCTTTTTCATATGCTTGTTCAATGCCCTCGAAAAAGCGTACAACATCAATAATTTCTGTTGTTGACCAATCCGGTGAAAATGGATATGAGTATTCCATAGTAAGAACCTACCTTCTTATTTAGTGACCCCATTTTACTCTGATTTCTTCTGCTTGTGCAACCATACGGCTAATTAACTCTTGTACCGTTGGAACGTCTTGTATCATTCCAGTAACCTGACCCGCCCAACCAAAACCATTTGCTCCATCGCCATCATAAATAAATCTTTTATTAGCTTCACCACCTATATACTCTTTTAATGCCTCATAAGTTGGAGAAACTTTTTCCATTTCTATTATTATATCTGTAAACTCATTTTTCAAGCAACGTGCCGGGGCTCCAATGGATCGTTTAATAATCGTTGTATCCGCCTCAGTACTATTTAGTAAACTTTTTATATATTCAGGAGAAGCGTGCACGCATTCCTTAGTTGCTATGAATCTAGTTCCCATCTCTATACCTTCTGCTCCCAAGGCATGTGCAGCCATCCACCCTCGGCCATCCCCTATCCCACCAGAAGCTATTACTGGAATGGAAACACTATCGACAACTTGGGGAACTAATACCATAGTGCCGACATCACCACGCCCCAAATGGCCACCACCTTCTTGACCAACTACCATAACAGCATCCGCACCAAGTTGTTCTGCCTTTTGTGCCTGTCTTCTCGCTGCTACTAATACCAATTTTTTTATATCTGTTTCTTTTAATAAGTCAAAGATCGGTGCCGGGTTACCACCTGTCATTGAAATTACAGGTACATTTTCTTCTATTGCAACTTTGACCATTTCTTCGTACCCTTTACCGTGCATCCCAATAGCAAAGTTTACGCCAAATGGTTGATCCGTTTTTTGGCGAACCTTATGTATCTCCTCTCTTAGAAGCTGTGGAGATTTCAAACTCATTGCAGTTATTTGACCTAGACCACCCGCATTAGAGACTGCTGCTGCTAAATCTGAATAGGCTAGATATGCTAGGCCCCCTTGTATGATTGGATATTTTATTCCTAGTAATCGTGAAATTCTAGTATCCCAGCTCAATACTTCAACCCCTTTTTGCAATCATTAAATAAATACTTCTCTTTAATAGAAAAAAATCCTTTAATTTTTGTAGTCATGAAGTACAATAGATGCTATAATTCTTTTTGTTTTCAAAATTATATAAAGCGAGGTGGTACCTGCGTTGTCACAGTTAGAGACTCCATTGTTCGACGTACTACTCAAACATCGAAATAGACATCCAATACAATTCCATATTCCCGGACACAAAAAAGGTCAAGGAATGGATCCAGCTTTTCGTGAGTTCGTCGGCGACAACGTTTTATCAATTGATTTAATCAATATTGCTCCACTAGATGACTTACATTCACCAAAAGGCGCGATTAAAGAAGCACAAAGTTTAGCAGCTGAAGCCTTTGGTGCTGACCATACATTCTTTTCCGTTCAAGGTACTAGTGGCGCCATCATGACGATGATTTTATCCGTCGTTAGTCCAGGTGATAAAATATTGGTACCACGGAATGTTCATAAATCAACAATGTCTGCTATTGTTTTATCTGGGGCCATTCCAATTTTTATCCATCCAGAAGTTGATGAAGAGTATGGAATTGCACATGGTATTTCTGCAGAATCTGTCGAAAAAGCATTAAAAACATATCCTGATGCAAAAGCAATGTTAGTAATTAACCCTACTTATTTTGGTTTTGCAACTGACTTAAAACGTATTGTTGATATCGTACATGCACACAACATCCCTGTTATTGTGGATGAAGCTCATGGAGTACACATCAAATTCCATGATGAGCTGCCGCTATCCGCAATGGAAGCAGGTGCTGATATGGCTGCAACAAGTGTTCACAAACTTGGTGGGTCAATGACACAAAGCTCTGTATTGAATGTACGGGAAGGACTTGTATCGGTAAATCGAGTACAATCTGTTCTGTCAATGTTGACAACGACGTCAACATCATATCCAATCTTAGCTTCGTTAGACTGTGCAAGACGCCAATTAGCGGTTCATGGGTATGATTTAATCGATGAGGCAATTCGTCTTTCAAAGGACGCAAGAAAACGAATTAATAAAATTCCTCATTTAAAAGTAGCGGGAAGAGAAAAACTTCACTCGTCTGCAACATATGATATGGATCCAACAAAAATCCTAATTAGTGTTAAAGATTTAGGAATTACAGGTCATCAAGCGGAGGAATGGTTACGCTTTAATGCCAATATCGAAGTTGAATTATCTGACCTATACAATATCCTTTGTCTTGTCACTTTAGGAGATACTAAGAAAGAAATAAACCTTCTTATCAATGCACTGCAAAGAATGTCGCAAACTTTCGAATCAGAGGCGATTCAAAAAGAGACAATTGTTAATGTACCGGATATCCCTGCACTAGCAATGACACCACGTGATGCATTCTACGCTAGCACAGAAGTAATGCCTTTAGAAAAATCAGTTGGGTATATTTGCGCAGAATTTATCATGGTTTATCCTCCAGGGATCCCAATATTCATTCCCGGGGAAATAATTACCGACGATATTATTAAGTATATCAAAAAGAATATTGAGGCAGGATTACCTGTTCAAGGTCCAGAAGATCTATCTCTTAAAACGATTCGCGTGATCAAAGAGCGTATGCCAATCATTTAAAATTCCCAATGATTCTACATTAAAAAACACGATTCTTCCCTATTAACTAGCGGAAAATCGTGTTTTCTTATATAAGTCTATCTTTTCGATACATTTTGACACTTCTATATAAAGAGGAATACAAAGATTGGACAGATTACTGCACCAACCACGGCACTTAGACCCATTGATAAAGAACCAACTGACAGATCTTCTTCTCCATAATCCTTTAATTTTGTAACCCCTACTCCATGGCTGGCACTCCCCATTGAAATTCCCCTGCCAATCGAAGAAGTTACTTTTGAATACTTATAAATAGCTGGGCCAAAAAGTGCACCTGTGAAACCAGCAATCATTACAAAAACAGCAGTCAGAGGTGCGATACCTCCAATTGTTTCGCTCACTTGCATTGCTACAGGAGTTGTGAGCGATTTTGGCAAAGACGTTAAGATTAAATCAGTATCCATTTTCATTAATTTCAACATGGCATAGACACTTATTAATCCACTGATCATTGCTACTAGAATGCCCGATAGAATCGTATATTTAAATTTCATAATCAGTTTCCTTTGATTATATAAAGGATAAGCTAAAGCAACAACAGCTGGGCCTAATAGGTGCTGGATATATTTCCCGCCTTCCATATAATCCGAAAACGGAATTTGAAAAACTAATAAAACAACAACTATTACAATTGTCGTCGTTAAAATCGGCAATAAAAATGGATATGGATACTTTCTATGAATCTTATACATAATTGCAAATATAGCTATCGTACTAACGACGAAGATGATTGCTTTCAAGTGCCCCAGCCTCCTTTAAGCTTTCATTGTGTTGTGGTTTGTTTTTATCTAAAGAAACGGGAACGGGTTGATTTTCAGCCTTCGAGGGTCCATCTTCTTCTGATAGAGGTTGCTGAACCAGTTTTTTTTCTTTTCTTATAGCAATTCTAAATTCTTTCTTCTCGATTAGCTCCAATTCTTTTTTTTCAATGATTTCACTAAATTTGCTCGATATTAAGATGGCAAATAACGTACTCACAAAAACTGTCCCCAGCAGGAGAAAACCTTCTACCGATAATAATTGAGGATAATCAATGATTCCTACAATCGGAGGAATAAAAAATAGTGTCATAAAGGCAATTAAAAACCCAGCACCCTCTCGAATGTATTCCACCTTCACCCATTTCATTTGCAGACAGAAAGCTAAGAGTACTAAACCTAGAATGCTTGCTGGCAGAGGCAGTCCAGTTATTTCGACAATAAAAACCCCTATATAGTAAAAAACATAAAGTATTAGAATTTGAGCGATGGTCCTCATGATTCTCATCAGCAGGCAATAACTAAGCGCAACCACTTTTATTGCCATTCACCCCCCTTAATAAACGATATTTTACTCTTCAAGTATAACAATGTCTATAACTCTTCGAAATAAAACTTAATAAATTAAGAGAAAATTCCCGAAATAAGAAAAGATGGGACAAAGAAGTAACTTCTACTTCTTCATCTCATCCCCTATTATTCTTCGTCATTGATTATTACATTTCGCCCTAAAAGTTTTAAAATAAGCGGAACTACAATCCAAGCAACTGCAATGATTAAAAATATTAACGATAAAGGACTTGTCACAAATATACTCCACTCTCCGTTGGAAATAGTAAGTGCCCGACGCATGTTATTCTCAATCATCGGACCTAAAACCAATGCTAAAACTAATGGCGCTACAGGATAATCATTCTTGGTAAATAGATATCCGAATACCCCACAAGCAATTAATAAAAATAAATCAAAAGTCGAATATTGTACAGCATAAACACCAAAGAAGGAAATTGCAATAATAATTGGCAGCAAATATTTTTTGGGCGTTTGAATAATCTTCGCAAACACCTTAACTAAAGGCATATTCAATATTAATAACACTAAATTCCCGATGAACATACTTGCAATCAAACCCCAAGCAATATCAGGGTGATCATTGAACAATAATGGGCCTGGCTGCACGTTGTACATAATAAGTGCACCCATCAAAATCGCTGTTGTTCCTGAGCCGGGAATACCTAAAGTTAATAGAGGAATCATGGCTCCTCCTGAGGCAGCATTGTTAGCTGATTCAGGACCAGCTACACCAGCAATATTCCCTGTTCCAAAAGAGTTTGGGTTTTTACTAACTTTTTTTTCTGTTATATAAGAGAAAAAGGATGCAAGGGTTGCCCCAGCTCCCGGAAGCACTCCTATAAAAAATCCCAAGAACGATCCTCGTGCTATAGGTTTGGCACTATCTTTTAGATCTTGTTTCGTTGGCAGTATTCGATTAATCTTTGCGATAGGTTGATCGTCCGCTTCACGTTCTAAAATGGTCTTAAACACTTCACCAATTGCAAATAATCCAACAGCAATTGTTAAAAATTCTATGCCTCCATATAAAACTGGAATATCATATGTAAACCGCGCTATTCCCGATACTGCATCAATCCCGATAGTTCCAAGCATTAACCCAAGAACTGTCATAATCAATGCTTTTGTTACCGATTTACCAGCTAAACCACTGACTGCACACAACCCTAAAAGCATCAATGAAAAATATTCTGCTGGTCCAAACTCCAAAGCAATACTTGATAAAGGTTTAGCCAACAAAACTAATCCTATAAGGGATATAATTCCCGCGACAAACGAGCCTATTGCTGAAATTGATAATGCTGCTCCCGCTCTCCCCTGCTTTGCCATTTGATATCCATCCAAAGCTGTCACAACGGAGGAAGATTCACCTGGGGTATTTAGTAAAATTGACGTTGTAGATCCCCCATACATTGCTCCATAATATACTCCCGCAAGAAGAATGATTGAACTAGCTGCTGCTGCTTCAGTTGGCATTCCCGAGGTTATTGTTGCAGTTACTGGAATCAACAATGCCACACCACTCATTGGACCAATTCCCGGCAGAACTCCAACTGCCGTTCCAATAATAACGCCAACAAGTGCAAATAATATATTATGCCACTGTAATGCTGTAGCAAATCCATCCATTAAGAATTGAACTGTCCCCATTTACATCCCCCATTTTAAAATAAAGAAAATTTCGGTAATGCTCCTCCAAGTAGATTTACATACATCAAGTAAAGCCCCATTGAGAAAACTGCTGCTATTATTATTGATGATATAATTTTCCCTTTCTCCATTACTTGGAAAGAAACTAACAAAAATAGAAATGTTGAGATTACGAATCCTAAAACTTCTAATAAGCAAACATATAAAATAGCAGAAATTAAAATGATGCCGAAATTCTTGTAATACATTTGCGATTTATCTTTATGTTGAGTTTCGGCATTCTTTTTAAAGCTTTCGTATAACAGACGTAAGCTTAAAAGACCTAAAACAATTCCCAGGATTAATGGATATGTTTTTGGTCCAACCGCGGATCCGTACGCACTGCCAGAAATCTGTAAACTTCCAGAAATAAATAATAGACTAATAATTAAAAAAGCAATTCCGCTAATTTTATCAAAAGATTTTATCAATCCCTGCACCTCCATTCATTTTGGAAAACCACGATTTATCTCCCTAATGGCGAAAATCGATGTCTTTTCTTATGCGGTTATCTACGAAAAACTTATAAATTCCTATCCATTTAAAAAACTGCTGTCCTATAAGACGTAGCTTATCGGACAGCTTTCCCTTTATTTATGCATATCTAATGCTTCGAGCAACTCACTAACCACTGTCTCTTGTTCTTCTAAGAACTTAGTAAATTCTTCTGCATTTTTATATTCATTTTGCCAACCATTTCTTTCTAATTCAGCAGTCC
The DNA here is from genome assembly GCF_042666115.1 of Ureibacillus sp. GCM10028918. NCBI lineage: Bacteria > Bacillati > Bacillota > Bacilli > Caryophanales > Caryophanaceae > Ureibacillus > Ureibacillus sp. GCM10028918. The sequence continues at coordinate 619,318 of NZ_JBHTFK010000005.1, forward strand.
ATTCTTCACTTTCTGCCAATTCACTTAACTTTGCAGTCCAATAATTCACTGCCTCTTCAGACATATCCTTAGGACCGAATAATCCTCTCCAGATTGTAAACTCTGCATCAATACCTAACTCTTGGAATGTTGGAACTTCTTCCAATTCACCAGATAATCTTTCAGTAGAACTTACTGCTAGCACTTTTACATCTCCAGATTTGACATATTCACCAATGGCGGATGCATCTGTTGCTATGGCATCAGCATTGCCGCCTAATAATGCTGCAATCGCTTCACCGCCGCCATCATAAGACACATATTTTACAATTTTAGGATCAATCCCGTATCCGTATGCTGGCAAGATCCCTACCAGATGGTCCATTGAACCAGGCGCTGAACCACCTGCCATAGTAATAGATGTCGGGTCTGCTTTAATAGCATCTAACAAATCAGTTAATGTGTTAAATTTTGAATCAGCTTTTACAACAATCGCACCATAATCACGCGTTAATTGTGCAAGTGGAGTAGTATCTTTATAACCATAAGGACTATTTCCTTCTGCCTTTAAATTATTAATGATAATAGGAGGTGATTTAGCCATGAGCATATAATCATTCTCTGCTTCTTTTGTGGCATATTCAGCCATAAACACAGCTCCACCGCCACCTGCTCTATTTTCAACTGTAATCGGTTTTTCAACTAAACCTGTTTCTGACATAACTTTGGCAATTGCACGTGCTGTTAAATCCCAGCCACCACCAGCTCCTGATGGCGCTACAATCGTAATATTGCTTTCTGGATATCCAGAAGCACCTTCAGCCTCTGTAGTTCCACCTGTATCCCCTTGACATGCTGTAAGAACTGCAGCCATAAAAATAGCCAAACAAATTAATACTATCCTCTTCATTATTTATTTTCCCCCTTTTTATACATTCACTTTTCAATATAAATGTATATAAATAACTTAATGAAAGCGCATACTTTTTACAATAAAACGCTAATAAGTTGATATTTTTTCCATAAACTTGATTTTGCTCATATTGTTCACGAAAGGTATATTGGAATGAATATTGCAGTTTGCCTTGTGCTTTTCAAGTAAAAAAATTAATCAAAAATAAAAAAGCAACTCAAAAACTCGTCTATTAAACGAGTATTGAGTTACCAACTTTATCTACAATATTGCTTTTTCTGGTATATATCGTCTTTCCGGCCTACCAACCGTCCCATAAATTAAATCTGTATACACTTTACTTTCTGAAACTAAATATTCTAAGTACCGACGTGCAGTTGAACGACTCAATCCTAAATCCTTTCCTAGTTTTTCTGCTGTTATTCCTTCTGGGTATCTTCGCAAGTAATCAAATACTTTCCCATTTGTAATGACATCGATTCCTTTTGGTGTTATTTCGTTTATCTGTATTGGTTTCGATACATTCCATAGTTCTTTAATTTCATTTTCCTCAAGGGACGAATTTTTCTCAAGAAGTCTCCTTTTGGAACGATAGGTTTCCATACATTCTTCAAATTTTTCAAATGTTACTGGCTTTAATAAATAATCTACTACTCCGCCTCGTAATGCTTTCTTTAAAATGTCTGATTCAGATGCGGCAGTAATAAATATAATATCAGTCTCTCTACTATTAACTTTAATATAGTCTAAGACTTCTGTACCCAATAAGTCAGGAAAGTATACATCCAGCAGCACTAAATCTGGCTTTACAGTTTCAATCCATTCAAATGCTTCTTCTCCGTTATGGGCTACCCCAATGCATTCATAACCTTCAATTTTACTTAAAAATTTTTGATGAATAGTTGCGATTCTTTTATCATCTTCAACAATTAACACCTCTATTTTGTCCTTCATGCTCATTCTCCCCCTTATGTACCACAACGATAAATAGCGCTCCCCCAAGATCACCATTCTCCGTATATATTTCTCCTCCTAACTCAAGGAGATTCTCTTTGATTTTCATTAGACCAAAGCCATGCCGACCATTATCTACCCCTTTTGTTGAAACTCTTTTTTCAAAGAGAATATCTTTAACTTTGTTATCAATTCCTTTCCCACTATCTTCTACTTCTATCAATAGCTCTTTTCCGTTATCTAGTATTAATATACGAACCAGTCTTTGTTCTTCAGGCAGATGTTCAACTGCTTCAAATGCATTTGTCACTAAATTTCCAACTATCGAAACAAATAGATGTTTATGAATATGTTTAGGTAAAGATTTAAGTTTACTATCTTCATCAAAGATTAATCTTACTTTTAACTCTTTGGCTCGGTTGAAAAAACCGATTAAGATGCCACTTATAAACGGATCTTGCAGTCGATCTGAAATAAAGTGAATTAAATTCCCTTGCGCTTCTCGTTCACTATGAATTAACTCAAGAGCTTCTTTATAATTTTGTAGTTGAATAAGTCCAGATATTGTATACAAAAAATTATTATATTCATGTGTTTGAGCTCTTAATGCTTCCGTATATTTTTTTACTTGCGAAAGTTCCATAGACAGTCGATCAATTTCAGATTGCAGGCGAAAACTCGAGACAACCCCTACTACTCTATCTCCATTCAATATTGGAATTCGATTTACCAATACTTTATTTCCGTTGATTTCCATATTACGATCGAGATGTCTTTCGCCAGTTGATAAAATTTGATCCATTTGCGTGTTTGGTAATACGTTGCGAATATGTTTTCCCACAAGTTGAATCTCTTCCCCATTCGATAACATCTTATATGCTGCAGAATTCAGAACAGTAATTATCCCTTCATCATTGACCATAATAATTCCTTCCCGAACTGATTCAATTAGTGCGTTTTGTTGTTTTAAAAGTTCTGCAATCTCGATTGGCTCAAAATTTAGTAAATCTTTTTTTATTCTAGTAGATAAAAGTGAAGCAAAAATCAACCCAACGAAAATAAAAAAAGCAATTATCCAAACAATATTATCTATATATTTAGAGAAGATATCGCTAATATCTTTCTTTAAATACCCTACCGAGATTACACCTATAATTTGATGATCATCGTCAAACACAGGCGTCTTTCCTCTTATGGCCGGCCCAAGCGAACCCGTTGCTTCTGAAATGTAAGATAACCCCTCTTCTAGCACTCCATTATTATCATTTCCTACCATCTTTTGTCCAATTCGACTTTCGACTGGATGTGCATAACGTATCCCATTAAGATTTCCAATTACAACATATTCAGCACCTGTTTCCTTACGTATTTCTTCAGCGATGGGTTGTAAAATATCAGAAGGATTATTAGAATTAAAACCTGCTTTAACATCATCACGTATTGCAGTAGTTTTTGCGATTTGCAATGCCTTGGCTCCAATTTCATCTTTAATAGCATTGGATAATGTGAGATAAAAAGATATCCCGATAGCAACAGAGAGTAAAAAAATAATAATAATATTATATAAAAATATTTTCGATTGCATGGAATCTAGCTTCATTTAATCCCCCGAATATAATCATTAATAATTCCATTATAAAGAATTTTTTAAATTTTTTGTAGCTTTGCAATATATTTTTGAAGCAACAATGATCTATTTCTCCCTATTTACTCTTGAAAACACTTCAGGGCAATCTAGCATATAAAGACTTGATAATTTAGCTAGATATAGAATAAAAAAAATTGATTCAAGTTAAAATTTTTGTTTTCCTCAATATAAAAAAAACACATTAGCTACAAAAGGTTGTAGCATAATGCGTTTAGATTAAAAGATTATTTTGAAATAATATGGATCGGGTTGCCAAGAAGTACTTCAGCAGTTTCCATTGTAATTTCCCCTAATGTAGGGTGAGGGTGAATTGTTAGTGCAACATCTTCAGCAGTCATGCCGCCTTCGATTGCCAAGCAAAGCTCAGAAATCATGTCAGAAGCACCAGCCCCAATAATTTGAGCACCCACCAGTAAACCGTCTTCTTTACGTGCAACTAGTTTAACGAAACCTTCAGTTTGGTTTAAAGCTAATGCACGGCCGTTAGCTGCAAACGGGAATTTTGCAACGTTTACTTCTAAGCCTTCAGCTTTTGCAGATTCTTCACTGTAACCAACAGTAGCCATTTCTGGATCTGTGAAGCATACAGCCGGGATTGCTAAGTAGTCAACAATCGAATGTTCACCAGCAATTGCTTCAGCAGCAACTTTACCTTCGTAAGATGCTTTGTGAGCAAGTTGTGGACCATCAACAATATCACCAATCGCATAGATGTTTGGTATATTTGTACGGCATTGTTTATCAACTTTGATTAAACCGCGTTCAGCAAACTCGATACCGATTTGCTCTAATCCGATTTCATCTGTGTTTGGACGGCGACCAACAGTTACTAATACGTAGTCAGCTTCAACTTTTTTCTCTTCTCCGCCAACTTCATAAGTAACGATAACGCCATTTTCGTTTTCTTCTACACCTTTAGCAGATGCGTTTACTTCGATTGTAACACCTTTTTTCTTTAGGCCTTTTTTCACGATTGCTGTCATTTGTTTTTCGAAGCCAGCTAAGATATCTTTTCCGCCTTCAACGATTGTTACCTCAGTACCGAAGTTTGCAAAAGCAGAACCTAATTCTGTACCGATGTATCCGCCACCAATAACAACTAATTTTTTCGGTAATTCTTTTAAGTTAAGAGCACCTGTGGAGTTAAGTACACGTTCTGTATATTTGAAAGTTGGAATTTCAACAGGACGAGAACCAGTTGCTAGAATCGCATTTTTGAAAGTATATGTTTGAGCAGAATCTCCATTGATAATACGAACTGTATTTGCATCACTGAAGTATGCTTCACCTTTAACGATGTCAACTTTATTACCTTTTAGCAGCCCTTCAACACCGCCAGTTAATTTATTAACTACACTGTTTTTGAAGTTTTGTACTTTTTCAAAATCAAGTTTAACTTCAGAAGCGAAAACACCCATATCTTCTGAATGTTGTGCTTGCTCGAAACGGTGACCAACTGAAATTAACGCTTTTGAAGGAATACATCCTACGTTAAGGCAAACGCCACCTACTACATCTTTTTCTACAATTGTAACTTTTTGACCAGTTTGAGCTGCACGAATTGCTGCAACATATCCACCAGGTCCAGCCCCTACGACTAAAGTGTCAATTTCGATTGCGAAATCTCCTACTACCATTTTTTACGCCTCCATTAATAAAAGTTCCGGGTCACTTAACAAACGTTTTAAATGATTTAAAGCATTTTGTGCTGTGGCTCCGTCGATCATTCGATGATCAAAGCTCAAAGATAATGCTAACACAGGTGCACCTAAAATTTCACCATTTTTTATCACTGGTTTCTCAGAAATTCTTCCAATTCCTAAAATCGCTACTTCAGGATGGTTAATTACTGGTGTAAACCATTGACCTCCAGCAGACCCAATATTCGTAATTGAACATGAACCGCCTTTCATTTCATTTGGAGAAAGTTTACCTTCACGAGCTTTTGTTGCTAATTCATTAATTTCAGCAGAAATATTGAATATTGATTTGCGATCAGCATGTTTTACTACCGGTACAAGTAATCCTTTTTCAGTATCTGCAGCAATTCCGATGTTGAAGTAATGCTTTTGGATAATTTCATTTGTTGCATCATCAAATGAACGGTTGAATTCAGGGTATTCACGTAATGTAGAAACTAGCGCTTTGACTACATATGGCAGATAAGTTAATTTGATTCCTTTTTCTGATGCAATATCCTTGAATTTTTTGCGATGTGCTACCAATTCTGTTACATCTACTTCGTCCATTAAAGTAACATGTGGTGCAGTTTGTTTAGAGTGAACCATGGCTTTAGCAATGGCCTTACGGATTCCAGATATTTTCTCGCGAGTTTCCGGGAATTCCCCTTCCAAGTTGACTTGACCACTTGTAGTCACAGTTTCTTCATTAGATGTTGTAGCCTCAACCACAGGTGTTTGTTCTACAACTTCAGCTTTAGATGTTGTTGCTCCACCATTTGAGTGGTTGTCAATATCTTCTTTCAGAATACGTCCATTTTTACCTGAACCACTGACAAGCTGAATATCGACGCCTTTTGTTCTAGCATATTTACGAACGGATGGCATCGCAATGATACGTTTTGCATTTTCCGTAGAGTCTGCTGAAAGGTCAACAGCTGGATCTTCTTTAGAATCTCCTTCTACTGGTGCTTTTTCTATCGGGTCGCCATCTTCAGCAGTACCTTGAACTTGAGCACTTGTAGTAGAAGTTGACTCTTCTTTGTGGTGATCGTCACCTTTGAACTGAAGATTTTCGTAGCCAGGTGCATCAATTCGAATGATGACATCGCCTACGACTGCGACTGAACCTTCTTCAACGAGGATTTCCTGAATTGTTCCTTCTACAGGTGAAGGCATCTCTACAACTGCTTTATCATTTTGAATTTCACATAGTACATCATCTTCTTGAATTTTGTCGCCCGCTTTAACGAACCATTTTACGATTTCACCTTCATGTATACCTTCTCCAATATCAGGCATGCGGAATTCAAACGCCATATTTTTCACCCTTTCTTCCTATGATTAGAACGTTAAAACTTTTTTCGCAGTTTCTAGAATATCTTTATAGTTTGGCAACCAAATGTTTTCGGCTTGTGGGAATGGATAAATTGTATCGGGTGCTGCTACTCGTAATACTGGTGCCTCTAAGCTTAAAATGGCACGCTCTGTGATTTCAGCTACAACGTTTGCAGCAATACCTGCTTGTTTTTGTGCTTCTTGAACGACGATTGCACGGTTTGTTTTTTCAACTGACGCAATAATCGTTTCTATATCTAGTGGTTGAACCGTACGTAAATCCACCACTTCTACCGAGTACCCTTCTTTTTCAAGCTCCTGAGCTGCTTTTAGACTTTCGTGGACCATTAAGCCATAAGCAAAGATCGATAAATCTCTTCCTTCACGTTTCACATCCGCTTTTCCAAGTGGAATTGTATATGATTCCTCAGGTACTTCTTCCTTTACAGAACGATATAATTTTAAGTGTTCTAAGAAAATTACCGGATCATTATCGCGAATCGACGAAATTAACAATCCTTTCGCATCGTACGGTGTTGATGGAATAACTACCTTTAACCCGGGTTGCTGTGCCATTAAACCTTCTAAACTATCAGAGTGCATTTCAGGTGTATGAACGCCGCCTCCGAATGGAGAACGAATCGTTACAGGCATATTGAAAGTATTTCCTGTACGGTAGCGATAACGAGCTAACTGTCCACTAATTGAGTCCATTACCTCAAATACGAAGCCGAAGAATTGGATTTCAGGAACAGAACGGTAACCTGTTAATGACAAACCTACTGCTAAACCACCGATTCCAGATTCAGCAAGTGGTGTATCAAATACGCGGTCTACACCAAATTCCTTTTGAAGACCTTCAGTTGCACGGAAAACACCACCGTTTACACCTACGTCTTCACCGAACACTAAAACATTTTCATCATCTCTTAATTCGCAACGGAGTGCATCCGTAATCGCTTGAATCATTGTCATTTGTGCCATAGGTTATTTCGACTCCTTCGCTTCAAAGATTTCATATTGCTCTTGTAGATTAAACGGTTTTTCTTCATACATATTTGAAATTAAGTCAGTAACTTTTTGTTTAGGTGTTTCATCTGCTTTTTTGATTGCCGCTTTAATTTCTTCTTTCGCTTGTTCAATTACTTCTGTTTCTTTTTGTTCATTCCATAAACCTTTACCTTCTAAGTAGATACGGAAACGAACGATTGGGTCTTTTGCTGCCCACTCATTATCTATATCTGAAGTACGGTAACGTGTTGGATCATCACCAGACATTGTATGTGGACCATATCGATAACACATTGTCTCGATTAATGATGGACCTTCACCTCTAACCGCACGATCTCGTGCATCTTTAGTCGCCACGTAAACAGCAAGTGGATCCATACCATCTACTAATACACTTGGGATACCAGCAGAAATCCCTTTTTGTGCAATTGTTTTTGCTGCTGTTTGTACTTCACGTGGTGTTGATATAGCAAACTGGTTATTTTGTACAATGAATATGGCTGGTGCCTTGAACGCACCTGCAAAGTTGATTCCTTCATAGAAATCGCCTTGAGAAGAACCGCCGTCACCTGTATAAGTGATTGCAACATCAGCAGTACCACGTTTTTTAATACCTAGTGCAACCCCTGCAGTTTGAACGTATTGAGCACCGATAATGATTTGTGGCGGTAGAACGTTTACACCTTCCGGAATTTGATTTCCTACAAAATGTCCTCTACTAAATAGGAAAGCTTTCCAAAGCGGTAAACCATGATAAACGATTTGCGGCACATCACGATAACCTGGTAGAATCCAGTCATTTTTCTCTAATGCAAAGTGTGAAGCTAATTGAGATGCCTCTTGCCCAGCAGTTGGCGCATAGAAACCTAGTCTTCCTTGACGGTTCAATGAGATAGAACGTTGATCTAAAATTCTTGTATATACCATACGTGACATCAGCTCAACTAACTCTTCGTCAGATAAATTCGGAACTGCATCCTCATTCACAACTTTTCCTTCTTCATTTAAGATTTGGAACATTTCAAACTTATTTTCGATTGACTCTAAAGTAGCAGCTGGTTCAAATTGTTTTAAAGATTTTTCTCCCATATAGCACCTCTCCTTATATACTGTATTAAAATAAATTTCAAAAATATTAGTACAACAACTTGTTAAATTGAGTATATAAAAATAAATTCATTCGGTCAATCATTGATTTCTGTTTATTTTGCACTTTTTTCCTTAATGGTTCTTCATCTATTTTTCTAATTCTGTTATATATTAATAGCGAAACTGTATTACAACAGAAAGTGGCAACTCATGTAGTTATTAGTTTCCTCAAATAACTTTCCCCACCAGATTCGTTTTTATTTGTATTCACATATACTATTATAACTAAACTTTTCTAAAGCAAAAAAAAGCAACATATGATATTTTTGAAAGAAGATAAAATCAGTTTTTTGCAAACAAAGAAAACTGGGCTACTGTTCAACTAGAAATGTGCATTAAAACAAAGATTAAGAATACTTGGCGATAAGCAAAGTTTACTACTATAATTTAAGTAGATAGTTTTTTATTGAAAGGAAGTTTAAGTATGATTTTAATGGAAGATATTATTCGAGATGGCCACCCTACTTTAAGAACAAAAGCAGAGGAAGTTAAGTTTCCCTTATCTGACGATGACCGAAAACTGGCAAGTGATATGCTGGAATACCTCATCAATAGTCAAGATCCTGAACTTTCCGAAAAGTATGGTCTTCGTCCTGGAGTTGGGTTGGCAGCCAATCAAGTAAACTCATTAAAAAGAATGTTTGCCCTACATTTAGAAGATGATACAGGAGAACAATTAAGCTTTGTTGCCGTTAACCCTAAAATCGTTAGTCACTCTGTAGAAAAAACATACCTTCCTTCTGGTGAAGGGTGTCTTTCAGTTGACCGGTCAATCCCAGGGTTTGTCCCTCGATACGCTAGAATTACTGTTAAGTTCTTGACAGTTGATGGCGAAGAAAAGAAAATGCGTCTAAAGGGATTCCCGGCCATTGCCTTCCAACATGAACTAGACCACCTAAACGGGGTTATGTTTTACGATCACATAAATAGCGAAAATCCATTCGAACAAGAGCAAAATTCATTTCCATTTGGTGAAGAGTAGGTCATTTAATAATAGTAAAGGGGGCGTCTCACAATTATTTTCAGACGCCCCCTTCATTATTAACAAAATATTTTATTTATAGTCTAAGCATTCTAAAACATACTACATAGACTAATTAAGAAAGGTATTTTTATAATCATATGGTGCAAGTTTTACATAGATTAAATGATATTAAGGATTTTCATGGCTTTTGCTACACCATCGCGATCCACATGATCCGTAATAATATCAGCAACTGCCTTTGCCTCTTCTACCCCATTGCCCATAGCAACAGAAGTGCCAACTTCACGAAGCATTTCAATATCATTTAATCCATCACCAAAAGCGATCGCTTTTTCAATCGGTATATTTACTCTTTCTAATAATTTCTTAATTCCTCTTGCTTTTGAACCGTCTTTTGGCAGAATATCGCATGAATATGGGTGCCATCTAACAAAATTGACTTCCGAAAACGTCTCTCTATACAATGGTTCGGCCGATTCTTCCATGAAAATTAGAGTTTGGTACACTTCATTAGATTCATAAAATAACGGATTGCTATAGGGATATGAATATTTTAAGGTATTTAAACTTTGTTCGATAAAGGAATGTCCTTCAATCGAAGCGACCATTTCCTTGTCATCAATAAACACGACAGGATGATTTCGCTCTAGTCCAAAATCGATAATTTTCGCTAAATATTCTTTCGGTACACTATCTGTATAAATTACTTCGCCTTTATATACGACATATTGACCATTGAAAGTAACGTATGTATCAATCTCCAGCTCCTTTAATATGCTTTGAATCATAAAAGGTGCTCTGCCAGTTGCAATCGCAATTTCATAACCATTGTTTCGTGCTGCTTCAATCGCCTTTTTTGCAGAATCGGGAATTTTTTTCTCACTATTATAAAGAGTCCCGTCAACATCAAAAAATATTATACTTGTCATTTCTTACCCCACTCTACACATATTTATATGTAAACGGAAAATACTTTACATATAGAAAAAGTCATTATTCTCTAAGTTAGGAGTGATCCGCCATGTTAAAGCGACTCAAAAAGAGAATTTTGAAACGATTAAATGGAATCCTCGGAAAAAAATCAATTGCTTAAGCCCTTCAAATTGGAGGGCTTTTCTTTATTTTAAGACAGACGCATGATAATATAAAGGAAATGCATCTTTAACCAAGATTATTGACATTTATCTTCTTTCATTATAGAAAAGACAAACTCTATCCAATCATACAAAATCAATGTCTAAATTATACTGTTCTTTTCGAAATTTCAATTACCTTAACAGTAGAACAAGACTCTTTAACCAATTGATGGTAAAATGGGTACAAGTGTTTTTTCGTGTTAAGAAAATTATTGAAAAGAAGATAAAGCTTTTTGCAAAATCGGTAGCTTTTGATATATCATTTTTTATTATCTTTATCTTATGCAATTGTTACGCTACTCTTTTTATGGCAAGTAGTTCACTTTAAAATAATCGAAACGATGCACGTAAATGTACGTTAATTAAAGGAGAGAAATCATGATTTACAAAGTTTATTACCAAGACAATGCTCAAGAAGTACCAGTTCGCGAAAATACTAAAAGTCTTTATTTAGAAGCAGCTTCAGAAAGAGAAGTCCGCAGCTATCTTAAAGATCGTAACTACAATATCGAGTATATCCAATTACTTGAGGGCAATTATTTAGAATATGAAAAAAATAGCCCGAACTTTCAGTTGGAGAATGCTTAGATCATTATGAAATTTGTAAAAAATGATCAAGCAGCGGTATTCGCTCTCGGCGGACTGGGCGAAATCGGAAAAAACACATATGCAGTACAATTCCAGGATGAAATTATTGTCATTGATGCTGGAATCAAATTTCCGGATGATGATTTATTAGGAATCGACTATGTTATTCCGGATTACACGTATTTAGTACGAAATGTTGATAAAATTAAAGGTTTATTTATCACCCACGGACATGAAGACCACATTGGCGGAATTCCTTATCTATTACGCCAATTAAATATTCCGGTCTATGGTGGGAAGCTTGCTCTGGGATTATTGCGAAATAAACTAGATGAGCATGGATTATTGCGTACAACAAAGCTTATTGAAATCAAAGAAGACGATGTCATCAAATTTAGAAAAACATCAGTTAGCTTCTTCCGTACAACTCACAGTATTCCAGATGCATATGGTATCGTTGTGAAAACACCACCCGGCAATATTGTTCATACCGGAGATTTCAAGTTCGACTTCACGCCAGTTGGTGAACCTGCGAACTTAACTAAAATGGCTGAAATCGGTCGTGATGGTGTCCTTTGCTTACTTTCTGACAGTACAAATGCAGAAGTACCGAATTTTACAATGTCTGAACGTAAAGTTGGCGAAAGCATTGATGATATTTTACGTAAAGTAGATGGTCGTATAATTTTTGCGACTTTCGCTTCTAATATCCATCGACTACAGCAAGTAACTGACGCAGCAGCGCAGTTCGGTCGTAAAATCGCCGTATTTGGACGTTCAATGGATAATGCCATTACAATCGGACGTGAATTAGGCTATATTACAGCACCAAAAGAGACATTTGTCGATGCTCAAACGATCAATCGTTTGCCAGCTAATGAAGTACTGATTTTATGTACAGGTTCACAAGGTGAACCAATGGCGGCTTTATCACGAATTGCGAATGGTACACATAGACAAATTCAGATTCAACCTGGAGATACTGTTGTATTCTCTTCTTCACCAATTCCAGGAAATCAAATGAGTGTCAATAAAATTATTAATCTTTTATTCCGTGCTGGTGCCGAAGTCATCCATGGTTCTTTGAATAATATCCATACATCTGGTCATGGATCTCAAGAAGAGCAAAAGTTGATGCTCCGTTTAATGAAGCCGAAGTTCTTCATGCCGATTCACGGTGAATATCGCATGTTAAAAATGCATACTAAACTAGCAGAGGATTGCGATGTTCCGATTAACAATACATTTGTCATGGAAAATGGCGAAGTACTTGCTTTAAGCTCGAACGAAGCTCAGGTTACTGGTAAAATCCCTTCTGGAGATGTTTATATTGATGGAAGCGGTATTGGTGATATTGGTAATATCGTTTTACGCGACAGACGCATCCTATCTGAAGAAGGATTGGTCATCGTCGTTGTAAGTGTTGATATGAAAAAACAAAAACTTGTTTCTGGACCCGACATTATTTCACGTGGTTTTGTTTATATGCGCGAATCAGGCTCACTAATTAGTGAAGCCCAAAAAATGTTAAATAGCCATTTAAATGAAATGGTTCAAGTGAAGTCTACTCAATGGACAGAAATGAAAAATGAAATTACTGACGTTTTAGGACCGTATTTATTTGAGAAAACAAAAAGACGTCCAATGATACTACCAATTATTATGGAAGTGTAATAAAAAAGGTTGTCCAATATTGGACAACTTTTTTTTATTGTATCTATAATATTCGCCAATGATTGGATATTAGTCATCGACACATATAAATCCGTATAAATCGTCATGAATTTAGATACTGCACTACTAGCTCATCATTTTTTTGACAAATCGATTAATATCAACGTCTGCGCCAATTACAAGTAATATATCACCCAGCAATATTTTGTCATCCGCAGCCGGGGAGATGACTATGGATTCTCCCCTTTTTATCCCGACGATGTTAATACCATAGTTTGCTCGGATGTCTAGATCAATTAGTGAAAAACCAGCAATTCGGTCATTTGCTCGAATCTCCATAATGGAATGTTCGTCTGATAGCTCTAAATAATCCAGAACATTGCTCGACATCATATTATTCGCTATTCGAATCCCCATATCACGCTCTGGATGCACCACTTGATCTGCTCCAATTTTATGGAGTACTCTTGCGTGATAATCATTTTGGGCTTTAACTGTAATCTGTTTTACCCCGAGATCCTTCAAGATTAACGTTGTTAAAATACTGGCTTGAATATTCTCGCCAATCGCAATAATAACGTGTTCAAAGTTCCGAAGACCCAAGGATATAATCACTTCTTCATCCGTCGTATCTGCAATAACTGCTTGAGTTGCAATCCTAGCAAATTCATCTACACGCTCTGCTTGAGTATCAATGGCTAAAACGTCTGCTCCGAGACGGATCAACTCTCTAACGATACTGCCACCAAAACGCCCTAAACCTACAACTACAAATTCTTTTTTCATCATAACCCTCCGTACAAAATCATCAATGCTACTATTTTAACTTAGTGTCATTATTTTGTACAAATATCCATTGAAAAATTTGCTAAAGATTTATATTCGCTTCTTTTTTACCAACCACACGAATTCTTTTATAATCTGCATGCCAATTTCCCTCTGTAAATAAAACCTCTCTTAAATTGTTCTCAACACGGCTAATAATGTCCTGCTTTTGTTGTTCATCAATACCGCTAAATAATTGTCCGCCAAACATCTTGATCCAATTCTTTAAACCTTGTTCTCCGTCTAATTTTGTTGGTCTGTTGTAATGCTCGGCATATGTAACTCTAAACCCCGCGATTTCCATTAATGTTGTATACTCACCTATACTTGGATAAAACCATGGAAACTGAATTTCCTTAAACTCCATTCCCTCTGCTTGAATTTCACTAATTATTTCATTAGTTATGGTTTGTACATTTCCTTTCCCACCAAATTCTGCAACAAATCGTCCATCATGTTTTAAGCTCCTGTAGATGCAATATAGAGCTTTTTCTGGGGGTTTTACCCAATGCAGTGTGGCGTTGGAAAATACGGCATCAAACTCTTCCTTATATTCTAATTCGGTTGCATCCTTTACATCAAAAGTTATATCTTCATACTTACTTCTCGCCTGTTCGACCATATTGATCGATTTATCGACGCCCGTCACATTAGCACCCAAAGTCCAAATTTTATATGCTAAATCTCCTGTACCACAACCAAGATCCAGTATCTTTTCCTTTTCTCTTGGAGCCAGAAGTTGTACCAGATCCTTACCGTACCGAGATACAAATGAATGGCTTTGGTCATATAAATTGGCATTCCACTGATCGTTTACTGCTTTTACCATGGCAACCCCTCCTATTTAACTTATATTTTACCCCTAACTCTCCCCAATGAATATTTCAAAAAAATTATAAGCCTTATAAGTAAAAGGAATAAGACCAACTCTTTAATAAACTTATAACCAAATGAATACCTTATTTTGTAGTACTAACTAAGGAGGCGTAAACAGCTTGGCTCTCTTTTTTGAAAGTGCTGTGTTTGAACATCAGTTTTGGCTAAGGATCTTGGGCGACCATTCCCGATTTATTCATGACTCTCTTTATCCATCTGAGCAAGAGGATATCGCAAAAGCTACTCAATTTATTCAAGTATTTGATTATTTGTATAACGATTTGAATCAGCAAGATGAATCTACAATTCTTTCTTACACAAACCAAGTGGAAGAACCAGTGAACCAATTAAAAGCATTTAAACTGTCAATTATTGGACGCCATATTACTGGAGAAATGAAAATCCATCTTACTCCAAGCTTTGTTAATCACATGGTAAATGAATTGGAAGAATATCAACGAATTATTAGTTACCTTAAGCTAGGAAAAGTACCACCCATATTCCATGAACTTCACCACCATTTACTTTGGCTAATAGATGCATCTGGCCATGCAGGCGCTATTAACGACCGCCTAGATGGTGTGGAGAGAAGACTGAAAGAAAAGAGTCAAACTTTTACAAAGCATTTTGACCATTTTTATTTAAAAGCTGTGGAATTAACTGGATTTTTACGAACAAACATCCATAAATTTCCTGCGCTTGCCAAGTTTAATAAAGATGTGGAATTAGAGATGAATCTTTTTAAAACATTTTTAAATGAACTGGAGGAAATGGAGCTCAATGCGGAAAGTTTAGGGATATTTTCTGCTTTGATGGCTGATCATATGGCAAGGGAAGAACAATATTATTTAATGAAGCTTGCACAATCACAGTCGGTATAAGTTACAAAAGTGTAGACTATTAACAATGCGTCTACACTTCTTATTTTTTCTTTACTCTTCATTCAAAACTCGAAGTACTCGTTTTTCCAGCATCTTCATGCCACTTCCTCCAGATTGATAATGACGGAGCACTCCTTTTTGATCAAATAGATAATAAGAAGGTACATATTGGTTATTAAAAGTATCTGTAAGCGTCAATTGATTATCGATGTATATAGGTTGTGTTATTTTATATCTACGGGCTGCTTTTTTTATTTTTCCTATATCCGTATCCTCTTTCGATCTAGGCATATGAACTGCTATAAAATTCACACGCTCACCAAATCTCTCTCTAAATTGATTGAATTGCGGCATGATTTCTTTACATTCATGGCAGCTCATGGACCAAAAATGGATGATCGTTGGCTTTTCACCCACTAATTCTTCCTGTTTGACACTTCCATTTAACCAGGCGGCTTCACCATTGAACTTAGGCATTTGTGAACGTAATTTCAAGAAACTTCCCCCTTAAAAAATATATAAGGAACTCACTTTTAGCGTTATATCGTATCGTCACCTGGTCTCCAACTCGCAGGGCAAAGGCGTCCTGTTTGAAGTGCTTGAAGAACACGCAGCACCTCTTCGGTATCACGACCAATATTATTGTGATGGACAACCACGTATTGAAGTTCCCCTTCAGGATTAATAATAAATAGCCCTCTTAAGGCAATCCCCTCTTCTTCAACCAAGACTCCATACTTCCTTGCCACTTGATGATTATGGTCAGCTGCTAAAGGATACTGTAGTTGACCGAGTCCATTTTTTGTTCGGTCTGTATTAATCCAAGCTAAGTGCGTATAGATTGTGTCCGTTGAAGCACCTATTAGTCTTGCATCAAGTTCATCAAATTCATCATAATAATCCGACATTTCTGTTATTTCTGTAGGGCAAACAAAGGTAAAATCCATCGGGTAAAAAAATAATACCGTCCATTTTTTTAGTTTAATGTTTTCTTCCAAAGAAACTTTTCCAAAAGACTTATCTGGCATCACGGCATCCATTTCAAATTTTGGTGCTGCTCTGCCTACCATTAAAACATGCATATTCTCTTCCTCCAATTTAGAAATTCATATTGAAATCAACATTGAAGAATTCTTTTCATCACCAGAAGAAATAATAAGGGGAAAAAGTTCCCCCTGCAGGAAAATATTTCATAAACGCCTATTGAATTGCTTACATGATTCTGTATAATAGTATCGGTAATAGTAAACATTAAGTTATAAAATAGTAAACTTTCATACTTTAAGTTTATGTATATTAAACTGATAAGGAGTTATTAAATGCAAATTGGTGCGAAAATTAAAGCATTACGACTTAAAAAAGGACTTACTCAGGAAGAGTTAGGTGAAAGAACTGATTTAACGAAAGGTTATATCTCTCAGCTAGAACGTGATTTAAATTCGCCATCAATTGAAACATTATTTTCTATTTTAGAAGTGTTGGGAACAACCCCAAAGGATTTCTTTGACGACTCGTTACAAGAACAAAAAGTAGTCTATAACATAGATGACCAAACCTCTCATGTTGATGAAGAAAAGAATTATAAAATTCAATGGCTGATACCCACTTCGAATGAAAAGGATATGGAGCCGGTACTTATAACTCTTCAGGAGAATGGCGAGTATAAACAGTTCGAACCTTCTTTAGCTGAGACATTTATCTATATATTAAAAGGCCGTATACGAGTTGTCTTAGGCAAAAATGAGTATATTGCCTGTGAAGGGAATGCTATTTACTATGAAGCATCCACCGATCATCAAATCTTCAATGCTAACAATGGCATAACCGAATTGCTGTTAGTAGCAACAGAATCTTATTTATAGTTTAGGAGGCTCGAGAATGAACAACACAATTATCCGATTCGAGAATGTTTCAAAATCTTATGATGATGGAACAGTTGTATTAAAAAATATTAATTTTGAACTTGAGAGAGGAAAGTTTTATACCTTATTGGGCCCATCAGGCTGCGGTAAAACGACTATTCTTCGTATTATTGCTGGATTTACAGATCCGACTGAAGGTTCGATCTATTTCAATGATAAAAAAATGAATCAAATTCCTGCAAACGAACGCCAAGTAAATACTGTTTTTCAGGACTATGCATTATTTCCCCATCTAAATGTCTTTGAAAATGTCGCTTTTGGACTACGTATTAAAAAGCTAAAAGAAAAAGAAATTCAGGATCGCGTCTTAGAAGCATTGAAGTTCGTTAACTTAGCAGGCTTCAGTAATCGCGAAATCTCTGAAATGTCTGGTGGTCAGCGTCAACGCGTAGCGATTGCCCGTGCGATTGTAAATGATCCTGAGGTCATTCTTTTAGACGAGCCATTATCTGCACTTGACTTAAAACTACGTTCAGAAATGCAATATGAGCTTCGTGAATTACAGCAACGCTTAGGCAAAACCTTTGTCTTTGTGACACATGACCAAGAAGAAGCTTTAGCCATGTCTGATGAAATTTTCGTCATAAATGATGGTGAAATTCAACAATCCGGAACGCCGGTAGATATTTATGATGAGCCAATTAACCGTTTTGTAGCAGACTTTATTGGTGAATCCAATATTGTCGATGGTGTCATGGTTGAAGACTTTAAGGTTCAATTTACCGGAAAAACTTTTGATTGTGTCGACCAGGGCATGAAACCGAATGAGAAAATTGATATCGTCATTCGTCCAGAGGATCTCGAAATTACAACAGTTGACAGAGGTAAACTTATCGTTACTGTTGATACACAATTATTCCGTGGTGTTCATTATGAGCTATCCACTTATGATAAAGATGGCAATGAATGGCTCGTTCATTCACTTAAAAAGGCAGATGTAGGCGAACAAATTGGCTTAGACTTTGACCCTGAAAGCATTCATGTTATGCGTTTAAACGAAACAGAAGAAGAGTTCGATAAACGTCTGGAGTCTTACGGAGAAGAAGAAAATGTTTAACAAAGCTTCAAAGGGTTCGCTAGTTCCCTATACTATCTGGATAGCCTTATTTGTCATCGCGCCGATCATCTTAATCGTTTATTATTCCATGTTGGATTTAAACGGGCATTTTACATTAGCTAATTATCAGAATTTCTTTTCACCTGTTTATTTAAAAATGACTTTAACAAGCTTTTGGTATGCATTTTTAATTACCTTATTTACATTATTGTTTGCCTACCCAACAGCTTATCTCTTAACACGAACAAAACATAAGCATTTATGGTTGATGCTCATTATTATTCCATCATGGATTAATTTATTATTAAAAACTTATGCTTTTATTGGGATTTTCGGATTATACGGTCCAATTAACGCATTTTTAGAGGTATTTGGACTAGATCCACAGCAAATTTTATTTACAGATTTTAGTTTCATTTTTGTTTCAGTTTATATTTTTATTCCATTTATGATCATTCCGATTTTCAATTCGCTGGATAAATTGAATCCGACACTAGTTTATGCAGCACGAGATCTAGGTGCTTCAAGTTTTACAATCTTCCGCCGTGTTATTTTTCCTTTAACGATTGACGGTGTGAAGTCTGGTATTCAAGTAACTTTTATTCCAGCCCTATCATTATTCATGATAACGCGCTTAATTGCAGGTAATCAGGTGATTACCTTAGGTACTGCGATTGAACAGCAATTCCTTGTTTCCCAAAACTGGGGTATGGGGTCAACTATTGCAGTATTCTTGATTATTATTATGGTCATTATTATGCTTCTGACAGGTCAAAAGAAGGGGGGCCGTGCATAATGAAAAAATTATCAACTGCCTCAAAAATCTATTTATTGTTAGTTTTTGTCATATTATATGCTCCAATTTTCTACCTCATTTTCTATTCATTTAATAGTGGCGGCTCTATGAACAACTTTGAGTCTTTTACATTTGAGCATTATAAGGCAGTATTTGAAGATTCAAGACTGATAACAATTTTGCTGAATACAGCGATTGTCGCTTTATTATCAGGATTAATAGCAACAATTATTGGTACACTAGGTGCCATTGGAATCGTCTCGATCAAAGATAAAAAAATGCGGAACACATTACTCTCTCTAAATAATGTATTAATTGTGAGTCCTGATGTTGTCATCGGGGCAAGTTTCTTAATTTTATTTACAATGATTGGCGTAAAATTAGGTTTTACTTCTGTATTAGTTTCACACGTAGCCTTCAGTATCCCCATCGTTGTTCTTATGGTATTGCCAAAGCTACTAGAAATGAACACTTCGCTCATAGATGCTGCACGTGACCTGGGTGCCTCAAGACGAGATGTGTTAACTCGCGTAATTCTTCCCTATATTCAGCCAGGGATTTTCGCAGGGTTCTTCTTAGCCTTAACCTATTCATTAGATGATTTTGCTGTTACATTTTTTGTAACTGGTAATGGTTTCTCCACGTTATCTATTGAAATTTATTCAATGGCACGCGCTGGAATATCTTTAACAGTCAATGCAATTTCAGGACTTGTCTTCTTTGTTACTATTTTAGTTGTCATTGGCTACTACTTCGTAACAAATCGTGCAAAACGTGTAAGTGAGGAGGTACAACGATGAAATCATTAATTCATGCTGCAATTGCCATCATAGTCGTCTGTACTTTCCTATTTTTTGCGGTAGACCGCCTGCAATCAGCTGGTTCTGCCGGCAGTAAGGATACCATTACAGTTTATAACTGGGGCGAGTATATCGATCCGGGATTAATTGATCAGTTTACAGAGGAAACTGGCATTAAAGTGATTTATGAAACATTCGACTCAAACGAGGCCATGATGACAAAAGTAGAACAAGGCGGTTCAGCTTATGATGTTGCTGTACCTTCAGAGTATATGGTTGAGATGATGAAAGAAAAAGACTTACTTTTACCAATTGATCATTCAAAGCTTCCTAACTTTAATAATATTGACCCCTACTTCCTAGATTTAGCCTTTGATCCAGGAAACAAATATTCGATTCCTTATTTTTGGGGTACGGTCGGAATTGTTTATAATCCAAGCTTAGTTGACGAACATTTAGATTTTTCGTCATGGGTGGATCTTTGGGACGCCTCACTAAAAGGAAAAGTATTCCTGGTTGATGGAGCTCGTGAAGTGATGGGAATGGGTCTAAATTCTTTAGGTGAATCACTTAATTCAAAAGACGATGCTCTCCTTCGTGAGGCTACGGATAAATTGATTACATTATCACCTAACATAAAAGCGGTGATCGGGGATGAAATAACACCTCTAATGATTAATAATGAAGCAACCGTTGCCCTTACCTGGTCTGGACAAGCAGCTGATATGATGTGGGAAAACGAAGAACTTGACTATGCGGTCCCGGAAGAAGGCTCAAATTTATGGTTTGATAATTTTGTAATTCCTAAAACAGCTGCAAATATAGACGGAGCTCACGCCTTTATCAATTTCATGTTAGATGCGGAAAATTCCGCTCAAAATAATGATTATGTTGGGTATTCTACACCAAACGCTGCTGCAATGGAATTAATGGACCCAGAAGTTATAGAAGATGAACGCTTCTATCCAACTGAAGAGATTCGTGAAAAATTAGAAGTTTATGAAAACCTTGGACTTGAATGGTTAGGTAAATATAATGAATACTTCTTGGAATTTAAAATGAGCATACGATAATCAATTTTTTTGGGTGTCCAAGAAGTTATATTACTTGGACACCCTTTCAATCTTCTTATGTTCAGAAGAAAATTGCGCTCCTGGTCGGGAACATCAAAATGTACCCCCTTAGAGCAAAGGGGTGTTTCGAACCTTTTATGCCGAATATCAGCCTAAAGACTCCTATTTAAATCTAGTGTATCGATATACAATATGATAAGCTTTTAGATACACGAATTAATTTGTATTTTTTTGGGGATATAGATAAGGGGAAAGGTGGACTGTAATGTCACAGAAAAAGAAAAAAATAGCCTTAACAATTTTAATGCTTAATATGTTTATTACCATGGGTGGGGTAGGAATTGTTATTCCTGTTCTGCCTTCCTATTTAGATATTTTCGGTGTAGGTGGCGAAGTCTACGGTACATTAATCGCAGTTTTTGCATTGGCCCAGTTTTTATTTTCTCCGCATGCAGGAAGTTTATCAGATCGCTTCGGTCGCAAAATATTTATCATCGGCGGACTTATCATCTATGGCATTTCACAAATCATTTTCGGTTTAGCTAGTGAAGTTTGGATTTTATACTTGGGACGTTTTCTAAGTGGATTCGGAGCTGCCTTCATTATGACAACAATAATGGCTTATGTTGCGGATATCACAACGATTGAAGAACGTGGAAAAGGCATGGGATTAATTGGAGCTGCCATATCACTAGGCTTTATGATTGGACCTGGATTAGGAGGATTTTTGGCAAAAGTGGATTTACATTTCCCGTTCTTTCTAGCTGGTGGCGTTGCTTTAATTGCAGCCCTACTTTCGTTCATTGTATTGCCAAATGTTCAACCACAGGTAAATGAAGCAGTAAAAAATGCACCTCGGGAAAATCTCTTAAGTCAATTAGTGCGTTCCGTAAAAACGCCTTATTTTGTCATTCTAATTGTCGTGTTCACTTTTAGTTTTGGGATTTCAAACTTCCAGTCAACACTATCCATGTTTCTGACTTACAAATTTGACTATTCACCAACCGATATTGCCATTGTTATTACAGTAGGTGGATTTGCCGGAGTCGTTCTCCAAATGTTTATCATTGATAAATTATTTAAACGGTTTGGCGAGATGAAAGTCATTTTAGTCAATTTAGTTGTGGCAGCAATTACTATGGTCTTAATGGTTTATGTCGGAGGTTTCTTCATCATTCTAACGATTGCAACCCTATTCCAAATCGCAACGGTGTTTATCCGACCTGCAGTAAATACATTGATATCAAAATTCGCCGGAAACGAGCAAGGCTTTGCAGCCGGTATGAATAATGCGTACATGAGTTTAGGAAACATGATTGGTCCTGCACTTGCGGGTGTATTATTGGAATGGCATTTATCTATTCCATTCATATTAGGGGCAGTAATTTTATTAGCTTGTTTTGGATTAGCCTATGGATGGACATTGAAAAAATCCCCTCAATTACTACATCCAACAGCTGAAACTGAAACAAAGTAAAATAAAAATGGAAATGTCCATAATGGGCATTTCCATTTTTTATTATAAGCTTCGAATAAATTGTTCAACGAAGTTTGCATTAAAGGATAGCAACTCTTCATCAGGGTTAATTTTTGCATGGTGCAAGCCATATTCACAATTTGCCCCAGTCCAAAACATCGCACCTGGAATATCTCTTAGAAAATATCCAAAGTCTTCACCCGTCATTGCTGCTGGACATTCATAAGGGTTTGCTCCCCCGAATGTTTCAGCAAAAGAGAGTAATTTCTTTGCACATACAGAGTCATTATTTACTTCATAATACATAGAACCATAATCAATGTGTAGATCGCATTCAAAGGAAGCTTCGATTCCAGAACAAATTGCATCAATCCGTTTTTTCACATCAGCCATTGCCTCAGCATTGAGTGTACGAATAGTTCCTTCCAATCTTGCATTCTCAGCAATAATATTTTGAACTGTACCTGAAGTTAGTTTTCCGATTGTCACCACAGCACTATCCATCGGGTTAATATTGCGACTCACAATTGTTTGCAATTGCATTATTAAATTAGCAGCAGCAACAGTCATATCCCTTGTTTTATGCGGGTAAGCAGCATGCCCACCCAAACCTTTTAAATCAATAAAGAGCTCTGATGTATTAGCAAATAATAAACCTGGACGTGTTGCTATTGTTCCAACTGGATATTCTGGCGCTATATGCAAGGCATAGATTTCGTCTGGTATAAGGTCTGGTCGCTCCGCCTTCAACCAATTTAGCATCGGCTCTGCACCTCCAGGACCTTCCTCAGCAGGTTGGAAATACACAACCACATTTTGTGTTGGCTGATTTTTCGCTAAGGATTCAACCATGCCAAGTGCAATTGTCATATGGCAATCATGGCCACAAGCATGCATATTTCCTTCATGAGTAGATGAAAAAGGTAGACCCGTTTCCTCGATAATAGGTAAACCATCAATATCCGAACGCCAACCAATTGTTTTAGATGGATGACTACCTTCAATCTTCACCACAATACCTGTTTCCCATGTCGTAACACTTATGTGGTCTTGTGGAAAAAGAGAGATTTTATCCAGTAAATACTTTTGAGTTTTAAATTCCTGAAAACCTAACTCAGGTATTTGATGTAACTCTCTACGAATTTGAACAAGTGTATCCATCATAACACCTTCTTAAATATTTCTTAGAGCATCGATAATTTCAGTTTTAGATTTTGTTTTCTCATCTAATTGCTTTAATACGCGAGCAGGTACTCCACCTACAACTGTGTATGGCTCAACATCGCTAATTACGATTGCACCTGCTGCAACAACGGCACCTTGACCTACACGTACACCTTCTAGTACTACTGCGTTTGCACCAATAACAACATCATCTTCAATAATTACTGGAGTTGCAGATGGTGGTTCGATCACTCCTGCAAGAACAGTTCCCGCTCCAATATGGCACCCTTTACCAACAGTCGCACGGCCACCTAATACAGCACCCATATCGATCATTGTTTTTTCACCGATTTCAGCGCCGATATTAATAATCGCACCCATCATAATAACTGCATTATCACCAATTGTTACTTGATCACGGATGATTGCACCTGGCTCGATACGAGCATTTTGATATTTTAAATCCAGTAAAGGAACACCCGAGTTACGACGGTCATTTTCAACCACATAGTCCTCGATTTGGCTTGCATGTTCTTTTAAGCTTGCTTCGATTTCATTCCATTCACCGAAAACAACAGCGCTATTTCCTTCACCGAAAACTTTTGTATTTTCTCCATATGATAAAGAAGCGACACCTTCACCTTTAACGTAAACTTTCACTGGTGTTACCTTTTTAGAATCTGAGATAAATTGAATAATTTCTTGTGCATTTAATTTATTAGTCATTGTTTGTTAAATCTCCTTATCTATGTAAAATATACTCACATATATGATTGTACTAAATTTTCTAATAAATAGCACGCATAATTGACTAGGTTCAACTAAATAATTATACATCACTTCGTATAATCATAAAGGCAACTTGCGTGTTGTGTTACGACATCCATAAAAGCAGCTACTTGTCTTAATTCAAAAGATGAATCATAGCCAATCAACCATGTATCTCGTGTTAGGCCAGTATCTTTTTCATTTTGGGTTAGCGGAATTTTATTAACATTTTCTTCCCCATTTAATGTAATGGACGGCAAAATTGCATAGCCTATACCATTCATAGCCATTTGTTTACAAGTTTCTATTTGATCTACAATTATTTGCCTTTTCGGATTTGAAGAGAAATGACGCTGCCACCACAATTGTATCTCTTGGTAGTAATTCGAATCACTTTTAAACTGAATAAATGGCCGATCCGTCGTCAAGATATCATCAATATTTTCGATTTCTTGATCGACGAGGTACATCATATCTCTAAATAAGTGAACTTTTTTCCCTTTCCATTCAACTTGCCCACGCACAATTCCGACATGTGCTTCTCCTTCGTATAACGCTTTGACAATTTCTGAGCTCCAGCCTGTAATTAATGAAATTTTAGCATCAGGATAGATTGTGACAAACTCCTTTAATACTTTGGGAAGCCAATTTTGACCTACAATTGAGGCACAGGCGATTTTTAATGTACCATGTACTTTCGAATTAAGCGCTTGAATTGTATCAAAGACTTGCTCTTTCCTTATGATTGTTTCATTTGCATATTGGATGACTAATTCTCCAGCCGGGGTTGGCGTAAGACCCTTTTGAGAACGTATAAATAGCTGTGCACCCCATTCTTTTTCGATTGATTGCAATCTTTGGGAGAGGGCAGGCTGTGTTAGGAATAATCGTTCAGCTGCTTTCCTCATATTCTTCTCTTCTGCTAATACCTTAACGATTTCTGCTTCTGTTGCAGTCATCTAACTCCCCCTTTAGATAGGTCTAGTATAAAAAACGACAAAACCCTATTACAGGATTTTGTCGAGTCTAATTGTTGAGCAATTCTATTAATCTTCTACTTGATAAATATATTTTTTTAACTGTTTTAAAATGACGCGACGTGTTAGAATACCCACAAATGTTCCTTCATCATCAACGACGCATAAAAAAGCATGATTAATGACTAAATCCAATGCCTTCTGGAAATTATCGGAAATGTTTAAATGTGTGACATTAGAGTCCATACAATCATCAACTTTAATATTCGCTAATTTTTCATATTCAATTCGTTCCAATCCCAAGATGGACTCTGTAATCATCTTACTGCTTAATAGACCATGTAAGCGATACTTAATGTCCAATACTGGCACAGAAGAATAACCTGTCTTGGTTAAAACGAGTAAAGCATGCTCGGCACTATTACCAATTTGAACATGTGCAACTTTTTCTGATGAAATAATAAAGTCACTAATTGGTGTCTCTAATAATGCTCTTGTGTTAGTTGAAATCATGACCTTCTACTCCTTTGCCTGTCAATATCTTTCTTAACAGGGAAACTACACTCTTCTACTATCATATCACAATTTGTTCACAATTGACCATGATATGGAACAGTATTTTAGAGTAGAAGGATGATTTATTTAAAAGGATCACATACTAATATCCATAAATTGACCAATAATAAAAGATAATTATTCCAGTAAATAACCCGAAAATAATATACATAATTATAATTGGGTTCATTGCGACAGGATGGTCTCTTACAAGTTTACTAATTGGCACATCGGCTGCAGATTCACGATGTCTTGTCTTTTTCATTACACCTGCTGTCAATAAGTATGATACAACAACAATGAGTGCCCCGACAATAATCGTCGGTATTGTCCACATGCCCATCATTACACCTCCCCTTTTTTCTAAATTCAGAAAGTGTAATTAGTATGCAACTAATACCGTGATGTTTATTCTTTATTGAAATGAATGTCAGGATTTTCTAAATTGACATGACTGTTAATTTATTGGAACTATTATTAATTATTAAAATGGAAATGGATTTAACCATTGTCCTCCATCTAATGTGACACATTCTCCATTCATATAGGAAGCCTTATTGGACATAATAAATGCAGCAAGGTCAGCAATTTCTTCTGGAGTTCCAAGTCTCTTTAAAGGCACCGAATTCACCGTTCGTTTCGCTTGTTCCTCCGATTCCCAGAGCTTCCCGGCCCCGCCCGTTCTTTCGATTGGACCAGGAGCTATTGCATTTACTCGGATTCCATATTTGTGACCCCATTCCACAGCTAAAGTGCGGGTTAATGACAATACCCCAGCTTTTGCAGCCGCAGAATGGACCACACCCGCACCTGCACCCCAAGCGTATGTAGCAACCATATTTAGAATCTTACCCTTAGTTCCATTGTCGATCCAATACTTACCAACTTCAGATGAACAGTAGAATGTTCCATTTAGGACAATATCGATTACCGCTTTCCACCCATTTGGTGAAAGTTTTTCTGCAGCCACAATAAAATTCCCGGCTGCATTATTGACCAAGCCATCTATTTTCCCGAATTTCTCAACAGTAAATTGAACCATGGCTTTCACATGTTCGACATCACGTACATCCATTTGAAATGTTTCAACAGTGCTACCAATTGCTATAATTTCATTCTTCGCATTTTGTAACCGTTCACCATCACGACCAGTAATAACAACATTCGCACCATCTTTGACAAACTGTTTTGCCATAGCCAGTCCCATTCCGCTAGAACCACCTGTAATGATGATCGTCTCATTCTTCAACATGAAAACTCCCCCTACCCCTTTAATGAATGTTCATTCATTTTCATCTTACAATAAATTTACAAAAAAGTCATTCAGTTTTCAGAATTTATTGATAAATGTGGGGTGGGGATTTTTGATTTGGTAGAGTGTGTGTGATAGTTTACCAAGGAAAGGTTTGCGCTCTTGATTGTTTAATTGATTGGTCTTTAGGGGTTTTTTCTCGTGGACAGGTTATACTTCTTTTGTTCTCTTGCTGTCAGCGGTATTTCATCTCGTGGACTGGTATTACCCTTTTTGTTCCTTTGCTGTCCGCGAGATCTCTTCTCGTGGACTGCTGCTACCCTTTTTGTTCCTTTGCTGTCCGCGATATTTCATCTCGTGGACTGGTATTACCCTTTTTGTTCCTTTGCTGTCCGCGACATCTCTTCTCGTGGACTGCTGCTACCCTTTTTGTTCCTTTGCTGTCCGCGATATTTCATCTCGTGGACTGGTATTACCCTTTTTGTTCCTTTGCTGTCCGCGAGATCTCTTCTCGTGGACTGCTGCTACCCTTTTTGTTCCTTTGCTGTCCGCGACATCTCTGCTCGTGGACTGCTGCTTCCCTCTTTGTTCCTTTGCTGTCCACGAGATCGCTTCTCCCAGACTGCTTACTACCATTATCAAGATTTGACCTTGAAAAGACCTCATAAATAAGTCTCACTTACCTAATCTATTAAAGAAGATCCTCCTATCCATGCTAAATTTAATTTTTTAGGTAATAGAAAATTTTATATTTTTCAACTAAATATAGAAAACAAATAGTAAGAAAGGATGACTCTTCTGATATATAAATCGAGGCAAGAACCTTCTTTATTAACTGTCTTAAAAAATCTAAAATCAAGATTCACACTGTCAAAAAATGATGAGCAAAATTATTATAATCTAAAAAAAGGCTATGAAGGAGAACTACAATTTGATGTACTGCTACAAGCAATAACGTGTGACTGTTTAGTTCTAAATGACCTACTATTAAAAGTTAATAATCAAACATTTCAAATAGACTCTTTAATAATATTAAAGAATCGAATTCATCTGTTAGAGATTAAAAATTATTCTGGTGATTTCTATTTTGATTCCAATCGTTTTTTTCAAAAAGACCGATTCGAAATTTCCAATCCCCTAATTCAATTACAACGAACAGAATCCTTGCTTCGCCAATTGTTAACAAAATATAATTTCTCTATCCCAGTGCAATCTTCAGTTATCTTCATAAACCCCGAATTCACATTATACCAAGCTCCTTTAAATATGCCTTTTATTTTTCCAACTCAACTTAACCAATTCATTAAGAATCTAAATTTAGAACAATTAGAGTTAAATGAACAACATAAAAATCTAGCAGAAAAGTTAAAGTCTCTTCATATCTCAAAACATCCCTTACAGCCATTTCCAACTTATAACTATTATCATATACAAAAAGGCATAAAATGTCTGGCATGTGAATCTCTTTCAGTTAGAACAACTAATCATGGATTAGAAGTTGTTTGTGAACATTGTGGAAAGAAAGAAGTACTTGAATCCGCAATTTTACGTACAATAAGAGAGTTCCAATTTCTATTCCCTGAAGAAAAAATAACAACTACTAAAATGTATGAATGGCTTAACATCGAAATCTCTCAAAAAACCATAGGTAGGATTCTCAAAAAGAACTTTAAGAAAATTGGTACAAACCGGTGGATTTATTACGAATAGATACCTATATACCTATATCAACTACCTTTGCAACATAATACCTGCTCCCCAAAACAAAAAAACCAACAAATTCTATTGTCCATAAAATTTGTTGGCATGTACTATTTGACTAGGTATTTTTCTACAATTTCTTCAACCGGCAGAGGTTTATTATAGAGGTAGCCCTGGCCTTTTTTGCATTGATGAAGTTTGAGGAAATTTTCTTGCGAGATTTCTTCTACCCCTTCAGCGATAACGTCCATCTCTAAATTTTGAGAGAGCGTGATGATTGCTTTTACAATCGCTTCATTTTTGTCGTCCTTGTTTAAATCTGCAATAAAGGATTGATCTATTTTGATAATATCAATTGGATATTTCTTTAGATAACTTAATGAAGAGTAGCCTGTCCCAAAATCATCAACAGATACATATACACCTAGTGCTTTCAAATTTTTTAATATGCTTTCGGTTTCATGCACGTTCACCATTGAACTTTCGGTGATTTCCAATTCAATATACTTTGGTTCGACATTGTATTTTAAGATTACTCGTTTTACCTTTTCAGCAAAGTTTTCTTGTTTGAATTGTTTCGGTGAGATGTTAACCGCAATACGAACCGGTCTGTATCCTTTTGCCTTCCATTCCTGCTGATACTTGCAAACCTGCTCTAATACCCATTCCCCAATTTGGATAATTTGCCCTGACGATTCAGCAATAGGAATAAATTGAGAAGGAGGCACGAAACCAAACTTTGGATTATTCCATCTAATCAACGCTTCAAAACTATCAATCTCATATGTATCAAAATCTATTTGCGGCTGTAAATGCAGGGACAGTTCCTCCAGGTCTATAGCTCTTCTTAAATGAGCTTCCATTAACACTTCATTCTGGAATGTATGACTCATTTCCTCGCGATAATATCTAAAGTGGGCACGCCCATGTTTTTTCACATAAAAAAGCGCTTGTTCAGCTTGATGCAATAATGTTTCCAAATCTCGCCCCTGATCAGAAGATATAGTTGAAACTCCTATCGAGCAAGTGACAAAATATTCATGAACATCAATCAAAAAAGGCTCCTTTAACTGATCATAAATCTTGTTTACAATTAGCTCTACCTCTTCACGAAGTGTATGACGAACTAAAAACACAAACTCGTCTCCACTATAATGATAAAGTTCACATGATTCACTGCTGACTTGATTAAAGCGGTCACTTATTTGCTTAATCATTTCGTCGGCTCTTTGCTTTCCTAGAGATTCATTGTATTTTTTAAAGCGATCCAAATCTACTAATAACAATGAAATATTCCGAGAATCATTATAGTGCTGATAATGCTCCGACCATTTAATATTTAAAGCCCTTTTATTTAATAGGCCAGTATTTTCGTTTTGAAAAGTATACAGGCTATGAGGGTTCTTTTCTTCATTTACTTCTTTCATAATTAATGCATAGTATTGTTCTGTGTTTTTCGCAATAGGTTGAATATAAAGAAATAATTGCTTGTTATGATTAATGGAAATAAATTCGACTTCTTCCTTTGGACTTTGGAGAACCTCCAGCAACTCTCCCCAATCTAGCCATTGAAAAAAGACACTTGCATCCATTCCTTTCATATAAGGAACAGGGGAAATAATTGAGGCATTTGAATTTATCATTTCTACAGTAAACTCTCTTCCATTCTGCCTTTTTAATATGGCAACAGAATCAAATGGGTTTAGTTTCATCATATCTTGCAAGAAGTTTTCAAACTCTATCGTTGGAAAAGTAATCATTTTAATCCCCCATTGGCTACATGACGTGATGCAAATAAATAATATATAGTTATATTATAACACTATATTTCGTTATGTATTGATATTTCATTCAAATTTTAGGACATATGTATAACTATACCAACTTTACTGTAAAAACTTTCGCTCAAACATGAGTATTTACCTATACAAAAACATCTCCCACCAGAATAGGCGGGAGACAACATTTTATGAAAATAAATTCTCATTTTAATATGATTATATTATTCTTCTACTACTACTGTACTCATCGCTTCAAGTAAAAACTGTTCTTGTGAATCCAATCTAATATCTGAATTGTTTACTACTTTATAATGATATTTGCCTGTTGAATCTTGAATACGGGCTTTAACAGTATCCGCTAATTGTGTCATCAAAATATCCATTAATCTTTGCTTTATGTCATTAGAATAAAGAGGGAATAATATTTCAACACGCTTGACCATGTTGCGTGTCATTAAATCCGCTGAAGATAAATAGATATTATTTTCACCATTATGGTGGAACCAATAGATTCTTGTGTGCTCCAGGAAGCGACCAACAATGCTTGTTACTGTAATGTTTTCACTTATCCCCTTAATTCCTGGGCGCAAACAACAAATCCCACGAATGACAAGTTCAACTTTGACACCATTTATGGATGCTTCATAAAACTTCATAATAAGCTCTTTATCTGTTAAGGAATTCATTTTTGCACGGATAAATCCATTTCCATACTTTTTATGGCAACGAATTTCTTCATCTATTAATTCAACAAACTCATCCCGAATATCAAAGGGTGCGACAACAAGATGATGGAATTTTGGTTTTTCTGTATATCCACTTAAATAATTAAAGAAGTTTGTTGCATCAATACCAAATTCCTTTACAGACGTAATAATCCCCATATCTGTGTAAATCTTGGCAGTGGCGTCATTATAATTTCCTGTTCCTAGGTGAACGAAACGTT
The DNA here is from genome assembly GCF_042666115.1 of Ureibacillus sp. GCM10028918. Taxonomy (NCBI): domain Bacteria; kingdom Bacillati; phylum Bacillota; class Bacilli; order Caryophanales; family Caryophanaceae; genus Ureibacillus; species Ureibacillus sp. GCM10028918. Next base: position 651,223 of record NZ_JBHTFK010000005.1, read on the forward strand.
CAATCTTTCCATTATTTTGGCGAACAACAAGTGTTATTTTAGAATGTGTTTTTAAATTATTCATGCCATAAATGACCAGGCATCCAGCTTGCTCTAATTCCTTCGCCCAGTAGACATTATTTTCTTCATCGAAACGGGCTTTAAGTTCAACTAAGACCGTTACCTGCTTCCCATTTTCAGCAGCTTGTTTTAAAGCATTGATGATTGGTGAATTGCCGCTAACACGATACAAGGTTTGTTTTATCGCTAAAACTGATGGGTCAGAAGCGGCTTCCGCAACAAAATCAACGATTGGCTCAAAGGATTCATAAGGGTGGTGGAAAAAGATATCCTGTGACAACGCCTTTTCAAAAATGTTTTCATGTGAAGCTAAATCTTTTGGGGGAAGCGGTATGAAGCTTTCATACTCTAAATGCTCACGCCCGACAGAGATTTTTTTCACAAAACTAAATAGAAATGTTAGATCAAGTGGACCACCGATTTTAAATACATCCGATTCTTGAATCTCAAATTCTTCCAATAAGTAATCAAGGACCTCATCGCTAATTTCGCCGTCACGTACCTCTAAACGGCTACCAACGCCCCATTTTCGCTTTTTCAGCTCTTTTTCAATTTCTACAAGTAAGTCTCGTGCACCTTCTTCGTGAATCGTTAAATCTGCATTTCGTGTTAAGCGGAAAGCCTGAATAGATTTCACGTTGTATCCATAGAAAAGTTTGTCAATATGAGAAGTGATGACATCTTCCAATAAAACGAAAACCTTTTCTCCCTTATCACTAGGCACTTCTATATAACGGTGTAAAACGGAAGGGACCTGTACAATTGCTACTTTTTCGCTATGCTCACTGTACATATTTTCTTCGAGCATCACCAGTAAGTTTAGTGTCTTTCCAATCAATGTCGGGAATGGGCGATAGGCATCCACAGCTACAGGCGTTAATACTGGGAAGATGGTCTCTTCAAACAATTCATTTACAAATTGTTTTTGATTTTCATTTAATGCTTTGAATTTACGAACATACACTTTCTCTTGTGGTAATAATTCATATACGAGATAACGAAATACATCCATTTGTCTACGAACAAGAGCTTGTGTCTTTTGTGCAATTTCTGCCAGTTGTTCTTTTGGCGTTAATCCTGACTTATTCTCAGGTTTATGAAAACCTGCCCTTACTTGGTCCTGTAATCCAGCCACACGTACCATAAAAAATTCATCTAAATTCGAGCTGAAAATAGCTAAGAACTTCAACCGTTCAAGTAATGGATTAGCCTCATCTTCCGCCTCTTCCAATACGCGTTCATTAAATGCTAACCAGCTCAGCTCACGGTTATTGTAATATTGTGGTTTAGCGATTTCTTCCAAGATCGTGTCATAATCAAGTAATTCTTCATTATCTTTGTCTCCATAAGAGTCTAATTTAATTCCGGTAGTCATTTCTTTTCACCCTTTTTATAAAAATGAATTTGAACTGTATGTTTAAATAAGCGTTCAATATGCTTTTTTTGACGTTCGCTTTGATAGATTTCGGCCATTGGCAGATGCTGTGCCTCCAAGATTACATGAATGACATCATCTACTTTTTTTAATTCTATAGATTCCACAATGTTCCGTTTAGAAACATTTAAAGAATAAATAAATTTCAGCATAGCTCCGTAATCTCTTAACAGTTTTAACTCTTCTCTTGAAATCCATGTAATAAAACGAGCTGAAAATCTTCTGAAATAATCCTTATTTTTATAAGATGCGAGTAGTGCAAGTTTCACACGCTCTACATGATTCATACCTGCAATGGATTGGTTCGCAAGCAAATAAAATGTATGCTGACTAGAAGAATCCTGTTCAATGTACTCACCTATCGCAAATACTCCAGCAGCTCTTTTCACTAATTTCAGGTGCTTTTCGTTGTATTCGATTAAGCCTAAACGGCAGCATTCCTTGTAAAATTGTTCTGTAATTAATCGCAAGAATGCACTCTCGTTTTCTGAGCGACCATATTCAAAGGTAATCCGTCTAGCATACTCCTCAAATACATTGTACTTATCAAAAGCACTAATATTACTTTGAAGTACTCGATTATATATTAATCCTTCACGCAAGCCCTTTTTACTTATTTGAAACACCCTAGCATTGACAAAAGCAGTCAATTCTCTGAATACTTCTATAGCAATTCCAATTATGTCCGCTCGATCGGATGAAAGCCCGTCCAAATGTTTCAACTGTTCAAAAGTTAAGTTTTCTAAATAGTTACTTAGCCTCGTTAACTCGTCGTTTTTAATTTCATATTGATGAACCCCAGATATAGGGTAATCTACTAGCTGCTGGTGAATTTGGGCAATGTTTCGTGCACTTCCACCGATTCCAATGATTGGTAGGCCAATTTGCCCAATCCAATCTAGCTTTTTAAATTGCTGTCTTACATATTGTTGTAATAATTCTTTTTCTTCCTTACTAATTACTTCCCCAGAAACGAACATTTCTTTCAAGGAGACAGTACCAAAAGGAAAACTAATCGTTTTTTGCAGCTTCTTATCCTCAAATAAAGTAATTTCTGTTGAGCCACCACCAATATCTATCGTGACAGCAGATTTTGTATCCATCGAATGTGCAACAGCAACGAATCCAAAATAAGCTTCCTCTTCTTCGGTCAATAAATCAATGAGAATTCCAGTTTCTTTTTCCATGCGCTCAATAATTGTTAGATTATTCTTGGCTTGACGAATTGCAGCAGTAGCAGTTGCTTTAATATCAGTCACCTTGTAATCATCAATAATCTTTTTAAATGAACTTAATGTCTCGGCTAACAAGCAAATTCCCTCTTCAGACATTTCACCATTTGCCTGGAGGTATGTTCGTAATCTTGCTACTGTTTTAATATTTCCGAATTCTCTCAACCCTTCAAGTCTATTATATTTATAAAGTACTAGCCGAATTGTATTTGAACCGATATCGATAATAGCCGTTTTTAAGTTTTCCATATTTTCTATAGTAACCACTTCTCTCTTTTAAATTTCATATGAAAGGTACACTCCCTTATACCCTAAAGAATGGTTAAATAATTCCACCTTTAAACACGAGAAGATAAAAGAACACGATCGATTAACCATGAAGGTATCCGACCGTGTTCTAAATTTAAAATCAATTCGCCATGGAAGAGCCTTACTAAATAAAAATATAAGTTTGATGGATACCCTAAAATATACTTCCTATAAAATTAATTCATCTACTTTTAGAATTAGTTCCGCGATTTCAGGTTTGCTAATTTGCTCTTCAGCACCCACAACTTCACCTTTATGTCGAAGATCATCTGTAATTAAGCTAGAGAAAATGATGACCGGAAGTTTTGCTAATGAAGGATTCGATTTTATTTTTTTCGTAAAATGATGCCCATCCATTTGCGGCATCTCTATATCTGTCACCACTAACTGTACATGTTCTTCAATATTGCTGCCTGTACGAAGAAGTGATTCTAAATAGTTATAAGCATCATGTCCATTCTCAAAAAATTCTAAGTTAACATAGCCTGCCTCATGCATCGTATCGTGCAATAATTTTCTAAGGAGTGGAGAATCTTCTGCAATAATAATTTTCTTATCAGAACGCTCACGTTTCCCTAACTTTTTGACAGAATCTACGTTAATACCAGAGTCTGGGTTGATATCTACCATAATTTTTTCAAAATCCAATAATAAGAGCATCGTGTCCTGTTGTTTAATGACTCCAATTACCTGGCTTGAACCGCCTTGGTACATATCAGAAGGCTTTTCAATCTCATTCCAAGAAATTCGATGAATCTGAGTCACATTATCTACATGGAAAACAACCTTCTGTTTATTAAATTCAGCAACAATATATTTTTGTTGAGAACTAAATGCAGCATTCGAAATTCCTAACACTTTTAGCATATTGACAACTGGCAAAACTTCACCACGAAGTTGTACAATTCCTTCAACATGGTGATGTGCATGTGGAATAAAAGTAACTGGAATTGGTTGAATTATTTCTTTAACTTTTATTACATTAATACCGAATTTATTATTAGCAACTTCAAATTCGACAATTTCAAGTTCATTTGTTCCACTTTCTAGTAAAATACCTTTATGCTCCAAGTCACTCTTTCCTTTCCCGACTAAAATGTATAGATTTTAGCAACTTTTGATACAATTTTTTCTAAGTAAATTGTAACATAGGGTCAGGTTTTCTCCTATCATCTATTTTTCATAGGTTTTACTTGCAGATGTATAATAAGTCCAATTATTGTAAGAATAATTAATGATCCTAAGGCAACTCTACTTGCTATTGTTCCATAGTCTTTAAGTAATAATGTAACTGTACCATAAATAGCAGGCCCAATAATTGATGACACCTTTCCTGAAAATGCAAACAAGCCGAAAAATTGTCCTCGTTTCTCTTCAGGTGATAATTCAATAATTAACGTTCTAGAGGTTACCCACATAGAACCAAGGGATACACCAAACAAACTTCCTGCAATCCAGAACATCCATTGGGCTGTTGCAAAAACAGCGATGAAGAGCGCAATGATCATAATAAAAGCTACAATAGTAACAGAGCGTTTAGCTCCTATCGATTTTGCAACATATCCGAAAATCATTGACCCAATTACAGTAGATATTGTACTAACTAGGTATAGTACAATAAACTGACCTGATGTAAAACCAACAATCGCAGTAGCGTAAACCGCCATCATAGCGATTGTTGTCGCAATTGCATCATTTAAGAAAAAGTAGGCAATCATAAAAGTAAAAATGGCTTTATACTTTTTCATTTCCTTAAAGGTTTGAATTATCTCCTTATAGCCTTCAAAGAATTTTATTTTTTTCCTTTGTTCCTTAGGGACCGGCTTATCCTTCATAAAGAAAAATAGCGGCAATGAAAAGATTAAATAAAGAATTGCTGTTGGGATAAATGCACGGTGGAAATCTCCATCACTAACAAGCAAATAAACAAGCAAACCGCAAATGGTTCCTAAATACCCCACTGCCACGCCAAAGCCAGAAATTAGAGGCATCTCTTCTTTTGTTCCCAGGTCTCCCATCATCGAATCGTAAAATACTAAACTCGAATTAAAGAAAAATTTTGCAATAACAAAACTTACAACTACTAAAAATAAACTGAGAGGAACACCCGAAAAATGTACGTTAAAATCTAAACTGCCAAAAACCCCCATCATAAATGTAAAGAAAATTGATATAGAAGCAAACCAAACGATAAAACGCTTTTTATAACCTGTATTATCAATCCACACGCCAAATAGTGGAGAAAAGAGTACTAAGAAGAAACTTGCTACAGCATTTGCATATGAAATAAATGTACTTGCTACCTGTTGTCTAACTTCATCGGTCCCTAATATTTCGTCCATATAAAAAGGGAAAAAAACTGTATTGATATTAGATGAAAAAATAGTGTTGGCAAAATCGTAAAACGCCCATGAAATAATGGGTAGTGATAGATATAAGGCAAGTGGACCTCTTGTATTCGAGTTTTTGTTACTGAATGTTTTTCCCAAAGTGTTCGCTCCTATAAATTATTTTCAATTATTAACTAGATAAACAAACATAAGATTTAGGTCAAACGGATTAAAGTAAAAAATTAATCTATATAATATTTAATCAAGGTTTGTGTTCCTTTATCCCCATAACCTTTTTCTAAAAGAGTGTTATAAAGCTCTTTAGACAGTTTGACACCAGGAAGATCTAAGTTCATTTTTTCCGCTTCTTCAATGGCAATTTTCATATCTTTAATAAAATGCTTCAAATAAAATCCAGGTTCTAAATCCCCTTTAATCATGCGAGGCCCTAAATTGCTCAATGACCATGAACCAGCAGCTCCAGTGGAAATGGATTGAAGTACCTTCTCGATATCTAATCCAGCCTTTAATGCATAAGATATCGATTCACATACGCCGATCATATTAGTTGCAATAAGTAATTGATTGCACATTTTCGTATGTTGCCCTGAACCTGCTTCCCCTTGGTACACTATATTCTCACCAAAGATTTGTAGAATCGGTAATAACTCTTCAAACACAGCTTTTTCTCCACCAACCATAATAGAGAGTGTGCCATTTTGAGCCCCAATATCACCACCTGATACTGGTGCATCAACTGATGCAATTCCTTTTTGTTTTGCAACTTCATATATTTTTTTGGCTAGAGTTGGTTCAGATGTTGTCATATCTACGACAATCGATCCTTCTTTTGCAGATTGCAAAATGCCATTTTCGCCGAGATAGACCTCTTCAACGTCTGTCGGGAAACCAACCATAGTAAAAATGATATCGTGTTCACTTGCAGCTTCTTTTGGGGTCTCTGCCCAATTTGCACCAAGATCAATTAAATCTCTAGCCTTCGCCTTCGTACGTGAATAGACGGTTACTTGGTACTTAGCTTTTAATAAATGCTTAACAATACTTGCTCCCATAACCCCAGTTCCGATAAAAGCAATTTTTTTTGTATCTATCATTATAACAACCCTTTCCTGTTCCAATTATTCGAAGATAAGTTATCTACTCTACTTATCCAAGTAGGTAGAACTTTTACTCATCGCGATCAATTTACGTTAAGTCAAGTTTTCTAATAGTTTACCAAATATTTTCTGATTGTTGATAATAAATAGTAAATAATTACATAAATTTAACACAAAAGATGGCATATCTAAATAAAAACAGGACATCCCCTTTTCAAACTACCCTTGGAATTTTGAAATTAAGACAAAAAAAAGAGAGCAGAAGACAAATGCTTCTGCTCTAAAAGGGGGAAATGAGAATGTTGCTGTGTTCATAAATAATATATCCTCATTTATTACTTTTTAAACAATTTATACAAAAGTTTTTTTCTAAATATAATTGCACTCATTATTTTTCTCTAATTGTTCGTTTTCATTTGCATATTTAACTTCAAATTCATTAATTAAATGATCTAATTCTTTACTTATACGAATGGTTTCTGGGTTTTGAAGACCATACTCTATCCCACTTTGAATCATTAACTGCCTCTTTTTCTCAAGTTCTTTTAAAAGGTCCTTCGCCACTAAACTCCTCCTAAAAAAATGATGCTTTTATTATAATATTTTCATTAGAAATTAGGATAAAAATCGCTTGACAAAATTCAACAATTTTATTTTTAACTTCTAGGGACCTTTAAAAACGTGAATGTAACATCTCCTCCCTGTTGTGCTTCCCCACGAAAATATTTAAACATTTCATCCTCTACAAGAAGTCTGCGAAATTGTAGAAATTCTTCTTTTGGGATTTCGATACTTTCTACCTCTCCGTTTTTAAGTTGTTCAATCATCTTTTGATAGCTTTCCATTAAAATCACCTTCTATTGTAAATTTTTAGTTAAAATTAATTAAAAATTCTAAATATCTCTTTACTTTTTTTAGTTTTTCATGCAAAATTTCTTAATATTAATCGATAAGGAGCTGACTCTTATGAAAATAGCAGAGGTTGGAAATATTGTCGAGTTTAAAGAAGGTTTACAAGGAGTAGTTGAAAAAGTAAATGAAAACTCTGTCATTGTAGACTTAACGATCATGGATAATTTTCATGATCTGGATATGGAAGAAAAAACAGTTATCAATCATAAACGCTATAAGATATTAAACCACCCAAATGAACATTGATTCTATTTAAATTATGTCACAGTCTTTTATATTCCTAGATTACCAGGGATAAGCTCGATAAATTCTTAACTAGAATTAAGGCATGCCTCCCTGGAGGGCAATAGATTCATGATAATTACAATTTTATCCATAATAAAATTAGCAATATCCTATGAATAATTGAACTCAATTGTATAGAAGGCAAATACTTTTGCTCCAATGCAGGTAAGCAAATTTTAGACAAAAATAAAAATTTCCTTTTCATTTGTTAATAGATGATAGGAGATTTTTTTTTTGATAAGATGTTAAGGAGGAGGTCTTTAATTATGGAAAAATCTAAACAATTTGCCGGGCTCCTTCTTTCTTTAATTTTTATTTATGTAATGTTGTATATTACTTTTGAAGAAATTAAAATCTTCTGGTACCTATACACCTTTACCCTTCTAGTAGGAATTGCGGTCGCCATTATATATGGTAAATTTAAAGATGAAGTACCAACATGGCAATATTTACTGTTTGGTATTGGTTACGGGACAATTTTATACGGAATTGTCCGACTTGGCGATTTTCTTATCACAAAACTAAATGGTACTACTGAAAAAACAATTACAAGTTTTTTAGAAACTTATGGACCAAATAATATTTGGCATTATTTATTGTTAATTTTTATTATCGTCATAGGTGAAGAATTATTCTGGCGTGGTTATGTACAGCAATATTTAAAAAAATGGGTGTCTCCTAAAGCAGCTGTCTTAATTACCAGTATCTTATTTGCACTATCAGTAGCGATTAGTGGTTTCTGGCTCGGAGTCTTAATGGCTTTTATTGCCGGACTAGTTTGGGGATTCCTATATGAATGGAAAAAAAGTTTGCCATTGATTATTGTCTCTCATGTGGTATTTATTTTACTATTATTTATGATATTACCAATTCGTTAAAATAGTAGTAAGGCTAGAAATATTTGTGGAACATTTATATGTAAAAAACGTTTAATATATTAAGGGGGCTAAAATATGTCAAAATCTCTTACGTTTATCATAACTTTATTTTTATCGATTACACTTTTAGCAGCATGTAGCACAGCAGAAGAGTCAACAGAAACAGATAGTGAAACTGGTACTGCACATACTGAAGGTAAAGAAGTGAATGAATCTGTGGATACAGATGAACCATCTACTGATGAGGGCCAAAACGAAGAACCATCTACAGAAGATGGACAAAAGGAAGAGCCATCGACAGATGAAACAAATTCCAGTTCATCAATTACATTCTCTTCTAAAGGAGAGAGTAAAACTGAAGAACTTACTGCAGTTTCAAGTGAGCAGTATTCAATACAGGTAATTCCTGGCTTCAGTCTTACTCCTGAAGAGCCTGGAAAAGAAGTGTTGTCTTATGATGAAGATGATTCAAATAACATGCGAATTGAAGCCTTGACAATAAATGATACGTCTTTTGAGGACTTAGTAGTTAACACTGAAGAAACAATGACTGCAATAAGTAAAGACTATGAAGAATATGATATTTCTGCATTTATAGAAAACTATGATTTATCAAACGCAACAGCGTATATTGCTAACCTCGGTAGCGAAGAAGTCATAGCGGTAGTTTTTGAAAAAGCAGACAAAATCGTTCGTTTAACAATTTTTGATCACGAAAACGTAGATTTGTCTGAGGCAATGATTAAAATGGGATTAACGATTGAATAGTCCTACTATTATCGTATTGTAAAAAACTAAAGGAGTTGCCTCATATGAGACAACTCCTTTTAGTATGACAAATCTTTAATGGAAAGTCCTAATTTCTTTAACAGCTCAATTGCCGTATCCTTTTCTTCAGGCGTTAAAACACTTAATAGCTCATGCAAATTTACTTCGTGTTCCGGAAATAACTTTTTCATAAATTCTGCACCTGATTCTGTTATCTCCGCAAATGTGACGCGTCGATCTGAAGGACATGAGACCCGATCTAAATATCCTCTTTTTTCCAGCTTATCTATAACATACGTAATGGATCCGCTAGCGAGTAAGATTTTATTTCCAATTTGTTGAAGCGGTTGGCGACCTTTATGATAGAGTAACTCTAGTACCGCAAATTCTGTCGGATTTAAACCGTGCTGTTGAAAAAATTGATTCGTCACTTCATTTATTGCCTTATTTGCTCTAGACAGGACAATATACAATTTAAGCGATTGCTTAATTTCATTAGAAGACATGACAAAACATCCTTTTTATCATTATATAATGAATTATAGCGATAAAAAGAAACTTTTGTCAAAATACTCATCTTTATTTCACTCAAACAACTGGTAATCTGTTTAGTGATTTATAATCTATCCACATTTCAATACTGTTATGACCATCACGACTTAAATATTGGCCATCATAAACTGGTAATGAAATCTTAAAGGTTGTCCCTAACCCCAATGTACTCTCAACATTAATAGAACCTTTATGCTCTTCTACTACTTTTTTCACTAATGCTAGTCCTAGACCTGTTCCAGTTGACTTCGTCGTAAAAAATGGTGTGAATAACTGATCCATTTCAATATCTGATAAACCTCTACCTTCATCAATTATAGAGACTTCTACACCCTCGTTATGATTTTCAACTTTAATCATTATGACTCCACCATTACACATTACTTCAATAGCATTTTTAATCAAGTTTATAAGCATTTGCTTTAACCGGTTATGGTTCCCCATAATAATTGGATAGTCATTACAATCAACCAGTTTCAGCAAAATATTATGTTTCAATGCATGAGGGGTCATTAATTCGGTAACCTCGTTCACTACTTGTATAATTGATGTTTCCTCATAACTTCTTTCAATTGGCTTAGATAAGTACAATAATTCGGTTAAAATCGATTCCATTCTTTGCAATTCAGAGTCCATAACAGATAGATAATTCAGGTTATCAACGCTAGAATAATTTAGTTTTAATAATTCAATAAACCCTTTTAAAGATGTCATTGGATTAAGAACTTCATGGGCAATAGTTGCTGCCATTTGACCAATTGAATTTAAGGATTCTTGTTGATTAACTTGTTGTTTTAATAAAATCTTCTCTGTTTCATCTGTAATTGTTGTAACAATTAAATTCATATTATAGTTAAATTTACTATCCATCCTATAATAATTAATCTGTCCATTTTCACCTACATTCGACACACATATAGATGCACGCCCAGTATTCATTATATCTGCAAAATATTGTAGTTTAGTATATTCGTAGTCTGTTAGTGAATCAAACAGCATTTCATGTTGTTTTTTGATAATATTACTTTTTTCGCATTGGATATATTGTAATGCTATTGTATTTGCATCAACAATCTCTCCACTCAAATTAGTTAGTATAATACCATGAGAGATATCATTAAACATGGAATAGATGTCAACATTGCTGCTTTCTAGGATAGATCCTGTATCAGAGGTCGGTGAAATTCTTACAAAAATTAAGTCTTTTTTTTCATGATAATAACCCATCAACTTAAACTCTTTAAATTGATTTTCATCTATCATGAGATTTAGATTACAAAAACCACCTAAATTACTTTTGATTTTTTCTAGATAGTTGCTCCATCTAGACTTTGAAGACTCGTCCATTTGTAATTGTTGTCCTGATGTTTGATCTATATTTAGCATTTGCGCTGCAAAGTCATTAACTGACTCAATTTGACAGGAGGTATTTAATATTAGTACTGGATCTTTAACGGTTTGAAACAATTTCCTAAAAATAGGTCGAACAGTTTTCACCATTTACCTCTCACCAATCCTTTCCCCTTGGAAAAAATACTCTCTTCCTCGCAACTGTTTATAATCTATTCTATTAATAAATTTATCTATTTATGACTTTGTAATTAAAATTATACTAAATATTCAAAATATATTTTCAATACAAATTATTTCATAGATTTTTTTTTTAATAAATGGGTATATGACATCATTTTTATCGTTTTTAAATTTAAATTATATTATTTTTCTGTATTATTTAGTATTTTTAAGAGTTCTATAAGCTGTTAGTACTAAGTCAAATGACACCATTATTCTAAAAATAAAATAACATTATAAGCTCATTCGACCTATCAAATCCCTTTATTTTCAAGTCACTTTTATTAATGGTTAGTTATTTTTAAAATATAGATTAACTATTTACATAGAATTTACATTATTTAGTACCTAATACTAATTTATCTAATTTCACTGAAAATTGCACGTTAAAAATCTGTAAATTCCAACTTCTTTTGATATTCCTATAAAAAAAGGTCCCATATGGTTATATGAGACCCTCTGGAAAATTATCCAATTATCACTCGTTCTTTTGGATAGCGATATGGCGGTTTATCTACTCTTCCACCAAGTGTATATAAAAATGAGATTAATCCGACCCGACCGATAAACATAAGAATCATCATTACGAATTTTCCTTCTGTCGACAAATGTTCTGTAATACCTAAGGACATTCCAGCTGTTCCGAAGGCAGAAGTAATTTCAAAGATAATTTGGGTAGTTGTCGCAGCTGGCTCTGTTATTAATAGAATCATCGTAGAAATCATGACCATGAAGAAAGCTAAAATAATGACAACATAGGATCTGAAAATATCAATTAGATAAATTTCCCGCCCGTACAATTGTATTTCTGTTCGACCATTGGCAAAATTATATAAAAACAAAATGGCAAGTGCAAAGGTGGTTGTACGAATCCCTCCGCCGACTGAACTTGGCGAAGCACCTATAAACATTAAGAAACTTAAGAAAATGTCGGTTGCTTCACTAAATAATGTCACATCAAAAGTGGTTAACCCACCTGAACGAGCAGAAATAGAATGAAACATGGCAGTAAACAATTTTTCATGCCATTCCATGCCTCGTAGAGAATGAAAGGACTCAATTAATAAAATGACTAAAGTGCCTACTACAAATAATAAACCATAAGTTACGGTTGTAATTTTTGTAAATAGACTAAAGCGGAATGTTTCTTCTTTACGAAATATAAACTTTTTTAATTCGATTAATACCGGGAAACCAATTGCCCCCAACACGATTAAAATCATGACAACAAATTGTAAAAAATAATCTGTATGGTAAGGTATTAGACTATTGCCAGTAATATCAAACCCACCATTTGTTGTTGCTGAAATAGAAGCGAAAATTCCGTGTTTCATTGCTTCTTCCCACGTATCAAAATATTGAATGAAATGAATCGATAGAATGATTGCACCGATTGCCTCAATGATAAAGAGTATCTTTACAATTTCCTTCAATAAATGTACAACACCGGATAAATTGTATTGATTATGATCAATCATGATTAACTGTCTTTCACGCATCCCAATTCTTTTTCCTAAAATAATCCACAGAAATGTCCCTAAAGACATAATCCCGATTGCCCCAAGCTGTAATATAACGAGTAATACGATCAGGCCAAATGAAGTCAGAGTTTCCGATATATCGAAGACCGTTAAACCTGTTACGCTAACAGCACTGACAGCTGTAAATAATGTATCGACAAGAGATACTTCAACTCCTTCTTTATAGACAGCTGGAATTCTCAGTAATAGGAAGGAGGTAGCAATTGCAAAGAAATAATAACTTACAAGAAGCTGAAATGGTGTAATTGTTCTTGTTTTTTTCGGATTATGGGCCACTTGTTTCGCCTCTTTTACTTATTGTTCTAGTTCTACAAGTATAATGGAAATCGGGTATAATGTGAACCTTCAATCATTTGGTTTCTGTAGTACCCTCTAATTGTTAGTTTAAAACGGATTATGATATATTTAACGTTAATTTATCCATCTATCTCCTGTGTAACTAGATTCTTCAGTTGTAGTTTGGCTTAAAACAACCATTTCATCCGAACAAAAAGAAAGAGGAACAGTTTACACTGTTCCCCTACTTTTATTATGTTATTCTTGTGCTTCTTGTTTTTTCTTTTTCGAAACTCCCAAGAACCATCCACCAAGTGCAATAAGAAGTAATACAATCCAGAAAGTTATTTTCCATGTTGCTGAATGCGGGAACTCATGCGGAAGGATAGCAACCTTATCATGAGAAAGTGTTAATACAGCTAATTTCACACCTACCCAACCAACAATTAAAAAGGCTGCAGTTTCTAAGTCTGGGTAATCGTGTAAAATTTTTACGAACCATTGAGCTGCGAAACGCATTAGAATCAGACCAACAACCCCACCGAAGAACATAACACCGAATTGTCCAGCATTAATACCACCAATATCGAAATTACCCACTTCAGGTAATGTCACAGCAATTGCAACAGCAGCTAACATAGAGTCTACTGCGAATGCGATGTCTGCCATTTCAACTTTAGCAACAGTTGCCCAGAAGCCTTTTCCTTTTTTATTGTGTTCTTCCACGCCGTCGTCTTCTTCATCTTCTTTCTTAAATTTCTGTTCATAAATGTTTTTAATTGAGATGAATAACAAGTAAGCTGCACCGATTGCTTGGATTTGCCAATAGTTTACCAATACCGTGATTAAGAACAGTGCTGCAAAACGGAAGATAAACGCTCCAAATAACCCATAAAATAAAGCTTTTTTCTGTTGCTCTTGAGGTAAGTGTTTAACCATTACAGCCATAACAACAGCATTATCAGCAGCAAGTAGTCCTTCTAAGACAATCAGTACAAGCAATACCCAAGCATACTCTAAAAATATTTCCACTACATCTTCCTCCTCAACATTTGTTTACCCACTTGAAGGGTTTTTTATGAGAAAAATTAGCTTATCCTGAAACTACATTTTGATAAGCTCGTTTTACTCATGCAGTTTGAAATAATTATTGCTTTCCTAACTGCAAGTAAATAAATTTCACTGAATAACCATTTCAGGGCAAAAAGAAAAGACCCATGCCTAATAAATAGGCAAAGGTCTTGCTAAGCAATTGGAATGATTCCAAATAATGTTGAAATCGATTAATCATCTGCTTTCACACCCGATGGTTCCCACCATGTAATGACGACTGTGAAGTAAGTATTTTTCAATACTTATAAGCTACTCCCCTTTGACAATAGTCAAATGGTTATTCAGTTATTATTCAAATTAATTATAACATAGTTTATAGTAAAAGCAATGATATTATTTTATTTTAATATGAAAGCTGCCATTATCTTTATTTTTCTTATAATACTGGACCATTGAAGGCATCGTGGCTATAAAGTCGGGACATTGAATTTTTCCATTTAATATGTCCTGTGCCTGGGTACAATCAAAAGTTGCATTCCACTTAAGATAATCCATTGTTTCAATTTCCACACCCAATATTTTCCGTACGGATGGAATTTGCAACACTATTCGTGCTAATGAAAATGGTATCCTTCCTTTTGGATATTTACCGGTCATTTCTTTTACCATCGATCTGTATACTTCCAGTACTGGGTGTGGATTAGGGTCAGTCAAGTGTAGCGTTTTTCCTTTAGCAGCTGGTGAGGTACAGAGAAATGTACAAGACTCAATAATATAATCCACAGGAACAACATTTATAGTAGCAGTAGTTTTTCCGATATACGGAATATAAGGGAGTACTTTTAAAGTATCAATCATATTCAAGAAAAAATATGGCCCATCAAACTTAATTGTTTCCCCTGTTTCTGATGACCCGCGTACTATCCCTGGTCGAACTATGGTTAAAGGAACTTGTGATTTAATATTTTCCACTAGAAGTTCCGCCTCGAATTTTGTTTCTTCATAAAAATTTTTAAATTGCGGTGGTCTTATCAACTCTGTTTCTAGCAAGTTTCCTACTCTCGTTCCAGCCACATAAGCAGTACTAAAATACATATAGCGTTTTAAATTAGGTAAGGATAAAACAAAATCATTCACCGTGGAAGTTCCATGAACATTTACAGTCCACGCTACTTCTCTTGGAACAGCTAAATCATATATTGCTGCCAGGTGCCAGAATACTTCAATCTTAGATAATATGTTGGAGCAAGATTCTTCTTTTATTCCTAAATTAGCTAAGGTAATATCTCCTTCAATTATTTTAATCTCTCGTCCAGGATATTCATGCAATATTTCGGTAATTTCCTTTTGTGCTTTCTCTAACTCCGTTTGCAAAACTAGTACAGCAACATTACTCGTTACTTCTTTTTTAAAGACATTCCTTATTAATTGACTCGTAATGAAGCCAGGAAATCCTGTAAAAAAATGAATCCCCATCATTTCTCACCCATCCCCTATAGTGTTACTCTATCAATTTTTTCCATTTTACCATTGCATTAGGCAAAGTAAAATTTGTCGCTTTTGAATAGTAGCAAATACTAAAAAGAACGCCATAAAAAATGACGTTCTGAAAGTTTTTATAATAAGCTGTAAAGTTTAATGTCTTCGTTTTTCTCAGAGAACCAGCGCATAGCAAACTCATTTTCAAATAAGAAGACCAGGTTATCGAAGCGGTCTTTTACAAGCATTGAGCGGGTCGAATGCATGGATTCTTTAACCTCTTCTTCATTTTCAATCCAGCGGGCGATTTTTGAACCGATAGGCTGCATTTGCACCTCAACATTATATTCATTTTTCATACGGTGCTCGAACACTTCAAATTGTAATTGTCCAACAGCCCCAAGAATTACTTCTTCCGTATGGAGAGTTTTGTAATATTGAATTGCCCCTTCTTGCACTAATTGTAAAATCCCTTTGTGGAATTGCTTTGATTTCATTACATTTTTTGCGGTAACACGGACAAAAAGCTCTGGCGTAAATTGAGGTAGTTTTTCAAATTGGAATGTTTTCTTTCCACCTACAATTGTATCTCCAATTTGGTATGTTCCTGTATCATAAAGACCAATAATATCTCCAGCAACTGCCTCATCCACAGTTTCACGATCATCTGCCAGGAACTGAGTAGATTGCGTTACTTTAAATGATTTATTCGTACGTGAAAGCGTGATATTCATGCCACGCTCAAATTTACCTGAAACGATTCGAACGAATGCAATTCTGTCGCGGTGAGCTGGATTCATGTTTGCTTGAATTTTGAATATGAAACCAGAAAGTTCATTATGTTCTACTGGATCAATAAATTGCTCATCCTCTGTTAAACGAGGTTGTGGTGTAGGTGCAAATTGTAGATACGTTTCAAGGAATGTTTGCACACCAAAATTCGTTAAGGCAGATCCGAAGAATACCGGAGTTAACTCACCACGTCGGATTTTTTCCTCAGAAAAGTCATTCCCCGCTTCGTTCAATAACATAATATCATCCATTGCTTGTGTATAGTAAGAAGTCACTTTCATTGGATGGTCGACCGCTAGCTCTCCGTCATCATCAATCGGCAAAAAGCGATTTGATTCATCTGTTCTGAATTGTTCAATTCGTTTATTATAGCGATCATAAATACCTAGAAACTCTTTCCCCATTCCGATTGGCCAGTTCATCGGATAAGCATTGATCCCTAGTACCTCTTCTAATTCTTCAATTAACTCAAGAGGTTCTTTCCCTTGACGATCTAGTTTATTGATAAAAGTGAAAATTGGAATACCTCGTAGACGACAAACTTTAAATAATTTTAATGTTTGTGCCTCAATCCCTTTTGCAGCGTCGATTACCATTACTGCACTGTCTACTGCCATCAAAGTTCGGTACGTATCTTCCGAGAAATCTTGGTGACCAGGTGTATCTAGGATATTCACTCGGTTCCCAAGGTAGTCAAATTGCATCACCGAGGATGTAACAGAAATCCCACGTTGTTTTTCAATGTCCATCCAGTCTGATGTTGCAAATTTACCTGATTTTTTTCCCTTTACTGTACCAGCGTCACGGATGGCACCACCGAATAATAATAATTTCTCTGTTATCGTTGTTTTACCAGCATCCGGGTGAGAGATAATGGCAAAGGTGCGACGTGATAATATGTCGTGTTCTAATTTTGAAGTCATTCTTTTTCTCCTTTTTTATAAACCCAAGCTATAAGGAAAATCAAGTTTATCGCCAATAGGATGACAACTTGCTCTTTTCCCTATATCGATTTCATTATAAGTACATATCAGTATAATAAAAGATTATCCGTAAGTAGTACAACCATTTTTCCTCTAACCTACTACTTATACTGCTGAAAAAATTCTTATTTGTCTCCAATTATTCGGACGCTTCCGAATAAATTTTAATGGCTGCCCAGTAAACGATTGCTTACCGAACAGCCCAATAAATAAATTTCATTGTACTTTTGCATTTTATACGAACTTTAATCTTCCTGCTTCGATTGCAATTTCAGCATCACTATGAGGATATTTTGTATTCTCAATAATTTGGTAATCTTCATGACCTTTACCAGCAAAGATAATGATATCTCCTGGTTCCGCAATGGATACGGCATGACGAACTGCTTCTGCTCGATCGCCAATGCAAGCATAGTTTTGGTGAGTCATTCCTTTAGCTAGATCACCTGTAATACTTTCATACTCTTCATAGCGTGGGTCATCCGTTGTAAGTACTACATAGTCCGCTCGAGAGGCTTCTTTGGCCATAGCTGGACGTTTTGATTTATCTCGATTTCCACCTGTTCCAAATAAGAATATCAGTTTGTTTTCTGCCTTTTTATAAGGCAAGGCCGCTGTAATTGCCTTCTCAATGGCATCCGGTGTGTGTGCATAATCAATAAAAATTTGTAAAGGTAAATCTGTGTTAACACGTTCCATTCGTCCGCGTACTGGCGCTAGATCCTCAATTTGTTCAATAATTTCTTCAATTGAGTATCCTCTAGCATAGAAAACCGCAGTAGCTGCCAACACATTATATACATTAAATTCGCCAAGTAAATGCATGGTTACTGGGAATTTCCCCTCAGGTGTAAGCATATCAAAGGTTGTTAAGCCGTCTTCATAATTACAATTTTCCGCTTTGAAAATCGCGTCATTTTTTAAACCGTATGTCCAAACT
Organism: Ureibacillus sp. GCM10028918; assembly: GCF_042666115.1. Taxonomy (NCBI): domain Bacteria; kingdom Bacillati; phylum Bacillota; class Bacilli; order Caryophanales; family Caryophanaceae; genus Ureibacillus; species Ureibacillus sp. GCM10028918. Next base: position 669,738 of record NZ_JBHTFK010000005.1, read on the forward strand.
GGATATGAAGTCATGTTTTCGTATTTTTCCGACCATGGATCATCTGCATTTAATACAACATACTTGTTTTTAGTAAAATCCTGACCCATTTGAGAGAACAATAACCCTTTGGCATTTCCATACTCTTCCATCGTTCCATGGAAATCTAAATGATCATGAGTTAAATTTGTAAATACCGCAACGTCGTAATCTACCCCTGCTAATCTTCCTAAAGCTAAACCATGCGAGGATACCTCCATGACCATTGCTCTGCAGCCTTCCATTTTCGCACGGAAAATCATTTGCTGAGTACTTAACACATCATTTGTCGTATTAGCTGTTTCATATAGCACACCATTTAATTCAAAACCAATCGTTCCTGACAGGGCAGACCTTTCACCCATTCCAACTAGGATATGGTGAATAATACCAGATACACTCGTCTTTCCATTCGTCCCTGTTACACCAATCATCATCAAATCGTTCGACGGATATTCAAAAAATTTGGATGCTATTAATCCTAATGCACGTTCTGTATTTTTTACAATTACTTGCGCAACGTCACCTTCCAGCGAAAGCTCACGTTCAGATACAATGACTGTTGCTCCAGCATCGACTGCTTTTTGTGCAAAATTATGTCCATCAACTGTCTCACCTTTAATACATACAAATAAACTTTTCGGCTGAACACTTCTTGAATCAATCGAAACATCTTTGACAGTATTTGGCAGATGTCCAGTTATTTCCTTTAATGGGATGACACTTAATAATTCCTCTGTATACATATTAATCCTCCGAATCCATTCGTGAAATTACGTAAGTGTATAACAATTGTGCTGTTGCTCTCAGTGAATCTACATGTGTCCGTTCATATGCATGAGAAGCCTCAATGCCAGGACCAAATAATGCATGCTTTATATCGAAGCCTGCACGAATTGCAGCAGAAGCATCAGAGCCATAATTAGGATAAATATCAAGCTTATAGTCAATAGCATTAGATTTCGCTAACTCGACTAAATGTCTTGTTAACTCATAATGATAAGGTCCACTCGAATCCTTTGCACAAATTGAGACCGTGTATTCATCAGAGCTTTGACCATCCCCGATTGCTCCCATATCAACTGCGATATATTCTACTACTTGTTCCGGAATGTTAGAATTTCCTCCGTAGCCAATCTCTTCGTTATTAGAAATATAAAAATGTGTTGTGTAAGGCAATTTAATATCGTTTTCTTTAATGTATTGAACTAATTGCAAGAGTAGTGCAGTACTAGCTTTATCGTCTAAATGTCTCGACTTAACAAACCCTGATTCTGTTAATTCAAAACGTGGATCAAAGGAAACAAAATCCCCTACTTCAACACCAAAAGAGCGTACATCTTCAGCATTAAAGCATTTTTCATCGATTCGTACTTCGATATGATTTTCATCTCTTTTAATCGCATCTGGATTTTGGTAAACATGGACCGTAGTTTCATGGAGAAGAATGGTACCACGAATCTTTTTCCCTTGTGCAGTGTGGATTGTACAATACTCACCCTCAACTGCATTCCATTTAAATCCGCCAACCATCGTTAATTTTAATCGCCCATTTGCCTTTACTTCTTTCACCATTGCGCCCAGTGTATCTGTATGTGCCGTCAATAGACGGTGAGCACTTGTATTGTCCCCTTCAATCGTAGCAATAATGGCACCTTTATTTGTTTTTTTATATTCAATACCTAGATTATGTAAATGATTCCCTATAAATTGCATAATTGTTTTGGTATAGCCTGATGGACTGGGAATATTTACTAATTGACCCAATAAATCAATTGTGCGTTTTTCATCAAATACATTATTCACTAAAAAGCCCCCTCAATTCCCGTAACTTCTAAATAAACTTAATGATATCAAAATTCACCAAAAATCGACAACCTTCTTAAGTATGTATTTTCAAAAATCTTATTTCAAAGTAGACCCGCTCATTTCTGATAATAATTGTATACAATATTATACCACTTCTATTGCATTCCAATAATAAGGAAATTATAGATTTTTTGAAAAACACGATTTCCGCCCAAAATATAGCGAAAATCGTTAATGTTTTAGTATGATTGTTTTTATTTTAACATTGTTCTTACTAGTTTTAACTTTTGTTTATATGGTGGGAACAATAAATTATTGGCCAATTTTGAGGAACGTTTCATGATGGATTTTGGATGTGTAAAGTTATCAAAACTTGCCTTACCATGGTACGCATTTACGCCAGATGGTCCAATCCCTCCAAAAGGTAAATAAGGGTTGGCAACATGTGTCACAGTATCATTAATGCAGCCGCCTCCAAATGGCAGTTCCTCAAGGAAACAATCAATCGCTTTTTCATGCTCCGAGAAGAAATAGGCAGCTAAAGGTTTAGGCAACTTTTGGATTTGATGGAGAGTATATTTTAAATTGTCATACTTCATGATTGGTAAAATTGGTCCGAATATTTCATCTTCCATAATAGGACTGGACCAATTTATATTTTCAAGGATTGTCGGTTCGATATAAAGATGATCAGCGTCGACCTTTCCACCAAATGTGATATTTTCTTTTTCAGCTTCCAGTAATCCTTGTAGGCGATTAAATTGACGGCTATTGACAATTCGTCCATAATCATCACTTTCACTGGCATCTACGCCATAAAATTGCACAATGGTTTTTTGCAACTCTTTTATGAATTTATCGTAGATTGACGAATGAACAAATAAGTAATCCGGCGCAACACAGGTTTGACCGGTATTATTGAATTTCCCCCAGACTATTCTTTTAGCAGCAACATCAAGGTTGGCCGTTTGATCGACAATCACGGGGCTTTTGCCTCCAAGTTCCAGCGTAATCGGTGTTAATTTTTCAGCTGCCGCTCGCATCACAACCTTCCCAACTGCTACACTTCCTGTGAAGAAAATGTAATCAAAGGAAGCATGAATCAAATAAGTTACTTCCTCTTTCTCTCCCTCGACCACCCGGATATAAGAAGTATCAAATGTTTCTTCAATAATCTTTTTAGTAATTTCCGTAGTGTGTGGAGTTGTTTCAGAAGGCTTAACGATCGCTGTATTCCCGCCAATAATTGCTCCAATTAGTGGTTCCATCACAAGTTGAAAAGGATAATTAAATGGACCAATAATCAGTACAACCCCATATGGCTCTCTAACAATAAAACTTTTTGCAGGTTGGAAATGGATCGGTGTTTTAACATGGACAGGTTTTGCCCATTCATCAATATTTTTTACGAAATTGTTAATGCTATCCAAAACAATTCCGATTTCATTTGAATAAGCTTCAAATTCACTTTTTCTTAAATCTAAATTTAAAGCTTTTATAATTTCTTTTTCATATTGCTTTATTTTATCTTTAAGCTTTACCAATTGTTTTTTTCGAAATTCTATATTTTTTGTATGCCCTGTTAAAAAAAATTTCTTCTGCTCTTCTATCATGTTTTCAACGTCTTGTGCTGTATATCTTGTCATCTACATTCCTTCCCTCAATACATAATTTGAATTTATTTGTTCATAATAACTATGTACAATTTACTACAAATTATCGTCTAATTCCTTCTTGAATGTTTAATTTATCATTATAAATGGTATTTAGTAGGAAAGAGACAAAATGAAGGGGGCAATTTATTATGATTTCGACTGATACTTGGTGGGAGAAAATTTTTTCAGGACCTTTGTCTATTGGATTAAATGAAGAAAGATTACATCAGTTAAAGGACGAATCTTTTTTATTCTTAAAAGAGGATGAAGAAGGATTGCCACAAGATGACTTTGGACAGCCAGTTGATTACTAATCATTCTTAAGTTTGTAGTTAACAAAATTTTTGGAACTTAATAAAAGAAATGAGGCCCTTTTCAATAGAGAAGGGTCTATTAATTTGTTTACATTCGACCATTTATAAAAAGCTGGATTCTTTCATTTCTTGGTATGTAATTAGCTCAGGATGTAAATGATTGGTAAACCCTGAACGATGAAAAAAATCAGCTCCCATTAATTTAGTTGGGAGCTGATTCTTTAATATTCATCTGTATCGGAATGATTGACTTCAATAGTACTTTCATTACATGCTCCTACGTACTTCGCTTTTCTATCTAAATAATAAATATAAAATAACAGCTAATATCACTGTGCCACTCGTAATTAAAGTTTTTATATCATTTGGTTTCATCGGTTTTGCCTCTCTTACTAGATAAATTTCACCTTATATATTCTATATTTTACATTAAATAACCTAGCTATTTTGTATGTGATGAGGATTCAAGGACTAAGGCGTGCACATCTTCAGGTACATTTCCATCCTCTTCAAGATCACGCTGGCGATGAGCAATTCTCGATGCCGCACTGGCTGCGACACTGGCAACTAAATCATCCAGAAATGTATGAACACTACTATCTATTTTTGTATCAAGTTGTTTTATGATCCCTATTTTACTCTTATCTAAAAAACCGAAAGTGGTTAAAGCGATGCTTCCATATGTCATAACTGCCCCCAGTGCAAGGGTTTCATCTACCCCAAATAACCCTTCATCGGACTCGACAATGGATTGTAATGGCTCTGACAGCATTTTCTTCTCTGCTAACTCATCCAGCTCAATCCCTACGAGTATAGAATGTTGAACCTCCCGTTTTCGTAAAACACGTTCCACTGAATCAATACAATCCTCCATCAGCAAGCCAGCATTATAAGGCAATTGCATTTGGTACACAATTTCAGCGATGTCTTCAATTTTCACTCCACGCCTTTTTAACGCTTCTTTTGTTGCTTTTGCAACAACCTCAGATGGAACTCGCCCTTTTTTATCCTCCATAATAAAAAGCCTCATTTCATTTAGAATATGTAGACTTCAACCCTTTACTCAGTCTCCTCATTTCCATACTACATAGTACACGTTGCAGTTTCGTTATGATACAATTTCGTTAAATGAGTTTGAAGACAAGGAGGGGCGCTTCATGGAACATGGAACCATAAAAGACGTATCGTTTTTTAGTACTTCTTTAAACGAGGAACAGGAGTTATTAATTTACGTTCCTGCAAATTATACTCCTTTAAATAAATATAACATCTTAATCGCTTCTGACGGCAAGGATTATTTTCAATTGGGTGGTATTACTCGATTAGCAGATCAGCTACTCGATGATTACGAAATCGAAAACATTATTATAGTTGGAATTCCTTACAAAAGTGTAAATGATCGCAGAAAAAAATATATTCCTACCGGTGAACTTCATGAAGCTTATTTACGTTTTCTTGCACATGAGCTCGTTCCCTATTTGGATAATGAATTTTCTACTTACCAACTTGGCTCATCAAGAGGTGTAATCGGAGATTCTATGGCAGCGACTGTTTCATTATTAGCAGCATTAAGGTATCCAACTATCTTCGGAAAAGCGATGTTACAATCTCCTTATGTGGATGAGCATGTTCTAGAAATTGTTGAAGCATCAAATAATATGAATGCGGTTTCAGTGTATCATGTAATTGGCAAAGAGGAAGACAAAGTTCTAACAACAGATAAACAGATTAAAGACTTTTTAACGCCAAATCGACAGCTTCACTCATTACTTTCAACAAAGGGTTACAAGACATTTTATGAAGAGTTCAATGGCAATCATACATGGAAGTATTGGAAGCCTGATCTAAAAAGAGCATTAATTGAAAATTTCAGTTAATTATTGGCAAGTGAAATGTCGAATTTTTTAAAATTCTGTTATAATCTTTAGTATCATGAAATTTAGGGGGGCTTAAAAATGATGAAATACGGTATTGTAGCATTTCCATCAAAAAAATTACAAGATTTAGCGAACACATATCGCAAACGTTACGATTCGCGCTATTCAAAAATCACACCGCATATTACTCTTAAAGAGGCATTCGAAGCAGACGAAAAGGAAATTATCAACATTTCCAAAACAATTGCTACGATAGCACAAAACCATGCGCCTTTAAATATTCACGCATCTAAAATTAGTTCCTTCTTTCCAACAACAAATGTAGTCTACTTTAAAGTTGAACCAACAGATCAACTAAATAACATCCATCAAGACCTTCAGCAACAATTGAATATTGGCAAACCGAAACATGTCTTTATTCCACATGTGACCATTGCACAGGATTTAACTGAAACTGAGCATGACGACATTTATGGTCAATTACGCATGATTGGCGTAAACGAAAAAGAAGTAATTGATCGAATTCACTTAGTCTATCAACTTGAAGACGGTTCTTGGACTACTTATGAAACATATCGATTAACCGGAGCTGAATAAAAATTGTATCATTTTAACATTGTAGAAAATGAAAAGGATCTTGCTTTAGCATTTTCTGTTAGAAAAATAGTTTTTGTTGAGGAACAAGGTGTACCCGAGCACTTAGAGCTGGATGACCTGGATTCTTCCTCAATCCATTTTCTTGTAAAAGACCAAGATCAACCGATAGCAGCTGCCCGTCTTCGCAAAATAGAAGAAAGCATCGGCAAAGTTGAACGCGTTTGTGTACTTCAACCATATAGAGGTAAAAAACTTGGTTTACTCATCATGCAGAATATTGAAGAGTATGCTAAAGAACTTGGTTTAACAAAACTAAAACTCAATGCACAAAGCTATGCCATTCCTTTTTATGAGAAGCTAAACTATAAAGTTACATCTCCAGAATTTCTAGATGCCGGCATTCCGCATCGTGCAATGGAGAAAATCATCTAAAAGTCCAAGATAAACAAATAACTAATAGAAAAGCAGTCGCTATAGTTTGCGACTGCTTTTGCTTTGTTAACCTAGCATTTTTTGAATTTTTCCTAAATCTAGTGACTTTCCATCCTGCAAAATCGATGTAACTATTTGATCCTCAAGTTCTTTTGCTACAGGTTTATTAGCCACCTTGCTTACGCGTCTGATAATTTTACGAACTTGCTTTTCGTTTGTAAAATCAGCATGTTGAATTGCATTTGCCAGAGCAAATATTTCCTCCATACTTACACCTGTTTTATTTTCTATCTGTTTAAAAAAAGGGTTTTGCATTTATCTCCCCTCCTTACATATAGCACTTTCCTACAATGATTAATAAAATGAATAGTACAACGATTAATACAAAGTAAGAACCTTTGTATCCTCTATCGCCTCCACACATATCATATGCAGGCATGCAGTGAGTTGGTGCACAATAATCATAGGCAGGGCTTACTTGACCGCAATTATTCCACATAAAAATCCCCTCCTTTCACTTTGTATACTATGTCAGTACACAAAGAAAAGTTGGGGAATTCGTCTAGTTTGCTTTTCCTTTTGGTTTAAAAATTAATGCTGCGATAAAGCCAAATACAATCGCTGCACTTATTCCAGAGCTTGTCACCTCAAACATACCCGTTAACACGCCGACCCACCCGTGCTTTTCAGCCTCGGCTATGGCTCCATGGGTTAAAGAATTACCAAAGGATGTAATCGGTATTGTTGCGCCGGCTCCAGCAAAATCAATCAACGGCTCGTATAATCCAAGACCATCTAATATGGCACCTGATACGACTAATATCGCTAATGTATGGCCTGGCGTCAGCTTTCCAACATCCATTATTAACTGGCCCACCACACAAATTAATCCACCGACAATAAATGCAATTAAAAAACTAAAAAAAAGCATATTTTTCTCCTCACTCCATCGTAATTTCAATTGCATGCGCAGTACAAGGAATTGTCTCACCTTGTTGGAAGGACATCGGGGAGAGAAGAGCGCCAGTTGCGACCAATAACACCCGTTTAAAGCGTCCTGTTTTCAATTGCTGCTCTACATAACTGAAATAGACAGAAGCAGAACAACCTGCGCCACTTGCCCCTGCTTGGAACGCTTTATCTTCTCCGTAGTATTCTGCACCAGCGTCTCGAAATACATTTAGTTCCTCTTGTTTTGCGTCTGTTTGAGCAAACATCGCCTTCAAGATTTTCAATCCAATCTTCCCTAAGTCACCAGTCATAATTAGATCGTAATCCGTAATTTTTTGATGGCGTTTCTTTAAATGGGAAGTAATCGTATCGTAAGCAGCCGGGGCCATAGCTCCGCCCATATGGAATGGACTTACCTCCCCATAATCTATAACCTTTCCAACTGTGGCAGCAATTACAGAAGGTAATTTAGGGTCATGTTTTCCAATAAGTGCATATCCTGCTGCTGTCACAGTCCATTGTGCAGTCGCCGGCTTTTGTGCACCATAGTCAATTGGATAACGGAATTGTCGTTCAATTGCATTATGTTGACTAGCCGAACCAGCAATGGCAAATTTTGAGGCTCCTAATTCAGTTAGAAGACTCGCGACAATAACTGACGAAACAGAAGTCGCACAGGCAGAAAAAAGCCCTATGAAGGAGATAGCAAGCTCTCTCGCTGCAAAATTTGTCGGGGTCATCTGATTTACTAGATCTCCACTTAAAAAGTAATCGATATCCAAGTTTTTTAAATCAGCTTTTTTCATAACAATATCACAGGCTTCTTGAATCATTTTTGAATGCCCCTGCTCATTCGTCTTTTGCCCCCATCTTTCATCTTCGGATATAGCGTCAAAATAAGAATTAAAAACACTTTTACCTTCGACAGGACCAGCTACTGCGCCACAAGCAAGAATGGATGGTTTCGATGTGAATAAAATTACCATTCTACCACTCCTATTGACACTAAAATAAGCTTAATCAGTGCGATGAAAAAGGCTGAACCAACTCCAAACAAAATAACCGATCCCGCTAACTTGAACATGTTGCTTCCTACACCTAAAACCCAACCTTCTGTTCGCCCCTCTATTGCTGCAGATACTACGGCATTTCCGAAACCAGTTACTGGGACCGCACTACCTGCTCCGGCAAATGCACCAAGTTTTCGATACAAACCTAAGCCTGTTAATACCATGGAAATAAATACCATAGTCGCAACTGTAGCATTGCCTGCTGTTTTATCCGTAAAATCAAAAAAGATAATATATAAATACGTTATCGCTTGTCCAATTGCACAGATAATCCCGCCAACTAAAAATGCTTTTAAAGCGTTTTTCAAATACGGGGTAGGAGGTGTATTTTGCTGTTCTATTTGTTGATATTCTTGCGGATCCATTAAGTCTCCTCCTTCGCTAAATCTTTAAGTTTCTTGACTTCCTCTGTTACTTTTTTTTCATCTTCTTCATCAAGAAGTTTTTGTGTTTCCCAATGCATTTTATAGTCTGAGGAAACAAGTACTTTTAGATCAGGATATTTTTCTTCAATTTCCTTTTGTAATTTTTTCTCAACCTTTTGTTCTCTGAACCCAAGCCAAGGTTTGACCTGTATGGCAACTAACAATTCTTTTTCAACCATTATGGCTGTTCCCGAATACACTTCCTCTGAATTCCGTATCATGTCTTCGATTTCTACTCTCTTCTCTTCATCTGCACTAACTCCGGATACTTCAATTGTTTGTTCATTAGAGCATCCAATTAAAAAAAGTGGACCCAGAAATAACACTGCCAATTTTTTCAAGATTCAACCCCCTTTTTTTAATCATTATGAGCATTAAAAATTCAAACTATTCATTGCGGATAGATAGGTAAAGCGGTAATTTATGACAACAAATTTTTAAGGAATTTTATGGCTTCAGTACAAAAGCCCGGTTTTCATTTTAGAAATTACATATTGTAGATTGAACTAAACTTAAGAGGGGTGAAACAAAATGGGTTGTGGAAAAAATAAATTCGAGAGTTCATCAAGAGAAGATATGATGAATGTAGGTTGTATTTGTGAAGTTGTTAAAACAATTTTAAAGCTACAAAATCAAGCAGTAAGAAATGACGATACTTGTGGAACTAGCTGTTTCATTGAGCCAATCGGAGGTCTAACTAAACATGGTCACGCGGATACTCGAGTGTTCATGCTATTGGATAACCTGGGTAGACCATTTAAAGTGGTAGCGAAAGGTAAAGATTGCACTTACTCACTAACACCATTCTTCCGAGTGGAGGATGTATTCGGTGATTGCTGCGCGACTTTACGTGCTGTTGTTGCAGTAGAAGAAGATGAAGCTGTGGAACTATTTGAAGAAGGATCAACTGACTTGGTAGCTGAAGCATTTGAAGATATAACTAGATTCAAGAAAACAGAAACTTGTGTAACAGTTGATTTAAATAACTTCACTGCGATTCAATGTGTAGCAGATGTTGACCTAAACATCCACCATCACTAAGATCGCTTATCACGACCCAATAGCCGGCATAAACGGCTTTTGGGTCTTTTTATTTGTATTTAATGCAATTTTCGGAAAGTTGTTAACGTGATGGGTGCTTTCCTTGTCAAAGGATCGCTAAATTCAACCCGCTAACTACCCTTTTAGTTTTTAGGGGCATTGGGGTTGCTTGTCACTACCCGATTAAAACTCTTTTCAGTTTTTAGGGGCAACGAGATCCCTTCTCGTTACCCGATTACTACTCTTTTAGATTTTTGGGGGCAACGAGACCCCTTCTCGTTACCCGATCAATACTCTTTTCAGTTTTTAAGGCCAACGAGATCCCTTCTCGTTACCCGGTCAATACTCTTTTAGATTTTTTGGGGCAACGAGATCCCTTCTCGTTACCCGATCACTACTCTTTTCGCTTTTAGGGGCATTGAGATTCCTTCCCGCTACCCGGTAACTACTTTTTTCAGTGTTTAGGAGCAACGAAATCGCATCTCGCTACCCATTCACTACTCTTTTAGATTTGTAGGGGCATTGAGGTTATTTTCTCCCTACTCGTTAACCTTAACTTAATGTTGTTAATTACAATATTAAGCTCTCCTCGCTCTGACTGGTGCACATTACACTCACTAAAATTGTTCTCAAAACGGACTTCATTCTCAACAAAAAAAGAGCGATTCAACTATTAATCGAATCACTCTTTACATTTTATATTTCATTGTCGATAGTAATTAGTTCTATATCATTTCCGTTAATCATGAATGTTTGGTTGGATGATTTAATTCTCACGTCACTACCCATTATTTCTTCCACTTTCCCTATTACTTTTTCGCCATTGCCTAGATGAAATACTAAAGTTCTAAATTGGTTAATCGGCTGTGAAAAATAATTTAACTGTCTAGCGATAACTTGATCAAGTATCCGGTCAGAACGATTCGGTACAAAGACCGACGTACTCTCTTCCAAGAAAGTTTCCTTAACCTCTACAATCTCAGTAAAATAAACAGGAGGGCTTGAAATAAACAGTATTGGCTCTTCCATTTTACACATCCTTTTTTTACTTATAAATATGCAAAACGAAGTTTTTCGTGAATCACTTCACCATATTCGAAATCTGAAGCAAGCCTCCAACTAATTTACATTAACTGTCCCAAGAAAATAGATGCTAATCCTAGGTAAATCAGAATACTCGTTACATCATTCAACGTTGTAATAAATGGACCGGATGCGACGGCTGGGTCTGCTCCAAGTTTATGAATCAGCAACGGGATAAAGGAACCTGCAATTGTCGCAACAAGTATAGATGTACTAATTGCTGCACCCACCAATAATCCAATGATGAGGTTGTGCTTCCAGAAGAAAATGATTCCTACCACAATAATGCCACAAACCACCCCTGTAATTAACCCTGTTAACACTTCTCGAAGCAGCATTTTCACTTTACTCTTATCACCGATCTCCCCTGTGGCGATACCACGCACAGCCACGGCAAGGGCTTGTGTTCCACTGTTCCCGGATGTCCCTGAAATAAGAGGGATAAAAAGTGCAAGTAATGCAACCTTGTCTAGTGTTGCCTCAAACTGTCCCATTAAGGTTGCTGTTATCATTCCCAAAAATAATAACATAATTAACCAAGGTAATCGTTTTTTCGCCGCTTTAAAGGGACTTCCTTCAACGTCATCCACATCCGATAATCCGGCAAGCTTTGAATAGTCATCCGTTGCTTCTTCATCAATAACGTCAATAATATCGTCGACTGTTATTATTCCTAGCATTTCATGACCATCATTTACAACCGGAATCGCTAAAAAGTTATAATCTTTCATGATTTGGGCAACATCTTCTTGATCATCAGAAGCCTTCACATACACAACACGTTCATTCATAATGTCACGAATTAAAGTATCTTCATCCGTTATAATTAAATCTCTTAAAGAAATAACTCCGCTTAAACGATGATTGTCGTCTACAACGAATACATAGTAAATTGTTTCTGCATTCGGTGCCTCATTACGAAGAACTGTCATAGCTGAACGCACTGTTGAGTTTTCAAATACCGAAACGTATTCGGTTGTCATGATTGCCCCGGCAGTATACTCGGCATATGCCAATAACTCATTGATTTCCTCAGCTGTTTCACTATCCATCATTTCAAGATAGCTTTCACGTTGTTCATCATCTAATTCATTTAAAACGTCTACGGCATCATCTGTATACATATAGGAAAGCATTTCTGCCCCATATGCTGTATCCATTTCTTTTAGGAATTGCTCGTATTCTTCATCTTCTAATTCAATCGTTTCAAAAATTGTCGCCATTTCTTGAGGAGACAAGAATTGATAGATGGTTTGTCGTATATCAGGTCCTACCTTCTCATAAAATTGTGCCTGATCATAGGAATGAAGCTCTAAAAAGATTTCTCGAAATTGGTCAATATCTTCATCTATTAAATACTGGCGCAATTCATCTTCAAATAGTTCTTCATTTTTATTATTTTGTTGTTCTACCACACTGTCCCCTCCTCTCAAAGTAATAATAGGTGGAAAATGTTTTGTCGTAAAGGTATTTTTAATACATCACAAAGTTTTAATAATTCAATTAGTTTAAGAAATTCACAAATCAACCATCATAGCTTGTTGATAATAGTCTTGCCAAAAACAAAAGATGTTCGCTAATTCTCCGAACATCTTTCACCTAATCATTCATCAATTCACGCATAGGTACAGGAACTTTACTTGTAAATTGTAACTGTTGACCAGTTAAAGGATGCTCCAGTTCTAGTAATACACAATGAAGTGCTTGTCTATTAAAAAGCTCCCGACTCCCGCCATATAACTCATCGCCAACGAGCGGATGACCAATATGAGCCATATGTACACGGATTTGATGGGTTCTGCCTGTGTGAAGTTTTAGTCTTACATGTGTGATAGGGTCCATTGTTTGAGTGTACCCTTTTTTTAACACCACTACATCAGTATGAGAATATTGCCCGTCTGAACGAACCTCCCGCTCAATAATACTAGTGTCTTTGCGACCGATTGGTGCCACAATCGCTTGCTCCGCTTCCCTTATATGTCCATGGACAATTGCTTCATATTGTTTATTAATTTCATTTCGCTTCTGCTGCAGTCCCATTAAATGATGGATGTGGCTATGCTTGGCAATGCAAACTACACCAGAAGTATCACGATCTAATCTCGTGACAATATGTACCGTCGAATGAATTCCTCGTTTTTCGAAGTACCCGCTAATATAGTTAGCCAAACTCCCTGTTGGATGCTCGCGGGAAGGAATGGTATTCAGAAACGGTGGTTTATCAACAATCAAAAATGCATCATCTTCGTATAGAATCGGAAAATCTTTATGCTCAACAATAAGTCCTTCACTGAATTCCTCTGGTGGGAAGAGAATTGTAATTTCATCGCCAATTTTCAGGAAATGTCGAACTGTTCTTTCCTCTCCATTAACGAATATAGCTCCACCTCTATACTTAATGGATGTTAATCCCCTTTTGGAGATGCCAAATTTACTTATTGCCTCACGTAACAACTGGCCATCCTTCTCGGCTTGAAATTGTAGTTTAAATCTTTTATCCATACTTACTCCTAATTATTCATTTGAAACAAATGAATCATGAACTCGTTCCCAAAATGGGAATGGACGAAAACGGGCAAAACGCACTTTTTCATTGGCCACATTGAATGTAATCCATTTTAAATCACTTTGTACAAAGTGTTTATGATCAACCGTCATAGTGAATTGTTGATCTTTTACAGGCTTCAATGTGCAATTATGGTGTGCAGGCAATACAAGAGACGATCCTACCGTACGGAATACTCGGTTATTGATTGATGCCATTTCAGTAATTTGAATTGCTGGCAAGGTTGGATGGATAATGGCTCCACCCAGTGCTTTATTATAGGCTGTACTACCGGATGGCGTGGAAACGCATAAACCATCTCCTCGGAAACGCTCAAATTGATTGCCATTTAATTCAACATCCATTACCAAAGTTACGTCTGGTGATTTAATAGTCGCCTCATTCAATGCCAAATATCTAACCGATTCTGATTGATGGCAATGCAGTTGTACTTCCAATAATGGATACTCGACAACATTAAATTCATTCTTTGCGATTGAAAGTACTAACTTTTCTAATTCAGAGGGCTTCCAGTCAGCATAAAAGCCTAAATGACCAGTATGAATACCTACAAATGCAACTTGATCTAAACGATGAGCGTGACGATGAAATGCGTGAAGCAGCGTCCCATCTCCACCGATTGAAATCACAATTTCCGGTTCTTCTTCATCTAGAACAAGTCCAAAATCTGTTAAATATGTTTTTGCGAGCTCCATTAATTCATTTGACTGGGAATCTCTACGTGATTGAATTGAAAAACGCAATACTACTCACGCTCCTTTTCCTCTGTGGTTGCTTGAATTCGAATTTTGGGATTTGTTGAATCTTTAAACTCACTAAAATACACTTGTGCTTCTTGTATTTCACTTCTTATCGAAGACATTTCTTCATCTAGCTTGAAAGCTGCTTCTGCTGCATTTTGCAATCGATTTTTGATTTCTTCAGGGAATAACCCTTTATACTTATAGTTCATTGAATGCTCAATCGAAGCCCAGAAATTCATCGCCAACGTTCTTATTTGAATTTCGGCAAGGACTTCGATTTTACCTTGGATGGTTTCTACCGGGTACGCAACAATCATATGATATGAACGGTAACCACTGGGCTTACTGTGGGTAATATAATCTATTTCTTCAACGACTTTCAAATCATCCCTTTGGCGAATTAGATTAACCACTGTGGAAATGTCATCAACGAATTGACACATGATCCGTAACCCTGCAATATCTTGTAATTCTGTAGCTAATTGTTTTGATGGTTCAAATGCTATTCCCTTTTCAAGCGTTTTATCATATATACTCGCCAGGGGTTTCACACGACCTGTCACAAATTCGATTGGAGAAGTTGTTCCAGAAGCACCAAACTGCGAACGCATCCCTTTAAATTTTATTTTCAACTCATCAACTGCCTGAATATAAGGACTTAAAAAATTTCCCCACGTTGCCATCGAAGACTCCTCCCAAATGCAAAGACTTTCAACATTCTTAGAAAAGCGCAAGGCGCCCGCTTATCAGCGACAAGCATAAGTCGAGCGCTGACAGAAGGCGCTCTTTGCCTTCCAAAGCGATTGACTTATGACCTCGAGCTGATGGCGCCTGGAGCTAGACACTGTTCAAACTTCGAAAATTTATACTTTCTTATCTTCTAAAAATAAAAAGTCAGATTTACTTAAATTTCCTATGCTTACCCTTTTAAAATTTCAGTAAAGGCAATTTCAACGGCCTCAACGAAGGTTTTTCCATAGTTTTCGTTCCCTTCAATATTGAAAAGAAGCATATTTAGTTCCTCGGTGAAATTTAATAGTTCAATTTTTTGTTCATTCAAGACTAGATAAGGGTTTTTTTCAGTTTTTAAAACTCGCACTAATGCTGGCCACAAATCTTCCGGTAAGTATAAATAACTGTACTCGCCCTCTTCTTCAACTAGATAGATGAATGCTAAATGATCCGAATCAGTCAGGATCTGTCCTGCCGGCTGGATTTGAATTTTGTTTTGACTTTCGTTTAAACTAAGATGTAAATCATTATGTATGAATTGATATTTTTCAATAAAATATATATTTCGCATGAACTAACTTCCCCTTCTACACTTTTCTTCTCATATTTTAACATAGCTGCTCGCAATTCGAGAAAGAGAATGTGGAAAATACATATTATGAAAGGAAAAACAATGACCCAAGAATTAGAAATTGAATTTAAAAATGTCTTAACTAAACAACAATATGAAACTTTACTAAAAAAATTCCAAGTGACGGATGATATGATACTACGTCAAACAAATCACTATTTTGATACAAAGGATTTTCGTTTAAAGGCGTTGTTCAGTGGGCTTAGAATCCGTGAAACGAAAAATCGGATTGTCTGTACATTAAAAGAACGTACTGCTATGAATACTCACCTTGAAACAACAGATGTTATTTCAAAAGAACAAGCGGATTTAATGCTTTCGGGAAATGGCTTCTTCGCAGAGAGTGTCAAAACTAAATTATTACAATTAAAAGTTCCCATTGAACAATTACGTCTATTCGGCACATTAACGACAGATCGAGTGGAATTAAGTTACAAAGGTGGAACTATTGTGTTTGACCATTCTTTTTATTTAAACTGCGATGATTATGAGGTAGAATATGAGACAGACGAGGAAGTCCTCGGCCAAGAAATCTTTGAAAACTTTTTGAAAGAAAACGACATTCCAAAGCTAGTGGCCGATAAGAAAATCGCACGCTTTATGAATGCATTAAAATCGGAGAAAGGTTGATTGTATTGGATATATCATCAATGAAAACGTTGTTAGAACTGCAAGCAATTCAATCAATTGGCAACACACAACAGAGCGTTCAATCGGTATCGAGTGAACCGTCTGTTTTTACTGCGCTACTCGAAGAAATGATGAGCTCATCTACTTCTTCTTTGACAGATACTGAAAATTTACTTGGGTATTACTCAAATCTCGATAATACATCTTCTAATTCTATAGACACTAATTACTTATCATCTTTTGCCTATACCGGAGAAGGTAATAAATTACCTAATTCCTACTATAATGAATTGCTGCAAACTGGAGAAAATGTTTTCTCAAATCACATAAATAAAGATTATATAAATAGTGATGGATATACAAACGTATTAGAAGGTGCAAATGCATATAGTGATATTATCGAACAAGCCTCCCAAAAATATGGTGTGCCAGGGAAGCTGATTGCTGCAATCATGAAACAGGAATCAAACTATAATGAACACGCAGTAAGCTCTGCTGGTGCTACAGGTTTAATGCAGCTAATGCCAGGGACGGCAAAATACCTTGGTGTACATGACCCAAAAGATCCTGTGCAAAATATAATGGGCGGCACAAAATATATAAGCCAAATGCTTAATAAATTTGGTCAAAATGTCGAATTGGCATTAGCAGCGTACAATGCAGGTCCAGGAAATGTTTCAAAATATGGCGGAATTCCTCCATTTACTGAGACAAAAAACTATGTGAATAAAGTACTTGATTATTACAATGCTTGATTTATAGAGGCATTTTCATCCTTCTTCTGTATGATTTTTATGATGATCCTACGACTCGGTTATGCTATTTGTTTGAGAAAAAGGTAATACGTTGTTAGAATGTATTTATCACATAACTTTTAAACAGGGGTTATAGACTAAACAGTATACAATACATGGATTTTCTTGCGTGTATACTAAAAGAAGTAAAGGAGTACACCTATGAATCGAAAATACACGATTCCTTACGAGGAAATTGGTGCTGAAAAACTTTCTGAGCTCCTTCACGCTTTTTATGAACGTGTTGGGAGACATCCACAGTTAAAACCCATTTTTCCAGAAGATTTAACTGAAACTACAAGAAGACAAATTCAATTTCAGACCCAGTACTTAGGTGGGCCAAATATATATACAGAAGAACATGGACATCCGATGCTAAGAGCTCGCCATATTCCATTTAAAATTACACCTGATCATGCCCAGGCCTGGTTAGAATGTATGAAAGAAGCAATGGATGAGGTAGGACTTGAGGGGAATTTCCGTGAAATATACTACCAACGTCTTGTCTTGACAGCGAATCATATGATTAACTCGCCAAATGAAGATGAGGAGGGTTCATAGTGAATAATGTTCAATTATTGTCGAAACCTGCCCCAGCATCTACTACTAAACCAATAGAATTATATATTTTTATTGATCCGCTTTGTAAAAAAGCCTTAACAATGCAAACGGTGCTGCGTAAGCTTCAATTGGAATATGATCATTATTTTACTTGGCGTTATATATTAAGTACAAAGCTCGCCTCTCTCAATACATTAGGACGCCGAACAAAAGGATGTATGACGGGAACCGAATTAGATATTACTCATCCCGCACTTCCTTCAATTGCGGTTAAAGCAGCGGAATTACAAGGTAAACGTGCATCAGCCCGCTTTTTGTTAAAATTACAAGAGCATGCGTTGCTAAAGACGAAGGAAGTTACCTCTTATTCCGCACTCATTGAAATTGCCAAGGAATCCAATATTGATATAGATGAATTTATTTCCGATTTTGGATCAAAAGAAGCTGCCCGTGCTTTTCAATGTGATTTACATATCACGCGTGAAATGGAAATCGAAGAAGTTCCCAGCATCGTTTTCTTTAATGAATGTATCGAAGACGAGGGATTAAAAGTAAGCGGAATGTATACCTATGAAGTGTATGTCCAAATACTGCAAGAGATGATGGAAGAAGAAATCATTTGTAAACCCCTTCCTACTTTTGATGAATTATTCTTACGATTCCAAACGTTAGCTACAAGTGAAGTAGCAGAAATCTATTCAATATCCATACAAGAAGCAGAACGCGAATTAAAAAAACGCATGCTTCAACAAAAAATCGAACGTCTGCATTGTGATGAAGTTACACTTTGGCGTCGCAAGATTAATTAATCGGCACTTATATTTTAAAATCAAATCTATTACCTTACTATAATTCTAGTAGACAAAGTCAAATTGACTTTGTCTTTTTTTATAGTAAATTTTCAAGGGAAGTTTGAGCTAATACTGCGATTCCAGGGAAACAGCATAGTATTTTTTAATAAATGCGGAGTATGAAGGCAGGATGTGTTAAGTGATCGTTTTCACAGTACGTAGACTTTGGAGAAACTTAATCTTCTATCGATAATAAAAAAGAGGCGTCATCGACTGACGCCTCTTACAAAGGGGATGGGAGAAATGTTCACGTTCAAACAAAGGGGTGTATGTTTGTTATGTGATTTATTTCACGTATTTAATTTATCACGGAATAATTATCTATGCAACAATATGAAAATAGTTTCACAAATTCGTCAAATAGTAACCGTTTTCACTAATAGTTTAATTATTAGTATTTACACAGATTAATTATATATAGAATCCTTCCAACAAAGTTGAGATTGTGAAAAGATTAAATAAAATTGAATACAAAATTGCTATTGTATTTATAACAACGGATTAGAGGGCTTCGATTCAAATGCTTTAGGCTATTATAAACTATTGGTAAGGTTTGTTTACGTTATATTTTGTTTTGCAACTAGATTGAATTATCCTCATGTACTCGCAACGTGATTTTCCACCTCTATTGTCTATGAGACCTCTTCTCGCGGACTTGGAACATCACTTTTCACGTTCTATTGTCCACGAGACCGCTTCTCGCGGACTTGGAACCTCACTTTTCTCGTTCTATTGTCCACGAGACCGCTTCTCGCGGACTTGGAACATCACTTTTCTCATTCTGTTGTCTACCAGATCACTTCTCGCGGACTTGGAACATCACTTTTCTCGTTCTATTGTCCACGAGACCACTTCTCGTGGACTAGCAACACCGCTTATCCCATTCTATTGTCCGTGAGATCACTTCTCGCAGATTAATAACACCGCTTTCCCATTCTGTAATCCACGAACCCTTTCGCGGACTGGTTGCTTCTCTTTTCCTCTCCTATGCTCTACGAGATTCATGAACCAATCTCAAATTCTACTAGCATAACCCCCTCCCCTCTATTTTTCACAACTTCAATTTATGTATCTTAACCGGATCAATACAGTTAAAACAAAAAAATGCCCCCAGTTCAAAGTCAACTGTGGGGCATCTAACATTATAGCTTATTTTAATAATAATGCTTCAAGTTCATTTAATTTCTCTTCAAAGACCTTGCATGCTTCTTGGATTGGTGCAGGTGATTCCATATCCACTCCAGCAGCTTTTAATACTTCGATTGGGAAGTTCGAGCATCCAGCCTTTAAGAAGTTATTTAGATAACGTTCCACAGATGGTTGGCCTTCTTCTAGAATTTGCTTGCTTAAAGCTGTAGCTGCACTTTGGCCGGTAGCGTATTGGTATACATAGTAATTGTAATAGAAATGAGGGATTCTAGCCCATTCTAACCCAATTTCCGTGTCTACCGTCATTTCCTCACCGAAGTATTGTTTATTTAAATCGTAGTAGATTTCTGTTAAACGTTCTGACGTTAGTGCTTCCCCGTTACGGTCTAGTTCATGAATAATATGCTCAAATTCAGCGAACATTGTTTGACGGAATACGGTACTGCGGAATCCATCTAACCAGTGGTTTAATAAGTAGATTTTTTGCTGAGCATCCTCAGTTGTTTTTAATAGATAATCAAATAATAATTCCTCGTTGCATGTTGAGGCAACTTCAGCTACGAAAATGGAATAGCTTGCATAGGGATATGGTTGATTTTGACGAGTATAGTAGCTATGCATGCTATGACCAAATTCGTGTGCTAATGTAAAAAGATTATTTAAGTTATTTTGCCAGTTCATTAGAATAAATGGGTTTGTCCCAAATGTACCTGATGAATAAGCACCACTGCGTTTTCCTTTGTTTTCCAATACATCTACCCAACGGCTGTCTAACCCTTTTTGTACAATCTCTTGATACTCTTCACCGAGTGGCTCAAAGCTTTTCACCATAATTTCTTTAGCTTTCTCGTAAGGCATATCGATTTTTACTTCTTTTACTAGAGGTGTAAACAAATCATACATGTGTAATTCATCCAGACCTAAAACCTTTTTACGCAGTGAAATGTATCGGTGCAATACTGGTAAAAATTCATGGATTGTTGAAATCAGTTGATCGTAAACTTTTTCAGGAATATAGTTATTACTCATGGCACTTTGACGCGCTGAATCATATTTGCGAATTTTCGCCCTTACATTATGAGCTTTTACGTTACCTGTTAATGTAGTAGCAAATGTATTTTGGAATTTGCCGTAAGTTTGGTACATTGCTTTAAATGCACTTTCTCTCACTTCTCGGTTGTCACTTTCTAAGAAAGTAACATAGTTCCCGTGCGTTAACTGAATTTCTTCCCCTTTGTCATTTTTAATTTTTGGGAATTCGAGGTCTGCATTATTTAATGCACTGAATGTATTGCCTGATGCTCCTGTCACTTCCGAGAATTGTGCAAGCAACTCTTCTTTATCAGCAGTTAAAACATGAGGGCGTTGTAAATTTAACTCCGTTAACATTTGATTGTACAAGCTTAATGGTTCGTACTCGCTAATATAGTTTTTGATTTTTTCCTCATCGATTGATAGTATTTCTGGTGTAACAAATGACCAAGCAGCAGAAAATTTTGCTGCTAATGATCGTACTCTGCTATCCATAGCTTGATACTTGCCGTTTGTTGTGTCCTGATCATGTTTCAGGTGGGTATATACGTATAGCCTGCCAAAGCGTTCTGATAATTTATCGCTAAATTGTAATGTATCAAATAAATCTTTAGCTCCTTGGGCAACTTTGCCTTTAAACTTTTCTGCCTCTGGAATGAGCTTTTCGATCTCCTTAAATTCTAGTTCCCATTCATCATCAGACGGGAAAATCCCTTCTAAATTCCATGTTAATTCAACAGGTACTTCTTCACGGGTTAAAATTTCTTTTGCCATTTAAAAAACCTCCGATACCAATTATTTCGAAATTCGAACAACACGTTTATTTTCTCAATATTTCGTCTACATTGCAAGAAATTGGTTATATAATATCGCTAATAACTTATCATCTTGAATAGATTGATAGGAATGCTGAATCGATGTTTTTTCAAGGAAAGTGCAATAATTAGAAACAACTTCATAGGCAATTTTTGTTTCTGGCATCCTTGCCCATTTTAAAAAGTAATAGATCGTTTGGCCTTTCATATGGCAGAGTTCAATCTTATTCGTATGAATAAAATAAAATAGAGCTAATTGCCAGTCAACTGAAAATACTTTTAATTCTTCGCTTCCTTTAAGAGGAATCCCAATATATTTTGGTAAGGAGTGCAAATTCATACGCAGCTCATAGGCACTTCTTAGAAGAATATCATTAACACCACTTCTCCTAAATAATACTCTCGCTTGTAGATAGTTATGTTTCACTTGTTGATAAATTAGCCAAAATTGCTCGAATTCATTTTTAGTTATAGGCTTTGGTATATAGAATGGGAATTTTTGATTTGTTAATGAGATGGTTTGTACTTTCGAAATAAAGCTATTTCCATGTAAGTAGATTAGATTGGAGATATAAAAAAACTGTCGCACTGCCGGGTTGTACGTCATAATATATGAAGGATGAGTTACTTCTCTAAATTGTTGATAATTTTTATTAAGTGAAATTCTTTGGATACCTTTTTTCACAATTTTATTGGGTGTACTGGGAATCCAAATGGGTGAAATTCCCTCACGCTTATATCCGTTATTGCGTTCCAATAATTTCTCTAAAGATATTGGGCTGCATTGAAATTCAACGGCAATTCGTTGATCATCATTACCTTTTAGCTTAAACAAGATATCTGGTCTTTGCTGAATACTAGGTAAATAGGGCTCTAATTGTGCTTCCAATTTTAATGCATTAAATAGACTATATAATTGCTCTTTTCCTTTCAAATGCATTTCAGATTCTCTATCTGAAAACTGAGCTTCACAACTACTTTTTGAATAATGGGCAAAATGGGGAATCTTTAGTGAACCAATTTTAAATAATAGCTGTTGTTTACATAGTGGACAGTAAAACTTTTTTGACTTTCGGAGCTGGTATAATGTTGTTTGAGGCATGCTTGAATTTAAAACAAAGGGCTCATTTTTTTCTGTATAAGCTACAAGCATTGAATACCTCCTTATGTTTATTCTAAAAGGGACCAGATAAAGTTTCAATATATTTAGTCAGTAATAAGCAAATTTATCTTTTGAGACTTTTTTTAGACAAAAAAAGAGATGCCTTAGGATTAAGACACCTCGATTTAAGTATTAACGGTCACTAATTTCAAGTTCTATTGATTTAAGAAAGATGGTGACCCTTTTAACAAACAATGCAGATATATCTTCTGGTTGAAGTTCACTTATTTATGCAAAGTATTGAATTACTGTTTCAAAACAATCTTGTTCCATAATTGTTTCACCATATTCTTGTATACGATAAATAGTCAATTTAGAACCAGTTAGATATTCATTGATGATAGAACGGATATCCATGCGTTCTTGGTTTTCTTCAACATTTGTGAAATCAACTGCTAGGTAATAATAGTTCTCAAATTTATACAGTGAAGACTGTAATCCAAATGATACTAGTCGGTTCGCAACTGGAATAATTTCATCAATGTCCTTGAATTTATAAAGAGATATATTATTAAGGCCAAGATGATTTATATCTTCATCATCATAGGACTCAAAAATAGATTCATCTATATTTTTATGTGCGGCATCACGGTGCTCCTCGAAACTTGATAGCAAGGAGTTGGAATCCCCATCTGAGTTTATATTAGCTCTTGTTACAATCACTTCAAGACCATGCTCTGAAGCATTTACATGAATCCAAATAGGTCCATCAAGGTCGAAGTAATCTTCTGTATTAATTTCGCCAATCATATCCCAAAAAAGTTCTTCCCCTTTTGATCTGTTGTACCAAATTTCTTCGCGACTATATCCGCGGTCCTCAATATCACGGTAAGTAATAAAGAGCTTTATTGTATTTTCGTTTACGCGTTCGATGTCCATTAGACTTCAACTCCCTTCACAGTCATTCGTTGAAAAACAAAGAAAGCGTCCTTAGTATGTTTTGGATTGCTAAAGTTTAACCAAACAATTCAAAACTGCCATACATTACAGCTTGTTAAAGAATAAAACCTTTTCTATATTTCTATGCTTTATTCTATAATTCTATTGTATGATTACCTATTTAAAATGAAAAGAAAAAAACACTGCAAAATAAAATAAATTGAATATTGAAATTGTAGATGACTCAGCATGTGAAATCAAGTAGAAAGCATTCAAAACTTAATCAATAAAGAGTAAATTTTCTCCCTCATCTTCTAAAATATGTAACGTTTCACTGGAGAAAAAAAGGTATAGATTTTCTGGCGCCTATGCTTGGTTACTTTTAAGATAGATAAAAATTGATGTAAAAATAAAAACGATAAAATCCAGTGTTATTGGATTTTATCGATGTACTCGCAAGAATATTCCTAGAAATGATTAATTAACCATTTTTTGTGCTTCAAGTAATTGGAATGCGCGAACTTTTCTAGGTAGGAAGCGTCGAATTTCATCTTCATTATACCCAACTTGTAAGCGTTTTTCGTCTAAAATGATTGGGCGACGAAGTAATCCTGGATACTCTTGAATTAACTCATATAATTGTTGAAGTGGCAAACTTTCAACATCAACATTTAGTTTTTGGAATATTTTAGAACGAGTCGAGATAATTTCATCTGTTCCATCTTCAGTCATTCTTAAAATTTCTTTAATTTCACTGATTGTTAACGGTTCAGAAAAAATATTACGTTCCCTATAAGCAATTTCATGCTCTTCTAACCATGCTTTTGCTTTTCGGCATGAGGTACAACTTGGTGACGTAAATAATGTTACGATCATTATTACACTTCCTTTCAGAGCGGGATTTGAATTATCTATATCAGTTTTTATTAATTTAGAATTAGTTTAATTAAAACAATGACTTAATTATACAATAATCTTAGGGTTTTGGATATAGCTTACATATAAAAAAGATAGCAAACACAATATTAATTATACTTCTTTCTTCTGGCTCATGCAGAAAATCCCTATCTTTGTTATAGTACACAAGCTATATTCCCTTTAGTCGCTTAAAGTAAACATAATAATAGCGATAAATCAAATTCTCAATTAGTCGACATTAATCGAGAAGAAATCATAACTTTCTGTTAATTAAACCTTCATTTTACAAGGTTTTCACGAAAAGAAAATAATTATCTTTCACGATACAATTATTACCCAAACGAGCGCAATTTCATTCCAAAAATAAAAAGAAAATAAATTTGCTTTTGAAACTGTTTTTGTATAAGATTTTTTATATAATTATTTAAGATGACTTTTTGATGTGCACTACAGGTGTGTTTTAGAATCAAAGTTAAATGAATTGAAAAAACAATGATAAAGAGTAGTACATTTGCCTCCCGTGCAAAGAGAATCTGTGGTTGGTGCAAACAGAAGACGGAGCATTTGGAATGGACTTTTGAGTGGCTTTATGAAATGAGTAGTAAAGCACGTTTACTTCACGTTACGAAGTCTAAGTGGTCATTTTTTGACAAACTGGGTGGTACCGCGGATTTTAACATCATTCGTCCCTTTACGTGAAAACGTAAGGACGTATGATGTTTTTTTATTTTATATTAACTTAGGAGGATTTATAATGAAAACCATTTTTTCAGGTGTTCAACCAACAGGCGTTATCACTTTAGGCAACTATATCGGAGCTTTTATGCAATTTCCCTCACTTCAAGATGAAGGAAATGCTATTTATTGTATCGTTGATCAGCATGCGATTACAGTTCCCCAGGATCCAAAGGAATTGCGCTCAAATATCCGTACACTAGCAGCTACTTATCTAGCTACAGGAATTGATCCAGAAAAAGCGACTTTATTTATTCAATCAGAAGTTCCTGCCCATGCACAAGCTGGCTGGATGCTACAATGTGTAGCTACTATCGGTGAACTAGAGCGCATGACGCAATATAAGGATAAATCAGATGGAAAAGAATCGGTAGCTGCCGGTCTATTAACTTATCCACCATTAATGGCAGGGGATATTCTTCTATATAACACAAATATCGTGCCAGTTGGGGATGACCAAAAACAACATATCGAGTTAACTCGAGATCTCGCAGAGCGCTTTAACAAACGTTTTGGTGACGTATTTGTTATTCCGGAAATCCAATTACCAAAAGCTGGCGCTCGTATTAAATCTTTACAAGAGCCTACTAAGAAAATGAGTAAATCTGATCCAAATACAAAAGCAACTATTCGATTCCTGGATACACCAAAACAAATTGAGAAGAAAATTAAATCCGCTGTAACGGATTCAGATGGTTATGTAGTATTTGATGAAGTTAACAAACCTGGTGTTTCGAACCTATTAACAATCGAATCTGCGGTTACGGGCATTGACATCCCAACTCTTGTACAAAAATATGATGGCTTAGGTTATGGTGCCTTTAAAGAAGGCGTTGCAACAAGTCTTATCGAGCATTTAGAACCGATTCAACAACGCTTTAACGAGTTAATTGAATCAAGCGAATTAGATAAAATCCTGGATGTTGGTGCAGAAAAGGCGAATGCCATTGCTTCCAAAACGATTACAAGAATGGAAAACGCGATGGGATTAGGTCGAAAATCAAGATAAACAGCACAACGATTGACACAATAGCTAAATACAGCTCATGGGTGCCAATGATAAAGGCCCAAACAGCTGACCATGAATAACCAAGCGTACGATAATTTAAATAAAGCAGTAAATTACCTACAGACATGACACAGATGCCATAACTAAATAAAAACAACATAAATCGAAACATGTCCACCATCCCCTTTACTAACTAAATATTCATTTACCAACACAAAAATGCCTTTAGCTTTTCGCTAAAGGCATTTAACTTATCGACAATTATTAGAAAAGCGGAAGGTGCTCGCCCAGCTCCGCGTCGACGAAAGCGCAACGTCCTGTTGCTTCGTCGACATGACTCACATCCTGTGAGCCCCAACAATTGGAAGAATCGACAAAAGGACGCTTTTTGGCAGATATAGAATGGCTAATCCTTTTCTAATCTGCATAAGTGCAAAAAAGCTGATTGCAAAATCCTTTGCAATCAGCCAAGTTTTCTAATCCTTGCTGACGGATTCTAGTTGCGCGAGGAGCTAGCACCTGCAGCTAGACAAGAAAAGCGAAGGTGCTCGCCGAACTTCCGATATTTCCATTTAAAAATCTATTTTATCCAATTAATCGACCTTTTTTAAGACTAAACTTGCATTATGTCCACCAAAGCCAAGTGAGTTACTCATGCCATATTCTACAAACTGGTTACGCGCAGTATTTGGAATATAATCTAAATCACATTCTGGATCTGGAGTTGTTAAATTAATAGTTGGAGGTAATATGCCTTCTTTTAAGGCTAATGCCGTAAAGATCGCTTCTACCCCACCAGCTGCTCCAAGTAAATGGCCAGTCATTGATTTTGTTGAGCTCATCCCTAGATTATAAGCATGGTCGCCAAATACTGATTTTACAGCTTTTGTTTCAAATAGATCATTATATGGTGTACTAGTTCCATGTGCATTGATATAACCCACTTGTGTAGGATCTACGCCACCATCCTCTAATGCTTGACGAATTGCTCTAGCTGCACCTTCCCCTTCTGGAGCAGGAGCTGTAATATGATGGGCATCTCCTGTTGAACCATAGCCAACAACTTCAGCATAGATTTTAGCGCCGCGTGCTTTGGCAAATTCGTACTCTTCTAACACTAATATACCCGCGCCTTCACCAATGACAAATCCATCTCGGTTCGCATCAAATGGACGCGATGCAATATCAGCATCCGGATTTAGGGAAAGTGCTGTACTTGAACAGAATCCAGCAACGGCCATATTCACGATTGGTGCCTCGGCACCACCTGTAATCATTGCATCTGCATCCCCACGCTGAATTACTTTAAATGCATCTCCAATTGAGTTCGTTCCTGATGCACATGCAGTCACGGAACAAGAATTAATACCCTTAGCTCCAAAGTGAATCGAAACTTGACCCGATGCCATATTTGGAATCATCATTGGGACAAAGAATGGGCTAACTCGGCGTACACCACGTTCTTGGAATGTGATATATTGGTTCTCATAAGTTTCCATCCCGCCAATACCAGAGCCAATCCAAACACCTACGCGTGGAGCGATATCTTCTGTAATTGTTAAACCCGAATCTTTCATGGCCATAATAGAAGCTGCTAAAGCATAGTGAGTGAAACGGTCCATTTTTCTAGCTTCTTTTTTCTCGATATATTGTTCAATGTCAAAATCTTTCACTTCTGCCGCTATTTTTACAGGGAATTTTTCAGCATCTAGTCGAGTTAAAGGTCCAACACCGGATTTCCCTTCGATTAGGTTTTCCCATGTTTCTTCTATCGTATTTCCTAGAGGTGTAACAGCACCAATTCCTGTAATTACTACTCTTTTTTTCATAGTTCTTCAAATCCCCCTTAGGTTTTAGTATACATGTACGGTTTTAAAAGATATTATTTACCCCATTTAATGACTGCTCCACCCCAAGTTAGGCCGCCACCAAAACCGACTAAAACAAGAATATCATCATCTTTGATTCTACCATCTTCTAATTCATCTGCCAAAGCAAGTCCGATAGAAGCTGATGATGTATTTCCGTATTTGTGGATATGTTTAGATAGTTTTTCATCCGGTAGTTCAAGTCTTTCACGGGATGCTTCCATTATACGAATATTTGCTTGATGAGGAATGAGTAGATCGACATCCTCTTTTGTTAATCCAGCCTTATCCAAAACTGAAACTGCCGATTCACCCATTTGTCTAACAGCAAATTTGAACACTTCTCGTCCGTTCATCGAAATTGTCTGCTCATCATTTAAGAATAAGTGTTTACCGCCTGTTCCATCTGCACCTAATTCAAATGACAAGATTCCTCTACCTTCACTCACTTCACCTACAACCGCAGCACACGCACCATCGCCGAATAATACTGCAGTGTTTCGATCATTCCAGTCTGTCACTTTCGATAACTTTTCAACACCTACTACTAAGACATATTGATAACTCTTGCTTTCAATAAATTGTTTTGCAGTAGCAAGTGCATAAATAAATCCTGAACATGCTGCCGAAACATCCATTGCTGCTGCATTAACAGCACCTAGATTTTCCTGTATTTGACATGCTACACTTGGAAAAGCACGGTCTGGCGTTACCGTAGCAACTAATATCAATCCAACCTGATCTGCTGTTATATTCGCATTTTCCAACGCTTTTTTCGCAGCGGCGATAGCTAAATCAGAAGTATTCTCTTCGTCCCCAGCGATTCTTCTTTCTTCTATACCAGTTCTTGTACGAATCCATTCATCATTTGTATCTATTGTTTTTTCTAAATCAAAATTTGTTAGGACCTTCTCTGGAACATATTTCCCTAATCCAATAATCCCTGCATTCATTTTTAAATCCCCCCGTTTTACTACTAACATTTAGTACTTGGTCATAATTATAGCTCATAAAAAAAATAACCTCAACCTTTTATTCACGATTTGTTCTTAAGTTTGTAGTTCTTTTTTAGGAATGTATATGTTATGATAAATAAGATGAAAATTGGAATACTATTTAAAATTGTTTTATAGAGGTGAAATGAATGCAATATGTAATGACTTTAGTTTGGTCTGTACTGTTAATGTTAATGCTAAATTATGTTGTAAGTTCAATTTTAGCTGTACCATTTGTTGTTTCAACTAGTTTAATTCTTGGCGTTATTGTTACAATTTTAATATTTATCATTAGTGCAATTATTCCAAACGAACCAACACCGGAAGCAGATCATCACTAATATTGAATTTTAGCACTTCTAATCGAAGTGCTTTTATTTTTTCCAACTTAAAATATAAT
Source organism: Ureibacillus sp. GCM10028918 (assembly GCF_042666115.1). Lineage (NCBI taxonomy): Bacteria > Bacillati > Bacillota > Bacilli > Caryophanales > Caryophanaceae > Ureibacillus > Ureibacillus sp. GCM10028918. Next base: position 699,480 of record NZ_JBHTFK010000005.1, read on the forward strand.
TGGGCAGCTCTTATTATTATTGAGCTACCCAAGTTTTTTATTATTCACACGTTTTCTATTTCTTCACGAGTAATTGGTTATTCTCCAATGTAACATGTAAACTTTCTCCCGGGAGAACTTCTCCTTTTAATAACTCTTTTGCTACAGCAGTTTCTACATTGCGTTGAATAAAGCGTTTTAATGGTCTTGCTCCAAATTGCGGATCGATGCCGTGTTCAACAATCCAATCTACTGCCTCTTTACTAACTATTAGCTCAATCTCTTGCTGTGCTACACGTTCCTGTAAATGACCAACATATTTCCAGGCAATTGCATGGAAGTGTTCTTTACTTAATGCATGGAACATAATAATGTCATCAACACGATTTAGCAGCTCTGGTTTGAAATGGGTACGCAATTCAGCCATCACTAAATCTTCTATGGATTGTTGCTGTTTTGTGTTGGTTTCAAGCAAATAATGTGAACCAATATTAGATGTCATAATCACAACTGTATTTGTAAAGTTCACTAACCTTCCTTGACTGTCCGTTATTCGACCGTCATCTAAAATTTGAAGTAAAATATTTGCGACATCCGGATGTGCTTTTTCGATTTCGTCTAGCAACACTACTGAGTATGGATTTCGTCGCACTGCTTCTGTTAACTGTCCGCCTTCTTCATAACCAATATAACCCGGAGGCGCTCCGACAAGACGAGATACACTATGCTTTTCCATATATTCACTCATATCAATGCGAATAAAATGATCCTCTGAATCAAATAACTGTGAGGCTAATGCTTTAGCAAGTTCCGTCTTCCCTACTCCAGTAGGACCCAGGAAAATAAACGAACCGATTGGTCTATTAGGATCTTTTATTCCTGACCGAGCACGCCACACCGATTCAGTGACCAGTTTTACTGCCATATCTTGGCCAACAACACGTTCATGTAAAGTATCTTTTAAACGTAATAATTTTTCTCTTTCGCCCTCAACAAGCTTTGTAACTGGAATGCCTGTCCATCTTGAAATAATGGACGCAATTTCATCACCAGTTACTTCCTCTCGTAGTATTCTTGAATCAGAACCGACTGTCAACTCTTCTTCCAATGTTGATAGTTCCTTTTCTAAAGTCGGGATTTTACCGTGACGAAGCTCGGCTGCTTTATTTAAGTCATATTTACTTTCCGCATCTTCTAAATCTCGGCGATAGCTATCTAATTGCTCGCGTTTTTTTTGAATAATTTGCAGGCCCTGCTTTTCTTCTTCCCATTGTTTTCGAATCTTGTCAGTGGACTCTTTTAATGAAGCCAATTCCAAACGCAATGCTTCTAGACGTTTTTTACTCGCTTCATCCTTTTCTTTTGTTAATGCTTGTTCCTCAATTTCAAGCTGCATGACACGGCGAGTTACAAGATCCAACTCATGTGGCATCGAATCAATTTCTGTTCGAATCATGGCACAAGCCTCATCGATTAAATCAATTGCCTTATCAGGTAAGAATCGTTCCGTTATATAACGATTAGAAAGCTCGGCTGCCGCAATAATAGCGCGGTCATGGATTCGAACACCGTGGTGTAATTCAAAGCGCTCCTTCAAGCCACGCAAAATAGAGACCGTGTCTTCAATAGATGGCTCTCTTACAATGACCTGCTGGAATCTACGTTCAAGGGCGGGATCTTTTTCAATATACATACGATATTCATCTAGAGTAGTCGCTCCAATACAGTGGAGCTCCCCACGCGCCAACATTGGTTTAAGCATATTTCCTGCATCCATAGCCCCTTCTGTTTTACCCGCGCCAACAATTGTATGGATTTCGTCGATAAATAAAATGATTTGGCCTTCCGAATCTTTAACTTCTTTAAGAACTCCTTTTAGACGTTCTTCAAATTGCCCCCGGTAGCTTGCCCCAGCAATTAAAGCACTCATATCCAGTTCATATAAAATACAATTTTTTAACCCTTCCGGAACATCTTTTCGTACAATTCGCTGTGCCAGTCCTTCAACAATAGCCGTTTTACCAACACCTGGTTCACCTATAAGAATGGGATTGTTTTTAGTTTTCCTTGATAGGATTCGAATGACATTACGAATTTCTTCATCACGACCAATGACAGGATCCATCTTCCCATTTTTAACTTCTTCAATTAAATTGCGACCAAATTGTTCTAATGGACTACGATTGTCTTGCTGTTGAAATTGCATCCTTAAACACCCTTTCAAATTTTTTATCTCTAACATCTATCATCACAGATTCAGGCTCGCCCAATTTTATAGAACGAGCCATTCCCTAATATGTTTGACCTTTTTTGACTATTTTAATTATAATCTGTCTACTTTAGAAATGCAAAAATCGGCACTAAGAGTTTACAATTGTCCTTCGTTTCATGTGATATTATATATTGAAAATACTTTTTAGCGATTGATGTTGATGCCTAGGCAGGATTTTATATAAAGGATGTGAACGGATGGACTTAACTGAACCATTATCAATGGGGATTTATCAACTATTTGAAGAGCATGGTATACATCTCAAAGTGGAAAAAGGGAATTTTATTTTCCATGAGGGCGAAAGTGCGGGAGATTTATTCTTTATTAAAAATGGTTCCATTCAAATAAGTAAGGAAACTGAAAATGGTAAAGAACTTACCTTTCGTGTATGCGGAAAAAATAATATCATTGGTGAAAGTTCTTTGTTCGGCCCAACTACCTTCCATTCAAATACAGCAAAGGCTATTCAACTCAGAAATCATAATACTTAACAAACATTCTCTAGAACTGGTTTTAACTGACCAACCTGCCTTAATGATTGAGTACTTAAAATGGATTCAAAATAAAAATTTAAAGAATCAAAGCTTAATTCGTGATTTAGTGATCCATGGCAAAATACTCTAATTCGTTTATCAAATACTTATGGAAAATCGCTTAATGGGGATGACAATCACCGCAACGGAAATCAATTTTAGCTATATCAAGAAAACACCATTTTCCTACTTTAGGAAAATGGTGTTTTCGGGTTATGTCCCAGCCTCTTAAATTTTTTGAAAGACCAGAAAAGTTTTAAGGTTTCAACACGACTTTAATACACTCGTCTTCGTGGTCATTAAATGTCTTGTATGCTTCACTTGCTAGATCTAATGGAACTTTATGAGTGATGATTTCAGTAGGGTCGATCTTTCCCTCTTTAATCATGTCAAACAGCATTGGCATGTAATGGATAACGGGAGCTTGACCCATCTTTAGAATAATATTTCGTTCAAACAAATTGCCTAATGGGAAGTGATTGTACATAGAACCATACACACCAGTAATTTGTAATGTACCAAACTTTTTAATTGCCTTCATTCCAATACGAATCGCACTTGTTGTACCGCCTGACAGTTTTAATTTTTGTTCAACCACTTCCAGGGGATTCTTTTTACCATCCATCCCTACGCAATCAATTACCACATCTGCCCCGCCTTTTGTTATCTCGGCAATATAGTCCCCTGTATCCTCGTGATCATCGAAGTTGATAATTTCAACATTATTCATTTTCTTCGCATGATTTAAGCGATATGGTACATTATCAACTGCAATCACACGTTTTGCACCTTTCATCCAGGCAAATTTCTGGGTCATTAAACCGATTGGACCACAGCCCAAGACAACTACTGTATCTCCTTTTTTTACGCCCCCACTTTCTACACTCCAGTAGGCAGTTGGGAGTACGTCCGACATAAAGAGCAAGGACTCATCTTCAAGTTCTACGGATTTAGGAATAACAAATGGCACAAAGTTACCGAAGGGTACGCGAAGCAATTCGGCTTGTCCACCTTGATAACCTCCGTAGCGTTCTGTAAATCCGAAATATCCGCCTGTATCGACATGTGGATTCGGATTTGAGTTGTCACATTGACTTTCCATATCATTCTCGCAATAATGACAGTGACCACAAGAGATATTAAATGGCAGTACTACGCGGTCTCCTTTTTTTACTTTCTCTACATTGGGACCGACTTCTTCAACAATCCCCATTGGTTCATGACCAACAACATAGTCTTTTGATGCCGGAAGGGCTCCTTGGTAGATGTGTAGGTCTGATCCGCAAATGGCTGTGGACGTCACTCGGATAATTATATCGTCACTTTTTTCAATCTTGGGATCGGCTACCTCTTTTACCTGCATATCTTTAGCACCTTGGAAAGTAACAGCTTTCATATTAAAAACCTCCAGTTTACAAGTGATTTTCAAACAAACAAACCTATTTTTTTACTTCCCTTATTTGTGCAAGGTAATCATATTAATTTCATGCAGCCAATTTTTAGTATGTATTTTGATTGATATTAAAAAAACTGCAGGCAAACCGGATTTAGTTTGTCTACAGTTTAAAGAGCAAATTATTCAATGTTGCTCGTTTATTATGTTTTATCGAATTCCTAATGCCATTTTTGCATAACGTGACATCATGTCTTTCGACCATGTTGGCTGCCAAACGATGTTGACATCTACTTTTTTCACTTCTGGCAGCTCACCTAATGCAGTGTTTACTTGATCTACGATAACTGGACCAAGCGGGCACCCCATAGATGTTAGTGTCATTGTTACAGTAGCTAAACCCTCTTCATCTAAATCTACATCATATACTAAACCTAAGTTGACGATATCAATGCCCAGCTCAGGATCAATTACATTTTCTAAAGCACCTAACATGCTTTCTTTCATATCTTCGCTAATTGCCATTTTCTTCATTTCCCCTCTCTCTATAGTGATAATCTTATCATAGCAAATGAATATCCTTATGCCAAATGTTGTGAAAGAAACGATGTGACAGCAAGTACACCACTGCGCGGAACTTTATGTCCCGAAGTTTTTGATTCAATGAAAACTAATTTTTCAGGTGATTGCTCATAGTGTGAACGCATTTGTGAATAAAAATGATATGTATTTTTGAATGGTACAGTCCCATCTTTATGCCCATGCCAAAAAATCACAGGTCGTTGGTTGAATCGTTTCGGATTTTTTGTTATATCATATTCTGCTAAATGATTTAGGATTTCCTCTTTTTGCTTTTCATCGAATGGTAATTTAATTCCTGATGCTTCAAATTGATTCAGCTGCCAATTAGCTAACTCTACATACCCAGGAGCTCCCATACATATTGCAGCAGCATTTATCCAATCATAAGAATTTAAACAGCCTGCTGCAACAATTCCACCCATAGATGAGCCAGCTATACCAATACTAGAATCACTATATCCGCGTGCTTTTAGTTCTTCATAGATTGTATTCACTTCATGAATAGAATTTACGACAATCTCCCAAAAGCGCATATTCATGTCCACTCCAGAAAGGTTTTCGCTGCGTACTCCATGCAAATGGGCATCTGGCATGATGACACGTACACCATTTTGTACTAATTGATAGGCGTAATGTAAATTATGCTCTTTTGCACTTTGAAAGCCATGAAGAAAAATGACCACAGGCGTTTGTTTATTCATTGAATTATCATAAACATGTAATAAAGGTATCCCTTTCCACATATCATCTTGAACATACATTTTCTTTCACCCCTAAATTGGTTCGTAACATCTATTTTATTTCCTGAATAGTTTTTCTAAGGCAAATATTTTTGTCCATGATAGAAAAAACTATCGATAACAATCATATCATTGGTGAAAAACTTTTGCTAAATATAGAAATCAGATTTTCAAATTTTGACTAAATATATCCAAAAGGATAAAATTTAAACAGACAGAAAGGAGATTTCCTTCATGAAACAACATTTAATTGTATTAGATTTAGATGGCACTTTATTAACGGATGAGAAAAAAATATCCGACAAAACAAAAATGACTTTATTCAAAGCAAGAGAAGCAGGACATCAAGTCATGATTGCTACTGGCCGACCATTCCGTGCCAGCCAGCTGTATTATAATGAACTGATGTTAACTACCCCAATTGTTAACTTTAACGGTGCCCTTGTTCACCATCCTACGAATAATGCATGGAAGATGATCCATTCTCCAATTGATCTCAGTGTCGTTCATGATGTTGTGGACTCAGTAGATAAATATCAATATGAGAATTTAATTGCTGAAGTGCTGGACGATGTATTTATCCATAATGAGGATAATCGCATGATGGATATTTTCAATATGGGCGACCCTCGCGTGACAATTGGAAACCTAAGAGGCAGTTTAAATGAAGATCCAACAAGTTTACTAATCCATGCAGAAGAAGCAAATGTACCAATAATACGTGACCATTTAGAAAGCGTGCACGCCGAACTAATCGAACATCGACGTTGGGGCGCTCCATTCCATATCGTTGAAATCGTAAAAAAAGGATTAAATAAAGCTGTTGGAATTTCTCATATTGCAAAAGATCTGAATATCCCGCGCGATCGAATCATTGCTTTTGGAGACGAGGATAACGATTTAGAAATGCTTGAATATGCAGGACTTGGCGTAGCAATGTCAAATGGAATTGATGAGCTGAAAAATATTGCGAACGAAATAACTTTAAGCAATAACGAAGATGGCATTGCCAAGTTCCTGATCGAAAGACTAAAATTGTAAATATAGAAAAAGTTTTTCTTTTTTCTCGAACAAAATTAATGAAGAATTTAAAAAAATAAATGTTCAAAGGGGGTATGGATATGAAAATTTTTGCAGATAGCGGTTGTGACTTGCCTAAAGAATTTTACACTGAGAATAATGTAGAGCTTTTAACGCTGCGAGTGGATTTAAACAATCAGGTGTACAACGATATTTTGGATATTGACCCGAAAGTTGTTTATGATGCAATGCGAGAAGGTGTAGTTCCTAAAACTTCACAAGTGTCGCCAGAGCTTTTCTTGAATAAGTTCGAAGCTCTTGCAAAAAATAATGAAGAAGGTATTTATATTGCCTTATCTTCGAATTTATCGGGTACATATAGCACTGCCATGATGATTGCATCTCAAGTACGCGAAAATTACCCAAATTTCAAACTAAAAATTATTGATACCAAGTGTGTTTCATTTGGACTCGGCATCCTTGTACAAGAAGCCGTTCAACTACGGGAACAGGGGCTGTCATGTGACGAAACAGCTCAAAAAATCACTCATATGGCTGAGCATATGATTCACCTCTTTACAGTTGAAAACTTAAGCTACTTAGCAGCAGGAGGTAGGCTTTCAAAATCGAGTGCTTTCATCGGCGGGCTGCTGAGCATCAAACCGATTCTACATGTAGAGGACGGAAAATTGATTCCACTTGAAAAAATTCGAGGCCGTAAAAAGGCGATTAATCGTATAATCGACCTTATGTCAGAACGTGGCGGCGATTTCTCCAACAAGAAAGTCGGAATTAGCCATGGAGATGATTTAGAATTTGCCAAAGAGGTACAAAATTTAATCGAAGAGAAATTACATCCCAAATCCTTTGAAATCACAACGGTTGGTTCAAGTATCGGGGCGCATGCAGGTCCAGGCACAATTGCTATTTTCTTTACAGATAAAGATTATTAATTTTTTCGAGTTGTTTCTAAACGGAACAGCTCGTTTTTTAATGGAAATACTTATTTCACACGATAAAAAAGATGAATCCAGAGAGTTTATACTCCGGATTCACCCTATTGTTGCAATTAGTTAGCCACTGGTTCTTCAGCAACTAATTCGATTTCATGTAATTCAGTTTCATCTGCATAGTCAACACTGAAGTTTTTCACACGTTTGTTAACTGGAAAGATTTCATAACGGAATTGCATCGGAATAGTTGTTGCAACTTCTTCGATATGTTGTTGGAAGATTTTGAACTGCTCAGCACGGAACTCAGTGTCAAATGCTTCAGGAGAGTCGATTGCTGTTATAGCAGATTGTAATTCTTCTGAAGTATAACGGCTGAAGTTAAATGCATCCACTTCACCATATAACCCTGATGGAGATGGGTTTGTACCAGTTCCCCAAGCACCCATGAAGATATCGATTTCTGGGTCATCTGCTTCTACCATTTCATAGAATGCGTTGAATTCGATTAAACGACCAGTAGATAATGTAACATTTAAGCCAACATCAGCCCAGTTTTGCAGGTAGAATGAGATAATCTCTTCTTGCGTTGCATCACTTGCCATAGAAGCTAATTTAATTTCCAACGGTTGACCGTTTGGATCTTCACGGAATCCGTCGCCATCAACATCTTCATAACCTGCTTCATCCAATAAAGCGATTGCTTTTTCTGGATCATAAGTGTATCCAGTTAATTCAGCATCATAGAATGCTTCAAATACTGGTGGAATTAAAGAATTTGCACGTTCACGCAAGTTTTCATAGAATACTTCAGATACTTGTTCGATATCTAAAGCATACCCCATTGCTTGGCGCAATTGTAGGTTACCCATTTTTGAGCCTTCCAGATCGGTAACTACTTTACCTTCTACTGTATCGAATTTACCTACTTTGAAACCAAGGTAAGAATAGTAAAGCTCTGGACGACCTAAAATTGAAATGTTTTCAAGGTCTTTAATTTCTGCCATTTTTGTTGCATTGAAGTATTGGATTAAATCATAATCGCCTGATTCAATTGCTACTGAGATTGAGCTTGTTGGAACCACTTTAACTATAACTCCGTCAAGTTTTGGTGCACCTTCCCAATAATTTTCGTTTTTCACGAAAGATACGGATTCACCTGGTACAATTTTATCAATCTTGAATGCCCCTAATGTTACAGGGTTTTTACGAACTGCATCAGACTCGACTAATTCACCTACTGGAATATCAGCGATTTGATGAGCTGGAGCAGCGTAAGTCCATAGTCCATCACCACCGTAGAAAATAGATGGCGATAATTGTTTAAAGCTAATTTCCAATGTTAAATCATCAATTTGTTTAAGACCTGAAATTGTTTCTGCAGTACCTGCATGGTACTCTTCAGCTCCAATGATGTTTTGGAATTGAGTATCATAACGTACACCAGTGTAATCTTTGTGGCCAATAATATGGTAAGGTAAAATGACGTCTTCGATTGTTAACGGTTCACCGTCAGACCATTTTACACCTTCGCGAATTTTAACAGTTGCTTTATTGTTTTCTTGGTCAACCTCTAGAGATGCGATCCCTTCATCAGTAATCATAAAGTTTGCATCAACATCAAATAGAGAGTTTGACATCCACTCCATTAAGTCTGCATCATAAGCATCTTCATAAAGCTCCCAGTTGAAGATTCCTTGGAAAGGCTCATCTTTTACCATTGCAACTTGAAGTGTTCCACCCTCGATTGCTTCGCCTTCGTTTGTTACTGCAACTTCAAATAGATCACCTGAATTCTCAGCTGGTGTTTCCCCATCAGTTGTCTCTTCTGTCGATGTTTCTTCTGGTTCTTCAGTTGTTGGTTCTTCATCTCCACCACTACATGCTGCAAGAACTAGTAATACGGATAATAGCAATGCTAGTAATGACCACTTAGTTTTCTTCATTTCTTTTCCTCCCTTTTTCTTATTTGTACCGATAAGATTTATTTATAATAAAACATATTTACTTTCATATTGTAAATATGGTGGTACCCCTGTTTCGCATCAATAATTTAAAAACATGGAATTTTCAGATATTATAAACCGAAACTTGTTCCCTTACCCTAACCGTTGACGTGAGTCCGCTGCTCTTCTTAATGCTTGCCCCACATAGTTGATGCCTAACATCATCAACAAGATGAATAATGCTGCAGGCAGCCATACCCACCAGTACTGTTGCAATACAAGCGGATTATTCGCACTCGCCACCAAAGTTCCTAATGAAGGGGTTGAGAGCGGCAATCCGAATCCCAAGTAAGATAGACCTGTTTCTATCCCAACATTTCCTGCAAAGTTTAACGTCATTTCAACAATGATGATTGAACTTAAATTCGGCAGTATTTCTCGGACGATAATGACAAAATCATTTGTACCGAGTGTTTTAGAAGCCTGTACATAATCTCGTCTACTTTCTGATAGGGCCTTGGAACGAACAAGACGCGCTGTTCCTGTCCACAAAAAGAGACTCATAATTAAAATAAATGCCCATACTGAATATTTTGGAACGACTGTGATAAACACAATAATTAACATTAATTGTGGGATGGTAATGAAGAAGTCAATAATCCGCATAAATAGATTATCGATCCATCCGCCAAAGTAACCGCAAATCAAACCTACTGCAACACCAAATATACCTGTAATCAGGGTAATAGCAATTGCAATTGTCATTGAGTTTCTTGCACCGACAATTAATTGCCCAATGATATCCTTACCGCCTTCGTCAGCACCCAGTAAAAATTTCTCACCCGGTTCTCCAAACTTATCTCTTAAGCTAACACGCAGTAACTGTTGTTGATCTATCCCTAGCCATGCCCATAAAAAGATACCTAGAATCACGATCACTAACATGATTAGTGAGAACATCGCTAATTTATCTTTCATAAACTCTCGAAAAACTACCTGCATTCCAGTAGGAGGAGAGTTTAAATAGTTGTTGTTTCCAGTATTTTTATTTTTCTTTGCCATTTTGGATCCTCCTTAACTTTTTTTAGTTTTGTCTATTCAATCCTAATGCGAGGGTCAACAATACTCATAATAATGTCGGATAATAGACTACCTAAAAGAGCTAAGAATCCAAATAACATAACTAGTGCTGTAATCACACTATAATCACGTGAAGAAATTGAACTTACAAATAACTGTCCCATACCAGGGTAACCAAAAATCGTTTCAATAAAAATCGAGCCACCCAATAATCCTGTTATCGTAAATCCTAAAAACGCGGCAATCGGAAGTAAAGAATTACGGAAAATATGTTTTGAATATACTTTTCTCATAGGAATCCCTTTACTTCGTGCAGTTCGCACATAATCCATTGCTTTTGCATCGATAATTTCAGAACGCAAATATTGAATAATCCCTGTAGTTCCCAAGATTGCATAAGTAATGGATGGCAGTAAAATATGATAGAATTTATTCCAGAAATAACTAACCGTACCCGGATCATACTTAACATCTACACTCCCGCTTGTAGGGAACCATTCCAATTTGTAACCAAACAAGAATAGGAAGATTAATCCTAAAACAAATGTAGGAATTGCATATGTAACGAAACTATACATTACAATTGTTTTATCTAGACGAGAGTTCTGATATCTTCCTGCTAAAATACCTAAAGGGATAGCGATTAAATAGAGTAAAAACACACTCAATAACGATAACCAAAACGTATTTAGTGCACGTTCCCCAATTAAATCTGCAACATCGCGTTTAAACGTATAACTAAGACCAAAATCCCCTTGGAAGGCATTTCCTATCCATCTCATATACTGAATATGCCACGGATCATTTAATCCTGCTTTTTCGGTTAACTCGGCGATACGAGCAGGATCGGTTTGAGGTGTAATTAATCCTGTAAACGGATCACCAGGCATAAATTTTGCTAAGACGAAGATGATCACACTCAATACGAACAATTGAGGAATCATGATTAGAAATCTTCTTACAATCGTTTTCCACATCTCTACAAGACCCCCTTCACTTGTGAAGTAGCTGCAACATAATGAGTGTTTGAGACTTGCATTAAATCAAATACACGTTCATTTTCATCAAAATAGTTTTTATGCTCTGCTTGATAATTTTGTTCTACACGGATTCTTTCACGTTTTCGATTTTCTCTTCCCGCCGGAGATACTTCCGGTATTGCGGAAAGTAGACGTTTTGTGTATATATGCTGAGGGTTTGCATAAATATCATCTTTTGTACCCGTTTCTACAAATCTACCTTTATACATTATGGAAATATGATCGCACATATGTTTAACAACACCTAAATCGTGGGATATAAATAAATAGCTCAAGCCAAATTCATTTTGGATATCCTTCATGAAGTTCAATACTTGTGCTTGTACAGATAGGTCAAGTGCTGAAACTGGTTCGTCTGCAATGATTAGTTTTGGATTTGTTGCGATCGCACGAGCAATCCCAAGTCGTTGCTTTTGACCTCCAGAAAATTCATGTGGATATTTAAGCTTTGCATCTTCCGGCATCCCAACGATTTCCAATAATTCACTAATTTTTCGCTCTTCCTCTTTTGGCGTAAGGTTTAAGAAATTGCGAATTGGTTCTGCAATAATGTCCTTTACACGTTTACGAGGATTTAAGCTTGAATGTGCATCTTGGAAAATCATTTGAACATCACGGTTAAATGAAGATTTTCGATTTCTTCTTTTATTCGTTACGTTTTCACCTTCGTAAATGATATTTCCGTTCGTAATCTTTTCCAGACCAATCAATGCTTTTCCGGTTGTGGATTTACCACAGCCTGATTCGCCAACTAATCCATATGCTTTTCCTCTTTCAAACTCCATCGTAATACCATCAACTGCAAGTACTTGATCAATAACAGTATTGAAGAAACCGCCGCGAACAGGATAGTGAACTTTTAAATCATTTATTTGCATAAAGCTCATGTGTCCCGCCCCCTTTATCCGTTTTAAAATGAAACTCTTTCCAACATGTGCAACGAACAAAATGTCCTGGTGAAATTTCATGAAGTGCTGGATTTTCCTCATGAACTTCTCCAGATATCCAAGGAATACGGGAAGAGAACCGACAGCCAGAGCGCGGAAGATTCATTAATGAAGGAACAATTCCTTCTATTACATTTAATCGATCAGACTGTGAATTCATCTGAGGTATTGAGTTGAACAAAGAACGAGTATACGGGTGTTTAGGATTTGCAAACAATTCCTCTACAGCTGCTTCTTCAATGATTTCACCTGCATACATAACCGCCACACGGTCTGCAACTTCAGCAACAACACCCAAATCATGCGTAATTAATATAATTCCCGCTTCTGTTTCTGCTTGTAATTCAATCAATAAGTCCAGAATTTGTGCTTGAATCGTAACGTCCAGTGCTGTAGTAGGCTCATCCGCAATAATGATTTGAGGCTTACAAGCAATTGCGATTGCAATGATGACCCTTTGTCTCATTCCACCAGATAACTGATGGGGGAACTGTCTTGCAACACGTTCTGGATTGCGAATCCCTACTTGCTGCAATAATTCTAGAACTCTGCTATCTCGTTCAGTCTTGTTTAAGGTCGTATGATAGACTAGACCCTCTTCAATTTGCTCTCCGATACGCATTAGGGGATTTAATGCCGAAAGCGGATCTTGGAAGATCATACTAATTTGAAAACCACGAATATCATTCATTTCCTCTTCTGAAAGAGCTGCCAAGTTTTTATTATCAAACATGATTTCGCCTTGTACGCGAGTTTTATTCTGGTCATATAGACCCATAATGGATGTTGCAAGTGTACTTTTACCACATCCTGATTCACCTACGATTGCAAGTATTTCATTTTTCTTTACTGTTAATGAGACGCCATCTACGGCATCATAAAATGTATCCTTAATCCGAAATCCAGTATGTAAGTTATTAATCTTTAAAAGTTCATTATCTTTCAAATTAACTCTCCTTTCTAGTAATCATGGTGAATACTATTAATTTGAATTTTACAAATTTTTATAGTATGCAATATCTTCAAATTATTAAGAATTTCTTAAATTATCAATTTTTTTGTATTCTTGCAATAAATTATATATTCCTGTAACAATTGAAGTCAATAAATTTTAGTTTTATTTTTCAGAAATAACTAAAAATTGATTCAAACCTGCTAGGAAAAGCACATTATCTCCCTAAAATTCACATAAAATTTTATCAATATATTAATTTTTTGAAATGAAAAAAGGCAAAATTACTGAAGTAATTTTGCCTTTCATACTCTATTATTGTTCAGTTCTTAATCTTTTACCCCGTTTAATGATGGCTATAACAAAACTAATAAATAATATATAGACAACAGCTAATGCTGCTAAATAGCCTTTATTAATTCCTTTTTCATCCTTCACTTGGAAAATCTCAACAATTTCCCGGTCAAGGATAATTGGATAATTTCCATCCTTATTTACTCGGATCGTATCGCTGTCCAATAATGCGAGAAGCTCTTTGCCAGTACCAATTTCTTCTTCTGATATATCAATTCTTGTTGTTTTACCAGTATTATTGATTACAACAATCCATCTTTCCTCTTCTGAGAAACGTTCAAATGCTAAATAGCCATCTTCATTTTTAAGCAACTTAAATTCACCGTTTCTTAAAGTTTCAGATTGCGAGCGTAATGTTTGAACATCTCCAATAAAGTCAGTCATTTCTTCGTCTGTTTTGAAATTGTAAAGCTGATGCGCTTCCGGTCCTGCTTCACCATTCATAACCAGTTCTGTACCGTATTGAGTTACTGGAACGCCTGGCAAAAGTAGTGTCGCAACAATCCCAAGTCTTGTTCTAGTTGGAGGATAGGCTTCATTCGTTAATGTAAAACGGTCTGTTAATAGATTATCTAGCATAAGTTGAGTAGGGGTTTGCTCCCCTTTTGCGTAAGCTTCGATATTAGTTAAAAGATTGGATGAATCTTGGTCTACATTCTTGTAGACATTTCGGAAAGCTTCAGTAGTTTCCGAAGAATAGTTCGCATCAAAATTGGCATCGCTTTCTTCGTTTGTAATGACATAAAGATTCTCGTTAACAGCTTTAATGGCAGCTATTATTTCATTTAAAAATTCAGTATCAGCATTATCTAGGTTTGTTAATCGAACGCCGCCAAATTTATAAGCGGAAGCAAATTCTACTACAGCATCAAGTAAAGCTTGCTGTACTTCCTCATTTTGCAAATCCCACTGTACTTTGCCTTCTGAACTACTTGCCAGCCACTCCGCTTTTGCTGGATCTTGTGCCCATTCATGATTTTCACTTACATTGGTCAATGGGAAGTCGATCATTACTTTGACGTTACTTTGACTATACGTATCAATAACGGCTTCCAGTTCTTTAGCTGTACCAAAATGCGGTTCAATTTCATCGTAACTTGTTACCATGGATCCGTCATATTTTTCGGTTTTGAAAATAGATCCTATTGAGACAATACTATATCCTAAATCTGTTATTAGTGAGAATTTATCAATTAACCCTCTAAAGTCCCCACCGGCAAATTGAGTGTTGTCTTTTGGATCTGCATTGTAATCGTTTTCTGCAGTCGCGTTAAAATAACGGTCTACTAATAAATCATATATTGTTTCATCTGCAATCGTTCTTGTTTCTTGTGCATTTACAACGGTTGTTAAAGAAAATGATGCAGCAACTAAAGCTGACGCTACTGTGGCGCTAATCCATTTTGTAAGTTTCAAAATTATCTCTCCTATCAAATGTGCCCTGGCCTACTTTGTACCTGTATTGGTCCGGGCTGTAACTCTATTCATTAAAAGAAAGTACTTATAATTGAATGAAGTTAAAAACATACCATCGCCATTTTACCAAAAAAAAAAGAGACTCTGCTATCTTTTGCTAGGAAAATAGCTATTTACATTGCTAAATGCGACAGAAACGTGACAATATGTATAATACTTAATTTCCCCTTCTATTTTTAATATTAATCTATCCTGTGTAATAAAATTTATCGTTGTTAGTAATCGTGAGCTGTTTTGTATCCTAAATGTATGGAGGAATTCAGGTGGAACAAAGTCAACTTATCTGAGTTTTTCGAATGATAGACACTTTTGACTGGTTCACTCACTAAATGTCCTTCATCTTCCTTATGAAAGACACTTTCCAATTGTTCACACACTAAAATGTCCTTCATCTTCCTTATGAAAGACACTTTCGACTGGTTCACTCCTAATAATGTTCTTCATCTTCCTTTTGAAAGACACTTTCGATTGCTTCACTCATAAAAATGTCCTTCATCTTCCTTATGAAAGACACTTTCCACCGGTTCACTCACAGAAATGTCCTTCATCTTCCTTATGAAAGACATTTTCCACTGGTTCACTCATAATCATGTCCTTCATCTTCCTTATGAAAGACACTTTCGACTGGTTCACTCACTAAAATGTCTTTCATCTTCCTTATGAAAGACATTTTCCACTGCATCGCACGTAAAACTGTCTTTCACCTTACTTGTGAAGAGAAAAAAAGTTCAATAAAAAATCGCAAAGCACCAAGTACTTTGCGATTAATTGCTTTTTGATTAAGCTAGGAAATTGAAACCCATTTGTAATTTGAAGCCCATAAATAATACGGCGAATAAGGAAATTGCAAATAGTACCCAGAACATTGTAGTTGATTTGTTTTTAGCTTGTCGTACTAATACCATTTCCATCATACCGATTACGATAATACCTAAAATGAATTTAATGCCATATAGCATGCCTTGTCCATAATCCATTGCCTCGATAAATAATGCGCCACCAGTAATAATGACTAAAATATAGAACAAACGCAATACCATGTGAATCCCTTTGGATTTTGATGCAAAGGCTGCCACGAAAAATAGTATTAATGCAACTACCCAAGTGGTAATGTGTAGATGTGTTGAGCCTGTTAATAAGTCCATTATATTCCCACCTTATTTTTCTTTGTCAGCAATATCCTACCATAGGGATGTTTGAGTGTTCAATTGTTAAAGTCTTTATTTACTTTATTGTACAATTATTTACTAATTTTTAAGATTGGAAAAGGCATTTTACTAGACATTTCATGGTTTATGTTTATTCAAAACGATTCGAAAGTGTCCCAATTCCTTGAATTGAAACCTTAACTTCATCCCCAGATTTCAAGAAAGTCGGCGGATTCATGCCTTTGCCAACCCCAGCAGGCGTACCTGTCAAAATCACATCGCCAGGCTCAAGTGTTACATATGTTGAAAGAATGGAAACTAATTCTTCAATAGGGAATACCATATCCGCTGTTGAACCATTTTGTCGAATTTCCCCATTGACTTTAGTCACAACTGTTAAATTTTGAGGATCCGTGATTTCATCTTTTGAAACGATATATGGCCCTAGTGGACATGTCCCATCTAAACTTTTTCCTAAGAAAAATTGTTTGTGGCGCTCTTGTAAATCACGGGCAGTCAGGTCATTTGCGATTGTGTAGCCAAAAATATAATCAAAGGCAAGATTTTTTGGGATATCTTTTCCTTTTTTTCCGATTACTATCGCTAATTCACCCTCGTAATCTAGTGAATTCGTTTTTCCTTCATGGATTGACAGCACTTGCTCATCTGCTGCAATTGAAGTTGGTGACTTTGTAAACACTACAAGATCTTGAGGAGCTGCTTCTGCCCCCATTTCTTTTGCATGCTCATTATAGTTTTTACCAATGCATATAATATTTTTTGGTGTGCGAGGAATAGGTGATAGCCATTCTATATCAGAAAAGGAATGCTTAAATTGTGCAACTTGTTCTGATTTGTCTGCAGCTTCAACTAATTTACGAATTTGTTCAACAAAGTCAAAACCTAACGCAATTCCATCAATAATCTGTGTTGGAAAAGAAGGGAGAATTTTAAGTTCCTCTTGTATCGCTAGAACATCCCAAACCGCTTCTTCTTTTTTTACTTTCGGACCGAATTTCACTTCTCCATTTAATTTGAACGATAAAATCTTCATAAATAAAGGCTCCTTCTTTTTTCCTTTGTTATCTTCACATTCTTAAAATCTATTAAATGAATGCGAGATTAGTTTCATCATACATCAAATTTTCTGAAAATGCTCATATCTCAAATAAGAAATTTTTATCAAATTTTCTGTGAGTACTACTGAGCTTATTAAAAGAATAGTTTAGCATTATATATAATTATCTATAAGTTAATTTCTTAACGGCAAGCTCTAAAGGCCCCTGTTTAAACTTAGTAAACCAAAGCTCTGCAAAAATGACTTGGATGACAAATATGCCAATAGCTATAAATGTCCCCATTTGAACATCTACTTCTCCATATAAGCCTAATCCAAAGTTATAAAATACTAATGAACAGATAATGGATTGCATGATATAAAGAGTAAGGGACATGCGGCCAGCCTTGGCCAGTGGTTTAAGAAGCTTTGGCACTATCGGAATCATACAAAGGCAAACAATCACACCAATATAGCCGATTGATAGAATCGGACCGCCTACATACACTTTTAAATAGTCCAGCAAGTAAGTACGAGTAAATGTAAATGGCGCACTTTTTATGAAAAGTCCTAAAGCTAAACAAATAAGCGTCAATGTTATCCAAAGACCCTTTAGTTCTTTCCCTCTTTCTATAAGACGCCATTTTGCGAAGGCTGCACCAATCAACATATACGGTAAAATTGTCAATAACGAGGTAATCCACATACTGAGCCCCATTTGAACCGACAAGTCATCCAACCTTTGAAGGAAAGCATCTGTCCAGCTCCCGATTCCATAGGCAGTGACCGCATTATTAATCATTGTAATGTCAACTGCCAGTTCTTCAACCTCCATATTTGACATCCCTGATAATACAAAAATACCAATAAAAAATAGCTGCATGATTCCATTAATCACTACTCCAAAAGTTAACAGCCAGCCACTACCGAAGCGAAGAAATAAAATGAGGAAAAATGCGCAAAATGCGTACATCGTTAAAATATCTCCCCACCAAATGAAAAAGGCATGCAGTATACCAAGAATAAAGAGTATCACCAATCTTTTCGGAGCAAATTTATAAAAGTTAATGCCTGTTCTTTCAGCCTTCATATATTGCATTGCAAGCCCATAGCCAAAAAGCATGGAGAATAAAGGATAAAAACTACTTTGAACATAAATGTCCAACGTTTGATGCCAAATGATATCTTTGGCTTCGGTGAACCAATTACCCAAATCAATATGAGGCATCGGTAAATAGAACGCGAACATATTCACCAGTAAAATTCCTAGCAAACTAAATCCGCGCAAAATATCAAGAGAATCGACTCTCTCATTTAAAGTCGTGGGTTGAAAATTCACAATGGGTTCTCCTTTTCGAATAACAGATTAATAACTTACCTAAGGTTATTTTACATGATAAACCAACTTCGTTTTATAAAAAGCCTATTAATTTTGTAAAAATTAATAGGCCACAGACTATTGATTAAACCCTCGCATACAGGTCAGGGTGCCTCACCCATCAACTCAAGAACATTTTTTATTATCGAGCCGACCCTTTCCTCCCCGCAACGTTTAAGTTATTCTAGTCGAATTTCTTTTTCAGCATTGTATAAATACAACACTTTTTCATCGACTTTCACTTGTAAAATTGACTCGATCGCCTTACTATAGATTCTTAATTGAACACCATAGCGTTTCTTCATTTCATTCGTTAAATAAGGTTCTTCTGAAAACGCAGGTAAGATTCTATCTGTTTTATAATCAAGCAAAACCCATTTGCCATCCTCATCTTCAAACAAACAATCCAAGATCCCTTGAACGATTTGGGAATCTCCCTCTTCATCTTTCATACTTAAAGTAAAAGGTATCTCTCGATGCAATTGTTTTGCACGACTAAAACGCTGTCCAATATTACTTAAAAAGAATTGAACTACTTTTTCAGGGTCAACAACTTGGATTTCATCTGCTGATAGCAACTTTCTTTCGACTAACAAATTTAAGTAGACTTTAATTTCTTCTATATTAGAGAATCCTTCTTGAGGTGCATGCTGCATCACTGTATGAACTACTGTACCAATCTCGGTTGCAGATAATTTTTTTTCTTGTAAAAACAGAGGTCTTTTCTTTGCTGAAACCAAAGAGGATTGCATGACATGTGTCTCAGGTTCTTCCTCACGCTGCAATGTCTCTATCCGTTTTATTTCAGAAACACTCGTTTTAGATTTTTTTGTTACAGAGCTATTATAAGGATAAGGTGTAGTAAATCGGTTCTTTAATTTACTGATCAATGTTTCATCAACCTTATGTTCTGCCTGTTCTGCCAAATCAACGTTCTCTTCCGAATAGTAACTATTCATAAAGGACGTGTTCGCTAATGGTGTGATCACCCATTTAGTCTCATGGTCAATCGCACGGTATTCCTCATCACTGAATGATTTAAAGGACTCATGCCTTGCTACTGCTGGTCCAATCCAGTCCAAGTAATTTTTAGCACGCGCACGTATATACTCCGGCAACATAACATCCGTTGGAAGAGGTTGTACTTCCACCCAATTAGAACGAACTTTTTCCCAATCTTTCACTGAACCTACCAGGATCAATTTTTCCTTTGCACGTGTCATGGCCACATACAATATCCGCATTTCTTCAGCCTTTAATTCGAGAATTTTCTTTTCTTTCATTGCTAAAAACGGCAGTGATGTATACATGATTCGATCATCAGGGTCAATTGCCTTTACAGCCAGTCCAAATTGTTGGTCAAAGAGGTATGGATTGGTAAAATCCATTTGGTTAAAATTGCGGCCCAATCCAGCAGCAAATACAACTGGAAACTCAAGCCCTTTAGATGAATGAATTGTTACGAGTCGTACTACGTCATCCTTTTCCCCTATGGACTTGGCAACACCTAGATCATCTCCACGAGACCGCATACGATCGATAAATCGTAAAAATCGGAACAAACCACGGAAGGATGTTTTCTCATACATTAAGGCACGGTCATGCAAGGTTCTTAAGTTTGCTTGACGTTGTTTTCCGTTCGTCATAGCACCAACCATTTCATAGTAATTCGTGTCGATATAGATTTTCCATATCAAGTCGGATAAAGAACCTCTCCGCGCTAAATTTCTCCAGGAATCTAGTTGGTTTAAAAACTTCTGTAATTTTACCGCTGTGTCAATATTAAGACCTGACTGTTCTTCTTCAACAAATTGTTTTACTGCATCATAGTACGGTGCCTTTCGGTTAACAAGGCGTATTTTTGCCAATTCATTTTCTGTACAGCCAATAAATGGCGCTCTTAAAACAGAAGCTAATGGAATGTCCTGGTAAGGATTATCGACAATCTTTAACACATTTAACATAACCATGACTTCTAATGCTTCAAAATACCCTTTTGAAGATTCTGCATATAAAGGAATACCGGCAGACTTAAACTCTTCAACCAAATCATTCGACCAAGTCATAGAACGCATTAAAATAACAATATCGCTATATTGCATTGGTCGGATGCGTTTTGTCGGATCCTTTTGTTTGGCATCATAAACGGTGGCCCCACTGTCAATAAGTTCACGAATTCGTTTAATAATAAAACGTGCTTCTGCTTGCGATTTTTTGATTTCTTCGTCTATTGACGCTTCCATTTCTGCTTCTTCAGTTTGTATAGAATCTTCTGTTTCTTCATAAAGAATGGCTAATTCAATCGGCATATCTACATCATTATAAGGAGCACCTGGTTTTAGTCCCGCTTTTTCATCATAGTGGATTTCCCCTACCGTCTCGCCCATTATTTGTTCGAAGACAAAGTTCGTCGCATGGAGTACTTCTTTTCGGCTACGAAAGTTTGCATTCAAGTCAATTTTCAAGCCATTTGAAATGGGGTCTTCGTCAAACTGATTGTATTTATTTAAAAAGAGCATTGGTTCAGCAAGTCGGAACCGATAGATGGACTGTTTTACATCGCCCACCATAAATAAGTTCCCATCAATTTCGCTGCCACTTTTGACGAGCTGTAGTATCGTTTCTTGCAGCATATTTGTATCTTGGTATTCATCGACCAATACTTCTTTAAATTTTTCTTTAAAATCTAATGCGACAGGTGATGGATGTAATTCTCCATTCTCTTCGACTGTTAATATTTCAAGAGCGTAATGTTCTAAATCCGAAAAGTCCACAAGCCCTCTTTGAAGCTTTGCGGCTTTAAACTTCTCACTAAAGCTTTCCGTTAATTCGACTAATGTCTCAATAATCGGTGCCATCAATCGAATCTCTTGTAGCAGGCGTTCCGGTTTACGCAAGAAGAAAGATTCTTTAAGTTGTTTCACTACGTCTTTGGCTTGGTCTCTTTTCTTCTTCGCCTTTTTTTGAAGTTCCGGGTCACAGCTATCCTTTGGCATTCTTGCTAATGTAGACCATTTTAATTTGGCAAAGAAGTCATATGCTTGCTGCCAAGTTCCATGCGAAAGTATTCGTCTTGCTTCCTCAATTAATTCACTATCAAGTCGAGCCGTTTCTCCATAGTTATATGGACCATCTGGCTTCAAAGAATACTGACGGACTTCTTCGATATGTGCAAGAGCTTCTTCCAGACTAAACTTAATTGAATTTTTTAATGGTTCTATGAAGTCTAGCTCATCAATTGTAATATTTTCAGGTAAATCATATTGATTAGGTAAGGATTGTAACCATCTTGTTGGTTCTGGATGTACCCTTGACGTGTCATACAATTTATCAATTAATGTTTCGATTGCTTGGTCATCGCGATCTGATGTAAAGCTATCGACTAAACGATAAACTGCATTTACTTTCTCTTCATCCTTTTGGTCATAGGCCTCTTCCAGCACCTCTGCTAAAACATCATCACGCAATAAAGCAGATTCGCCATCATTGGCAATTCTAAAACCAGGGTCGATTTCAATAAGATAGGCATATTGGCGAACAATGGCTAAACAAAAGGAGTGCAGGGTAGAAATTTGAGCTTTGTTCACTAAGCTTAGCTGGCGTCGTAAATGCTGATTACCAGGATCCTTGGCAATCTCTTTTTCCAATGCTTCTGCCATACGATGCCGCATCTCGGCTGCCGAAGCATTTGTAAAGGTTACAACAAGAAGTTCATCAACATCTATGGGATTTTCACTCGAAATGACCTTTTCGATCATTCGGTTTATTAGTACTGCTGTTTTACCTGAACCAGCGGCTGCCGAAACAAGCGTGTCTTGTCCAGTAGCCCAGATCGCCTTCCATTGTTCATCTGTCCAGGTAACATCAGGTCGTTTTTCAGGAATTATCAGCCCCATTGTTCTTCATCTCCTCTCTTATTTTTGAAACAATGTTAATCGGTTTGTCTGCCTGTAGTTGATGGTAGAATTGCTCCTGGTCGGTTGTGTCAAATTGACATACTGATTTAAAACTACAGAAGTCACAGGCTGTACGTCCTTTTAAACGATATGGCTGAATCCCCGTTTCACCGCTTAAAATACCCTCTCCCGCTACTTTATGTTTATGTCGAACGTATTGTTTAATCTGGCCCATTTCACTAGGTTGTACAATGCTGGAAAAATGAGTGGATGCAGTGCCATCTTTATTTATTTGTACTGGAACAATTTTTGACTTTCCGTCAATCTCCAACTCCTCGTCCATTGCAATTAACGATTCCGTATTTTCGGATAGAAGCCCCTTCATGCGATACTTCCTTAAACGTTCCAACTCAAGTGTTACCTCATCTACTTCTTGCTCCATTTTCAAGATGGGATTATGGACATGCACATACAATACGCCCGCTGGATCCACATCTCCATCAAACCAAACATCCGAATTTTCAACGGCGACATCTAAATACGTTAATAGCTGTAGTGAAATCCCATGATAGACCTCATTTAAATCCAGGTCACGACTAGAAGATTTATAGTCAATGACACGCAGATAAGATTTATCTCCAATTTTCGCACGATCAATTCGATCGATACGACCTTGAATGCGCATTTTTTTTCCGCCCGACAAATCAATTTCTAATGGTGGCAGTTTTTCATTAGGACCAAATGCCGCTTCAATCGCAACCGGCTTAAAGAAGGAATTTTTAGCATGCTGGGATAGTGCCATCATCGTTCTTTCTACAATTCTCATTAATTTTCGTTGTATATAACGATAGCGAGCACTACTTAATAAAATTTGATGTGAAAAAACGGGTACGATATGTTCAACTGCTTGTCGAGCAAGCTGGCTGCATTGCACTTTCGATAATTTATTCCACTGTAAATTTAAACGTTCTGTTTCAAGCGTGATCCATTTCAATGCCTCATGGAATAAATCACCCATTGCAAAGTTTTCAAGTCGGTAAACTGCCCTTTCTTCTAATCTCAAGCCATAGGTCGAAAAATGTGAAAAAGGACAGCGATAAAACTTTTCGACGCGAGACACACTCGAAGTTAACTCGGTTCCGTATAAGCTTTCGGTTACTTCAGCTGTTAGTTTTTCTGCAACATTTTTCTTTACCAGTGGTCTCATGACAGCTTGCAGGGCATACTTCCACTCATGATCTTGTTCATAAAATGCCTTTAACGCCATCCATTCTGGTGCTAACTGCTGGGAATACTCCGCCTGTCGTAATTGCATCATTAAATAGGCTAATGAAGTTCTAGGATGCTGCATGTAAGAAAGTGCTTTACTTGAATCTAGTTCTTCAATCGGATCATTCAGTACTCGGGTATGTGGACATGTTTTGACTCCATCCACCTCGAACAGCTTATGCAAACGATTAATATAGAGAGAAGGCAGTAAAGCTTTACTTTCTTCATCTGAACTAGAATAAGTGACATATAATCTGTCAGTTGGAGAAGAAAAAGCACGATAAATTAATAAAGATTCTTGTAAAAGACGATGTTTGGAAGTAGGTGATAACTCGGTATCTATTTCTGCAAACCAACCTCTTTCTACATCAGTTATTAATCCTTCATAATCCATACGCATCGGATACACACCATCATTTACGCCAATGACAAACACGGTCTTTTTGTTATCAAATCGGGAAAATTCAACTGTTGAAACCGTTACTTCGTCTACTGAAGGTGGAATTTTAGAAAAATGTAGCGTATCAAAACCTTCATCCAATATTTGTGCGGCTTCCTCAAGTGTCAGTTTTTGATCACCAAACAGAAGGGCAAATTGTTCTAAAACATTGATCCAACGATTCCAAGCTTGGTCATGTTCACTGGCGCCATGCAGGTCTTGCTCTTGTAATTCAGTACTTTTTAATTCCTGCAATTTCTCGTAAACTTTCAACTCATCTATGCAGCTATAGAGTGCCGTAGCGATTTCTCGACCAGTTTGTGCCTTCTTTAATTTTTCTTGAAGTCTTTCCAAGGGCGCCTTGATGATTTCTCTCATTTCATCTATTAGTTTTTGCATTTCAATTTCTTCATCGGTTTGTTTTTTAGAGTAAAATTCTAAACCACGATATTTTTTGTAAAACCATCTGGAATCCTCAAACCACCGATAACCATAAATTCCCTGCGCGATAATAAAGTTTTCAAAGAGGTCAGCCTTTTCTCGCATTGCTTTCAAATCACTTTTTAACGGAAAGAACAAATCCGTTTTTACGCTTCTAAAAACTGGCTCGTACTGCCAATTTGACGTCACCACTTCCAAAATTGATCGACTAAATTCAATTAATGGATGATGCAGCATTGTCTTTTTTTCATTTGTAAAAGTAGGGATATCATATTGAGCAAAAATGGTTTGAATTAATGGATCGTATATATCCGATTGCCGATACATAATCCCGATATCCCGGTATCGCATTCCTTCATCTTTTACAATTCGACATATTTCCCGGGCAATTGCATGTATCTCTGCTCGTCGGTTCGCACCTTCAATTATCTGCACATAGCCATCCGCTTGAATTGGTGCTGCAACTGCTTTATGAAATTGCTCTTCAACATGCTGTAAATCATGATTATGAAAACGATAATTATTTTCTAAATGAATAAGAGGTTCAACTTCAATTTGAAATTTATATGCTTCCTGAAGTAATTTATCGTACATAACAGCCGGTCGATAAAATACAGCTTGGTCATCATACTTGTCGTTAGGATCCTCAAAAGGCAGAATGACTGTCACTCTTTTAGCTAACGACATCAACTGTTTAACAATTTCAAACTCTCTTACTGTGAAGGCTGTAAAACCATCAATATAAATATGTGCTTCTCTTATATTTTGTGAGTTTTGGAGTTGTTCAAGCAGGACTGGATAGTACCCTTCACTATCAACAAATCCATCCCCTAGTACTTCTTCTAATTTTGTTAAAATCAACTGTAAATCTTTTGCTTTAGCGATTAACGTATTGGGAGCTGATGTATCTTCTAATTTGCTGATTGCTTCATTTAAAGTCTCACTGTCAATGTTATATTGGCTAAACTCTTTTATAAGCAGCTCAATTTCCTTTGTAAATCCACGTTTATCCGCCGCTTGACGGAATAATGAAAATTGCTCTTTATTTTCTGCAAGCAAACGACGAATGAGCATTCGATAACCAATTTTATCGATTTGTTCCTTCGCTATTCCACCTGTTTCCTGTAAGATATACCACGCTAAGCGCTTAAACGTCATAACCTGAGCTCGAATAATTCCTTCTATGTCATATTGATTAGTGAGTACATATTCTGCCTGGTACGACATTTGGTCCGGAACGATTAAGTAAATCTGGGAGCCTAAAGGTCGTTCCTTTAATTCTTTTACGATTTCCTGGTGTATTAAAGTAGACTTTCCTGTACCGGCTCGTCCACTTATGACTCGTAACGACATGACGTTCCCTTCTTTCCTTGGAATTATTACATCTATTATAACAGAATATACGTTCGTTTCATTACTATCCACTACTTTAAAATCTATTAGTAATTGTATAAAAATGAACGTTATCTATCTATTATAATAACTTTTTTATCATAACTATCGTTTTTTGAATTAAAAAAGAGCGATCATAGTAATCGCTCCTTCTTAACAGACATTTTCATCTTTTTTTTATCCGCTTCTGCTCTTAAGTCTTTCTCAACTTTTTTATTTAAATGTTTTTCGATTGCCTTACCAACAACCCATAATAGGAAAATCCCCACACCTGCAAAAATTAATTTAATGGGGTCTGTTAAGAGCGCCTTTAAGTCATAGCCAAGTACGCTCATACTCGCAATCATGACGAATTTACCTGCCATAATAGCAATCAAATAATACTTTTTCTTGATATTAGAAAGACCCGCTACGATATTCACAAGGACCGATGGTGTGAAAGGAAAACAAAGTAGGATGAACAACGGGCTTAACCCTCTCATATCAACCCATTTGATCAGTTTTTGCACCTTTTCCTTCCCTATAAAAACTTGAAGCCGTGGATGTCTGCCAAATCTCCGGACAAGTAAGAAAACAACATAGGAGCCAAGTACGGTTCCTATCCATGACAGCAAAAACCCTATCCATAACCCATAGGAGCTTGCATTAGCAACAACAATCACTACTAATGGAAGGAATGGAAGAAAGGCCTCAATGAATGGAAGCAAAATACCAATTAGCGGTCCAAGTGTCCGATAATGTGCTGCTAAATTTTCAATATTTTCTACTGTAAAAAAATCGTTCACATGTTCCACCTCCAGCTATTATGGACTAATGATTGCATATACTTATCAGCTTTATAAAGCCTGCTCCTTGTCTGAAACCATCGCATACCTCGGGAAAATTTATTGTTACTATCTTTTGCAAGATTATCCAAAATTAAACCGTTAATTCGATATTATTGCTACTCTTTTTATCTTTCTATTCCCAAAAAAAACGGTCTTCAAATGAAATCTACCAATATTTTTTATATGATTTTAATATAGTAGAATGGATTTTTAAAGTAATATCACTAATCTGACATAAATAACGGTATAAGTTGTATTTAGTTCCTATTTTCTTGAAATACAGATTTACTTTACATGGAAGTCTTTATTAATGTTACTATTTTAGTAAATAACAAGACTGAATTTTTTCTAGAAAGGAATAAACGAAATTGAGTACCCACTTAAATTTAAACGAGTCAACGATGACAACCGATTCATTCTCACAAGGAATTAAAGATTGTATTCCAACCCTATTAGGCTATATTAGCATCGGCATAGCTTTCGGTGTGATTGGTATCACTTCAAACCTTTCAGTGCTTGAGATTTTTCTCTTATCCGTACTTGTCTATGCCGGATCTGCACAATTTATTTTTTGCGGTTTATATGTAGCAGGTGCACCATTTTCGGTCATTATTATTACAACTTTTGTCGTGAATTTACGTCATTTTCTAATGTCTCTTACGGTCGCTCCTCATTTAACACGATATTCACCGCTGCGTAATATTGGTTTTGGTACATTATTAACCGATGAAACATTTGGTGTCGCTGTTACAAAGGTGATGAAGGATAAACATCTAGGCGGCAATTGGATGGACGGTTTGAACCTAACTGCTTACCTTGCGTGGATTGCATCATGTACGGTTGGAGGAATAATTGGCAAATGGTTGCCAAATGCAGAAGACTGGGGATTAGACTTTGCCCTTCTCGCTATGTTTAGTGCATTGCTAGTGCTGAACTTAAGTAGTGTCGGGAAAAGCAAACTCATGCACTACTTAAAGTTAATCGCATTGATGGCTATCCTTCTGTATGCTTTTTTATATTTCTTGCCGGGGCACTTAGCAGTACTAATTGCAACAATGATTGTTGCTACGATTGGGGTGGCAACAGAAAAATGAGTATATCATTAGAAATGTTATTATTGATGCTCGGTTGTGCTCTTGTCACTTGGATTCCACGAGTCACCCCTTTTATGTTAGTTCGAAACATACAATTACCGGACGTCGTGCTGCGTTGGTTAGCTTACATACCTGTCTGTATTCTGAGTGCTCTTGTGTTAGAATCACTTTTTCACGCAGAAGGAAATTTCGTGACCTTTGATTGGCTAAACTTAGCAGCTTTTGTTCCTACTCTAATCGTAGCCATCTGGACAAAAAGCTTGTCCAAAACTGTTATCGTCGGAGTAGTTACGATGGCGATTTTGAGGTTAATCATTTAGGTGACTTATTCTTGTACAATAGGCATATTTCAATTAAAGCACTTCAATAATCATCACAAAATCTAAAAGAGCGAAGACGTTTTATAGTCCTCGCTCTTTTTATTCAATCGATATAGTTATTACTATTCTGCCACTAACAGCCCAATACGATGGTGATCACCGTGATAGACAACATGTTGGGTTAACCGAACTTCATTTTGATGGTTCAGGACTTCCAAGCGACAATGCGCAGCATTAATTTGCAATGCTTCATACAACTCCCGTTCACTATGAACCTCTACACCATTCACTTTTCGTATAATTTCCCCGACATCCAGCCCCATCTTTTCTGCCGGCGAATTAGGCAATACACCTGCAATCATGACACCACTTGATTTCGCGGATACTGCATAAACATCCTTCTGTTCACGCGCTACAAAACGAATAGCAATGCATATTCGTGCAACTAGACCGGTGATTAGCATCACATATCCTACAAATGGAACAAAATAAGCAACAAGTCCACCAATGATGACTAATTCCCCTAAAATAATAACGGCACGACCGATTTTCGGATATAAATAAACCGGTAAAGTATGTCGACTCATCTGTTGGAAACCTATAATCATTGGAAATAGAACAAGAGAAAACTGTACAGAATCCAAAGAAATTTGTGGCCACCATGGGAAATAAGCATCGATTACATTCCCTGGAATGACAAAAAAGATCGGCAGCACCCAAATTTTCTTACTTAAAAAGGCTACAGCTTTCAATCCTCTTTTAGAGCTTTCCACAATTGGCGACGCATATTGAGCACCGTATTTACGAATTAGCATTCCTTCTGCAACCAGTAATAATCCTGCTAGTACTGCCACTGTTACGGCTAAGCCTTTATTCGTACTCACACCATTAATTTCTATTCCCAATAAGTTGATGGACACATTAAAATGGTTAAATAAGAAAAGTGTCACAAAACTTAATGTGAATAGTATAATCGGCGAAAGAAAATGAAAGACGTAAATAATAAGTGCGATGAAGCTGATAATTGTCGCAACATATAAAAATTGAATTGGCAATGTTAATCCAAAGCCGATTGAAAGAATGGAAATACATAAGGAAATAAGTATTCCTTCCTTCAATAACCCTATCGCTTCAGACCATCCCCATAAAATACGAATATGGAAAAACTTTCTTTCCCTTTTTACTCGACGATAGCCTAAATAGATAGCCATGATTATTGCTATATAAAAAATTGGATTCATAAATAATCGTCCAATTGCTCTAGCAACCTCTATTAATATTTCAGTAACCATTTTTCCACCGCCCGTTTACACTAACTAATGTCATTGTATCAAACGAGCAATCAATTGCGTAGATAGAATCTGACTATTTCGGCATAAAATTGTATTTTTCCTGCAAACTTGCATTCATTGCATAGAGGATTTTTTGCCCATCTTTCAAGATAGCTATATATCACCTTTTAAGCGATTCATCATCACACTAATCCCCATGTTTAATTGTGCATCATTTTCAGCATTTTCTTTATAGGATGTAACCTGCTCTCTGATACTTGCAAAGAATTCATCATCCATATGGCGTCCATCTTTCAGTTCATTTTTCTCACGATAAAGCACAACCGCCTCAGCCGTGTCTTCATCATAGAAACCATCCGTTCTAGTAATACTATAGCCAAGTCCACTTAAAACTTTTTGAGTATAAGCAATCTCTTCCTTGAAATCCCCTTCAGCATATTCCCCAGTTAAAGGAATAATTTCAAGGGAAAATAAAGGATGCGGTTCCGCTTCAATATCTGCTTTGATTCCTTTTCCATGAATCCAATTTCTCTCAGGTGTCAGCCATTTATTTGTCGATAATTTTAATTCTCCACCATTATCAAGACCCCATGTTTCTTGAACAGTTCCTTTACCAAAGCTTTTTGATCCAACAATCAATGCACGTTTCCAGCTTTGAACTGCCCCTGCCATTACTTCACTTGCCGATGCGCTACCTTCGTTTTGCAGAATAACGATTGGATATTTTTTCATTTTTTCCAAATAAAAATCATCTACTTCAAGTTTCGATGTTTTTAAAGGCTCCATAGCCCCTTTCCCATTCTGCATATAGGCAAAAACAGAATTATCCTTTTCAATGCTACTTACAACAGCTGCTACGCTATGTAAATATCCACCCGGATTATCACGGAGATCTACAATAATTCCTTTAACATCTTCACTTATTAATTTAGTTGTCGCTTCTACCCATTCTTCTGCAGTTTTTTCTCCAAACATTGATATAGATACATAGCCAATATTTGTATCATCAACGGAAATCACCTTCGAAGCTACTGTATCATTATTGATTTCAGCGCGTTCAACACTAACTTTAATGTGACGTTCTGTACTTGGTCGGTATAAAACAAGATTTACTTTTTGGCCAGCTTCCCCTTGAATCATTTGCATCAACTCACCAATTGTTTTTCCATCAAGTCTTTCTTCATCTACTTGTACAATTTCATCATAAGGACGAATTCCGGCTTTCTCTGCTGGAGACGATTTGACAGGTGAAACAACGATGAATTTTCCGTTTCTTTCCGTGATTTCTATCCCTATCCCTACGCGTTGTCCAGCCAAAGTCTGCTTATGCAATGCCGCTTCCTTTTCAGTATAGTACGTACTATACGGGTCTTTAATCGCACCGGCCATACCTCTTATTGCCCCTTCAATCAATGCAGCTTCGTTCGTACCATATACAGAGTTTTCTGTAATTAGAGAATAGGCTTGGTCAATGACAGCAACATCACTTACCTTCGTTCCTCTTACCACAGTTGTTTTCGAATTTTGCCAAAATATAAATCCAGCTATGATTAAACAAACCGCTGCAATTAATAAAAAAAATCGACTTTTCCTCATTGTTTACCCCCTCTCGTTCACTCTATGAAAAAACAAAAAGGGATAACACCTGGAAATGCCGATTTTTATATTTTGAAATACATTCTAGTAAGTAAATAAGTATTTTGTTTAAATGAATGTGTTATTTTTAAAAAAAGATAGCGACAACTCGCTCAATCTAAATTTTTCACATAATCTCTTAGGGCACTCTGATCAAGCGGACCTATGATTTGCTGCTGTATGCGTCCTTCAGTATCAATCATAAAGGTTGAAGGAATGGTAATAATTTGATAAAGCTTGTCGACCCCTTCTTCCTCCATTAGCGGGATTGGAAATGTTAGGTCAAAACTATCCACAAATTGCTGTACGGTTTTGATTTGGTCCACCGATCTTTCTGCATGGGTAATGTTAACGCCAACAATAACCGCATTATCATCTTTTGCATCCTCTTCATAATACTTTTGAAGATGGGGCATTTCTTTTTTACAAGGTGGACACCAGCTTGCCCAGAAGTTTAGGATGACTTTCTTGCCTTTTAATTCGGACAGAGTAAAAGTCTCACCTGTTAATGTTTGCAATGTAAAATTTGGTGCTATTTGTCCTTTTTCCAGCCCTTCTTCTTGGTCCAGGTTCATTTCATAGGATACCGTTTGTTCAGAAATAGCTTCGCTTGCTTCTATTTGATTTTTTATATAAGTACCCAGCATTATGACAACGAGTACCATCACTACACTAAGTCCAATTGCTTTTTTTTTCAATTTTCCACCCTCCAAGATAGAAAAATACATTTTGAAAAGAGCGAGAAAAACTTTATAATGGTTTTCTCTGTCTTAACCATCATCAGAATATCATAAATGTCGAATATTAAGAAATGATTTGTGTGTTATCAGACACAATAAAAGCAGGCTAATTGAGACAAACATGTCCTAGCCTGCTTTTGTAACTATTATAGTGAAATATAATTTAATGGATTTACGCTTCCTACACTTTGGCTTACCCATGTACCTACATGAATTTCAAAGTGTAAGTGAGATCCTGTAGAAGCCCCTGTGCTGCCCATGCCTGCAATTTGTTGACCTTTTGAAACTTGAGTTCCAACACCCACATGAATTGAGCTTAGGTGAGCATAAAGAGACGTGAAGATCTGTCCATCAATTGAATGTGTAACCATCACAACATTGCCGTATGTAGAAAGACTTCCTGCATATGAAACAACTCCGTCTGCCGCTGCTACAATAGGAGTACCTATACCGTTTGCGATATCGATTCCGTAATGGAATTTATAACTTCCTGAAATTGGGTGAATACGAGCACCATAAGGACTTGTATAACGACCATTCGCAGGTTTTGTCCAATTTCCTGCCGAAACTGCTGGTGCGGAACCACCACCGCCACTACTTACATTGTTATTAACATTATTTGCTGCTGCTGCTGCTTTCCTAGCTGCCTCTTGTTGGCGAGCGATTTCCAAAAGCCTTTTTTGCTCAGCTGCAATTTGAGCATTAATTTCATCACTGATTTCTACTGCTTCTTCATATTTTTCTTCTAATGCTTGTTTTTCACTAGCGATTTGTTTTTGCTGAGCCTCTAGTTCATCTATCAAGTTATCTTTCTCTTCTTTTTGTGAATTTAGAGATGCTTTTAAACTATCAAGCTCTGCTTTTTTAGATTCTAGTTCTTGTTTCTTATTTTCTAAAGTTGCCTTTTGTTCCTCTAATTTTTTCTGATCTTCCTTTTGTTCTTTCATGATTTGGCGATCAGCATCCATTAAAGTATTAACCGCTGAATAACGGTCGATGAAATCTACAAAACTATTAGCTCCAAGCAACACATCAAGAAAACCAACAGAACCATTTGCTTGAAGTGCACGTGCACGTTCTGCAAGCAGTTCATCTCGTTGATCGATTTTCTCTTGCAGTGCAACGATATCAGCTTTCAATGTTTCAATTTCACCAGCTGTTACCTCGATTTCTTGTTTGACTGTAGAGATTTCATTATTTGTATTTGTAATTTCGTCTGTTAATTTTGTAATTTGATCTAATAGCTTCTTTTGTTTAGCTTCGATTGTATTAATCTCGGA
Organism: Ureibacillus sp. GCM10028918; assembly: GCF_042666115.1. Lineage (NCBI taxonomy): Bacteria > Bacillati > Bacillota > Bacilli > Caryophanales > Caryophanaceae > Ureibacillus > Ureibacillus sp. GCM10028918. The sequence goes on from NZ_JBHTFK010000005.1 coordinate 732,952, forward strand.
TGTTTTTTCTTTGATATTACTATTTAATTGACTTTTTTGTTGCTCTACCTCAGATTTTTCTTCTTTTAAATCTGATAAACTAGCAGCATATGTAACGGGCATTTGGATAGCAAGTACAAGTACGGCAGCTGACATTATAATTCGGAATGGCTTTTTACTTATTTTCACAGATTAAGACCCCTTTCCACTTTCTTACACAAGTTTCTACTTTTTTATTCTACTTTTTTCGCAATGCGGGCATATTTATACCTTTAAGAATTTTCTAACGGACATAAAGCTTCCCCATATCCCGATTAAGACACCCATGCCTAGGATTAGTGCATTGACTTGATAAAGTAGCGGTGTTACATCAAGTAACTGTAATAATTCACCGTTCAATTTTGGTTGAATAATTTTATAAATATTAACATAAACAATTGATACCACTGTCATTGGAATAATAGCACCCAGAATTCCAAGCCACATTCCTTCTATTACAAATGGAATTCGAACGAAAGAGTTCGTTGCACCCACTAGTTTCATAATTTCAATCTCATCTTTACGGGCAATGATTGTAATTCGAATTGTATTCGAAATTAAAAAGATTGCTGTAAAGAGTAAGCCTACAATAAGGACTAAACCGACATTTCTACTTGTATTTAAGAAGTTAAATAGTTTACCAACCTTTTCTTCCCCATACTTAACGTCATTTATATTATCGAATTTTTCAATTTGCTTCGCTATATTCACTGTTTGTTGAGGTTCTTTTGCTTTTACATAAAGAACATTGTTTAATGGATTACTTTGTTCAAATAGACTTAGATCTTCTCCATAACTTTCAATCAATAAATCAAGCTCTTGTTCTTTAGATGAATACACAACATCTGCAACACCAGGTAAACTTTTTATTTCTTTCATAAGTTTATCTTCAGCTGCTTTTGCTTCTGCAGGATCTGCAAAGATTTCAATTAACACTTTAATTTCTACATCTTTTTCGATATCATCTGCCACTTTGTTTAAGTTCATCATGATGATTGTAAAGACACCAACTAATAGCAGGGTAACTGTTACCGCACTGATGGATGCAAACGTCATCCAACCGTTACGGCCAAGTGACTTTATACTTTCACGAAAATGTCGTCGGATTGTTCTACCCTTCATAGCCGTAGTCACCTCCGTATACATCACGCACAATTAAGCCGCCTTCAATGGCAATCACTCGTCTTCTAATGGTATTAACAATTTCACGGTTATGCGTCGCCATAACAATTGTTGTACCTCTTGCATTTATCTCTTCGAATATATTCATAATTTCCCAAGACGTTTCGGGGTCGAGGTTACCGGTAGGCTCGTCCGCTATAACAACTTTCGGCATATTTACAATTGATCGTGCAATTGAAACGCGTTGTTGTTCTCCACCAGAAAGCTCATTTGGGAACATGCGCACCTTGTGCTTCAAGCCAACCAAGTCTAATACTTCCATCACTCGTTTTCTGATGTCTTTTGGATTTTCCTCAATTACTTCCAAAGCGAATGCGACATTTTCATATACATTTAATCGAGGAAGTAGTTTGAAATCCTGAAAGACTACCCCTAATTGACGTCTTAAGTGCGGAACTTGTCGATTTTTTAGATTTGTTAAATTCATTCCCGCAATTACGACATCACCAGAAGTAGGTTTTTCCTCACGATACATTAATTTTATAAAAGTAGATTTACCAGCACCACTTGGGCCAACTACATAGACAAATTCACCTTTTTTTATATCAACAGAAATTCCATTTGCTGCAACAACACCATTTGGATATTTCTTTATAACATTATTCATTTGAATCATTTGATAAAACCACCTAAGTTTCAAGTTTCTATTAAATAGATTTTTTCACTCAACATCCATTATAGCACTCATTTACTCAGATTTTATTACATTTTCATTTCATATTTCTAGGTACCATGGAAAGTATTGAACAAATTTCAGCATTTTCCATGATAAAAGCACTATTTTATTTCTTTAATCTATTTCAAATTCCATAAATAGACAAAAAAACATTTCCATTTACACGTTTTCATTTCATATTCATTAGCAAGTGAAAGCTTTCATAAAATGGGATTTATCCACATAAAAAAACGAACCGCGTATTACGATTCGTTTTTTTTAGTTATTCTGCGATGTATCGAACGATAATTGTGCCTGTTCGTGATTCACCGTTTAGTTTTAATATATTCGCATTGTCGATTATTTTATCAAAGTGATATGTTTTAAGGAAGAATTGATCTTCTTCCGATCTCGTTTCAACATCCGGTAAACCTACATCAGCTTTTCCGAAGTTAGTTGCCACTTGTCCATCTAATGATAGAGATTTAGGTACATATAGTTCAACTGCACCCGCAACAGTTTGTGCTTTTACTTTACGAGCATCTTTTGCGTTTGTTGTAATAACAACTGCACCGTTTACAGATTCTGCTTCGACTTCTTGTAATTCCCCATCGATATAGATACGTCCGTTTACTGTTTCTGCTTCTAAATTTTCTCCTTTTACATGTCGAAGCTCAATTGCCCCATTACCGGTTTCAATATTAGCATGTTGGAAGGAGGATTCATCCACTTTTACAGCCCCATTATAAGTTTTTACTTTTAATAACTTCGATTCTAGGTTTTGAATCGTCACGCCTCCATTTAATAAACGGATTAACACAATATCATATAATTGTTCTGGTACGACTAAGCGTAAAGATACTTGAGACATCTTTGTCGTAACAGAAATTGTCAATTTGCCATTCGTTAAGTGCACAAACTTTTCTTCAAATTGGGCTTTCGTTTTTTCCTCATCATGGTCAATAAGCGACGTTTTCACTTGTGTTTCCACTAGTAATGCTTCACTTTCCGATTTAACAAGGTCCACTTTCCCGTTTGGAATGTCAATCTCGATTCCCTTTACTTCGCTAGCCTCGAAGGCATAGTTTTTATCAAACTGAACTTTTTCACCAAATGGAAATTCTAGATCAAAGTCTTTAATTTTAGTAAAGGTTGTGTTCATCAATCCCATTACTCGATCACTAAATTGAGATAAATCTTGTTTTAAATCATTCATAAATTCATCCATTTTTTTGTTTGCTTCTTTATTATTGAATGCTTTGCCAAAGATGTCTTCAAAGCCGGTTGTTTTAGATTTCTTTTCTTCATTATTTGTCTGTTGTTGTGTCGCACCGTTACTTTGTGCTTCATCTGTACTCTTTGTCAGAGGAACGATTGAATGTTGAGTGGAGTTTTGTTCTTTTGTTAACGATTCAAGTAAAACAATTGCCTCTTCAGCTGAGATTGTTCCGTTTTCAACCAATTTTAAAATGCGTTTTCGTTCGTTTTCCATGATAAAAAAAAGCCTCCCTCTATTTGTATATTTAGTTATACGCTGAGGGAGGGCAAAAAGTTTCATTTTCTGCTTTTAAATTTCGACAATTAAATGTTAAATCGTTAATTTTCTCTTATAATTAATTCTTATATCGTTTATTTTGGTGAACATTGCCTCACACTTCATAACCGAAACAATTAATAACTTATTTATTCGATGCTTCTGCTAGTAAGGAGTCCATTCGTTTTCGATCGCGTTCTAAAACTGTTTTTAAGTAGCGTCCAGTATACGACTGTTCATTTGAGGCGATATCTTCTGGTGTACCTGTGGCTAAAATTGTACCACCCTTTTCTCCACCCTCTGGACCTAAGTCAATTAAATAATCTGCTGTTTTAATAACGTCTAAGTTATGCTCAATCACCAGGACTGTATCGCCATTTTCCACCAGTCTTTGTAGAACTTTCAGAAGTCGTGATATATCATGTGCATGAAGACCTGTAGTCGGTTCATCTAAAATATAGATGGATTTCCCCGTTGAACGTCGATGTAATTCTGAAGCTAATTTCACACGCTGTGCTTCCCCCCCTGAAAGAGTGGTTGCAGGTTGTCCAAGCTTCATATAGCCGAGTCCTACATCTACAATTGTTTGGAGTTTTCTTTGGATTTTTGGAACATTCTCAAAGAATACCACTGCATCTTCAATAGTCATATCTAAAAGTTCAGCTATATTTTTTTCTTTATATCGTACTTCTAATGTTTCACGATTATAGCGTTTTCCATGACACACTTCACATGGTACATAAACGTCTGGCAGGAAGTGCATCTCGATTCGGATGATCCCATCTCCGCTACACGCTTCACAGCGGCCACCTTTAACATTAAAGCTAAAGCGGCCCTTTTTATAACCGCGCACTTTTGCTTCATTAGTCGATGCAAAAAGGTCACGGATATCATCAAATACACCTGTGTAGGTTGCTGGATTCGAACGAGGTGTTCGACCGATTGGAGATTGGTCTATGTCAATAACCTTTTCCAAATGCTCGATCCCTGTTATTTCTTTATGGGCACCCGGTTTCGTTCGCGCACGATTTAATTTATGAGCAAGTGCTTTATATAGAATCTCGTTGATTAATGTGGATTTGCCTGATCCCGATACCCCCGTCACAGCGACAAATTGTCCTAAAGGAATATCCACTTTTACATTTTTTAAATTGTTTTCTGTAGCACCTTTAATCGTAATTTTTCGCCCATCTGATTTTCGGCGTTCGATTGGAAGTGGGATGAATTTTTTTCCGCTTAAATATTGTCCAGTAATTGATGCGGGATTGTTCATCACTTCTTCCGGTGTACCAGCAGCAACAATTTCACCGCCATGAACACCAGCTCCAGGTCCAACATCGATTAAATAATCCGCAGCCATCATAGTATCTTCGTCATGCTCCACAACGATTAATGTGTTTCCTAAATCACGCATGTCTTGCATTGTTGCCACTAGACGGTCATTATCTCGTTGGTGCAATCCAATGGAGGGCTCATCCAGAATATACAGAACTCCAGATAAACGTGAACCGATTTGTGTCGCAAGTCGAATCCTTTGTGCCTCTCCCCCTGATAATGTACCAGCAGAGCGAGAAAGAGTCAGGTAATCTAATCCAACATTAATCAAAAAGCTAAGTCTCTCTGTTATTTCACGAATGATAAGTTTAGCTATCTGCATCTCTTTTTCTGTAAGTGTTAAATTGGAGAAAAATCCATACATATCACCAACTGAATGTCGTGTTGCTTCTGCAATATGTAACCCTTCTACTTTTACAGCCAGTGTCTCGGGTCTTAATCGATAACCTTTACATGATGGACAAGCTTGTTCTGTCATGTATTTTTGCATTTGCTCCCGAACATAATCTGAAGTCGAATCACGGAAACGTCGCTCAATATTGCGAACGACTCCTTCAAATTCAATCTCTTTGTTATGAACACTGCCATATTCATTTTCATAATAGAAATGAATTCTTTCACTGCCAGATCCATATAAAATTTTATCCATTTGACTAGTTGGCAATTGTGATACCGGCACATCCATTGCAATTCCGTAATGTGTACATACGGCTTTTAATAGTTGGGGATAATATTGCGAGCTTGTAGGTTCCCATGCAGCGATTGCATGTTCCTCCAACGTTCTCTCCCAATCCGGAATTAATAAATCCAAGTCAACCTCTTGTTTCGACCCAAGTCCATCACATGAAGGACATGCACCAAATGGACTGTTGAAAGAAAACATACGCGGCTCTAGTTCACCTATTGAGAATCCACATAGTGGACAGGCATGATGTTCGCTAAATAATAATTCCTCATGCTCCATGACATCCACTAGCACCTTACCATCCGCTATGTTACAAGCTGCTTCAAGAGACTCAAATAATCGCGAAGAAATGCCTTCTTTAATCACAACACGGTCTATTACAACTTCAATATTATGTTTTTTATTTTTATCTAGTTCTATCGAGTCATCTAAATCCTGCATTTCTCCATCTACACGTACGCGTACATATCCTTGCTTTTTTAAATCCTCAAGCAATTTTACATGAGCACCCTTACGACCAGATACAACAGGCGCCAACAATTGCATTTTTGTTCGTTCTGGATATTCTAATAATCGGTCTACCATTTGTTCAATGGTTTGGGAGGCAATTTCTATGCCATGATTTGGACAAATCGGCTTACCAATCCGTGCAAATAGCAGCCGTAAATAATCATAAATTTCCGTAACTGTCCCTACAGTAGAACGAGGGTTTTTGCTCGTTGTTTTTTGGTCAATCGAAATGGCTGGAGATAATCCTTCAATCGAGTCAACATCTGGCTTATCCATTTGACCTAAAAACTGTCGTGCATATGCAGAAAGGGACTCAACATAGCGGCGTTGTCCTTCTGCGTATATCGTATCAAATGCCAGTGAAGACTTTCCCGATCCAGATAATCCTGTTACGACAACAAGCTTATCGCGCGGGATTGTGACATTAATATTTTTCAAATTATTTGAACGTGCACCTTGCACTACTATTTCAGTATTTTTCACGATCTATTATCCCTCTACCTTCAGTTCAAATATTGTATCTCTCAATTCTGCTGCACGTTCAAAATCAAGTGCTTTTGCGGCTTCTTTCATTTCCACCTCAAGCGATGCAACAAGTTTCTCGATTTCGGACTTTGTCATCTTCTTGCCCTTCGTTACCTTTGTAACGTATGTCTCTTCTGCTTCCGCCGCTTGTGTCGCTCGAATTATTTCCGGGATTTTTTTCTGAATTGTCTGCGGAGTAATGCCATGCTCTTTATTATAATTTTCCTGAATTGTACGACGACGTTTTGTTTCATCAATCGCTTTTCTCATAGAATCCGTTATATGATCTGCATACATAATGACATGCCCATTGGAATTTCGGGCAGCACGTCCCATTGTTTGGATAAGTGAACGTTCAGAACGTAAAAACCCTTCTTTATCTGCATCAAGTATGGCGACTAGAGAAACTTCGGGAATATCCAATCCTTCTCGCAGTAAGTTTATTCCTACTAATACATCATAGGTTCCTTTACGCAGTTCTCTTAAAATTTCTATTCGCTCAAGTGTTTTTACTTCTGAATGGAGATACTCTACTTTAATACCCAATTCCTTTAAGTAATCCGTCAAATCCTCAGACATTTTTTTCGTTAGGGTTGTAATCAGCACCCGCTCTTGTTTTCTTACCCGTTCGTTAATTTCATCAATCAAATCATCAATTTGTCCTTCTATCGGTCGAACATCAATGGTTGGATCCAGTAAACCTGTTGGCCGTATAATTTGTTCGACCATTTCAGGTGTATGCTCAAGTTCATAAGGGCCGGGTGTTGCAGATACAAAAATCGCCTGACTAATATGTTCTTCAAACTCTTCAAATCTCAACGGTCTGTTATCGAGTGCAGATGGCAAACGGAATCCGTGATCTACTAATACTCCTTTGCGAGCTTGGTCGCCGTTAAACATCCCTCGAATTTGCGGTAATGTTACGTGACTTTCATCCACAACCAATAAAAAATCTTTCGGGAAGTAATCCAGCAGTGTATATGGTGTTGCACCTGCTTCTCTTAATGTTAAATGACGTGAATAGTTTTCTATTCCAGAACAGAATCCCATTTCACGCATCATTTCTAAATCGTAGTTTGTACGTTGTTCTAGACGTTGTGCTTCCAATAATTTATCTTCTGTACGGAATTTTTCTAATTGATGCTCCAGCTCTACTTCAATATTTTCAATGGCTTTCAGCATTTTTTCTTCACGTGTTACGAAGTGGGATGCCGGGAAGATTGCCACATGGTCCCGATCACCTAAAATCTCGCCTGTCAGGGCATCTACCTCACGAATTCGGTCAATTTCATCTCCGAAAAATTCCACACGCAGACACTTTTCATCTCGGGATGCCGGGAAGATTTCTACCACATCCCCTCTTACACGGAATGTCCCCCTGGTAAAATTGACATCATTTCTTTCATACTGAATATCTACTAATTTTCGCAATAATTGATTTCGTTCTAATTCCATACCTGTTCGCACTGATACAACCATTTCCCGATATTCTTCCGGATTCCCTAAACCATAAATACAGGAAACTGAAGCGATGATAATCACATCATCTCTTTCAAATAGTGCCGATGTTGCAGAGTGTCTTAGTTTATCGATTTCGTCATTAATACTGGAGTCTTTTTCGATGTATGTATCTGTTTGCGGTACATACGCTTCTGGCTGAAAGTAGTCGTAGTAACTAACAAAGTATTCTACGGCATTGTTGGGGAAAAATTGTTTGAATTCACTATAAAGCTGTCCTGCCAACGTTTTATTGTGTGCAATTACTAGCGTTGGCTTTTTTACTTCCTTGATCACATTGGAAATGGTAAATGTTTTACCTGTACCTGTTGCTCCGAGTAGCGTTTGTTTTCGTTTTCCCTCTTGAACGCCTTTAACTAGCTCTTTTATGGCATTCGGCTGATCCCCACTCGGTTGGTATGAGGATTGTAAGTCAAAAGTGCTCATTTTTCGTTCGTCCTTCCATCCAAATCTTGTATATTCATTTTAGCATATCCATTATAAAATTACGAGAAATATGCGAACGTATATTCCTAGTTCATTCTAAGTTTAGTTATGTAGTGTTTATTTTGCCGATATTCAATGTTTTAACCAAACTTTTAGCATTATTTTCTAGTATGGTACAAACGGTACTAAAATAAAACAAACTCCAAAAGCTACTACCATTCGCTTTTGGAGTTTTACTCAATCATTTTATAAAGTTATAAATTACTTTTCTTGATTCATGATTTCTACAATTTCTCCATCAAATGCAGCTTTATAAATTGCAAATATATCATCATAATGCAATGGCATTGGACTCCGTGCCAAAATTCGTTTTTGCTCAATTGCATCAGTTGCTAAACTTTCTAAAGCATCTTCACCTATATCGAAACCTTGCAGAGTTGATGGAATCTGTACATCCTCCACCAATCTCTTCAATTCGGCTACACAACGATAGGATGCTTCCTCCTGCGAAAGGTTAACCGAACTAAAGCCCATTGCATCATAAATATCCTTCATGCGTTTTTCGCAGCTTTGACGAATATACCCCATTACATATGGAAGCAATACTGCATTAGAATCACCATGAGCAATATGGAATTGGCCACCAAGTGGATAGGCCAATGCATGTACACCTGCAACTCCTGCATTGAAAAATGCTAATCCAGCAAGGTAGCTTCCATAGCTCATATCTGTACGAGCTTGTTTGTCCTCACCGTTTAAAAATGCTGTGCGAATGGAATTGCTTATTAGGCTAATCGCTTGTAAAGCGAGAGCATCCGACACTGGGCTCGCGTTTTTTGAAATGTATGCTTCAACAGCATGTGTTAACGCATCCACTCCAGTAGCAGCTGTTACTTTTGGTGGTAAAGAAATCGTTAAGGCCGGGTCAACAATTGCGACATCGGCTACTAAATAATCATGTGTTACAACATCTTTTGTTGTCTCAAGGGATAGGACGGAGATATTTGTCACCTCTGAGCCTGTTCCTGATGTTGTAGGAATCAAAATGGTTGGAATGCCTTTATTCGTAATTTTTTTTGATCCTGTTAAATTTAAATACTCTTCAACTTTTCCTTCATGTGAAGCTAGTACACCAGCAAGCTTTGCTAAGTCGAGTGCACTACCACCACCAACACCGATCACCATATCAAATTGACTGTCACGCGTGAATGCAACTAGCTTTTCCCCTATTGCCAATGGAGGCTCCGGTACCACTTCACTATATATTTCTGTTTCATAGCCAGCTTCATTCAGAGGATCCGTGACTTTATTCGTAATCCCGATATTTTGTAAGAAGGGGTCTGTAATTACAAGAATTTTTTTTGCATTAAATCTTTTAACTTCTTCTAATAGATGAGATAGAGAACCCCACCCTGTATAGCTAATGGGAGGAAATATAATTTTTTCAGCCATCGTTGTCACTCCTTTTTATTGATTCCAAACAACTAATTTGGTTTCTGTCATTTCGTGAATAGCGTATTTCAATCCTTCTTTTCCTGTTCCACTTTCTTTCACACCACCGTATGGCATTTGATCTACACGGTAAGTAGGAACATCATTAATCATAATTCCCCCAACTTGGAGCTTTTTAGAGGCTTTGAATGCAGTTTGAATATCATTTGTAAAGATACCCGCCTGTAATCCATAGTTAGAATCATTAATTGCAGCAATGCCTTCTTCGATTGAGGAAATGCGATTCACAATGACAATCGGAGCAAACACTTCTTGACATGAAACTTTTAATTCTGAAGCAACATTTGTTAAAATTGTTGGCATAAAGACATCATTTTCAATTTTTCCACCTATGATTATTTCAGCCCCATTTTCAACCGCTTCTTCTACCCAACTTAGGGCACGCTCTTGTTCGGCATGGTGAATCATTGCTGAAACATCTGTTTTTTCATCTAATGGATTGCCTATGATTAATTCTTTTGTAGCTGCAGCAAATTGGGCAATAAAATCATCGAACAGCTCTTCCATCACATACGTTCGTTGCAGTGAAATACAAACTTGACCTTGATTTGAAAATGCACCCGTCACACATTTAGGTACAATTTGCGTTAAATCTACGCCCTGATCAATGATTAACCCTGCGTTTGAACCAAGTTCTAATGCGACCTTTTTCAAACCTGCTTTTTCCCGAATACCAATACCTACTGCTGGACTTCCAGTAAAAGTAATCATTTTCACCTTATTACTTTCAACTAATGCATCCCCTACCGTTCTACCACTACCTGTAACAACATTGAATGCTCCTTTAGGCAAGGCTGTTTGATCAATCAACTCTGCCAAAAACAAAGCTGAAAGAGGGGTTTGTGATGCTGGTTTTAAGACAATGGTATTGCCTGCTGCTATCGCTGGTCCTACTTTATGAGCTACTAAGTTTTGCGGGAAATTAAATGGCGTAATAGCTCCAATAACTCCTAGTGGCTCTTCGATTGTATAACCGAAACGATTGGCGCCATTTTTGGCCGCATCCATCGGGATCATTTCTCCTGTTAATCGTTTCGCTTCTTCCGCAGCAAATTTATATGTTTCGATTGTGCGATCAATCTCACCCAATGCAAATTTCATTGGTTTAGCTGCTTCTATTGAAATGATTTCCGCTGCTTTCATGCGATTTTCTTGGAAAAGTTGTGCAATATGCTCTAGGATTGATGCTCTTTCATAAGCAGTTAATTTCTCCATCTCTTCCCTTGTATCGTTGGCTATATCAATTACTTCCTCAACTTCGCTACGAGTAGCTTGCGGGATGTAGGCAATAATTTCTTTCGTATATGGTGAATAAAGCTCTGCTGCTTTTTCTGCAGTTTTCCATTCTCCATTTACATAGTATTTTTTTTCGAGAGTACTAGACTTCAACGGTTTCTCGTTCTGATTCGTGATTTGTTTTTCCATCTTGATTCAATTCCCCTTTCTCGTTTTGAAGATCCTTTAAAAATGTATTGTCCACTTCTCCTTTAAAGAAGTCCTTACCATAAAGTAAAATGCATAGGATAATTCCTACGCCAAAAGCCCATGACGCACCTTTGATTACAAGTAGCGCAGCAACAATTCCGGCTATTCCTAAATCACGTTGGCTTCGAGCCTGCATAACGCCAATTCGAACACTTACATATCCTTGGACAAGCAATGTCAATGCTAAAGCAACACTGAGAATAGGCTGAACTAAACTTACAATTGGCAATAACAATAGACCTGTATTTGTACCCCAACGGAAAGAACCGATTCCTCCAAATAGGGAATTCATTGCTTTTTTACCCTCTTTAAAGCGTTCAATAACGACAACCTGCATCGCTGCCCACATTGGTCCACACATTGTAATATCTGGACCAAGAATACTCATTATTGCATTTCTCCCGCCAAAGATTAAATGTGCACGGTTTGGATTGTAATCAACCTTTTCATCAGTTCTTGCGATATCTGATTCAGAAAGCAATGCCTTTGTCTTAAGCACGTCACCGAAAACAACTAAATAAGTTGCAAGTACAGCCGGTAATGCTTGTAAGAAGAAGGATGCATCTGGAATCCCTAATCCAAAAACAGTATATTCCGACCATAAAGTAGCAAAATCCGGTTTACTGAATCCCCATTGGATATCTGGCCATTTTGCCTCTCCAAACAATGGAGCAACAATAACAGCCAGGAAAATAGCTGGAAGGATTCCGAGATTCCCTAATAATGTAAATAAAAATCCTTTATTATTTTTTCTTATTTTTTCAAAGGGTTTTGAAAACGTTAGAAAAAATGCAAAACCAATACAAATTGTGATTGTAAATGGGAATGTGCCAAATTGTCCAGTTTCTCCAAATACCGAAGTAACAGCTCCAATACCTGCACCCAATATTATTCCCGCTTTGATGGCATTTGGAACCATATGAACTACCTTACTTGCTAACCCTGTAACACCCAGTAGAATGGATAATATACCTAAGCAGAGCTGAAAGGCGATTAATGCATAGATCCGATCTGGACCCTCATCAAATTGAGTAACAAATAACACGATCAGAGGAATTGCTGGTGTAATCCAACCTGGAATAACTGGGTCTCCCAATATATGATGCAATAAATAGAATAGCCCGTTTATTACAACTACCGCTAAAGCAACCTCAAATGGCATTCCTAAGTGTTGACCTAATAGTGTAATCGCTCCTAGATCAACAGCACACATTAATAACCCCTGCACATAATCCGGCCATTCAAAACGATAATGAATGAAAGGTAAGCGAATCTTAAAAGTACCTGCTGGTATATATGGTGCTTCTTCACCGTATTGGCGTTTTTTCCATAACATAATCTTTCTCCCCTTTTCTAATGTAACCCCTTACATTTCAATGAAAAAATATTTAAGAAATAAACCTCCCTTTGTTATATTCAGAAATGAATACGTAACCATTTTTACATAAAAAAATACTCCCCGATAATGGTTACGTATTCATTTTACTCCTAAAATATAAACAAACCTTCAAAAAGTCTGTTTTATATTTCCCTTGTCGTACTTCTATTAAACACTTTAACAGATTCTGTGATTTTAACGCAATCATTTTTTTTATTTTCAATCAATTCAATTAATCTTTTAATTGCTAAAAAGCCCAGGTTTTCTTCTGAAATACTGCCAATTGTTGTTAGCCTGATGGATGCATGCTTACTAATATCCACATTATCAATTCCAATAATACTCAAATCTTCCGGTACCTTCATGCCAATTGAAATTGCATCATCCATCAAGAATAATGCCAACGAATCAGATCCGGCACTTATTGCTGTTGGACGCTTGCCAAGGCTCATTAGATTATTGAATGCCGTACTAACCTCTTTTTTTGAGGTATCTGTATGAAGTATATTTTCTTCCGGAATTTTTATATTGTAATCTTCTAATGCTTTTATAAATCCATGATATCGGTTATGAAAAGTGCTCACAGTCAATGGACCGCTAATCCATCCAATATTTCGATGCCCAAGTTCAATCAAATGTTGGGCAGTTAAGTATCCTGCCTTAAAATTATCAATTTCTACAAAGTGCCTATTCCTTTTGTGTTTTCGGTTATATGTGATGAATGGAATATTCATATTTTCCAATGTTTCAAATATGGGATCATCAATTAAAATACAAGATAAAATTAGCCCATCCACTTTTTGTTCAATTGCTGTCGCATATGCTTCAGAAAGCTTATCATCATTTACAAACTGAACGTTCACACGGTAACCTTTTGTGTTTGCATAATTTACAATTGCCGTTGTCGTATCAACAAAAAAGGGATTATGTAGTGGTCCTGATAGCAATACAATCGTATCAGTTCTTTTTTGTACGAGGGAACGTGCATTAGCATTGGGTATATAGTTTAGTTCCTGAATTGCTTTCATTACCTTGTCCACGGTAGGCTGTTTTACTAACTCGGGTGTATTAAGTACTCTGGAAACTGTCGTTTGAGATACTCCAGCATATTTTGCAACGTCTTTTGATGATACCAAAGACAAGCCCCTCCTTTTATGACTTTTAGTGTTATTTTACTATACAGAGACGATATTTAATATTGTTTTCCAAATACAAAAAAGTCGCCTATAGTTCAGCCCCCTATTCCGAGTGAAATTAGGGATCATTACCTGTCATGGCGACTTTTTAAATATTGTTTTCATCTACATTACGGACTCTTGTGTCTCTTCCATTTCTTGAGTTTCTTGTAATTCACTTAGCTCTTTCGTGTACTTATAAAAAGCTTCTTTGTTTCTTTCATCCAATGCATTATCGATGAGATCTTTCAGCTGTTCAATTCTTTGTAATCTTTGCATACGGTTCAAAAACAAGTCCAAATAAATGTCATTCAATAACTTTTCAGATTCGTTTGCATGTTGATAGTTCCCAACTGCCTTAAGAAAATCTGTGTATGAATAATATTTATCCATCGATATCACCCCGATTCCCTTTTTTCTATTATAAAAAATTGGTTGTCAATTTGCAATATTTTCTGAAAAATAGATATACTTTTTCAATCTTTAGAGAAGAAATACCTATCTATATGCTGGTGCTTTCAATTTCCACTGTTTCGCACGTTAAAATAGTAATTTTGCTTCCGAAATATTATTTCAAAAATTTGTCAAATTTTTTCAATTGAAATGGTAAAAAATTCATATTATGATTTTATTAAATCGGTTATATAGCATTATGAAATCATTTAAAGGAGGAGTAATTATGCAAAAAAATATTATTCTTATCGAGTCATACCGGATTTCTTTTAATACGTATTTAATGATGCCTATTAAGCGCGGGGAAAAACTTTACTGTCATGTTTATGATAAAAACGGAGAATACGTTGTTGAACGAAAGCCTCTTTACATAGTTAGAAAATCCTGTGAAGTGTTAGGATATAACTATACTCATGCCAAGAACTTCTCAAAATCCGTCCTTGGAAAAGCGAAGCACAAATTACCAGTTATTATTACTCATGATGGAATACCGAATGTATTCTTCCCTCTTTTTTCTCCATCTTCACCAAACAACATTTGGGTTGGTCTACATGCCATTGCCAACATCCGACGCCTCAAAGATTTTACACAAATCACCTTGATAGATGGAAAAGAGTTTGAACTTCAAATTAATTATTCATCTTTTTGTGCCCAATACGTTGCTGCAACAATGCTTCTAAAACATGCTTCTAATCAAAGAATTATAATTCGAAACGAATTAAATCAACCTCAAAATCCTTTGCAATCTATAGGGTTCGCTGAAATTTCTGATTACTCCGCGATTTATAATTCTCTTAAATCTACTGAACCTATTGAACCTATCAAATTTACTGAAAATAAGGATGCCAAGAAACTCAACGAACCTTTTGATCCTTTTGACTAGCATTAATATTTGAAGCTTTATTTAAGTAAAACTTGAGTAAATCTTCAACATGGTTCCTTAAGCGTATATTCGAATATCTTCTAACATCCATAACTTGCTTATAATGAAATTGATACTCTGTAAACATTTCGTCTCGTTTACCCTGAACCACTTTTAATTGATGAATTTTTAAATACGCCTTTGTTTCTCTCAAATCAATTTCTGCGTGTTTTCTTGCTTCATCAATCAAAGAAATATATGGTCGCTTTAATTTAAACTGCCCTGCCTCTATTTGTGCATAATCTTTTTCTAAAACGATAAGCAGCATCGGTAAATATATAGCTGCTTCTAGATATGAGACAGTTTCAATGGGAATATGTGCCATCAAACCCCTCCTATTAATAGAACGTTTGTTCCTATTATTATATTACAACATATTTAAAATAATGCAATTGTGATATGGAGGTAAATAAAGGATAATTAGGCAATTAAAGTTGAGATGTTTAGGGTATGTAAAAGTATATTTTATAAATATCAACGATTAAAATTAATTTTGCTATATAACCGATTTTATTTGCACCTTAGATGGAGCATAATAAAAGATATTACTAGGCAGAAAAAAAAAAGAGAAGGAGAAAGCTAAAAATGGAGCAAATTTTACAAGCCGTTTTAGAACTATCAGATAAAATGGACCATCAATATCACGAACTCAATCAAAAAATAGACGAACTTAGTCAAAAAGTGGATGGAAACCATGCAGAACTTCTTGAAAAAATTAAAAAGGTAGAAGTAAGAATTGGCATTTTAGCAACTGAATTCAATTCCATCAAAGCGGACATCTTTCTTATAAAAGAAGAAAACAATATGCTTTAGGTACAGCTAACTTCAAAATTAAATTAAACCTTTTTAGCAAAGTTTATTCCCTTGCCAAAAAGGTTTAATTTTTTATTTATTGCCCAATACGTGAACGAAGATAAGCATTGATGAAATCATCTAAGTCGCCATCCATTACCCCTTGAACGTTTCCAGTTTCAAAAGTTGTACGGTGATCTTTTACCATAGAATACGGATGGAAGACATACGAACGAATTTGAGAACCCCAGCCAATTTCTTTTTGTTCTCCACGAATCGCATCAAGCTCAGCTTGTTGTTTCTCGATCTCAAGTTGGTATAATTTTGCTTTTAACATGTTCATCGCTTTTTCACGGTTTTTGATTTGTGAACGTTCCGCTTGGCAGGATACCACCACGCCTGTCGGGATATGCGTAATACGAACAGCTGAGTCCGTCGTATTAATATGCTGACCACCCGCACCTGTTGCACGATACGTATCAATTTTCAAATCTTCCGTACGAATATCAATTTCAATTTCATTATTAAACTCTGGCATGATATCGCATGAAACGAAGGAAGTATGGCGTCTGCCTGCAGAGTCAAAAGGTGAAATGCGCACTAAACGGTGTACCCCTTTTTCGGCTTTTAAGTAGCCATATGCATTATGCCCTTGAATTAACAGCGTTACAGATTTAATTCCCGCTTCATCACCTGGTAAATAATCCATTGTCTCTACTTTAAAGCCATGTTTTTCAGCCCAACGCGTATACATACGCAACAGCATCGAACCCCAGTCTTGTGATTCTGTACCACCCGCACCTGGGTGCAACTCTAAAATGGCATTATTTTTGTCGTAAGGCTCACTTAAAAGCATTTGCAACTCAAAGCCGTCCATTTTACGTTGGAAGTCTTCAAGCTCGCTGCCTAACTCCTCTTGGAGATCTTCATCTGGCTCTTCTTTTAAAAGTTCCAATGTCATATCCAGATTTTCATGGGTTGTCACCAGATCATTAAATTCATTGACAATGGCTTTTAATCCATTTGCTTCATTAATGACGGTTTGAGCACCATTTTGGTCATTCCAAAAATCCGGCGTAAGCATCATTTCGTCTAGTTCCTGAATACGTGCCTCTTTGTTTTCTAAGTCAAAGAGACCCCCTGAAGTCCGCCAATTTCGAGGCTGTAGTTTCCAAAACATTTCTTACTTCCGATAATTCGATCATTTAAAATCCTCCGTACTCTTATATTAAACCTGTGAGAACCGCATCATCTGATCATGATGAAAAGAAGACTGCGGTTCAAAAGTTTGTTTCTTAACTTGTAGTTGTAGTTGTAGTGAAACTAATCTTGGGGCTTATTCAGCACCATGACAGTTTTTATATTTTTTGCCGCTACCGCATGGGCAAGGGTTATTACGACCTATGTTCTCCACTTTACGAACAGGTTGCTTTTTCTTTGGTGCTGCTTCTTCTTTTGGATTTACAGCTTGTCCTTTTGCCACTTGTTCACGTTCCAGGTTGCTGCGAATTTGCGCTTTCATTGCATATTTCGTTACATCCTCGCGAATTGCAGAGACCATGTCCTCGAACATCGCAAAGCCTTCTTGTTCGTATTCACGCAATGGATCTGTTTGTCCATAAGCACGCAGGTGAATCCCTTGACGCAATTGGTCCATCGCATCAATATGATCAATCCATTTTGTATCAATTGAACGAAGTAAAATGACTTTTTCAAATTCACGCATACGCTCTGGAGTTAACATTTCTTCTTTCTCATCGTAGCGTTTTTGAACCTCTCCATAAATAAATGCAATGATTTCTTCAGATGACTTCCCTTCAAAATCACTTGCTTCAACGGCACCTTCTTCTAATAAATTCGCTTGGATATAATCTTCAAGCGATTTTAAGTTCCAATCTTTTTGATCGCCTTGTGTATGAACAGCGACAATATTTTCGATGGATTCTTGAATCATCGACTCAACAAGGGCACGCATGTTTTCAGTTTCAAGCACATCGCGACGTTCTTTATAAATAACCTCACGTTGCTGACGCAACACATCGTCATATTGCAATAGACGTTTACGAGCGTCAAAGTTATTACCTTCTACACGTTTTTGTGCTGATTCTACTGCTTTTGATACCATACCCGATTGGATTGGCTGATTATCATCCATCCCAAGTCTAGTCATCATCGCTTTCATTTTATCGGAACCAAAACGACGCATAAGATCATCTTCGAGAGATAAATAAAATTGCGTAACCCCCGGATCCCCTTGACGACCAGAACGGCCGCGCAGCTGATTATCGATACGGCGTGATTCGTGTCGCTCTGTACCAATTACAGCTAACCCACCAAGGTCTAGCACACCTTCACCCAACTTAATGTCGGTACCACGGCCGGCCATGTTTGTGGCAATCGTTACAGCACCTTTATTCCCTGCATTGGCGATAATTTCGGCTTCACGTTCATGATTCTTCGCATTTAACACATTATGCGGAATTTTATGTTTATCCAATAAATTCGAGATGATTTCAGATGTCTCAATCGCTACAGTACCAACTAAAACGGGTTGTCCCTTTTTATGGCGCTCTGCGATTTCTGCCGCAACTGCACTATATTTACCGTTCATCGTAGCGAAAATTAAATCCGGCTTGTCATCACGGGCAATTGGTTTGTTCGTTGGAATAACCACAACCTGCATATTGTAAATATTACGGAATTCTTCTTCTTCTGTTTTCGCGGTACCAGTCATACCAGATAATTTTTCGTACATACGGAAATAGTTTTGGAACGTAATCGTTGCCATTGTCATCGATTCATTTTGAATATCTACCGCTTCTTTTGCTTCAATTGCTTGGTGAAGCCCATCAGAATAGCGTCGACCTTTCATTAAACGGCCAGTAAATCCATCAACGATGATAATTTCGCCTTCTTGCACAACATAATCCACATCACGGTGCATGGAAACATGTGCTTTTAAGGATTGGTTAATCGCATGTAATAAACGCACATGTGTTAAATCAAATAGATTATCAATGCCAAATGCTTTTTCGGCTTTACCAATACCGTTTTCCGTTAAAGTAACGCCTTTTGTTGTTTCATCATACGTGAAATCTTCTTCAGCTTGCAATCTACTTACAAACATATTGGATTGAACGTAAAGCTGCGCTGTTTTACCAGCTTGTCCAGAAATAATAAGTGGTGTACGTGCTTCATCGATCAAGATGGAGTCAACTTCGTCAATTACGGCATAGTGCAGGGGACGCTGTACGCGCTCTTCCTTGTACACAACCATGTTATCGCGTAAATAGTCGAAGCCAAGCTCGTTATTTGTACTATATGTAATGTCTGCTGCGTAAGCTTCCCGTTTTTCATCCTTTGTCAGGCTATTTAAATTCAAGCCCACTGTTAAACCAAGGAAATTATAAAGCTCACCCATTTCAGTAGCATCACGAGTAGCAAGATATTCGTTGACCGTTACAACGTGCACACCTTTTCCAGTAAGAGCGTTTAAATAAACTGACATTGTGGAAGTTAATGTTTTCCCTTCCCCTGTTTTCATTTCCGCAATATTACCTTCATTTAAAGTGGCAGCACCCATTATTTGTACGCGGAATGGATACATGCCAAGTACGCGGCGTGATGCTTCACGACAAACAGCAAACGCTTCTGGCAGCAATTGTTCGATTGTTTCACCATTTTGATAGCGTTCTTTAAATTCGGTGGTTTTTTCTTTTAAGTCTTCGTCATTCAGTTGTTCCATTTGAGAAGCATATGCTTCTACTTGATCAGCAACTTTCGTTAATTTCTTAACTTCTTTTTTATTCGGATCAAAAATTTTATTTAAAATGTTTGCCATGGATTTTTTCACTTCCCATATAGTCTCAATTTCCATTTTATCATTTCCTATAGAGTCGGTGCAAATGTACGTACATATTATATGAATGCCTTGCACACAAACAATTTAGATTATTTTGGGTGCCAGGCACTCATACAATTTTGAATTTTATAAATTTTGTTAATTGAATGGAGTGGATTTTTTGACTAGTTGGTGATGGATATGCCACAGTTAAATTATTCTAATTGTTAGGAGTGTATAGGATGGCAATCGAGGTCTATTTGAATTTTGCTGGGAATTGTCGTGAAGCTGCGGAATTTTATGCACAGGTATTCAAGACGGAAAAGCCCAATATTATGACGTTTGGCGATGCACCAAAAGATCCAAACTTTGAAATTCCTGAAGAGGCAAAGAATTTGGTGATGCATACTAGATTAGACATTCTTGGAAGCCGTGTCATGTTCTCAGATACTTGGCCTGGTTCTCCATTTGTTGCAGGAAACAATATCTCCCTAGCTGTAGTAAGTGATGATGAAGACATCATTCGCTCAAGCTTTGAAAGATTAAAAGAAGGCGGCACGGTAACAATGGAGCTGCAAGAAACCTTCTGGAGCAAGTGCTATGGGGCAGTTAAGGACAAGTTTGGCATTGAATGGCAAGTAAGCTTGGATAGCGGGGAACAATTTTAATTTCGAGCTTAATAAAAAGTAAGCCTACCTTTCACCGAACTCGTTTTGAAAGGCAGGCTTTTTTATTTTATTTTGTGTTAAGTCGAACACAGCTAAATACTCTAAATGCTTGATGAAATATATATTTTATAGTTCAGTTTCTCCCATTTGCAATGGCCGCACCTATTGCATAAGAAAGCATGTGACCTACATAAATTACTGTTATTAACCAAAAAGCAATGAGGGAATGAAAAACTACAAGCGATAAAAACCAAACAATAAAAATAATACCCAACGAACCCATCCAGCTATATGAGCGTGCTAAATGATCGTTTATAACCAATCTCTCATCATATTGTTTTTTCTTTTTCATCATCCTTCTCGGAAGATAAAAAGCGCTGACTACAACTACCGCTAAACCAATCCAAAATAACAATGCTACCCAAAAGTTATCCATTTTTCTTTCCCTCCTCAAAAATAAACACATCTTCAATTTGCATTTCGAACAATTTAGCAATTTTATAAGCAAGAATGAGCGACGGGTTATACCGGCCTTTTTCAAGAGAAATAATGGTTTGCCTAGAAACTTCGAGTTTTTCGGCGAACTCATCTTGGGTCAAATCATGCTTTTGGCGTAAATCTTTGATGCGGTTTTGCAAATTCTCACCTCAAATGTAAAGCAACCTTTACGTAAAGGATACTTTACATTCCATTATATGTCAAGATAGTTGTGCGAGTGCCCGGTACACAAAAAATGGCTCCGAAAGAATGTGGATTCTTTTGGAGTCATTTTAATTTAGTACATATTGTAGATAGGATAATTCCGGTCCGTATCCGATTTCCGGAATGTCTTTTTGGAAGGAATCAATATATTCCCCACTTCCGATTGTTTCGTAAGTAGCATCGGTTTTGACTTCGACTCGGTATTTTTCCTCTGAGATGACAATCTCGAGATGTTCTTCATTGCCTTCGTTTTCTCTAACGACGTTTTGAACTGTACTATATATTTTCGTACTGAGGGCAGAATCTATAAAAAGGTACCCTTTTAAAATCGGATTCCCGAGGCTGCCTGGCAAAATTTCATTTAAAGCTTTAATATAGGCTTCCTGTTCCCCAACATCACTTGCCATATAGCTATCTTTTCGCTCATCAATTTCGTCCCATAATGGTTCATATTCTACCCCTGCTTCAAGGGCTTTTTCCATCATGTATTCATCGAACTCCTTTATGCCTTCCTCTGTCGCCAACAAAATCTCGCTTGTTGCAGCAAAGGCTCCTAGCTGAGCAGCAGTGGATGCCTGTTGCTTAACGGCATACACCTTGGCAATATTGACAATGATGACTGTCAGGACAATGATGACCGTCATGATCCACAGCAAGAAGATGGCGGCGCTCCCCTTTTCATTGCTAACATGTTTCAATGCCCCTCTAGCACTACCTGTTTCCACTTGCCGTAACGCAACTTTTTCATTCTCTAATTGCTTCATGGAACGAGCACCTTTCCTGTCGCTTTAGAATCAATGGTTATTGATGCTAAATTAGCAATGCTATCTGGCAGAAAGACGAGTGGGTGTTTAGCCGAGACATTAACTACAAATAGACCATTACCGATAGGATCAATATCAGGCTCGTAAACTTGCAAAATAGACGAACTGCCTATGGCTTCATAAATAACAGCTTTTGCTTCCATTTCGTCTCCTGACACCGCATAAACTTGTGCTCCATCAGATGCAGCAGCTTTTAAACTAATCACGGCATAGCCTGAAGCCACCACTTGCCAAAGAAGTAGAAAAAGCAAGAAATATAATGGAAGAATTCCTAGAAACTCAATGGAAAGCGAACCTCTTTCTTCTTTTAGGAGTTTTCTTACTTTCAATTCGAATCGCCTCCTTGGCTAAACAATTTTAGGTAATATATAAGACCATTCCTCTGATGTAGAACTGTGAAATCTATTTGACCAGTTTCCCACATTTTACACTGGCAAGAAAAAAGAAATCATGGCTGCTTTATGTACTTGGATCAATACCTTCACTCCCAAAAATGCAGTGCTGCGAAAATTAAAAACTAGTATCTTGGCTTTTCTAATTCTTTCACTCGATCAGGTGTTGACAGCATAATCGGTGCAATCATCAATAGGAAAATTCCGATGAAAAATAAAATAATCGCTACCGGAACAAATGGACCGGTCTCTGTTGCATTCATGTAAGCCCAAAGAAGTCCACCAGCGACAAAGATTATTCCTCCATACATGCCTAAAATCTTTATAAACCATGAATCCCCTGGGTTTACAAAAGCATTGGTTACTGCATCATATTTAATGATTAAGAAACCGACTAATACGAGGGTAATAAGCAACAACAACCAAAAAATGATTGATGGATAAAGCGCTCTAAAGGCAGGAGACATCATATAGAAAGCAATCCCCAATAGCATGACAAAGGTATGTAATGAAAAGTAACGCTTACTATTATTTTTATGGAATAACCAGATCATATAATTGACTAGTGCAAAAACAATGGCTAGTGCTATATTGATTCCAATCCATAGCCCTGCGTTTTCTTCTGGGACAAAGCTGCATAGAAGCCCTATTACCACATGCAAAATCAACGTAATAAACACTCGATTATTCTTAAACTCAACAAAATGAGAATCCTTTTTTTTCAATACATCCGCCTCCATTTATGAGATATTTTCTTAACTTTGTTGCTTGGAAGTTGAATGTACTCCATTTAATTTAAATTGAATATAAAAAACATGGAAAAAAAAGAGTAAATATTTATTCAGGTACAAATCATATTCCTCTTCTAAACACTCCTTCAATCTAAAAATAGAATAGAAAAGTAACCCTATAAAAAAGAAATTGAAGATTGTTTCATAAGATTGGATATTCACTATACCATACTCACTTAACACCATCGGTCCGAACAACTTGATTAGCAGAAAAACAAAGGAGAAAATAGTGAAAAACTTCCACCATCCAAAGTAGAGCTTCGTCCTTTGAGAAAATTGCAGAAAATGATGTTTATGCTGTAAAAACCAAATCCCTATGTAAGCCCCCAGCGTAATAAACGATAGGAGAATCATAATGAACAGATTGAACTTCTTAAAATCCATTACTGCCCCCTGATTTGCGTTTAGTAATTTTTCCATAGGTTTCATCACCATCTTTCATCAGCAAGCAAATTAGCTGAATTTTTTCGGAATCTTAGTGTTAAGTAGATATAGAAAAAGGGGAAGATAAAAATATTGATTATACTGCGGATTAGTAAAAATGCGAGTAGGTTATTATCGTACTGCTCCAAAAACAACAAAACAATTAGCCATATCCCCAAGTTAACAAATACGATAACCAAGATGTCTCCTATCAGAGCAATATTCTCTCTTTTTATCGCTATAGCAGATTGATAGAAAATTTCCCGAATGCTACGACCTTCTGAAAAGAATGGGAAAACTAATAACAAAATCAAAGCGACTACTGTGGGAATAAACAACAAATACATTCCAATAAAAGCAATGAAATATAAAATACTTGATACAACAAGAAGTAATCCAAATTGCTTACAGAAAAATGCGATTCCATCAGCTGGTTTTACAGTTTCATCCTGACGATCCACCATCACCATTTTCACAAAGGGTGGAATACATAAAATAAAGTTTAGGAAAATTGCGAGACCTGAAAAGTAATGAGGTGCTATTGAACTTTCAGAACCTGATACATATATCATGCTTAAAAACGTAATCACCGTTACTGGCAAGATAATAAGTATTGACCAAAACGTTATTTGACTCCAATTACGATTATAGATATCAAATATTTCACGAATCATGGGAGGACCTCTTCTCTTTTCGTTCTAATAAGAGTAGTGATGTATGCAAATAGCAAACTAACCAAAACAGCAAGTGACATACTTCTCGCAATTCCATTCGGGTCAGTAAATATATAAACATGCAACACAAAATGAGAGAAAAGTATGCTAATAAAGGACATAAAAATTGCTCCCAAATAAGCAGCGGTATAAGGGGTTTCAGTGTTCAATCTAGAGGCAAAGAAGCCCATACTTCCATACGTTATGATGGTTTGAACAAAAAGAAAAAGTCCGTAACTGCCAAATTGAAAAAAGCCTAATATAAAGGAAACGATGATTGTCACCAGAAAAGAAGCCCCTACAGCTTGAAAAAACTTAATTGTGTTAAACATTTTTATACACCTACATTTCTTGTCAATCTTATGTTTTTGTAAAGGAAGTTTTGTTAATGTAACCCAATAGCTAAAGCTATTGGGATTTCCTCATCAACCGCCAGACCTATCTTCAATCAGTGGAAGTTACTGCCCCTGATTGAAGATAAATTATAACGGGGTGAATTCCATCCCAACATTGCCTAAAAGTACGGAATTAACTGCATATAGTTATCCAAAGCCAAAAAGCTTTTTAGCACCATTTGCTAATCCATTCCAACCATCTTTTATCCCTTTTCCTACTTTACGATATGCCGAACTTAGCTTACCGCTTACCCATTTTTTCGCGTTATCTCCTGTTTTTGTACCATTGATGAGATAGGTCGAGATTAAGCCTGCGCCGAGTCCGACAACCGCTCCCACAACTGTTCCAACACCAGGGAACGCTGAACCTGCTACAGCTCCACCTACAGCACTGGAAAGGACGCTGGAAAGAGCTGTCGTACCAGCACCTACTGCTAAATCAACTGTTAAATCAGCGGCAAAATTAGAAGATAATATTCCTGTGCTCTTCTTTTCGCCCCAACCATAATCGTATACACTATTAAAGGCTGATGCGATGATATTCACGGGTCCATTTAGTTTCATCATATTGGACGGAGCATAAAATTTCTTTGAAAAGACATTAAAACTCTCATTCATACCTGTTTTCAAGCTATTCCATGTTGTTTTGACAAAGCTTGAAGGCGTACTCCAATTAGTTAAATTCTTGCTTTGGAAAAAACTATCAATCTTATGCGGTCGTGGATTGGCTCCACCAACCGGCATATATGCTTGCCGATTACCTAAGTCATATTTTTTAAAGCTATTATAAAAATAATCCAGTACAGGATTTTGCACTGCTCGATTGCTGACTACCTTATAATTTCCAGATGCTAATTCAGTAAATCTATAACCGGCATAGGTTGCTGTAAGACCTTCAACAAAGGTTTTACCAAATGATGTAATAAAGCGATTTGCATCCTGGAAAGCTCCTGCTATTACCCCAGGTGTTCCTCTAGAGGTATCCGTTGTTGGAACCAATGTATTTAATGCTGAAGGGATGTCACTCGATCCATCCCCGCCCGAATCACCAGAACCACCTGCATCTCCAGATGTTGGACCTTCTCCTCCTGTCGGTGAATTACCTCCTGTTGTCCCATTACCACCAGTCGGGCCTTCTCCACTCTGACCAGAATCCCCTCCAGTCGGTGAATTACCACCAGTTGGACCGTTTCCTCCAGTTGGACCATTACCACCTTGAGTTGGGTCACCTCCAGTGATTGAATCACCAGTTGCAGAACCATCTCCTCCATTTAATGCATCGCCACCAGTGGCACCTTCCCCACCTTGAGCAGGTTCTCCACCTGTGATTGAATTACCTGAAGAGCTTCCATCACCACCGTTTACCGCATTTCCGCCGGTTGGGCCAGTGCCACCACCATTTGCATTTCCGCCATTTACCGCCTGCCCACCAGAAAGACCCTGCCCTCCTGTTATGGCATCACCAGGTGTAATCGGGTTATTAATCGGTAAGGAGCCCGCAATGTTCGGAATGATCCATTGACCATTACTGCCTTGATAAGATGGAATTAATGGCTGCCCTGAAACTGCCGCATTCCCGCCTTGTAAATAGGGGCCTCCTTGATAAGCATTTCCACCTCTTATAGCTGTACCCGGAGTAATCACTTGTCCTGGCATGATAAACTGTCCGCCTGTAATCGGTTGGCCTGGTGTAATTGCCTGCCCCGGTGTGATTGCATTTCCCGGCGTTATGAAAAAGGCCATACTAATAGAGGGTATTGCGGACCAGAACAACACAAACGCAATCATAAATATTGCAATTACTCTGCGGAAGTTGCTTCCTTTCACACTTTCACCTCACTTTTCTTTTTAAGGTGTGTCTCTTGTATTCTTAAAACTCTAAAACTTTTAAGAGGTGCTACTTGTGTTGTTAAGATATTTTTCCTCTAGTTGTTTTACTGCTTCGTTATAATTCGTTTCATTCATTGCTTCTAAATCGTCTCGAAGAAGATCGTATTGCTCTACAATCCAATCGTGATATTCCGTATTCTTCTTTTTTAAATAATCATGGGATTCTGCAGACATCTTATCTTCATGTTGATATAAATACGTAAGAGTAAAACCAACTGCCTGCCCTTCGTCTACCCATTTCTTGAATTCCCCAGCGTGATAACCAAAAATATCTAGCGAATTATCGACTTTATAGAAATCCAGCCAGCCTTCCTGGGAGGTTTTCCATTGAGCCCATTTCTCAGCAACCTTACTCGCTTCATTCAATTGCTCTTGAAGTCCTTGAGCATCAGTAACATTTTGATACGTTCCCTCTGTTGCTCCTGCAATTTCCTGCAGTTGTTTTTGGCCTTCTTGGTCTACATTAAAGCCAATAACATTGACAAGTGGTGTAATGTCAGAATCATAGAGCGATTTTGCAGTTCCAACTGGATCATCATCACAAGTTGAAATCCCGTCACTTACTAAATAAACAATATTTGTATTCGTATCTCCTTTAAATGCAGCTAAATCTTTTTGCGCCTCTTTTAAAGCTAATCCAATTGGCGTCCAGCCAGCTGGTGTTGCCTTTGAAAGAGATTGCTCAAAATTTGCAGGATTATAAGTACTTAAAGGATAAACCAATTCACTACTGCTGCAGGACAATGCTCTATCTTCATTTTTTCCTGACCCTTTTTGTCCATAAATTCGCAAACCGACATTTGCATCTTCCGGTAAGCCTTTCACGAATTCCGTAATTGCTTTTTTAGCAGCATCCATACGTGTTACACTGCCTTCAGTATTCGCCATACTCCCTGAAGCATCCAAAATGACCATCACATTTAAATTTTCTTTAAACTGATAACGAGAATCCTTAATTTCTGGATTACCGATCGATTGAAATTTCATACTTTCAAGCAAATCTCCCGGACCTACATAATCTTGTTGATAGACTGATAAAATGGCCTCATAGTATCGATCTAATTCCTCGGTTGTTGGATTGCCCGAAATGTCGGGAAGATTTTTCGTTAATTCATTCGTTAACTGTCTACCTTCCTCTTCAAGCGTACTGATGTATTTTGTATAACCTGAGGGTAATTGTTCCAACTCTTCTAAGCTTGTTGGAAGGGGAGGGCCTACAATGACCTCTTTATTTACTTCTTCGTCTTCCTCCACCTCAACAGGTTGCTTTTCAACGTCTGTCTCTGAATTTTCTTCTGTCTGAGTTGTTTCCTGGTCTTCTGCTTCTGCTTTTTCAGTTTCTTTATTGCTGCATCCAGCTACAAGAAGTAATACTAGAATTAATAGTATGCTGATTCGATTTTGCATTAGTTTCAACTCCCACTTTATAAGGACACCATAACTGTTCCTTTCAGGTATAGCTTCCTCGAGAAATGCTAAGATTTAGAAATCAAGATCCTACCATTCCGCTGATCTTTGAAATAATACTTCCAATCAAACTTGAGATGGAACCAGATTGACCACTAACAGCAGTTGAAATAATCCCCAACACTAAAATCAATAGTGCTGCTAACCCTAACCATTCTAATGATTGTGCACCTTTTTCGTTTTTCACCGGCGCCATTAAATTTACTGCTAATCCTTGCATATACTTTTTCATGTTTTTTTCTCTCCTTTTATTTTAATAAATCGAAAATCCCGCTATTTTGGTTAAACATATTTATAATCATCAACCCGCCAATTAAGATGAGCGAGGAAGGCAAAATCAGAAAGGTTGTGACCAGCGTCACTTTCGGTGAGGCTTTTGCGGCTTTTTCCTTAATCATTTCTTTCTTCAGCTTTCTCATTTCCTCGGCTTGTTGTTTAAAAGAGGCGGCAATCGGGACACCCAACCGCTCCCCTTGAATTAAAGATTTGATTAGAATCTGAAACTCCTTTGATTCATTACGTTCGAGCAATAATCGGTAGGCTTCCACTCTCGGGACACCGACACTAATTTCTTGAAGAAACCGCTCGAACTCTTCTTTGATCGGCCCTATAAAATACGGCACAATATCTCGCAATGCTTGCGTTAACCCAACACCGGCCTGCAATGTTACACTCATCGTGTCGAGAAAATCGGGTAATTGGTATGATATTTCATCTTGACGTGCCTTTGCTTTAGAGCGAATCCAAAGAATGGCACTTGCAAATCCGGCGATGGGCAAAAGAATGACCATAAATTGCGAGAATGGAAATCCAATCAATAGCATGATTCCGCCGATTAGTACCCCAATGATAAGAAGGAAAATCTTCAAACCTTGGAATCTTTCAACCGTTATGCCATATGGGTAGCCCGCCTGAATAATCCACTTTTTCACATCCGCATTTTCACTGAAGAAATTAATACGTTGCCCCAGCTCCGAAAAATCATCTGCAAAGTGAAGCATCTTTGCTAAGAATTTTTCCTTGCGACTTTCTTTCTTTTGAAAGCCATCGAACACATACAAGGTGTCGGAAACGGTCGTTTTTAGTTCACGACGCTTTGTGAGATATACATAGATTGCTCGAAGTGATACACCAATGAAGAATACGGTAAGTATGATGGTGATTGCGATAATTCCATCCATTTTGTCACACCCTAATATTTGTAATCTTATTGATAATGAAGAACGTAGCGACAGTTCCTGCAACAAATATTGCAAATAGAATCAATCCCACCCCTGAAAATAGGGCATCCAGGAACCCATCCACTACATTGTTCATCATCAGGACAAGAAAGATTGGAATGACGGGAACAATGTATGCGATATACTTATGTTCAGCTGTCATCGTTTTAATTTCCTGTTTCAGGAGCTTGCGGTCATCAAGCGTTTGACTCATTTCATCTAAGACGGCGTATAAATTCCCACCCGCTCGTTTTTGAATAAGTAGGGTCGCGGTAAAAAGATGAAACTCTTTATTGTCAATACGCTTTTCCAATGTTCGAATGGCACTCCCAAAATCAATCCCTAAAGACAATTCATGAGCTAGATTTTTAAACTCACTTTTTGCCGGTTCCGCCATTTCCTTTGCGACCAGTTGAATTCCTTGATTTAACGTCATACCAGATCGTGTGGAATTGGCGAGCAGGCGACAAATATCAGGCAATTGATCCACCAAGATTTGTCTTCTTCGGTCTTTCCTGATTTTAAAGAGCATTCTTCTTCCTGCCTCAAGTAACAAGAGAGACAGGACAATGGCAATCAAAAGAGGAACATTGAAAAAGTTTACGAGAACAAACAAAATCCCCATGTACGAAACGATTAACGCCCCGCAAAATTCAGATGGCGTAAAAGGAATATTGGCATCCTGCAACTTACCTTCCATCTCTTTTGCCGTTTCGGTTTGGTCAAATTTTGTCCCCCACAAAACGATGACACTTTTTCGTTTTTCCCCTTCACGGTAGAACTGGTGTGTCTTCTTTCTCCATTCCTTCTTCTCTTTTCGATAGCCTAATAGATTATAAAATCCAATAATGAGCAAAAGGACTGCTCCTCCTGCAATCGCTGCAGCGGTCATACAATCACCTCCTGCGGCTGGGGTCTAAAGATGGATTCCGAAATTTCAATGCCGAACATGCGAATGCGTTCGAGACATTTAGGCTTCCTTCCCGTTGGAGTAAAATACCCAATGACATCTCCATCCTCTGTCATCCCAATTCGCTTAAAGGTGAAAATTTCAACAATTTCTGAAGAGCCATCTTCATGCTTTTGCACTTCCGAGATGGATACGATTTTACGTGTACCATCTGTTAATCTTGTTGCTTGAATAATAATGTCCAATGCCCCGACGATGAACTCACGAATGATGGAAGATGGGAGGTCCATCCCTGCCATGATCACCATGGATTCAACACGTCGTAACGCATCATCCGGCGTATTGGCATGGACTGTGGTAATCGACCCTTCGTGACCCGTGTTCATCGCTTGAAGCATGTCAAAGGCTTCTCCACTACGAACTTCCCCGACGATAATTCTGTCAGGACGCATCCGAAGAGCATTTCGCACGAGATTACGGATGGTGATTTCCCCTTTACCCTCCACGTTAGCGGGGCGAGCCTCCATCCCTACAACATTGGAACGATTCAGGCGAAGCTCCGCCGAATCCTCAATGGTAATCACTCGTTCAAAATTTGGGATCGAGCTTGCTGCAACATTCAGTAAGGTCGTTTTCCCTGAACCAGTACCACCGGAAATGAGCATGTTCATCTTCGCCTTTACAACACAGTCGATGAAAAACGCCATATTGTCATCAAGCGAACTAAACTCGAGTAAATCATCCATTTGGAATGGCTCGGCTCGGAACTTTCGGATGGAAACAAGCGTCCCATTTAGAGACACCGGCGGAATAACTGCATTTACACGGCTTCCATCAGGTAAGCGGGCATCTACCATGGGCGAACTTTCATCAATTCGGCGTCCGAGTGGTGCAACAATTCGGTCAACGATATGGCGAACATGTTCATCATCACGGAAACTGATATCGACTTGCTCCAGCTTCCCTTTTCGTTCCACATGGACTTCGTTATAGCCGTTGATTAAAATCTCTGTAATCGTCGGATCATTGATCAGTGGCTCAAGCGGACCTAAACCAACCGATTCATCCAAGATCCGAGTAACGAGCAGCTCCTTATCATGGCGGGAGATGACCACCCGCTCTTCCGACATAAATTGAGACACATACTGCTCAATTTTCAGCCGCATTTCACCTTGCGATAGCTGTGTTAATGCTTCTAAATTGGTATCGCGCAGTAAACGCGATTTATAGTGTTCTACTAGTTCATCTACAAGATGGTTATCGTATTGATAGGAAACAGTCTTCTTTTGTGAAGCCAATTCTTTTCTTCTTTCAAAAATTGAAGCCATCACGATACCCCCTTATGGTTTCAAAATTTCCCGAGAAAACTTCCGAATGTCCTTAGCAAAAGGAATAAGCTTCCTTTCCTTTACAACCTTGCGAACCGGCTCTCCCTTGTTGACAAAAGGCTGCAATCCCTTAATGTCCTTACGGAGCGTTGCCGCAATCGGGTAACGTAGTACATTCTTCAAATCCTTTTCCTGCACTTCATTTTCCTTGGCAATGTGGTTTAGAATCACTTCCATTTTCCCCACTAAATTCATGCCGATGCGTGCGGCTAACTCTTCATAATGTTTCAACACACGCAATGCCGGCGTATCTGGTGTCAGCACATAGAAAATCTTATCTGACTCCTCCATCGCAGTGATGACCGAGCCGTTCAAGGTAGAAGGCAAATCAATAATCACATAATCAAAAGCACGTCTTGAGGTTCTCAGTAACTTCGCGACAAATTCTTCTCCTAAAGTTTCCGCCACTTCCGCATCAATCGGGCTTACTAATATTTCAAGCTTGGAATGCTGCTCCGTTTTGGACACGTTTCGGATATGACTTTCATTTAGTTCCTCAATTACGGGTAAAAGATCTGCTATGGACCGGTTCGATTCAATCGAAAACATCGATTCAACCCCTCCATATTGCCCATTTAAATCAATCAAAATGACTTCAGCCGTGGATTCGAGCTTCAGTGTTTGTGCCAGTACCGAAGAAATAACCGATCTTCCGCTACCACCTTTTCCACTATAGAAAGAGTAAATTTGCCCTCTCCCTCGACCAAAAGAAATGGAGGATCCCGTTTCTCTTGAGTTTTTCGTAATTGAATAATTTTTTACTGTTGTAGGGAATCGACTTGTAAAGAGCGAAGTTTCCTCAGGGAATACAAAAAACTCATCCACTCCGGCACGCATCATATTCCGCAACAATACAAAGTCTGTTCGATCAGCAATAAAAATGATCAAAACGGAGCTATTGATTTGCTTCATCGATTGAACAAGGTCAATCGCCACATCCGTTTCAGGCTGAGTCATCATGACAATATCCCTGGTTTCACGATTCATTTCTCGAATAGCGTCAGATGTAGTGGCAGTCAGTACATTTTCTCCTGTGTTTTCTGCAATCGTTTGAAGCTGTTGACGAAGCAAGCTATCGTCACTAACAATTAATAAATTTAATTTGTTCTCCATACTTGACTCCCCCTCCCCTTACGAATTTCCTTCTGAAGATTGTGCATTCGTTTTTGGGGCTTGCGGTTCTTCAGTATTTGTTTTTGCAGCAGGATCCTTTTGCGTGTTTTGTGCGTCTTCTGTTTTAGGTTCAGTCGTTGCTGGTTTAGTGGATTCTGCTGGAACCTCTTCTTTGACTTCCTCTTGTGATACCTCATCGTCCTGCCCAACATTCGCCTTAAGCACACGTATGTATTCTGCATAGTTTTGCATATGAATCAGCTTGGTTGCATCCTCTGAGGAAACTTCAACCCCAATCCCTGCAAATTTCTCACCTGTCCCTTGTGCAAAAGAAACAGCCACATCTTTCATGAAAAGCTCAGTACTTTTGTTTCCTTCTTTTTCAATCGATACAACAATATCTACTCGATCGAGTGCAGCGATTTCCTGGTCGAACTGAATTTTATCTGTTCGATATAGCGCAACAAGACGATTATTTTCATTTTGAAGGTTGGAATAACTCTTCAGCATATTTTGCGTAATCATATCCCCTTTTTCTAAAGGAACAACCGATACCTGACCGAGGATGTCATTTTCATCTGTAACATGAGATGCTGTTAGGAATTTTTGAGGAATTTCCATCTTGGTTAGTTGATTCGATTGAAGTAATGTACGAGCAGGGATATCTCCATTGGAAACATAAACTTCTACCATCCCCCCAAGCTCTGCATTTAGTTGTTTGACCTTTTCCAATACTAAGTAGCCTGCGACGGCCGCTAAGATAAACGCAAGTAAAAGAAAAATGGCCGCACGTCGTTTTGCCTCTAACACAAATTCCCCTACCTTCTAATACACAATTTTTTAGTTTGATTTGGCATTTCTAAAGTTCTTTTGTTATTAACAAAACACTTTTTTACAGTTTTTAGTATAGATAAGTAAAAAAAGTTGTCAAAGCTGGGCGAAATTTCATAGCTAGATTTATAGATAATTAGGCATGAGCAGATAGTTTCGAGTGTTGGAAATTCTATTTGATTTTTTTCGATAATATTGTTGTATTTTGTCGAATGAATTGGTAAATGGGGTCAGATGACATATTCTATCGATAGAAACTATGAAAAAAGTATGATTTTCCATATTTTTTTATTTTTTTAGGTAGTTCGAATTGAAGATAAATAGGTTCGAAGTAGTTGGGAAAGAGCGGTTTGTGGAAAATGAGGGAAGGATTATGATGGTGAAGTGAGAATTTGCTGTGCAATGAAATAGAATATTGACCACATTAAATGCTCTTCATTTTGCGACAAAATCAAAACGCACAAATGCAGATGTTACAGCATTTGTGCGTTGTTATAGTAATATCCCAGTTACGAATGTTTATTTCACTGAAATATTGACCGGGTATTCAGCGATGGTATCCCATGTATCCCCGTTCATAACGATTAGTGTAAGTTCGATATTTTCATTAAAAGTAGGGAAATCATATCCTTCATATTCTGAAATTTCTATACTTGTGTTTGCCGTTTTCCCAGCAGCAACTGTTTCAGAATAAGCAATCAATGTCTCATCTACCATGACATTGTCTGTTGATAGTTCTCTTGATTGCACCTCAATGGAATTGCCCAGTTTATTGACGATTTGGAACTTGATCGATGCTGTTTTTCCAAAGATATCGTCCTCTTGTGTCGTAGTTCCTTGATACGTAATTGTTACGTTGGCATCATCTACAATTACTTCTGATACTTCCTCTTCAGCAGGTGCAGCTTCTTCCCCGCCTTCTGTTTCAGTTTCAGTTGCATTTTCAGTTGCAGTATCCCCGGTTGTTTGCTCCTCGTTCGTTTTAACTGTTGAGTCAATCGCTGTTTCATTATCCCCACCACAAGCAGCTAGCAACATGGCTCCGATAACAGTTATAAATAGCAATAAATTTCTCATTTTTGTATGCGCTCCTTTATTTATTATCCAAATGAATTCTTCTTCCCATCTTGATACGCAGTAACCAATAAAATCACAGCCGTAATAATATGCATTGCCATTCCTAAAAAAGGAATCCAAGCAAGGAGGTTTGTAACAATCCCCAAAATACTCCCAACTTTGCTTTTGCCTTCTTTCTTACAAACAATTAATGTGGCAATATGAAGGATTAACATAACTAGTAAGGGGAAATAAGAGAGGGCAATGATTATTGTCCCTCCAAGTATGGGGATTCCCAACAAGGCTTCCAGTCCACCAGAAACCCACTTCAATATGACAGCCATTTCAATCCTCCTTTAAAAAATTGCAACAGAAAGTCCTACCGAATCTTCCATCCTCAACAAGATGACTACACCGATTTCACTCCTATATGAAAAATGCTTCAATGTTTTGTGATAATAATTCCTATTCAGTATGTTCAATTAAGCGCAAACCATGTAAAATTTCAATAGCTATTGTGATAAATGATAATTGAGTAAGATTCCATGTTTGCTCCAAAGAAAAAAGACCCTTGCATTTGCAAGGGCCGATAAGATAATTATTTTCGTATTTAAAATTAATTCGTTTCAATTAAGCCGTATTTTCCGTCACGGCGTTTATAGACAATGTTCGTCTCATCTGATTCAGAATCAGTATAGACGAAGAAATCATGTCCAAGAAGATTCATTTGAAGAATTGCTTCTTCTTGATCCATTGGTTTTAGGTCGAATTGCTTCGTACGCACAACTGTGAATTCTTCATCTTCTTCTGTAGCGGTTGCGGCAGTTCCGTTGAATGCTTCTTGTGCGAAATAGATGCCTGTACTTTCACGGAATTTACGGTTGACCTTCGTTTTGTGCTTGCGAATTTGGCGCTCAAGTTTGTCTACGATTAAATCGATTGCTGCATACATATCATCATGACGCTCTTCTGCACGCAGTGTGAGGTTCTTCAAAGGAATCGTTACTTCTATTTTCGTTTGCTTGCCATTGTAAACTTTTAAATTCACGTTTGCATTAGCATCTACGCCTTCACTGAAATAACGTTCGATTTTCTCAATCTTGTTTTCAACGTACTCGCGTATCGCTGGAGTTACCTCAATGTTTTCACCACGAATGTTAAAGTTAATCATGTAAACTCCTCCTTTTATTACACCTATGTAAATATATATTCGCCATAGGTTCAAAAAATCCTACCACTACTAGAGAATCTTTTTCATCTTTCGACAATTTCATTCACATACTTTTAACAAATATTTTAGAAAAAATTCATCTCTTACGTTTTTTCGTTTTCAGAATTTGTTTACATTCCATTGTTAATACCTCTCTTTAGGAGAATATAAATAAAAGAACTAACCTGTAATTTGTACAAAGAAATGGTAATGCAGCAATTTGTGTCGATAAATTTATTTAGTTTTTATCGATTTTGTTTGGATTGTAATACCTCTTTTTTACGTCGAAGCTTCATCTCACTAATAATGAGTTCATCAATATTCTTTTGGGCTTGAAACAATATGCCGTATTGATTACCTCGACCAAAGGGCTTACGCCAAACAATTTCTCCAACCGCTTGAATCGTCGTCACATCCAACACAAATTGCAATTCGACTTGTAGGGTAGCCTTATTTAGGTATTCCCCAAACTTCACTTCTGAAAACATCTTCACGCCTCGCGGACTTACATCTAATATTTGGCCAGGACAACTCCCCAAAGCTTCCACAGGCTGTCCGTTCACTAATAATCTAAAACTTGCTTCAATCGGCTCATTAAAAACAAAACGAAACCCTTCTTGCCTCTTAAAATGCATAGGTGTTTCCTCCTAAAAAATTTCCTATTCCAAGGTAACGAATGTATATTCTTCTGTCTATATAACTTTTGACTATAAATTCCTTTTGTTAACCCAGGAATAGTAATTCTAAATTTTTATTTAAAAATAATTCAAATGTCTAAAGAATAGCCTTTAGACAAAATAAAAGCCTTACATCAAGTGCTTCGAATGTAAGGCTTTTATACTTATTTAAATTTAAATGATTATAATCATTTATTTCTTTGCATCATAAAAAGTACCATCTCTAAAGACCTTATTATAAGGGTTCAAATACGCATGCAAAGAGGTCTTTCTCTTTTGGTTTACTTCTAAATCTCCACTTATGTTTTTAGCAAAGTCATTTAACTTATCCGCTAGCTCTTCTTCTAAATTCAATAATTTTTGTCCAAAAATCATTTCATCACTATTAAACGGTGGCAAGATATCGCTCTTAATAATTTCCCTTTTTTCTAACAATTCGTCTATCTGTTGAATAACGTATTCACGATTTTTACTGACATTACTTTCTAAGATTTGTAATAATACTTCAGTAATAGTTTCCCATTCTTTTAAGCTCTCACGAATCATATTTCACCAACAGAAGTATATTGTTGCTGTCTATTCATTTGAATAACTTGTTTCCATGTTTCTTTAAATTCAGTAATATACCCTGAAACTTCATCAATTAACGTTGGGTCATTTTTAATATTAGCCTCAACCAACTGATGAATCATATATTCATATAGCACCTGTAGAGATTCAGAAACTGGAACTGACATATCTAAAGTAATCATTAATTCTCGAAGTATATTTTGTGACTTTTGTATATTAATATTTTTCATTTCTATATTATTGTTTTCAATTCCCTTTTTAGCCATGTTAAGGAATTTTAAACAACCATTATATAACATTAATGTTAGTTCACCTGGTGTAGACTGTAAGACACTATTCTGTTGGTATGATTTATATGGATTATTTGCTGCCAACTTTAGCACTCCTTAAATTAATCATTTCATTTCAAATAATAATTAGTAACCTGTATTGAACATTCCTGCAAGATAGGAAGATTGTGAATTTGCCTTTTGAATTGCAGTTTCCATAGCTGAGAATTGCTTCCAATATCGATTTTCCACCTGTTCTAAACGGTCTTCAAAGCGTTTAATTTGGTCGTCGTAATTATTTAATAATTGACCAAGCGCGAAATTGTTATTGATCGCAGAATCTGAGCCTGCTTTTTCTGTAATTTGTTTTCGGGCATCATCTAATGCAGATGTTAAACGTCTAGCTAGTCCTTTTTCAGAATCTTTATCACCATCTGCTGCAAATAATTCATAAACTTGATTAGGATCTTCAGAAATTGCTTGTCTAAGTTTCGTTTCATCAATCGATAACTTACCATTATCTAAATAATTATTGGAAGTTGTAATTCCGATTTCACTTAATATAGTAGCACCTGATACTCCATTTACACTATTTGATAATGAAGAACGCATCTTGTTTAAAACACTTGAAATAATGCTATCATTTTTCAAGGTACCACTTCGCGCTTTTTCTTCCCATTTTTCAATTTGATCTTCTGACAGTTCTTCTTTTTCAGCATCAGTTAGAGGTTCATAATCCCGGTTTTTGGTTTCACGGATTTGAGTATTTAAATCTGCTATTAGCTTGTTATATTCATCTATAAATTTTGTTACCGATTCTAAAATAGCATCGACATCCGGTTCAGAACTAAAGGTAATATCTGTTTCTCTTGCTTGTTTTAAAGTGATTTCGAAACCATTTATATTAAATGTATTAGATTGCCTTTGAGTTTCTAATCCATTAAAAGTAAATATTGCGTTTTTCCCCACATTTCCTCTAGCGTTGGCAGGGTCTGCTGCTATTGTATTATTCTGATCAACTTTTAAGAAACTATAATTGCCTGAAAACTCAATTTCGTTTCCACCTTCAACATTTCCACTATTTTTAGCTGTAAAGGCTAGTTTTCCGGTATAAGAATCATAAAAGGCATTTACATTTGAATTTTTATTAATATCATCTATTACGCTTTTAAGTGTAGAATCACTACTAATTTTCACTTCATACCCACTGTCAAGTGTTCCATCTTCTTTAATACTTCTAATAGTAAACGAGGAAGGTACTGTTGTGATTCCTAGCTCAGATAACTTTTTTGACAAAGCATCTTCAGAGTCCACTACTTTGTCAGAACTTTGCATTGAAGCTGCTTCCGCAAGTTGTTTAACATTAATTTTTCCTGAGAAATCACTTACAGAATTTATATTCTTAATAGATACATCATCTGGGGCAGAAGATGAAACTGCTTTTTTAATGAACGTTGCTTGCTTTAACATTGTATCACTTGTTAAATTACGGAAATCATATAAAGAACGGTTTACTGCACGATAATCATCTCTTTGCCACTCCGTATATTGTTTCTTTTTATTTATTTTATCTAAAGGGAGACGTTCTGCAGTCATCAGTTCCTTAACCATTGTTTCGGTATCCATACCACTTGCAAGTCCACTAATTCTCAAAGGCATAATAAATCACCAACTTCTTAAATTTTTTTATCAATAAACAAACCTAGAAAATCCAACATAGCTGAATACATATCCATTAACTTTTTGTTGGGAATTTCTTGAATAACTTTATCTGTTTTCGTATCTACTATTGTCACATAGTATTTTTCTAGTTCATCATGAAACTCATATCTTAGTTTGGTATTTGTAGTTTCAAGTAAGGTATTCAAGCTCTCTGTCATTTGTTTAGCTTTATCCGCGGGTAAAATATCTTCTGTTGAGTTTTCATGAATTTTGGTTTCAATCTGATTATTTATAGATGAAACTTGGGGTTTAACTTTTTCTTCTTTTTTAGAAGTCATATAAAGACTATCCGAAATACGATTCACCATAAATATGATTACCCCTCTCAACAGTTTAATTATTATTTATATCGGCAAAATTATAGATAGTTTGAGTCTTAAAAAATTAATTTTTCTACTTGTCTCTTAACGTATTACTAAAGGAAAGCCCACCTATTCATAGGTGGGCTCAGACTGTAGACAAACTCGAATTTTCGAGTTTGCCTACAGTCTTTTTTCTTATAAAATAAAATTAATTGCTTTTGAAAATAGAGTTAGTTGATTTCCGTTTCGGCGGACGCTTTCCGCGGGCGTGGGCCAATCCTCCTCGTCGCTGTGCTCCTGCGGGGTATCGGCCGTCACGCTTGTCCCGCAGGAGTCGCCGCCTACACTACAATCAACTACTTTCTAAATATAGGTTGAGGTGAATGGAAATGATGTCGAAAAATCAAATAAATGAACGCGATCAAATCGAGATGATTACAATTGAGCAACTTGTACCACAAGACCATCTTGTCAGAAAGCTTGAGTCCGCTATTGA
This sequence comes from Ureibacillus sp. GCM10028918, assembly GCF_042666115.1. Classification (NCBI taxonomy): domain Bacteria; kingdom Bacillati; phylum Bacillota; class Bacilli; order Caryophanales; family Caryophanaceae; genus Ureibacillus; species Ureibacillus sp. GCM10028918. Next base: position 772,927 of record NZ_JBHTFK010000005.1, read on the forward strand.
TTTTTCTTTCATCTATTCACTAGTAGAACCACTGTATTCTACCCTAGGTAGACCTAGTGTAGATCCGGTTGTATTAATTAAAATGACATTTGTGCAATATGTATTTGGAATTCGTTCAATGCGTCAGACAATAAAAGAAATTGAAACCAATATGGCGTATCGCTGGTTTTTAGGGTTTGGCTTTCATTCAGAAATCCCGCACTTTTCTACCTTCGGTAAAAATTATGAACGTCGATTCCAAGATACTGAAATCTTTGAACAGATTTTCTATCGTATTCTTAAAGAAATTGCAGATAAGGGATTACTAAGTGCTGACCATGTCTTCATCGATTCAACTCATGTAAAAGCGAGTGCGAATAAACGTAAATTCGAAAAGAAGATTGTTCGTAAAGAGACTCGTGCATATGAAGCCAAACTTCAAGAAGAGTTGAATCAAGATCGTATCAATCACGGGAAGAAGCCATTTCCACCTGATAAATTTGAAAAAGAAGAAGTGAAGGAAATTAAGCAAAGTACGACAGATCCTGAAAGTGGATACTATGTAAAAGATGAAAGAACGAAACAGTTTGCTTATTCATTCCATGCTGCAGCTGATCGTTATGGATTTATACTTGGATCGATTGTGACACCTGGGAATGTTCATGATAGTCATATGCTTCAGCCACTTGTTGAAAAGATTATGGAAAAAGTGAAAAAGCCACTTGCTGTTGCTGCCGATGCTGCTTATAAAACTCCTGCGATTACTAAATTCTTATTTGACCAAGAGATTCAACCTGCACTCCCTTATACACGTCCAAAAACGAAGGATGGATTTTTACGGAAACACGATTATGTATATGACGAGTACTATGATTGTTACCTTTGTCCGGAAGGGCAAGTTCTTAAATATTCCACTACCACTAAAGAAGGTAAACGCCAATACAAATCAAACCCTTCTCTATGTGCAACCTGTCCTTTGCTTACTCAATGTACGAATAGTAAGGATCACCGGAAAATCATTGAGCGTCATATTTGGGCAGAACATGTAGAGGAAGCGGATCATCTTCGTCATCAAAACGAGATCAAACAAATATATGCAAGACGTAAAGAAACGATTGAACGTGTCTTTGCGGATGCCAAAGAAAAGCATGGTATGCGATGGACAACCCTACGTGGGATAAAAAAATTGTCCATGCAGGCGATGCTTACTTTTGCTGCCATGAATTTAAAGAAGCTTGCCAATTGGACATGGCAAGCTCCAGAAATGGTCTAAATAAGAATACTCGTAGAGTACTTTTCCTTAAGATAAGATTGTAAAATACCCAAAAGTCCTCTAAAAATACAAAAGACCTTCAGAATGAGACCATTCTGAAGGTCTTTTGTCGACAATCTGAGCCCACCTATTCATAGGTGGGCTTAATTTTTTCTTACTTTTTAACTAATTAATTGTAATACACTATTAGGCTGTTGGTTTGCTTGAGCCAACATTGCTTGTGCAGCTTGGGCAAGAATAGATTGTTTTGTTTGTCTCATCATTTCGTTTGCCATATCAACATCACGAATTCTTGATTCTGCACTTGTTAGATTTTCTTCAGAATTAGCAGCTACAGACATCGCTTTTTCAAGGCGATTCTGATAGGCTCCTAATTTAGCTCGTTCTGATGAGACATAAGTAATCGCTCCATCAAAGATAGAAATGTTATCATCTGTTTTACTTAGGATATTTATATTATCTATTCCTAAGGATTTACTTGAAGCATCAGTTAATCCAACATTAATAAATTTGCCTAATTGTAAAGTTGAAGATGGTGTATCTTCAAAAGTTGGCCAATTTTCAACAAAACCAGCTAAAGGATTCGTTAAATCTGCATTGAGAGCATCGGGAATCGTACTAGAATCATCTCCGCCACCAATAGCACCTGTATCTTGATCAGATAAATTAATATTAGAATTTGCCAGTGTTGCATTTGCCTTAAAATTTGAGATGAATGATGCAACATCCATTCCTATTAAGTTTGTCAATGCATTATCTAAAGTTTCTTCAGGACCACCAACTTCAGCTACTTTAATTTGGTCAAACAAAGATTTAATACCACCTGTAATCTGTGCATCCAAATACTTCACAGCTGCATAAGCAGCAGAATAATCTGCACTAGTGCTATCCCAATTCTCGATTTGATTCTTCAACTGATCAAAATCTGTCCCATTGTTCGAGTCACCTTTTAAGCGTTCATCTGCACCTGCTATAAATTCAGCTGTTCCTTCTACAAACCATGTAGGGAGATCTCTCATATTCGTTGTTCTTCCCATTACTGCATGAACCATTTCATGCCCAATAATACGGTCATTAGATATCCATGAGCCACCACCATTTGGCATCTCAACTGGTGAAAAATCACTCATATCAAGGACTAATTTTTGATTGAAGTATCTTCCATCGGAACTCGCAACATAGTATGAACCCGATACCCAGGCTACTCGATCATCACCAGAATTTTTAATAAATTGGATGTCAAGTGGAGCTCCATCTGCAGTTAAACCAAAGTGTGTAGATATTAAATCCTCACTATTTTTCAACCAATATTTTTGCAATGCCTCTACAGCTAACTTTTCTTGTTGTTGATCATTAGAAGATTTCACATTTAGGACATATATCGTATTAAATTCTGTTGTATTCGCAATACGATCCACTTCCTTAACAATTTCATCAATTTCGACTTGAACAGCTTCACGATCCGAATCCGTTAAAGTATCATTTTTAGCTTGTACTGATAATTCACGACCACGCTGTAATAATGAATGGATTTCCTGTAGCCCACCTTCAGCAGTTTGAATTAACGAGATACCATCTTGCATATTTTGTTGTTCACGTGCCAGCCCTCTAATTTGCGCTCGCATTTTTTCTGAAATTGCTAATCCTGCAGCATCGTCACCTGCTCTATTTATACGTAAACCTGAAGATAGTTTCTCCATAGATTTTCCTTGCGATGAATTTGCTATATTAAGTTTGTTATATACATTTAGCGAAGTTATATTATGGTTTATTTTCATGAGTTTCGCCACCTTATTTTTCTTATCCTTTTTATTATCGGTAGAGAATTTGAATATTTTAAACCAATCAAAATATTCTTAAATCATAAGCCTAATATTATTTATTTTCGTAGCATTATTTCAATAATTGAGATTTAACAAAGAATCCATATATTAATAGATTAACAAAACCAATATAATAGTCGATACTAATATTAAGAAACAATTTTAGTGTTGAATTTACTAGGAGGATAAATTATGGTATTACTTCAATCCACTCCTGTTCGGAGTGATATTATAAATAAATTATTGAATAAAACAGCCACCCTCGGAGTTATCGGCTTAGGATATGTAGGTTTGCCTCTTGCAGTTGAAAAGGCTAAATCCGGATTTAGAACAATTGGGTTTGATATTCAAAAGTCTAGAGTAGAAATGGTAAACAAAGGTGAAAATTATATCGGGGATGTCGTTAATGAAGATCTTAACGAATTAGTCTCAACTGGTCTACTATCTGCTACAACAGATTTTGCAGAAGTTGCTATGGCTGATTGTGTTTGTATTTGTGTTCCTACCCCACTTGATGAACATCAGCAGCCTGATATTAGTTATGTAGAAGCTTCCGCAGAAAGCATTGTCCCTTATATGCATAAAGATATGTTAATCGTTTTAGAATCTACTACTTATCCAGGTACAACAGAAGAAATAGTAAAGCCTATCTTGGAAAGGTCAGGTTTGAAATGTGGAGTCGATTTTTATCTTGCCTTTTCACCGGAACGGGTAGATCCGGGAAATCTAATATATAAAACAAAAAACACACCTAAAGTTGTTGGAGGCATAACTCCAACCTGTACAGAAGTTGCAGCAACACTCTATGAAAGCATATTAGAAGCACCTATTCATCGAGTATCTTCTCCAGCTATTGCAGAAATGGAAAAAATCCTTGAGAATACATATCGAAATGTAAATATTGGACTTATCAACGAACTTGCCATGTTGTGTAATAAAATGGAGATTAATCTTTGGGAGGTAATTGATGCTGCCAAAACAAAGCCTTATGGATTTCAAGCATTCTATCCTGGACCAGGACTCGGTGGTCACTGTATTCCTTTAGATCCATACTACTTGTCATGGAAAGCAAGGGAATATGGTTTTCATACATCAATGATTGAATCTTCCATGATGATTAATGACCGTATGCCTGAATATTGTGTAGAACGTGCTAGCAAAATTCTTAACACGTTTAAAAAAGCTGTTAACGGTGCAAAAGTTCTGATACTTGGCGTTGCATATAAACAAGACATCGACGACTATAGAGAAAGCCCTGCTATTGAAGTATTAGAAATACTGGAACAATTAGGTGCTGAAGTGAAATACTATGATTCTTACGTAAATCAGTTTTATAAAGATGGCATTCTTAGAGTTGGCGAAATTGCATTGACTTCAAAATCAATTGAACAGGCAGATCTAGTTATCATCACTACAGCCCATACTAATGTGGATTATAACTTTGTTCAACAACACGCCAAAGCAATTTTTGATACAAAAAATGCCATGAAACACGTAGAAAAAAGAGAAAATATAGAGCTTTTATAGGAGACAAATAATGAGCCTAAAATATGCATTAATTGGATGCGGAAGAATATCACCTAACCATATCGCAGCGGCGATTGAGAACAATCTCGAAATTGTGGCTATATGTGATTTATTACATGAAAAAATGGAGGAGAAATTTAATAATTTCAATCTTCAACCTACAACCAAACAATACTTAGATTATAAAGAAATGCTAAAAGACGAGAAACCAGATTTAGTAGCGATTTGTACTGAAAGTGGCTCCCACGCTCAAATCGCATTAGACTGTATTGATTTTGGGTGTAATATAATTATTGAAAAGCCTATTGCACTTTCACTAGAAGACGCAGATGAAATAATTAAAAGAGCAAATGAAAAACATGTAAAAGTAAGTGCTTGTCATCAAAATCGATTTAACAAATCCATCCAAAAGATTCGAGAAGCAGTTGAAGAGAATCGTTTTGGAAGAATGCTGCATGGAACAGCAAATATTCGTTGGAATCGTGGCGAGAACTACTACAAACAAGCACCTTGGCGCGGTTCATGGGAACAAGATGGTGGAGCATTAATGAATCAATGTATTCATAATATCGATTTACTGCGATGGATGATGGGTGACGACATCGTGGAAGTAATCGGAATGACAGATAATCTTAATCATGATTATATCGAAGCTGAAGATTTAGGTTTAGCTCTTGTTAAATTTGTAAATGGCAGCTATGGAGTAATCGAAGGCACAACAAATATATTTCCAAAGAACCTAGAAGAAACATTATACCTTTTTGGTGAAAAAGGAACTGTTAAAGCTGGAGGAAAATCTGTCAATATTATAGAGGAATGGCATTTTGCAGATAACTTGGATAATCCAGATGAAGTAAAAGAAAAATATCATGAAAATCCTCCAAGTGTTTATGGTTTTGGGCATATCCCCCTTTATACGGACGTAATAGTGGCAATACAGACTGATCGAGATCCTTATGTAACAGCAGAAGATGGAAGAAGAGCTCTCGAGCTTGTTTTAGCAATATACAAATCAGCTGCTGAAGGAAAAAGTGTGAGATTGCCTATGGATAAATGTAGCACAATAGATTTTAAAGGAAGATTTAATTAATGAATTATTTTGTTCATGAAAGCAGTTATATAGATGAAAATGTTCATATTGGTCCTGACTCAAAAGTATGGCATTTCTGTCACATCCAAAGTGGAGCAAGAGTAGGAACGAATTGTTCATTCGGCCAGAACGTTAATATCGGGAATAATGTTATTATTGGAAATGGAGTTAAAATACAAAACAACGTATCTGTCTATGAGGGGGTTGAAATTGAGGATTATGTTTTTTGTGGTCCGTCAATGGTATTTACTAATGATTTAACTCCTAGAAGCAACTACCCAAAAGGTGTTGAAGGGTATAAAAAAACCCTAGTAAAACACGGAGCATCAATAGGTGCCAATGCTACAATCGTTTGCGGTAATACAATTGGTAGATTTGCAATGATAGCTTCAGGCGCAGTAGTTACTACCGACGTTCCTGATTATGCTCTAATGATTGGAGTGCCCGCAAAACAAAAAGGCTGGGTATGTGAGTGTGGATTTGTTCTTAAAGAAGATTTAAATTGTTTAGATTGCCAAAGAGAATATACGTTATCGAATGGACAACTAAAACTATTTGCAGTAGACACTAAATAATTTATTTGGAGTTGTTAGAACTTTGGAATTTAGAGATTTGAAAGCACAGTACCAAACATACAAAGCGGAAATAGATTCTGCAATTCAAACGGTATTAAATGACGCCAATTTTATAGGTGGTAAAGAAGTAACAGAACTGGAAGAACAACTAGCAGACTACATAGGTGTCAAACATTGTATCACGTGTGCAAATGGAACAGACGCTATGTCCCTTGTATTAATGGCTTGGGGGATCAAAGAAGGTGATGCTGTTTTCGTACCGGATTTCACCTTCTTCTCAACAGGTGAAGTTGTTGCTTTTAGCGGGGCAACACCAGTTTTTGTTGATGTCGATAGAGATACATTTAATATCGATCCTATAAAACTAGAAAATACTATTCTAAAAACCCTCGAGGAAGGAAAACTAACTCCGAGGGTAATAATCCCTGTTGATTTGTTTGGCTTACCAGCAAATTATCCTGAAATCGAAAAAATTGCAATAAAATATAATTTATTAGTTTTAGAAGACGCTGCTCAAGGGTTTGGTGGACATATTAATGGGAAAAAAGCAGGTAGTTTCGGGAATGCTGCAACCACTTCATTCTTTCCAGCTAAACCTTTAGGATGCTATGGGGACGGAGGAGCAATATTTACGAATGACGAAGACTTAGCTGATTTAATTAACTCATTAAAAATACACGGAAAAGGTGAAAATAAGTACGACAATGTACGAATCGGTGTTAATTCTAGGCTGGACAGTATTCAAGCAGCAATTCTAAAAGTAAAATTAAAAGCCTTTACCGATCACGAGTTAGATGATGTCAATCACGTATATAAACTGTATACTGAAAGATTAAATGGTATTGTAGAAACTCCTATTATTCCTGGGGGATACTACTCTAGTTTTGCCCAATATACAATTAAATTAAAAAGTAAAAAAGAACGAGATGGTTTACAGTCTTTTCTGAAAGAACATGGCATTCCAAGTATGGTGTATTATATTAAGCCTTTGCATAAGCAAGGAGCATTTACAAATCTGATATATGACAATACTGTATTTACAGTTAGTAATGAGATTTGTGATTCTGTATTATCCCTTCCTATGCATCCTTATACTAAACCAAATGAAATCGAATATATTTGTGAAATAATTACTAAATACTTTAGTTAATAACTAAAACTAATTACATAATAAGAAGGGTTCGTTAAAATGAATAAAACAAAAATAAAAAATAATACCATTTTCATTACAGGAGGTGCAGGATTTATTGGCTCCACACTAGCTGAAGAACTAATAGAAAACAATAAAGTTATTATTTATGATACTTTCAATCGTGACGCGTTAAAAAATAAAAATTTTAAAGGTCATCCTAACTTAACTGTAATTAAAGGGGACATCTTAGATTTAGAGCATTTAAAAGAAAGTATTTTAGGATCAAATTATGTTATTCATTGTGCTGGAATTGCAGGAATAGATACTGTTATAAAAAACCCAGTAAAAACAATGCAAGTAAATATGATAGGATCCTCAAATTTACTAGAAGCAGCTAGAACTCTTGATGACTGTAAGCGTGTTGTATGCTTTAGTACAAGCGAAGTATTCGGACAATTAGCGTTTAAATCTGAAGAAACAAGTCCGACAGTTTTAGGTGCTGTTGGAGAAGCTCGTTGGACATATGCTGTAAGTAAACTTGCTGAAGAACATATGGCCTATGCTTATTATAAACAATATAATTTACCAACAGTAACAGTTAGACCCTTTAATGTATATGGACCTAGTCAAGTTGGAGAAGGAGCTCTTAGAACTTTTATTTTGAAAGCATTGAAAAACGAAGATATTGAAATTCATGGAGATGGTACACAAATCAGAGCATGGTGTTATGTAGATGATATGGTTGAGGGAGTAATTAAATCATTAGTTTATGATGAAGCTATCGGTGAATCATTTAATATTGGTAACTCTAGAACTGTAACTACTATCTATGGTTTAGCAAATACCATAATTAGAGTTCTAAACTCAAACTCGAGAATAATTTTCACTCAAAAACATTCTGCTGATATAGAACTACGTATTCCACAAATTGACAAAGCCAAGAATTTATTGGATTTTGAAGCAAAGGTTGATTTAGAAGAAGGTATTTTAAAGACAGCAGAATATTTTAAAGGAATAGATTAACTATGATTAAATTATCACAACCTATTATTAGTGAAGAAGCAATCCAAGATGTCTCTGAAGTATTAAGATCAGGTATGCTTGTTCAGGGTCAACATGTTAAAGAGTTTGAAGAAGGGTTAAAAGACTACATTGGTACACAAGGAGTTTTAGCTGTGTCTAGTGGTACTGCTGCATTACATGTAGCACTAGCAGCACTTGATATCGGTGAAAATGATGCAGTCTTAGTCCCTGCATTTACCTATCCGGCAACTGCAAATGTAGTTGAGATTCAAAAAGCTAAAACAGTGTTAGTAGATGTTGATCCATTTACTTATAATATAGATCCAGAAAAACTTGAAGAATCGATTCTTAATTATAAGGATAAAGAAAGACTAAGAGCGATTATTGTTGTGCATGAATTTGGGGCACCAGCAAATATGACTAAAATTTTGGAGATTGCTTATAAATTCCAACTATTTGTAATTGAAGATGCAGCCTGTGCTCTAGGTACCAAATGGAATGAACAACATGTTGGTACATTTGGGGATATTGGATGCTTCTCTTGCCACCCAAGAAAAGCAATTACCACAGGTGAAGGCGGTGTTGTAGTTACTAACAATCCACAACTTTTAAAAAAAATGAATTTACTTCGTAACCATGGGGTTATTAAAGAAGCTGATGGTACCATGGATTTTATATTACCTGGCTTCAATTATAGAATGACAGAATTCCAAGCAGTTTTAGGAACACATCAACTTAAAACCTTTAATAGTTGGCTTGCTCAGAGAAAAATCTTAGTGGATTATTACCTTAAGCAATTAAAAGGTGATAAAAGTATCCAACTTCCGAAACCTTTTGAGGGACATGCCTGGCAAACATTTATGGTAGTAATTAATTCTAATATTAAGAGAGCTGAAATTATTAAAAACCTGAAACTGAAAAACATAGAAACAAACCTTGGAGCGCAAGCTATTCACATGCTTTCATATTATAGAGATAAATATAATTTTGATTCAAACGATTATCCTGTTGCAAAGAATCTTTTTGAATCAGGATTAGCACTTCCCTTACATTCAGAATTAAGTATTAATGAAATTCAGTATATTTGTGATAACTTGAAATCATTAATATATTAATTTAAAAATAGGAGAATTATGATTAAAAAAATTATTATTTTTGGAACAGGCGGAAACTGCATAGATATACTTGATATTATCAATGATATAAATAAAACTAAATTCACTTACCATTGTTCTGGTTTTTTGGATGATAATCCAGAACAATGGGGTAAAACAATCTACGGAGTAAAAGTACTTGGTCCACTAAGTGATGCAATTAAATACCAAACTAATCATTTCTTTATTAATGGTATAGGAAGTGAAAGAAATTTTTATTATAAGGAAAATATACTCACGGGAACACAGATACCAATAGAACGATTTGAAACCTTAATACACCCATCTGCGAGTGTATCGAGAATGTCATCTCTAGGTAAGGGTAGTGTTGTTTTCCAAAATGTAACGATTACATCAAATGTGAGAGTCGGGAACCATGTTATTATTCTCCCAAATTCAGTGCTAAATCATGATGTTATTATTAAAGACTATACATGTATCGCAAGCGGAGTTAACATTTCAGGTGGTGTAACAGTCAATAGTTCTTGTTACTTAGGTACAAATAGTTCAATTATCGGTAGTGTAGAAATAGGGGAAAATTCATTAATTGGAATGGGGAGTAATGTTTTAACAGATGTTAAGGAAAATTCTGTAATGGTCGGGAACCCTGCTATAAAATTACGAAGCACTCTAAACAAGTGAGCCTACAACAATGCCTACCTAATAGTTTAGGTAGGCATTGTTGTATCACTTATTTAGCTTTTTTGAATCGATAAATTCTTGTATCGAAATGTAGTAATCTCTTCTTTCTGTACATACTTGGATAATTACTTGATTTTAATTACACCAAGTTTTCACACTAGATTCCTACCCACTTGATTTGGATGTGTTACCTCATCTGTTTTGTATCTGGATATTGATAAAATGCATCGCATTAAAGTTGATGTGATTATCCCAAAATACGATAAAATTAGGTGGTGAGGGTTATTTAACTCTTACAATAATTAGAGCAACCGAAGCCTTAATTTTCTAGATAATACTCAAACAAGTTTACTTACTAATTTTTTCTTGTCAGGAAAATTAACTAATACCCCCATACCCTCACTTTGGAATGTGACCATACTACCCAAACCGACTGCAGAGGCTTTTCCAACTTTAACTGCATCTTCAATATGTTTTATATTTCCAGCACCACCATGAGCAATAACTGGAATACGAACAGAATCTGAAATTGATTTAACTAGAGATAAATCAAACCCCTTCCATGAACCTTCCCTATCAATATTTGTTAGCAAGATTTCACCAGCCCCTATTTCTTCTAGGTATTTAGTCCATTCTTTTATATTTACCTTTTGTTTCTTAGTACCTGAATGTGAATAGACTTCGTATCCTCTAAAAATACTTTTTCGAACATCTATCGAAACAATAACACTCTGATTTCCAAAAACATTTGCAATATCACTAACAATTTTAGGATTTTTGAAAAGAATACTGTTCAATACCACTTTTTCAAAACCCATCCTAAATAATCTTTCTGCCGTTTTTAATGAAGTTACCCCTCCACCATAGGATAGTGGCATAAAACATTCGCTAACAAGAGATTCGAGTACTTGATAATTTGGTTCCTTGTTCCCAATACTGGAAGTGATATCAAGTATCATCATCTCATCAACTTCTAATTCATTAAAGATACGACACGTGTTTAGTGGATCTCCTACATAGGTTAATTTATCAAATTCAACAGTTTTTACAAGCGAATTCTCTTTTAGCAATAAACAAGGTATTATTCGTGTACGTAGCATAATCTTATTATCCTTTCACATTAAACATCCATAAGTAAAATATCAATTAGTAGGGATTATAAACATCATCTCCTACTAATTGTTTATTTAATAAATTAAGCTGATTTTTATCTATAAAAATCTTAGTGCATTTAAAACAGTTATAGTACGAGAACACATCATAAGTTAAATTCCGGCGAAGTTCTCTAACAATTTCAGGCCATATTTATGACTTTTTTCAGGATGAAACTGTACACCATAAATATTGTCTTTGTAGATTCCAGAATCATATTCAATCCCATAATTAGTTTTCAACATTGAATGAACAGTTTCTTTCACTTTTACATAATAAGAATGAACAAAATAATATCGAAAATCTTCTTCGAAATCTCTTGTAAGTTGGCAGGAGTTGGAAATACCTACCAGATTCCATCCCATATGAGGGACCTTTAAATCTAAATTTTCGAAGCTGAATTTCTTGGTTTCTGCATCTATCCATCCGAACCCTCTATGTATTCCCTCTTCACTACCATTAGTTAATAGCTGCATACCCAAACAGATTCCTAGAATCGGTATTTTTTCTTCTATTACCTTTTCTTCTAATACCCCTTGAAGATCTAATTCTTTTATACGCTTCATTGCTGCATCAAAATGCCCTACACCAGGTAATAACAACTTTGTAGCCTGCTCAATTTCACTTCTTTCGGATGTTACAACTGTTTTAACACCTAAACGTTTAAACATATTAACTACTGAACCAACATTACCTAATCCATAATCAACAATTGTTATCATATTCAATACTTCCTTTGGGTCATATTATCTTTTGACGTATATTTGATATAAAAACTCATAGGAACAAGATTTGCTTTAGCTAACAAATAAAAAAGTGGTCTTAGTGCTTCAAATAGTGACTTATACGTTTTATAATTTTTATAGTTCTTGTTTGGAACATTCATAAGTTTCTCAAATTGCTCATCTGACAAACCCATTCTCTCTTTAAAATAATCAATAAGTCCATCTTCAATAAATGGAGGTTGATTATAGTATATATCAATAGCTTCATTCCTTGGCATTAATCTTGATCTCGCTGACGCAGCTAAACTTAAATTTCGATTATCAATTCCAAACTTATAATAGTTAAAATAGGAATGTTGAAAAGCAGTAATTCTGTTTTCCAGATGATGACCACCATAGTACTCCCAATTAAACTCATTTTGAAGGTAATTCCTTGCATCTTCTTTATTATAGTCTATATACCAAAAAGGACGAATCTTCTTAATTCTCTTCAGTAGCGTCCACTTCATCATTGCAGAAAAATTCATTAATGGATAGGTTTTCATCGGAAGTTTTCCAAAAAGTTTGTGTATCGACTTAATATACTTCCCATCAAAATACATACTTCCAATAGGTGCTATTCCTTCTGTAACAAAGGAGTGCCCTTCAATAACATATTTAACATTAAATTTTGCAGCCGCTCTGTACATTACTTCTGCCAATGCTAAATCAGTTGATGCATCAAGTTCAGGAACACCTGCCTTCATAAAAGATTGGAAAATATCATCTGCTTCTTTATTATCAACAACATATGTATAGAGATCTACATTAAGCTTTCCAAGAACCTTTCTAATATTCTCCGTTGCTATGGCAGTATTCCATGTATTATCGTAATGAACAGCTAAAGGTCTTAATCCCCACTCTATTAACTTAGCCAATAAGAATGAAGAATCTGTCCCTCCAGATACACCGATTACACAGTCATACTTCTTTCCTTTACCATCAATTTTGATTTGACTAATAATTCTTTCTAATTTTTTCTTTCCTTCTGGTTTACCTGTCTGATACTTTTCTAGAAAGTTTTCCATTGTATGACAAAAGTTACATACTCCATTATCATCAAAATAAATACCATTTACAGTTTCATCATAAATGCATCGACTGCAAATCTGCTTTTCTTTTCCTTTTTGTATAATTGTATTTCCCATTACATCCTCCAATAAATAATAATGCTTTTTATATGTGTGTTCTCTACTTATATTATCGTAAAAAAATGAATTTAGTTTATAAAAAAGAATCTAAAAAAGTTACCATTTAAAGGTAACTCTTTAGATAGTAAAGATAATATTAATCTACGCATTATATATATTCAATAAATCAAGTGCAATTTTTTTATGATCATGGTATTTTTCGACATATTTTCTTCCTTGAATACCTAACTCTTTACGCATTTCCCAGTCATTTATTAATAGCTCAACTTTTTCTTCTAGAGTATCTGGATTAGCAGATACTATTGGAATTTCTTTTGGATAAAAATCAGACATAAAGTCACTTATACTAGTAATAACAGGCTTCTCCATAGCCATTACTTCAAGTGATAAAATTCCATGTCCTAAACTGTGAAGCTCATCAATAATAATATCTGCACCGCGATATATCTCTTTGGCTTCATCATGAGACATATTTTTTACCAATTTATATTCAATATCATACTTTAGTTTTAAGTTTTCGATAACAGCATGAACTGTATTGGTGCCTTTAAAATCGGAAGAAGTTGGTGCATGAACGATAACAGGTTTAGTTTTTCTAAATTTAAAGTTTGGAGTAGGACTATATTGACTTATATCTAAAGCTTGTCTAACAAAATGAACACGTTTATAAAAATCTTTTACATATTCATATAATTCAGCATCACCAACAATACAATCATCAATGTAGTTTCCTAAGTATTCTAATTGATTAATAATATATGCTTCATTTTCATTTTTTGTTTTAGCATATGGCGTTAGCTTTTTCGCAGTCGACAACAACCTAACATCTGAACCCCAGTTATGCATAAATATCTTTTTATTAGATTCCTTTAATAATGGGATATCCGATAAATTAGTTAATAAAGACCTATTATAATGAAAATGGAATATATCAAATGTATCAATTGCTGATTCAAGTATTTTTTGTGTTTCAGCAGTTTTATTTTCTAATTTCATTAGATCAATTAGATTCGCATTTCCATAACTTAAATAGCTAGGATAATAATCTAATGCAGTAGCTGTTACATTTTCTAAATGGTTTAAACCATTTACCAAGGTATTCATTTGTCCAGCAATTTCAATAGTACCATGTAGTACTTTGATACTTTTTTGATTTTTCATATAATTAAAAGAATCACGAACTTCTTCGACTTTTATCTCTTCTTTTATAGAATTCACTATCATCGTTAAAAATGTAGCAAAATATGGATATACTTCTCCAGCTTCTTTAAGGTATTTTAATGCTAATGATTTATTTCCATTCTTTTGATGTATTGAGTATAAGTACATTATCATTAAAAACTTTTCTTCGCTATTTTCATTTGTATTATAGATTAATCTTATTCGATCAATATTATATCTGAAATTGATATTTTCTATTCCCTTTTCAATATATTTATAAAAAATATCTTTTAAATTTTCAATTGTATTCATTGGTTTAATTTTGATTTCTTCAATTTCTGATAAAAGTATCACATTGGCTATTGCTAAAAATATTCTATTATTTTGGAAATCATTAAATCTAAAATCAGTTCTTAAGCTGTTAATAAAATAATCTATTTTATTTTCATTATCTATTAACACTTTTACTATTTTTTTCATTGTAACATTATCAAGCTTTTTGAAAAATTTATACAAGATATTACTATTAATTAAGTACTTAACAAATTCGATTATTACATCATCCGAATATTTAATGATGTCATATTGATTTATAAAATCTATTAGATGTTTAGTTGGACTATTAGATAATCTAATCAGATTAAGTAATCCAAAATCTCCGTCAAGAGAAGAAAACAATTGTTCCATCTCCATTTTATCTTTATCACTTAAATCCTTCTTTAATGTTTCTAAGTAGTTTATAAATGGATAAACTTGTTCACTCTCTACTGAATTATAAACATCAACTAAACCAGAATAATTTCCATCTACAATCATTAATTGGGACAACACTTTATATCTTAAAATTTTATTGCCTGTTTCCTTAAGGTACCTATTATAATTGTCAATATTTTTTCCAATCATTAATGGGTCTTTATAGATAGTTGAGACGACACGATTTAATGTTCTCTCAAAACTAGTCTCTTCAAGTGAATACATTTCAACAGCTGTAAAGCGAGATACATCTAACTCGTTTTTATTATATTTAATATATAATTCGAAATATTTTTCTAAATATTCTAGTCCTTTTTCATTTTCTTTTAAATCTAAATATGCATGTCCTATGTAATAATATAAATCTAAGTAATTTTCGCTATATCTTATTCCTTCTTTACCTATTTCAATAACATCCTTATACTTTTTAGCATATAACGCCATACGAGCAAATTCACCAAAAACATAATATCTATGAACAATTAGCTCTTTATCTTGACTTTTCATATCTTTATATGCTTTCGTGATTTCCTCCAACGCAACAACATACTCACCATGCATCATGTAAGATCGAGCTAATTGGAAACGATAGTAAACATTTTCAGGTTCTCTCTCCAACTCTTTCCTTAACATATTTGCAGTTCTTTCAAACTTTTTTTCCATTAGCTCCTTATCATCATTAATATACCCATAATGTTTAAGCCAAATATCTGTATTTAGTACTGGATGTTGATAGATTGGTTGATTATGAATGGTCCCTCTATATTGGAATTTTCCATCATTTTTAAATAAGCGTTCTTGAATATGAGTTACACATTTTTTTCCTTCACTTGACAATAAATGCTTCTCTCGAATTCTAATTGTTTTAAAATTATTAATATTATTACTTTCTATTAAAGCAATTAGTTTTTCAGGGGTTTCTAATTCTTCGTCAGCATCAATAATAAATATCCAATCTCCAACTGCATAAGAAAGAGAAATATTTCTCATATCCGAAAAGTTTCCACTCCACTCGTGAAAATAAACTTGATTTGTATATTCTTTTGCAATATCAATGGTGTTATCTGATGATCCCGTATCAACAATAATTAATTCCGTATAATTACGATTTAATAACGGCGTTAAACTTTCTAAACATCTACGTAAATTTTTTTCCTCATCCTTGACAATCATACAGATACTAATTTTCTTAGTCATTTGCTATACATCCATCCCAATAAACTAATAGTGGTTTAATTTCAAACTGTAGAATTTCTTCAACGAAAAGAAAATCTTGACTTCCAATTTTTTCCAATAGTAGTTCAACTTTTTCATTAAATAAATCCATATCAAAATCTACAATATTTCTTTGAGATAAAATTATTGTTACTTCTGTTAACATGGATAAATCTTCTAGCCAAAATTTCAAACGCTCTTCTTCATTGTTTTTAATATTTTGACACACATCATCGACTCGGAAAATCAAATTCTTAATTAATTCCTTTAAAGAAATTTTTAGTTCTAATAATTGAATATCCATAATATCGTCCTTTAAAAAAAGCTGACTAAATTATTAGTCAGCCTTATTATTTATAATTTATTATAAAATATTTATTATTGTAATAATTGAAGTACTGCTTGTGGTTTTTGGTTAGCTTGAGCCAACATAGCTTGTGAAGCTTGAGCCAAGATAGATTCTTTTGTTTGGTTCATCATTTCTTTAGCCATATCAACATCACGGATACGAGATTCTGCTGCTGTTAAGTTCTCAGATGAAGTACCTAAGTTGTTAATAGTGTGCTCTAATCGGTTTTGGAAAGCACCTAATTTTGAACGTTGAGCCGAAACTGATTCAATCGCATGATTAATAGCAGAAATTGAAGCTTCAGAAGCTTGAGAACTACTTACGTTAATTTTATTAACTTTAAGTGCAGTTGCATCCATATCTCCAATTGAAACTTTCATTGTTTGTGAAGAGTTTGCACCGATTTGGTAAGTTAATGAATTATCAGCTAATTCCGAAACCGCTTTACGTGTAGTGAAAGTTGCTTCCTCACCAATTGATCCAGAGCTTAAAGCAGAGCCAAGTGTAACTACAGCATCACCAATAGTAATAGCCGTACCGTTTGAACCAGTAACTGTACCTGTGTTACCTTCTTCATCTCTCCAAGTGAATGTGTAAGTACCTGATGCAGTTGCAGAACTAATCTCTACATTATATGTGTGATCAGCGCTAACTGTAGCAGTTGCACCTGAAATAGAAGCGAAAACAGTTTCATTAGATCTTTCATCAAACTTAACAGATTGAGCTGCATCTGTAACTCCTTTTAAGTCACCGTTAAGTAGTTTTTTTGTATTGAACTCAGTAGTATTTGCAATACGATCGATTTCTTCTACTAATTGATCTACTTCTTTTTGAAGTTCTTTACGGTCTGTATCAGTGTTTGTATCGTTAGACGCTTGCACAGCTAATTCACGCATACGTTGTAAGATTGAGTGAGTTTCGTTTAATGCACCTTCAGCTGTTTGGATTAAAGAGATACCATCTTGTGCGTTTGAAGAAGCTTGGTCTAAACCACGAACTTGAGCACGCATTTTTTCAGAGATTGCTAAACCTGCAGCATCGTCTCCTGCACGGTTAATACGTAAACCAGAAGATAATTTCTCCATAGATTTAGCTTGGTTGTTGTTTGCAATACCTAATTGACGGCTTGTGTTTAAAGCTGCGATATTATGATTAATTCTCATTATTTGTTCCTCCCTGGAATCGATTGCCCACATCCTTGTGGGCAGCTATTTTTATAGACAAGGAATCTAGCCGGCCGTACTATTCATCCTTGCTTACATAATTAATATCGGAGGATGTATAGGATGTTTAATAGTTTTTTATAATAAATTTTTATTAGTATTATTTACTACTTCTATCATTAAATAGACTAAAATTCTTAATTACTGCTTCAGTATTAGATGCTGACACATCTTCCCTTAGTTCTCCACGGATAATATCGACATTTCGAGGTGCACGGATGCCAATCTTTACTTGTTCACCTTTCACTTCAGATATAACGATTTCAACTTCTTCCCCTATCCAAATCGTTTCTCCAGCTTTTCTCGATAGGATTAACATTTATACACCTCTTTCTGTACCGATTCGGTGACGCGTTGTGTATTCCTCTTTATCTAAGATGACTTGCTTCGCCTTATTGTTCGTCTTGTTGATAATAATTGGAGCTTTTAAATTAATGGTTGAATTGGGGATTGTATCTTTTAATGAAACAATCGAATAAACTGCAACTTCTTGTTCTTCTTGTATTTCTAGTGAATGGACAATGGATTCCTCTAAATTAAAACTATAGTCTAAAATTATATATGCTGGATCTATGACAACAAAGGCCAGGGTATGATTGTTTACCGATTGCAACATTTGAAAGGCACTTTGCTCATCGATTGATAACAGTATAAACTCTTTTTCTTCTTCAAATCCTGGAATGCCATGTTCAAACTTGATAATATTGCAAGGGTCAATTTCAATTTTCCCCAAATAATCTGTTTCAATAATCACTATTTCTATTCCCCCTTACACTAACCAATCAATTTTTAAGGAAGGATATTGTATTAAATCTACATTTACCTTTCCTGGTGTATAATTGTGAATTGGTTTATTGATTTTTGCATTTATAATCGGTTCTTTTGTTTGTACGTTTATATCAACTTCCGCTGGTTTATAGTCAAGTTTTACCTTTGCACTTGGTATAAATACAATTCCTAGAGATTTTGAGTTGGGTGATGTTTTGGACTTGGCAATAGATTGTAGTGCATTGTTGTTTTTTCCAATACTCATTAACTGACCCCCTTCTCTTGCCCTTCTTGCGATACCATCCAATAAGTCTTGATATCCCTTTTTTGCTGCCATTTTCTCTAATTCTTGTATTGTCTTAAATCCATATTCACTTCTAGCCTGTGACGCATCAATAAATAATTGACCCTTTTCTACACTTATAGATATTTCTGCTGAAGGTTGCTTGATTTGCAACTCAGCAGGTGGTTGCTGAATATGTTGTTTGGGTTGTTGTATGGACAAACCTACTTTTGCATCGGTTGATTGGATTAAGAGCTTTGGTATATTCAATTTATCTCACCCTTTAAAGAAAGCGTATGAACATATAAATGTACATACGCTTTTTTGAAAATTATCTTAAGAAATCCACTAAAGTTGCCTGTATAATTTTAGAACCCACAGACAATGCTGCATTGTGAATAGATTCCTGTGTAATCATATTCGTTATAGCTTCTTCATAGTCGATATCTTCATTTTTTGACATTTGTTCTGTAACATTTATTCTATGTGTAGAAAGACGACTCTCCATCATTTCCACACGATTCTGACGGGCACCCACATCGGCACGATTCTCCAATACTTTATTTTGTACTTCAGATAAAGTATCATCTGTCCCATCTGCTAACCCACCTAAGAAATTACCAATTTCTTCACCATCAGCTTCTTCTAATGCGATTGAAATTTTTGACATTAGCTCATCCACTTTTTTAAATAAATCGACTGCATTGGATGTATTTACTTGTAATTGAATACCGTCAAACACTTCCATTTTTACCGCTCCATCTGCCGATGTAATCGGATCAGTTAAAGTAATTGGATTTCCATCAGCATCAACAGGATAAGTTTGATTTCCATTATTATCTAATTGCACTTGATTCAGTACACGATAGGATTTGCCATCATCCCCAACAGCCTCTACGTAGACAGGTTTATGGGTGTTTGTACCACTGAAAATATACTTGTCAGCAACTTTTGTATTCGCTACATCCTGAATTTGGGTACGGATTTGATTAATCTCGATTTGTATTTTTTTTCGATCATCGACAGTGTTTGTATCATTGGCAGCTTGTACCGCTAACTCCTTTACTCTCGTCATGGCATCCCCCACTTGGCCAAGTGCATCATCCGATGAATCCAACCAAGAATAAACTTGGGATATATTTCGATCAAATTGTTCAACTTTATTTAAATCTGTACGATAACTCATTCCTTTAATTGCAACAACAGGATCTTGAGACGGTTTTGTTATTTTTTTGCCTGTAGTAATTTGATTTTGCAATTCAGACATTTTACCGTAACTATTGCTTAAATTCCTCAACATGTTATTCGATAACATTGATTGTGTTACACGCATCGTGAGTACTCCTTCAACTTTAAAAATTCGCGGTGCTTAAATCTAAATATCTTTACAATCCAGCTCGACCCAGTCCATTAATAATTTTATCTAATGTTTCATCTATCACAGTAATCATCCGAGCATTAGCGTTATACGCTTGCTGGAAAGTAATCATATTTGTCATTTCTTCATCGAGAGACACGGAGCTCATAGATGACCGATTGTTTTCCACTGTCATGCGAATAGTTTCTGTATTGTAGTGCATCCGTTCTGCTTCTTGTCCATCTACACCTAGTTGTCCAATTAAACTTTCATAAAAACTTTGAAATGTTGCTCCATCTAAATCCATTCCAGCAAAATCTATGGATTCATCCAAGATTACTTCCGTTTGTTCATTCAATCCCAAGAATTGCAAGTTAGCCAATTCAATTGCCCAATTACCATTCCCCTCTTCATTTTCTTTACTTGAAGCAGCTAATAATGAAGGGTTTTTGATTATTAGATCAGTTACCTCTACTTTCCCATCGCTTGTTATTTGGAATACTTCAAATGTATTGAATGGTGCTCCATTTAGAGAAGAATCGTCTAATGGATGTCCAGCTTGATGTACCTTATTGAACGCATTCACAAAGGTATTCGCCAACTTACTTAGATCATTCAACATATTTGTATAATAACCTTCAAAATTAATAGAAGCGGTATAACTAACCGTTCCATCCATATTATTATTTGCATGTGTATAGCCGTACGAATCGATTAACGAAAGCAACTTCCCTTTTGAAGGTTGCAGATCATCATAAACAATGGCCTGTTGGTTGCTAGTTATTGTTCCAGATGTTTTATCAATCGTTTTATCAGTTGAAAAATGCGAGAAAAGTTTAAGTGGTTCTTCACCGGTAATTTCACCAGTTGCTCCATTTGAATCTACACCCATTGCAGATAATTGAACATACTCTTTCCCTTGTACAAGGACAATTTCGTTGCCATTTGTATCATTATATGAAATTGTATAGCTACCTTCAGCTATATCTAAGGCATTCCCACCAGATTTAACCGTTGACACAGAAACAGGGAGATATTCATTCAATTCATCTAGTAATGTATCTCGGGAATCATATAGATCATTTGGCATGTAGCCATTTGGCTCAATAGCTTGAATTTGTTTATTGATTTCTGCAATTTGCTTTACTATTGAATTAACACGATTTGTAGAAACATCTATCTCATTTCCTAAATTCCCTTGAATCTTTTTTAATTGAGTATCAAGGTAATTAAATGAATCTGCTAGAAGTTCCGCTCTTTGAATGGCCACTTTACGCGATGCGGCATCTTCCGGATTTGTACTTACATCTTGTAAAGAACTCCAGAATAGATTGAAGGCTTCATTGAGGCCATATTCAGATGGCTCCGCCATAATATCTTCCATTTGGGAAATGGCGTTTGTGCGGGATTCATAATAGCCTAATTTATTTGTTTCTTGTCTATATTGGCGATCGATAAATTGGTCGCGGATACGCTGCACAGATTCGGCTTCTACACCAGTACCGATGAATCCTGCTGTCATTGGAGCATTTAATCCAACACCAGGGTACCCTAATGTCGGTGACATATTAACACGTTGGCGAGAGTAGCCTAAAGTGTTGGCGTTTGATATATTATGACCTGTTGTATACAAAGCACTTTGCTGAGTATAAAGACCGCGTTTACTTGTTTCAAGTCCCATAAATGTGGAGCGCATGAAGACTCCTCCTTTAGTTATAAAATGAAATGTTGCATTTGTTCTGATTATGCCTGCGAATCAAACATTGATTTCTTTGGAGCCGTAGTTTCACCACGAGCTGATTTGCCCGAATAGTTGATTTCCTCCGGACGAGGTTGTAGCATATCCAACGACATATTTACAAATTGCAAGGATTGAAATACGAGTTTTTGGTTTAAATCATTCTGTTTTCGCAAGTCATCGATAACAGACATAAGTTGCTGGCTTATTTCATCTAATTGATGGCGTTCTTCTTCCAATTCAGCAGCTTCGATTACTCGAGCGACAGTTGGTGTGTCAGAAAGAGCAATTCCTTTTGCTCGAAGGTAATCCGTTACCATTTGCTGACGCTGTTTCTCAAGTACTTCGATTGCTGCTACATGTGATTGCTCGTTTTTAATGATGGTGTCGAGCCCATCCATGTCGCCCTTTTTGACAAGCTCGGTTTTTTGATTAGCAAGCTTAAGCAAACTTTGATGCATTTTTTCAAGCTTCTCTAAAATAGAGATAATTGGTCGGACAGACATAGTTTGAGCTCCTTTTTATTCATTGTGTCGTTTTTACTTACGATAGTAATTAAACATATCCTCAGCCACTCTTCGAGAATCTACTTGATAAGTACCCGATTTAATTTCTTCTTTGAGCTTTTGAATTTTTTGTGCGCGCTCAGAGTTATATGTTGAAGATGCTGACATTTCCTTAGCTGCAGATGAAATTTCGATTTTATCAGTAGAAACAGTACTTTTACTTTCAGCTGCTTTTAAACTTTTTTGTTGCTTGTTATATGGGTTAATTGAATTCACACCAAAAGATGTAATTTTCATCCTAATCCCTCCTTGCAGTTTTGTCTATATTGTTAATTTCGGTTTAAATTTAAAATTATTAACGGTTTCAATGAAAAAACTCACATTTAATGCTTTCTCACTATGAATTATATCTTATTAGTACAATTCATAGTAATTTAAGCATTTATGTGAGCTAAACCATTCACTTATTTCTTTTCAGATAAATAAGCTCCCTTTTCACTGTTAGCAATATTTTCTCTAAATTCTTTTGCCGCTTCGAAGGTACGTAAATCCGATTTCAATTCATCTTGACATTTTTCACAAAGCTTACCTTTGTTTGTAATATGTCCACAGTTGTCACATGGATACCCTAAATTTGGGAACATTGCTGGGTGGAGTCGATTTTTGCGAACCCATTTATAAAGTAGCTCTTCCTCTACCCCAGTCACTTCTACAATTCTTTCAACTGTTGCTGCACGATTTTCACGTTTACGTAGAAAGCTATACACAATTTGATACTTTTCATCTTCTTTTTGCACACATTTATGGCAAACATCCCTAATCCCTGTGAAGTTAAAGAATTCTCCACAAGTAGGACAATTTCGTAATTCAGCCATGCTGATTCCTCCGTTATTAAACACATATTTCATTTTGATTATTACTCTTACTCGATTCATCGGCTGATTTTAGAATTTCTTAACCGTTTTCACAGAAAGTTAATATTTACCTTCTAATCAATGTAAATGCAGTCACAGATTTCGCCCCGGCATCTAGTAAGATTTTCTTAGCTTGATTAATGGTCGTGCCAGTTGTGTAGATGTCATCGACTAGAATGAAGTCCTTATTTTGAGGGTAATGGCTCTCTTTTAGGGCAAATATTTGTGGGGCATTTAATCTTTCTTCTCGTGTTTTTCCTGCTTGAGACTCGGTTGTAAGTTTTTTGAGGTAATGTTCATAAGGAATGTTGGCTTCATTTAGAAGTTCATCAACGTGCGAGAATGTTCTTTCCTTTAGTTTCTCGGGGTGCAGGGAAATCGGGATAATGATTGCTTTTTTCTTAGACAGGTGATGGTGAATTTCGTGTCGGAAAACCTTTGCAAGAAGTACATCGTGCATGAATTTGTAGCGGTGTAAGTAATCTTTCATTTGATTGTTATATTTATAAAGTGAGATGAGGGATTCGACGTCGGCTTGGGCTCCGTAGGGTTCAAACTTCTCTTCACAATGTAGACAAATAGTTCTCGGAAACTGATTTGTTAATAGCATTTTCCAAGAAACCGGCTCATCAAGAGGACCATTGCATAATAGACAGTTTTGTACTTCATAACGCTTCATTTTTACCAAACCCTTCTTTATTAAGTCTAAGAATTTCATTGCGTGCTTCATCCATTTCAGCCGTGATGCCATGATGGAAAAATACAATATCTCCTTTTGGAAATGCTACATTTCGTCCAACTCGCCCACTAATTTGAATAAGGGCACTAGATGTGAAGATCTTAGATTCTGCACCTACAACCGCTACCTGAACGTTTTTGATGGTGATGCCTCTTTCCAGGATTGTTGTTGTGAGGAGGCCCGGTATTTCTTCGTTTCGAAGTTTCATTACCTTCTCCTTCCGATTGGCATCTTCCGCATGAACACTCACTATATCTTCGTTTAGTTGTTGAAATAGCGGAAGGGCCAGCTGCATTAACTGGATGGTTGGGAAGAAAATGAGGAAAGGTTCTTTATTTGATAGTTTTGTTTCGCTCCATTCTAAAAGCTTTCGCGGGATTCTTCCCTTTTTAATCACCTTGTCATATGACCATAGGGACTCGTACCGCGGAACCGGCAACGGATGTTCATGATATCTCTTTGGAATAAAGGAGTAGCCCCAGTTTTCTTTTTTCATTCTTGCTAGGATTTGTGGAGATGGTGTAGCTGTGACTAAAGCGATTGGTGCACGCTCTTTCTTTACTTTGTATACTGCTTTTTGTAGAGCTTGATCAAAAGTATAAGGAAACGCGTCGGCTTCATCGACAATGACGACATCGAAGGCATCCTCGAACCGAAAGAGTTGATGCGTTGTTGAGAGTACTAATTGAGGGAAGCCTGTTTGTTGAGGTGAGTTGCCGTATAAGGCGTGTAAAGTGGTATTTGGAAATACTTTTTGAAAACGAGGGAATAGTTCTAGTACTACATCTGTGCGGGGTGTAGCAATACATACTCGTAGCCCCCTATTTAAAGCATTAAGAACGGCTGGAAACAGAATCTCAGTTTTCCCTGCTCCACAGACTGCATGGATTAGGTGATTGCGTCTATGTTTTATGCTATTTGTGAGCTGGTTGGCTGCCTCATTTTGAGCTTCAGTGAAAGTACCGTTCCAATCTAAAATATGATTTTTGTGCGTGAGTGGCTGTGGTCCATTCCATGTGATCAACTCCGTGCAGCTTGTCACACGCCCCATGTTGATACAATGCCTGCAGTAGACACACTGTTCCTCACATTTTGCGCAATTGTATAGAATGAATTCTAGTTGGATTTCATTTCGACAACGATTACAGGTGAAATGTTGTCCTTGGAAGATGAGCCCTTTCTTTTTGATTGTAAGGCCTGGTTTTGTAGTAAAGTAGTTTCGGAGAATATAAGTGTCAATTTTTGTTTGCGTGAATGGAGTATTCTTACGCGTCCAGATTCGTCCGGAAAAGAAATCACGGATTTGGGGTTCGATAATGATTCCTCGATAGGTTGCGTACTTATAAGCTTTAGATAGTTTAAAAATCATTTTTCAGCTCCTTTAATGATTTAAATGTCCGATAAATTTTAAAAAGTGTCCGATATTTTTGAAAAAGTGTCCGGTAAATAGAGAATAGTGTCTGGTAAACTTTAAAATCTGTCCGGTAACTTTTTCCTCCTGTTTAAAGAATCTGGGCTCAAACGAAACCCGCCCCCATCAAAACAGCCCCTACAACATCCGTAGAGACTGCACCACTTTAACTTAAAAAACTAAACCTTCTTCACCCAACCAAGTCCCAGTGAACCTTCACCAAGATGCGTCCCAATTACCGGACCGAAGTAGCTCAGGTTAAATTCCACATTTGGATAGTTCTCAGCCAGCTGGTTCATCCATTCACGTCCATCTTCTTCGCAGTTGGCGTGGATAACAGTGGCGATGTATTTGTCGCCTTTCATGGCATCCTCTGCTAGTAAGTCTTCGACGCGGCGCAGAGCTTTTTTCTTGGTACGAATTTTTTCGAATGGCACGATTACTTTTTCTTCAAAGCAAAGGATCGGCTTTACTTGCAATAGGCCACCTACAAGGGCAGCTGCGGCTGAAAGTCTGCCACCACGTTGCAGGTGAGCTAGGTCATCGACAACGAAATAGGCATGCATTAAACGCTTCATTTCTTCTAATGTAGCAAGGATTTGATCGCTTGTTGCACCTTGCTCGGCCATTTCTCCAGCCTTCAACGCAAAGTAGCCTTGTGGTGCACAAGAGATTTCGCTATCAAATGTATGTACTTTGATGCCTTCTACCATCTGGCCGGCTTGGGCAGCACCTTGATATGTACCGCTGATTCCGCTTGATAGATGGATCGAAATGACTTCATCATACTCTTTTGAAAGCTCTTCAAATAATTCAACAAATTTCCCTACTGCTGGTTGTGTTGTTTTTGGAAATGACTTTGACATGCGGATTTTATCATAAAATTCAGAAGAAGTGATTTCTACTTCCTCTTCGTAACTTCCATCTTCTAAATTCACACTAAGAGGAATCATTCGAATGTTGTAACGTTCTCTTTCCTCTTCGCTTAAATATGCTGTACTGTCTGTAATGACTGCAATGCTCATGGATACTCCACTCTCCTATTGTCCATATTTTACCGTACTTCGTGTTGCTTTGTGAATGACCTATAAGACAAAATCCTGAAATTAAATATTTCAACAATTTAGTTAAATCCAATACAAAAAAGTGCTTCGTATACGTTAAAAACAATTGTACACGAAACACTTTATCTTTTTGGAAACTTTCGTAAGACAAAATCCTACATTTCCCAAAAACTATATTACAAAATTCTCTTACTGTGCAGAGTCATTCCCAATATAATAGACGCTTGTCACCTTCCAGGCGTCGTCTTCTTTTACAAAGACGGTTACTTGTCGTCCACTGCTTGCTAATGCCGCATTTGTTTCGATTTCAGTCATTTGGATGTCTAGATTGGCATAGACCTGCGCTTCTTCTTCACTGTACTTTACAATCGTTGTGTCTTTTGCTGTTCGCTCAATATCATACTCCGCAAACGCTTGTTTTGCGGCATCTACATCTTCTTGGTATTCAAAGCCCTTTGGATTTTTCGAGAGGGTTTGGACATAGCGATCGATGTCTTTTGCATTAAATGCTGCAATATATTCATCAAAGGCCGCCAGAATTGCTTCTTGTTCTTCTTTTGGAATATTTGTAGCCTCTTCGATTTCATCGCCTAATACTTCAAAACCAATTTCATTTTCACTTTCAGTTTCTTCTGTACTTGCTGTAAGGTCTTCTGTCTTACTATCTTCTGTATTGTTACAAGCACTTAGCATAAATAGCGCTAAAGCTAGCATTAACCATTTTTTCATAAACTTATTACCTCCCGCGTAATTATTGTAGCATGATTGTCAAACTGTGGCTAATTTAGTAATATATACTCGAAAGTGTAATATTTTTTTATCATTTGTTATGTTACCGTTTCTAGGACGTTTTTGATACTCAAATTGTTTCCGAATATCTAATTTCCAGAATACTTAAATTGACCTCGAAGTAATATTACTCGCTTTTCTTATTCTAACCATTCCCTCCACAAAACAAAAAAATCCCAATCAACGAAATTAATCGTCAATTGGAATTCACATGAATTTTATCGAACTTCTACCCAACCATTTTTAATGGCAGTCACTACTGCTTGTGTACGGTCGTTTACGTTCATTTTTTGTAAAATGCTTGATACGTGGTTTTTTACTGTTTTTTCCGAGATGAATAAAGTTTCACCGATTGTACGGTTCGATTGTCCATCAGTTAATAATTGAAGGACCTCGCACTCACGTTTAGTTAGTAAGTGGAATGGACGGCGAATTTCCGTTTGGTGGAAGTTGCCTTTATTTTCATGCTCGCTTAAGCGACGGAATTCCGCTACCAAGTTTTTCGTTACTTTCGGATGTAAGTAAGACCCACCGTTCGCTACGACTTTAATCGCTTCCACGATTTCATCCGCATCCATTTCCTTTAGCATGTACCCTAGAGCACCAGATCTAAGTGCATGTGTTACGTAAGATTCATCGTCATGAATCGAAAGCATAATCACTTTTGCATCCGGGAATTCTGCAACAAGCTCTGAAGTTGCTTCTACACCATTCTTTCCTGGCATATTAATATCCATTAAGACAACGTCTGGTAAGTTGTTTTGGTATAGATTTAGCACATCCGCTCCATCATCGCCTTCAGCAACTACTTCAAATGTATCTTCAAAATCTAAAATTCGTTTTACTCCTTCACGGAATAATTGGTGATCATCAATAATAATAATTTTCGTCATCATAAATCCTTTTCCCCCTACAGTGGCTTTCTATTTAATTTTCGATTTTTAGTATATTTTCAGGTAAAGGGATCTTGAATAGAATACTTGTCCCATTACCCGGACTACTTTGGATTTCCATTGTTCCTTTTAGTAAATCGACTCTTTCCTTCATGCCGATAATGCCAAAGGATTGGTCTCTTGCAGCTTTTTTATCGAAGCCAGTGCCATTGTCCTTGACTAAAATGCTGACTTGCTTGCTAAGCCACTCTATTTTTACCCATATATCCGGTGATTTACCATGCTTTATGGCATTGTTTACACTTTCCTGAACTAAGCGGAAAATCGAAACCTCATAATCAGAAGGCAGTCTTTTTTCATCGCTAAACGTTTGGAAGTGAACTTGAACACCTGGATTGTATTCCATTATAGTGGATAAATATTTTTTTAATGTCGGTACGATTCCCAAATCATCGAGTGCCATCGGGCGCAAATCGTAAATAATACGACGAACCTCCGACAAGGCATTTCTTACTGTCTTCTTTAACTCGGCGATTTCCTTAATCGCAGCTTCCATGCCTTTTTCTCTATACGTTCTATCAATTAAATCAGAGCGCATTAGGACATTGGCCATCATTTGGGCTGGACCATCGTGAATTTCACGGGATAATCGTTTTCTTTCCTTTTCTTGTGCTGCAATAATTTTTATGCCGAAGTCTTGTTTAATTTTAGCATTTTCTAATGCAAGACTGACATTTTTTAAATCCGTCGTTAAATAATTTAAGACAACATTTACTTGGTCCACAATATTTTCAGCACGTTCAATCGTATCATATAATATTCTTATTCGACGTTCTAGATCGTCCCTCTTTTCACGTAGCCGCTTTTCTTCAGAACGTGTAAGAGATAAACGAATTTGGAGATCATTTGCTGTTTCGTAAGCTTCACGCACTTGTTCCTCAGTGTACAGATTGAAATTCTTGCTCACTTCTACTAGACGTAATTTAGCAAGCTGGGTTCTTTTCTCTAAATCATCACTTTCATCTATGATTAGTTTGATTTTTAGCTTAATGGATTCCACTTCTTCTTTTAACTCTTCAAAGCTGCTACGGCTTTGCTCACTAATAATGAATATATCATTTTTTGAACTTGTTATGGTTTCAATCATTCGATTAAAAATCACATCAAGCGAGCCAATATCAACTTTCTCGTTTGAAAACATACCTTTACCCCAATCCAATTGGTGTTAATATATAGTATAACAATAATTCTAGGTCTTGAAATGAAAAACCAGTAACTGTAATTGTTATTTAATATTATAACATTTTAGTTATAAAATTTAAGTAAATATACTACTATAGAATCTTTCATTTTTTGTAATAAAAAGGAGATAGCATAATGCGAAATGACTATAAATCTGTAAAAGGCTTGGGAGAGAGAGAAATTGTGATTTCTAAATCACGTTTCATTGCTTATGTAAACCGTGCGGAAACAGAAGAAGAGGCGATTGAATTTATCGAAAGCATAAAAAAGAAGCATTCCAGTGCAAACCATAATTGCTCTTGCTATATGGTTGGCGAACACGACCAAATACAAAAAGCCAACGATGACGGGGAACCTAGCGGCACTGCTGGCGTCCCTATGCTAGAAGTGTTAAAAAAACAAGGGTTAAAGGACACTGTCGTAGTTGTAACTAGATATTTCGGAGGCATCAAGCTCGGTGGCGGCGGTTTAATCCGTGCATATGGAAAAGCAACAACAGAAGGAATAGATGCAGCTCAAGTAGTGGAGCGAAAATTGCATCACGTTATGAAAATTTCCATAGACTATACTTGGTTAGGAAAAGTTGAAAACGAGATTCGCAACTCCAACTACGTCCTAAACGAAATACAGTACGCTGAAAATGTCGAAGTCCTTGTCGATGTGCTAAAGGACGAGGAGGAAAATTTCACAAACTGGGTTACAGAGCTAACAAACGGTCAGTCCATGATTACTTGTATCGATAAAAAGTTTGTGGAATTTGTAATTTAACCATCGATTTCAGGGTGAAGGATTTTTCGAATTTAATTTCGACAAATCCTTTACTCATATCATTAGAGTAAGGGTCGACGCGAAGTCATACATATTTCAAACTATTAATCTCATTAATCTATTAATTTTTTTTGATAGGTAACTTAAAATCTATTTTACTGTAATTCGACATCATAGTATAATTAGTCGTATTGGTTTAGTTGTCGGCACTTTTCTAGTTACGAAAGTTTTACCACAGATAATCAGGACAATCTTCGACATACTAAAAAGAAATTAAACGGCTATTTCCTACTATAAATAAATGCAATTCCTACAATTAGAGGAGAGTTTAGATGAAAAGATCAGATTTGAGAACAGTTAAAGAGAAAAAGCCGAAAAGAAAATTTTCGTTTGTTTTAAAGATACTTTTATTATTGTCGGCCTCTTTATTATTATGTGTCACGGCATATGGCGTCTACATAACAAAGAAAGCAGAAAAAGCAGTCGATAATTCCTACGAAGAAGTCGATCGCGAAATATCGGATAAGCGTCAAGCAAAGGTAGAACCTGTACAAGATAATGTCTCTGTCCTTTTCGTTGGTGTCGATGATAGTGAAGAAAGAGGTCAAGGTGCAGACCATTCCCGTTCGGATGCATTAGTCTTGGCCACTTTAAACAATGAAGCAAAAACGGTTAAGCTTGTCAGCATTCCGCGTGATTCTTACGTGTATATTCCTTATATTGACGATGAAGACAAAATTACGCATGCTCATGCATTTGGTGGAACTCTTGCATCAATTGAAACAGTAGAGGAATTATTTGATATCCCTGTAGATTATTATGTACGAATGAACTTCAATGCATTCATCGAAGTTATTGATGCACTTGGTGGAATTGAAGTCGATGTCGATATTCCTTATGCATTTTATGAGTTGGATGAAAATGATAACAAGTCCATTTACTTAGAACCCGGTTTACAAGAGTTAAACGGTAGTGAAGCCCTTGCTTTAGCAAGAACGCGTAAACATGATAGCGATATTATGCGCGGTCAACGCCAGCAAGACATTATTAAAGCCATCGCCCAAAAAGCTTCATCATTAACATCGATTTCAAAATACGATGATATTTTGGAAGCCATTGGGGACAATATGAAAACAGATATGACATTTGATGAAATGAAATCCTTCTTCAGTTACTTCACTGAAGGTATTCCTCAAATTGATGCATTAACTTTAAATGGATATGATGACATGTCTACTGGTACATATTATTACCAATTGGACGAAGAATCATTAGCTGAAACACAGCACATCCTGCAAAGTCATCTTGAATTAATCCCAGATGCCTCAAGCATCTCGGGAACGGACACAACAGAAAACGCTTCGGACCCAATTGACGATGTGACGACAAGATAAGAAAAGCGCAAGCGCCATGCTTAGCCCGACAAGCGCTGGAGGGACCTGACAAGGGTGTGCTTGCGCACGTGGGAGGTACCGAAGCGACCTCGAGGGGCTTGGCGCTGTAGCTAGACACTTTTCAAACTCATTTAAGTAAACCCGTGAAGAAATCTTCTTCATGGGTTTTTTTCATGAATTGTGTGAGAATTGTTTCTGTGCCTGGCACCCGAATGATTCTGAATTGTTTCGGATTTGTCTGTGCCTGTCACCCACACAAATCCAATTCCACACATGTACACAACCACCAACACCACAAAAAAAGCCACTCCCTCAATATCGTTATGCTAACGATACTTGGGAGTGGTTCTTGTTTTATGTTTGAATTTACTTATTAAATATTCGTACGAGGTTAATGAGTGGGCGATAATTTTTGCCTGCTAGTCCGATGACTTCAACGAATAGTTCGATGGCGACTAATAGGACAGTTACTAACAGGATAGCTCCCCAAATCTTTGCCATCGAGAAGATGATCGCGGCAATGCCGAACAAAGCAGCAATCCCATAAATAATCAATACAGAATTTCGATGCGAAAAGCCCATATCAATTAAACGGTGATGCAAGTGTGACTTATCTGGATCTGACCATTTCTGTCCGTTTCGTATACGGCGAACGATTGCAAAGAAAGTATCGGAAATCGGCACCCCAAGCATAATGACAGGGATAATGAATGAAACGATTGTAAAACCTTTAAATCCAAGTAATGAAAGCACTGCAATCATAAACCCTAAAAATAATGCCCCTGTGTCACCCATGAAAATTTTCGCTGGGTGGAAATTATAGAATAAAAATCCTAACGTACTACAAGCTAAAATAGCTGCTGTTGCCAAAACAAATACATTCCCCATGATTAAAGCCATACAAGCTAATGTAATTAGGGCAATTGTTGAAACACCAGCTGCAAGTCCATCAAGTCCATCAATTAAATTAATCGCATTCGTAATTCCTACAATCCATAAAATTGTAAATGGAATACTTAAGAATCCAAAATCCAACGAACCACCAAATGGTAAATTAATGACTTCAATTTGTATACCACCAACAAAGACAATAATACATCCAGCGACTAACTGGCCAAGCATTTTAGCCTTTGCCGAAATTTCACGCATGTCATCTATAATTCCGGTAATGACAATAACCGTAGCTCCCAACACAATCGATAATGGGATTAAAAATGGATTTACTCCTTCTGGGACATCTGGAACTGGTCTTAGTATAGCTAGTCCAACTATAAAAGCGATAAATATAGCTAAACCACCAAGTCGAGGCATAATCCGCGAGTGTACTTTACGATAATTTGGCGCATCCACTGCACCAATACGGAATGCTAATCGTTTCACTAATGGAGTAATTAAAATGGCTACTATTAGCGCCACGATTAAAGACACATAAAGCATGTCTCTCCTCCTCAAAAATAATATATATGCACCATAAATCTAGATTATTATAGCATGAAGTCCTGCGAAAATATAGCTTTTCTCGTTTACAAAAAAGGAACAATTGAGACAAATTTATTAAAGCTCGGTAACATTCCAGAATTTAGGAAATACTTACGTTAACTAATTTTTTTGTCGTTATTCTTACATCCCTCAGTTTTCCCTTCACCTGAAGTAGTCATACATTCTAAAATTTGATAGAATAACTATGTATCTAGTGTTCAACTAGACGATTCTTAAAGGAGCGTAAAAGAATGTTCTCAATTTTTAATCGAAACAAGGAAAAAACCAGTTCTCGAGAATTAAAAAGATACTATAAAATTGTAGATCAAATTAATCATCTTGAAGCAAAATACTCTCAGATGACAGATGATGAGTTAAAAAACATGACGTTTTTATTTAAAGAAAGGTTACAAAAGGGCGAAGAAATTAATCAAATCGTACCTGATGCCTTTGCGGTAGTTCGTGAAACAGCAAAACGTGTGCTTAATATGCGTCATTTCGATGTACAGCTAATTGGTGGGCTTGTCTTGACTGAAGGCAATATCTCTGAAATGCCTACAGGTGAAGGGAAAACATTGGTTGCTTCCCTACCCTCTTATGTTCGGGCATTAGAAGGAAAAGGCGTACATGTCATCACGGTAAACGATTATTTAGCAAAGCGTGACTTTGAGTTGATCGGTCAAATTCATCGTTTCCTTGGTCTTACTGTTGGTTTAAACGTCCCAATGATGGAGCCGAAACAAAAAAAGGACGCGTACAATGCGGATATTACCTATGGGGTAGGCACTGAATTCGGTTTTGACTACTTACGTGATAATATGGCCCATACAATTGCCGATAAAGTGCAACGTCCATACCACTTTGCAATCATTGACGAAGTAGACTCCGTGTTAATTGATGAAGCGAAAACACCGTTGATTATTGCTGGTAAAATGTCTTCCAATGAAGATTTGCACCACATTGCATCAAGACTGGCGAAACGCTTCAAAAAAGATGAAGACTACGATTTTGATGAAGAAACAAAGGCCACTTCCCTTACAGATACAGGGATTGAAAAAGTCGAAGCTGCTTTTGGTGTAGATAATTTATACGATTTAGAGCACCAAACACTATATCACTATGTCATTCAAGCAGTTAGAGCACACGTGATGTTTGAGCGTGATGTAGATTACATAGTAAAAGACGATAAAATTGAGTTAGTTGATATGTTTACAGGGCGTATTTTGGAAGGTCGTTCACTGTCGGATGGCCTGCACCAAGCAATAGAAGCCAAAGAAGGCGTAACGATTTCGGAAGAAAATAAAGCACAAGCACAAATTACGGTTCAAAACTACTTCCGTATGTATCCAAAACTAGCTGGTATGACGGGTACAGGTAAAACGCAAGAACAAGAATTTAAAGAAGTTTACGGAATGAGCGTTATTCAAATTCCAACAAACCGTCCTCGAATTCGTATGGACCAGCCGGATATCGTTTTCGAAAAATCCGACCAAAAATATGAGCGTGTCGCACAAGAAACCATTTCAAGACACCAAAAAGGACAACCTATCTTAATCGGGACAACATCGATTCTGCAATCGGAAAAAGTTGCAAGCTATTTAGATAAAATGGGCTTATCCTTTCAGTTATTGAATGCGAAAACAGTGGAACAAGAAGTGGAACTGATTTCACAAGCTGGTCAAAAGAGCCGTATTACAGTTGCAACGAATATGGCTGGACGCGGTACCGATATAGTTCTTGGTGAAGGTGTAGCCGAACTTGGCGGTCTTTATGTAATTGGGACGGAAAAACATGAAAGTCGTCGTGTTGACAACCAATTACGCGGACGTTCAGGGCGTCAAGGAGATCCAGGTGAAAGTCAATTCATCATCTCATTAGAAGACGATATGTTCCGCCGCTATGCTAGTGAAGAGATAGAAAAGTTCCAAAAGAAACTCGTTGCAGACGATACTGGACGCGTGACAAACAAAGAAGTAATAGAATTAGTAGATCGTACACAGCGTATCGTCGAAGGTTCGCACTTCTCTATGCGTGAATACAACTTAAAATTAGATGATGTCATCAATGACCAACGTCGAGTAATTTACAACCTGCGCGACAATGTTTTAAAGCATGACGATTTAATTGGCCGGTTAAAAACGATGTTAAATGAAACAATTGATTTTGCGGTTCGTGATAACGCACCAGAAGAACTCGATCCAATCGAATGGGATTACGATAAAATGGAAGAGAGTGTGAATTCCCTTTTCTTAACTCCTGTATCGATTGATAGAGAAGAAACAAAAGTAAAACGTATATTACAATCGATTCAACCATCACTGGATGAGTTACTGCAAACGATTGAAAGCTTCGAGGAAAATGAGGCGGTTATGCAAATTGTCCCTCGTGTGATGCTTGGCTTTATCGATTCAATGTGGGTTCGCCATTTAGAACAAATGACGCATCTAAAAGAGGGAATTGGGCTACGCCGCTACCAACAAGAAGACCCAATGCGTATTTATCAAAATGAAGGACTAGAACTCTTCGGTAAAAACTATCAAGAACTTCGTCGTTCAATCGTAGTAGAACTCGTAACATTTATGAAGAAGTTAAGTAATTCAGAGGAGGAATAACAGTGGGTTTATTTTCATTTTTCAAAAAGACAGACAAGGTCGGAACAGATAGTGCCATCGATTCTAAGGAATTGGGCCAAACTGCAGACCAAGCAGGTAATGCTAATACTGTAGAAACAAAGCTATCTTTCCACCCAGACTGGCATGTTCCTCAGGAGCAAAAATATATTTTCAATTTCTTGGCAAATGAATTACAGCCATTAAAAATAAATCAATTATCTTTAGCAGCCATCAATATTGAAGTGGACCCGCGAACAAAAGCTTGGAATGTAAAAGCTTTCGTACGTTCTTCATTAAACCAAGCGATTCAACTTGGCGAAATTGAATTACTTCTATTAGATAAAGAAGATAAACAAATCGCTTCAAAAAGTTTCAACTTTGCTGAACTTGGCAAGATTCCTGCCAAAAGTGCACGACCTTGGGTATTTACCTTTGAAAAAAGCACGGTAGCAGCTGATGAAGTGCCAGAAGAAGGATGGAAGATCGCTTTTAATCTGATTTCGTTAAGAGGCCACCAATTGGATCTAGACGAAACATGGAAAAAACAACTTCCAGAAGATCAACAAGAAGCATTGAAAAATATTGTCAAAGATTTACCGAAGCTAGGCAAAAACGAAGTAAACTTTACAGGCCTACAAGCAAAAGTCCATGACGATAAAAGCTTGGTTACTTCCATCTTTATTCGAAACGGCAATAACAAAGCAATCAACATCGAGCAGCTTCCATTAGAAATTGTTGATGCGAATGGCCAATTAGTAGCAAAAGGTTCATTTAGATTAGACCCAGCTCTATCAGTGCAACCCAACTCTACAAAACCTTGGACATTCATCTTCCCTGAAGACCTTGTGTCAAAAGAAGAATTCGATTTATCTCGTTGGAGCGCGAGAGTAACTCAACAGCAAAAATAAGAAGATGGTGACTCAAAAATTGTTGAAAAGACAGTTTTCTGGGTCATCTTTTTTGTTTAGCCTCTGTTAAGGTTTTAGAAAAACCGGGTTATCCGCCAAATTTGAATGTTTATCCGCCACTTTTATAAATATTCCCGCCAATTTTTGTCGAATATCCGCCTCTTTCTCATATATTTCCGCCAACTACCCCTTCTCTAATTAAAAAACGCAAGAATGCTAATATTCCACATCCTTGCGTCCCTTTAATAAATTAAATTAAAAACTTTAGATCTCCCACTACTTTACCTGATTAAATCGCTTGAACGCTACAAATTTTGACGACCAGTAGTCGTAAGAGAGTTTTGCGACTTGAACCCCGCTGCTACCTGCGTGAATAAATTGATTGTCTCCTATGTAAATGCCCATGTGAGAAATTCCTTCAATATACGTATTTTTGAAGAAGATAATGTCCCCTGGAAGTGGGTTCTCGACGATCGTCGTATCTTTCATAAAGTAGTCATTACTGCTTTTTCTCAGCAAATCCACCCCGGCATTTGAATAAACATACTTTACAAATCCACTGCAATCAAAACCGGCAGGGGTGTTTCCCGAGAATAAATAAGGGGTACCGATTAAAGAACGGGCAAGATCAAGTACTTCTGAATAGATTGCTTGTCCATTAGCAGTCACACTATTTTTTATCGGCTTCTCTTGCGATATCTTAGCATCAATCCGCTGATCGGATAGACTGACTTCCTTTGAATCTAGCACAGCCTCAGATTCACCCTGGCTAGATGAGCTGTTTACTTTTAATACTTGTCCAACATAGATTAAGTCAGAGTTAAATTGATTCCAACTCTTAATATCTGCTACGCTTACGTTAAATTTAGTAGCAATTTTCGATAAAGAGTCACCCTTCGCTACTTGATAAGTCTGCATACTAGTAGTTGATACAGGACCGGAACTGTTTGATTGTGACCCTTGTGGTGTAGATGAAGTAACCTTGCCATTGCCAATCTTGAGTTTTTGACCTACAAAAATCGCATCACTGCTTAACCCGTTCCATTTTTTTATATTGGCCACTGTCGTGTTTACTGCTCTAGCAATATTTGATAAGTTGTCCCCTTTGACAACTGTATAAGTAGAAGCAGTTGAATTCGTCACAACAGGTGCTTTGGGTGCTGTCGGTGCTTTTTGAGTTACGGTTTGCTTGCTCGAGGCAACTGGTTTATTCGAAGCAACTGGCTGCTTCCCCGCATTAACAGTCAGTACCTGTCCTACATAAAGGAAATCATTTTTTAAATTGTTCCATTGCTTCAGTTGGCTTACTGTGGTTTTGTTGACATTCGCAATTTTGGTTAAGTTATCTCCTTTACTAACGGTATAACTTGAAGCCTCTGCCATCGGGGCTACAATAGCAGCTGTTGCAATTACGGCAGTACTCAGTAGTAGTAATTTATTTTTCTGCAACATTCTCATCTCACCCTTTCTAGAAAACTATCTCTCTATTTCCATCATAACTATTTTAATGACAATTTTCTATCGGGTTTTACAAAAAAACATGCACTCCTCTACGATTTACTTTCCTATTCATTCTGCTAATTGTCTATCAACCCCTTCTTCCACCATCCATTAGCGTTACGATTCAAATAGTATTTTTTGATAACTGCTAATATTTTAATAAGTAAATGAAAAGAATATAAATATTCTATTTAATTCGTGGTTCATATGTGCTATAATACAACCTTGTGATGTCGAATTTTGCGATAAATTTTTTGAAAGTTTTTGCTTTTCAATCAGAAAGGATTTTGTTTTTTATGAAGTTCATGAAAGAGAATCTTGCAGTTGGATTTATGCTTTTTGCGTTATTTCTAGGTGCAGGTAATATTATTTTCCCACCGGAATTGGGACAAAATGCCGGAACAAACTTTATTCCATCAATAATTGGCTTCCTTATTACAGGTGTAGGTTTACCATTAATCGGAATTATTGCGGTAGCAAAAAACGGTGGAGATTTGCAAGTTGTGGCGAATCGGATTCACCCCGTATTCAGCATTATTTTTACATCTGTTATTTATTTATCAATCGGACCATTATTTGCGATTCCTCGTACTGGTGCCGTGACATATGAAATCGGGATTGCTCCATTTTTATCTGAGTCAGCAACTTCCAGCGCCTTACTGATCACGTCCTTACTTTTCTTTGCAATTGTTCTATATCTATCATTGAACCCGACAAAATTAGTGGACCGAATCGGTAAAGTATTAACACCCGCTTTATTGATTGTCATTGCTTTACTTGCGATTAAAGCGTTTATTACACCTATGGGGGATTTTGGTGAGCCACATGGCGTGTATACAACAAATGCATTCTCTGAAAGCTTTATCCAAGGTTATTTAACAATGGATGTACTTGCTTCTCTTGTATTCGGGATTGTAATTGTACAATCCTTGCAAGCAAAAGGCATTAAGGATCGTTCAAAACAAGTAAAAACAACAATTTTTGCAGGGATTGTTGCTGCACTTGGTTTAGCCTTTGTTTATATTTCACTTGAATATATTGGGGCAACAAGTATTGACTCTATTGGGTATATCGGGGATGGCGGCACAATTATCGCTCAATCTGCCAGAGTACTATATGGCAGTTTCGGAAATATCATTTTATCTGCCGTTATTATATTAGCTTGTATCACAACGGCGGTAGGATTGGTTTCAGCAAACGCGTCATTTTTCAATAAGCTATTTCCAAAGTTTTCTTATAAAGCGCTAGCTGTAATCTTTACATTATTTAGTTTCGTCATTTCAAACTTTGGATTATCAAAACTACTTTCAATTACTTTACCAGTATTGATGTTCATCTATCCAATCGCGATTGTTTTAATGTTCTTAGTATTATTCGATCAACTCTTCAACCGTGCACCAATTGTTTATAGCTTAGCTCTAATCGCCACGGCACTAGTTAGTTTATACGATGGCATTAAAACAGCAGGCTTTAGCATTAGCTGGTATGAAAACATTTTAAGTAAATTACCGCTTTATGATCAAAGCATTGGTTGGCTTGTACCAGCAATTGTTGGATTGGTCATCGGATGGATTATTCACCTACTTACTAGAAAGTAAAAAACTCCAAAAGTCCTAGAGGTTTCTTTTAAAAATCTCTAGGACTTTTTTATTGCAATAATCATATATTTCAGAAGGAAACATCTATTCTATTAATTTGAGTGTATAATAATAGTATTCTTATGATAAGAGGAGTTTTGTTCATGAAGCGATTTGCACCCATGTTTTTAGCAATACTATTATCCTTTTCACTGCCTTTTCATACTTATGCAGCTATTTTAGATGATGTAAAAGCGATTATTAAAAGTGATTATGTCGGTGAAATTAATGGGGATTTAAATAGTGCCACATCAATTGAAGAAGTCATAGACATGCTGGACCCTTATTCGGATTATTTTTCAAAAGAAGAATATGAATCTTTTACAAATGCAATCGAAATGGAAACGGTTGGAATCGGGATTGTGATTGAAAAACACGAAAAAGGAATCCTAATCGTCGATGTCATCGATAATGGGAGTGCCCATTCTTCAGGTTTTGAAGCTGGGGATATTATTACAAAAGTGAATGGTCAACCTACTAATGAGATGAGTATTGAAGAGGCCCAAACCCTTATAGTAGGTGAAGAAAATTCAATTGTTGAAATCGAATTATTAAAAACAAATGGCCAAACAGTCAACGAAATGATTAAACGTCGCTCCTTTTCGCTGCCAAATGTGATTTCTGAACTTATGTACGGAAATGTTGGATATATTTCAATCAATTCTTTTTCTGAAAACGCAGCAGAAGAAGTTGCTAATAGCTATTCGAATCTATTAGATCAAGGAGCTACTTCTTTTATTGTCGACTTACAAAACAATAGTGGCGGCTATGTGGTAACAGCCGAGAAATTAATCGGCATGTTCCCTGGTGCGACTTATGCATATAAGATCAAGCTTGCAACAAAATCCGGATTGGTACGTGCTAGCCAACAAGGCGTTGAATTCCCTACAAAAACACGACTTTTAGTCAATCGATATAGTGCAAGTGCATCCGAAATGACAGCAGCTGCATTACTTGACCAACATTCTGCCATTCTTTACGGTGAGCAAACCTATGGAAAAGGAACAATGCAGACTTTTTACGAGCTAGCTGATGAAAGTATTTTAAAGCTTACTGTTGGGGAATTTTTCGGTCCGAGTGGAACAGTTGTAAAAAATGTAGGGGTTGCACCCAACATTACCACGGCAACCAACCCTTTGTATCAAGCACATTACGATAGCATAGTGGAAAATCTAAAAAACTATAAAGAAATTAAAAGTTTGTTGAATGTGCCGACAACCAAAACATTTACTGTTAATTTCAATAAAGAAATCAGCTCTACTATAGCCTCTTCCTCTGTTAAGTTAGTTGAACTAGGCGGTTCGGAAGTAGACGTTTCCTTGAAAGTATCAGGAAAACAAATCAGTGTGACGCCAACATCCCCTCTTGAAAAAGGGAAAGAATATATTTTATTAGTTGAACCAACAATAAAAGACTTGAACGGAAGACCAATGACCAATGGTTTTTACTTAAAAGTCACTGTACAATAATGAGAAAAACACAACTCGATCAACATTCGGGTTGTGTTCTTCTATGTGGTTATCTTTGAGAGAGCTAAAAAAATCCCCACCGAAAGAATGAACTCTCTCCAGTGGGGATTTCTATATTCTATCTAGCAACTACTAGTGCATCTTCTTTTACAAAATAAATCGAGAATAGGTCTTCTGCAAGTTCTTTTGCCGATTTTTTGTTTGTTAATAAAAAAGTATTGGTTAAACGCTCAATAGAGCCCATTAAACTTTGGGAAACAATATGTATATCATTTCGTTGCAAGTTTGGATATTTCTCAACTTGACCCTTAAGAATTGTTTCAAATTTCTCCACTAGCTTTTCTTTCACAATGTGGGATTCTTCTGATTGGTATAACCCGATCTTTGTAAGCAACGGATTTGAA
Organism: Ureibacillus sp. GCM10028918; assembly: GCF_042666115.1. Taxonomy (NCBI): domain Bacteria; kingdom Bacillati; phylum Bacillota; class Bacilli; order Caryophanales; family Caryophanaceae; genus Ureibacillus; species Ureibacillus sp. GCM10028918. The sequence goes on from NZ_JBHTFK010000005.1 coordinate 814,788, forward strand.
GCAAAATAATGCAGTAAATTTTCAACTACTTTTTGAAACTGGGTATCCTGCTGTACATGTTGTTCTTCCAGTATATTAAATAAATCATTTTGAAATTGTTGATTAAGATCAAGAAATAAAGAATCTTTACTTTCGAAGTATAAGTAAAAGGTAGGCTGCGTAACCTCTGCCGCTTTTACAATATCACTAATTTTAGTTTGATAGTAACCGTTAGTTGAGAATAACTCGATTGCTTTATCACGAAGTAATTGTTTGCTTTTTTCACCGTTTGAGTTTACTTTCCTTCCACGCGCCATATTACTCTTTCCACCTTATCCTTGTTATTACTAACTTAACTTTTCACTATTACACTGTTAATAATATTATAATATATTTCTAGAATATAATAAAGACTTTAGTCTTAGTGAGATTACCCCAAGATATTTCTACAGTAACTGTGTAAAGAAAAAAAATATACAATCCATAGGTAATTTTTCCTCTAAATAAAAAAAGCACCATAAATGATGCTTTTTGCTTCAAGTAATACGTCATTGTGAAATCTTTATTTTTTAGATATTAATTTATAAGTGCTATTTTGTTGAGAAAAGCTGTACCCAATAAATATCCCCATCATCACTCTCAACACAGGCAACACCCGTATTCGTATGAATTTTATTTAACATATTATTTTTATGAGAGGTAGATTTCAGCCAAGCCTTTACTACTGATTCAGGTGAAGTAGAGTTCTTCGCTAGATTTTCCCCAATACTCGTAAAGGAATAGTCGAATATTCCAGCCATATCCCAAGCATATCCATAATATTTTGAATAGTGGTCGAAGTATTTTCGATTAAGCATATCATTTCCTTTAATGACAGCAAGCTGAGCTAGTTTACTATCATATTGCAACGGGGCTAATCCTTGTTTTTCACGCTCTATATTCACTAATTCTATGACCTTCGATGACCATTTTGGGTGTTGATCAATTGTTTGGATATAATCCTTTTGTAAAAAGTCATAAATCACTTCATTTGAAGCGAGTTCACTGTGAAATGTCATTGAGCGGTCTAAAAAAATGGCCATTTGAGCTCTTGTTACTTTTTGATTTGGTGAAAAAGAATCCTTAGTTGTACCTTTTACAATCTGAATATCTGCCAACGATTCAATATAATTCTTTGCCCAATGCGTTGAAGATAAATCTCTAAATGAAGAATGGTTTTTCTGGTCTACCACTATATTAAATGAAAGACTAATAATTTTACAAAGTTGGGCACGAGTTAAAGAATCGTTGGGATTAAACTTTTCAGTATCCTGAATAATCCCGAGGCTAGTTAATTTATATAAAGCATGTTTATATGTTGCATTTTCGGGTACATCTTTAAATAAGAATTGAGTTTCTGTAGTTTTTTCCAGGTTTAATGTATTAAAAATAAACTGTACTGCGTCTGCTCTAGTAATGTACTGATTCGGATAAAACTTTCCATTGCTTAGTTCAGACATGATGTTCAATTCTTTCATTGTTGAAATCGATTCAAATGCCCAATGATTAGAAGAAATATCACTATAAAGTTTCTCATGAGACGAGCTCGCTTCTACAGAAGTTGCGAACATGAAGATGAAGATATAAGAAATAATCATCTTCTTAAAGAGATCATGTTTCATTTAGGTAACCACCCTTGCTGGTTAAAATATAATTAATAAGCACGAATGCTTCCCTTACATTATATACCATAATTTAACACAAAAACCGTTTTATATTAAATTATATACAATACTAGAAAAATAATTTTATCTCTCTTTATTGTTTTTGGATACTCTATGGTCTATCTAATAGTAGAAGTTCATAACATAGAAAAAGAGAGGTGTTAAGAAACAGCCTCTCCAAGGTTAATTAACTATTAAACTATTTACTTAATGAGTTTAGTTCATTGCTCGTTCAATGAATAAATCCAATTGAGTTAAAGTTACATTATCTTTTGCACCAAATGCCCCATTGCCTATACCAAGAGTTACTTTGTTTGATGCTAAGTTATTAACATAATCATATGCCCAATTACCTTTTTTCACATCAGTAAATTGAATTGTGTTGTCCTGTAATGTTAAATCGAATGCTAGTACCAAAACTTTTGACATTTCAGCACGTGTGATAGGTGAATTTGAATTAAATTTAGCATTTTCATCACCTTGGAAAATACCTGCATTTTGAAGTGCAGTAATTGCACCAGCATACTTATCTGATGATTTCACATCAGAAAACGTTGAAGTTGTATCGGAAGTATCTAGGTTTAATGCTTTAGCAAGTTGGTTAGCTACTTCTGCACGAGAAGCGTAGATTGAAAAGTCAATCGCGACAGATTTTACTTCTTCAACTTTTTTTGCAACCACTTCAGCTGGGAACTTTGCTATTTGTTTTGCACCAAGATAGCGATTCGCCCAATAAGATTCACTAAGCTTAGAAACTGTTACTCCTTTACTTGAAGAAGAATGAACGAATTGACCGTTGCCAACAAAAATCCCAACATGAGATACGCCTCTTCCAGATGTATTAAAGAATACCAAGTCACCTACTGCTAGATTGCTTTTAGACACAGCATTCCCTGTTGAATATTGCGCAGATGTTGTACGACCTAAGTTGATTCCTAAGTCAGAAAATACTCTTTGAGTAAAACCTGAACAGTCAAATCCATTAGTAGTTGTACCTCCATAAGAATAAGGTACTCCAATATATTTATACGCTGTAGTAGTTAATTCTTTATTTGTAGCTGCTTCTGCATCATTTGTAAAAGGACTTGCTAATAACATTAATGATGCGAATACAGGTAGTAACCATCTTTTCTTCATGTAGCGAAATGCTCCCTTCAAAATAACCATTTTCCGTCTTTTTGCTCTAGTAAAAGAGTAACATAAAAAATAGAGTAGTAATTTTTCATTTGTGTAACGTTTTACTGCAAAAAACGTCGAACGATATTTCGGCATAAACTAGCTAAAAACCCTATTAAACAAGTAAACTAACGAGTTAGCATCTCGTTTTGTAATATTCCTGTAATATAATTGTCTCATTTCGACGTATTGTTACTTAGAATTTTCTATACTTTTTATTTATTTCTTCAGATTTCCCCCATAAAATTTCAACGTTCTCAATAAACCTAAAAAATAAAAAATCCTTTGTGAGGAAACGGTGCCTCCAAAGGATTTTTAAATTTAATGAAAGATTTCATCCAAATTCGCTAATCATTTCGAACATTTTAGCTCAAAATAAACTTATTGTACTCACTCGAATTTACAAAACATTAATAATTACAAAACATAATCTTTACAAATTATATTAAGGTGTGAATCATATTGCTTAAAAACCTAATTTTGAGGAACCATCCTCTTTTTTTTATCTTTACACCCATATTGATTTTAAAATTTATTTTTACTAGAAGTCTTTTGTTTGATGAAATACATTTTTTTCAGACATTTTTCGTCGAGCTTTGTTATTTATTGATCATATTTGGATTAGTCGAGCTGATTCCATCACACAAAGTGAAGAAAATAATTTATCTTTTTTTAGATCTTGTTCTTACTTTACTGTTAACAGTCATTCTCGTTTATCATAATTACTTTGGCTATATTGTGACGATTCATGCTTTTTCACTACTCAATCAAGTTGGCGCGATTCGAGATAGTGTTTTCCAACTATTCCAGCCGATTTATGGAGTATTATATATTGATTTCATCATCCTAATTTTAATTGTCTTATTGAACCGAAAAAAAGCACAGAATATTGTGTTTAAATACAGTCCTCGATTCCCACTCGGTGTTTTGTTGCTAGGAATCGCAGCATCTGCCCTGCTCCTATATAGTCAGAAGAATGTAGAAATCGCGAATTCTGTAACAGCCGCTAAAAAACAAGGGCTCATTACCTACGAGATTTTTGGCGTAAAAAATTATCTAACGAATGAAGCAATCCAATTTACAGCAGAAGAACTGAAACAACTTCCTAATATAATAGAAGAAATCAAAGAAATATCGCCTTTAGCGGAAGGTGAATTACAATATTTCGGAGCTGCCAAAGGGAAAAATATCATTGCAATTCAGCTGGAGGCATTTCAGGATTTCACATTAGATTTAGAAGTGAATGGACAACCGATTACTCCTTTTTTAAATACATTAATGGAAAAAAGTATTTACTTCCCGAATATCTATCAGCAAATTGGACCTGGCAATACTTCAGATGCCGAGTTTATATTCAATACTTCTCTGTATCCGACTGGTATGGAAGCAACAACTGAAACATATGGAAATAGAATACTTCCAAGTTTTCCTAAACTTCTAAAAGAAAATGGGTATACTTCTTTAACATTCCATGCAAATGATGTTACGTTTTGGAATCGAGACGAGCTATACCCCTCCCTTGGATTCGATCAGTATTATGATAAAGAATTTTTTGGTCAGGAGGATGTGATTGGAATCGGTCCTTCTGATGAAGTGTTATATACAAAAGCATTACCTGAGCTGCAAAAATTACATGATAATCATCAAAACTTTTTTGCTCATTTCATTACACTTTCTAGCCATCACCCATTCCAAATTCCGGTAGAAAAAAATACACTACAACTTCCGGAGCATTTCAATGGCAACATTGTCGGAGATTATTTAAAAGCGATTCATTATACAGATCAAATGTTGGGGAACTTTGTTGCCGGGCTTAAGGAAGCTGGCATGTGGGAGGATACGATGCTCGTTTTGTACGGGGACCACTTTGGTTTACAAAAAAGTTCAATGCAAAAAACGGAGAGTGCCTTATTGGCGGAGTTGCTGGGACATGACTATCATCTACTCAATCAGTTAAATGTTCCTTTGATGATTACGTTAGGAGACGCACACCTGGGGGAAATCAATGAAACAATTGGTGGCCAGGTGGATATCATGCCTACTGTTTCGAATTTATTAGGTTTGCCTTTGAATCACTTAGTTCATTTTGGCCAGGATTTGATTAACTACCCAAACAACCTATTTGGTATGCGATATTACATGCCAACCGGGTCTTTCTTTAATACGGAAATCGCCTATAGACCTGATGCAGGGTTCGAAGATGGAGAAGCGTTTGATATCCGCACGTTGAAGCCAGTACAGGAGTATTCGCAATATGAGGAAGATTATCAACGAATGAAGGAAATCCTTCAGCTTTCCGACCGGTATTTGAATAGTTTGCCTGAGAAGGAATAGGAGAGTCAGTCATATCGTAGATAGAGGATTATTGTAAATAGATATAAATTAACCCGGTAACTGAATACATGAAAGATAAATCCAATCAAAGTATTGAGCACCCTAATGAGTATTTTGGCAATTGTTGTTGCCAAAATGCAAAATTAGGGTGCTATTTCTCTTGTAATTCATTATGTCATTACTGGCTTTTTTGAGAAAAATTAAGGGTAGATCTCTTTTTATGTTAGAATAAATATAAGATTATTATGAATGTTTTTACTTTTAAAAGACTCTATCAAAAAACCTACAATAGGAGGGATCAGGAATGGATAAAAATTGTTCAAAGTGCAATTCGATTATGGTTGAAGCAGTAATAGATAGCTTTCCGATTAGAATTTACAAAGCGGATGTGAAGCCTACCGCTGAAACGATGAGTTCTATTAACCCCTGTTATGTTTGCTCAAACTGTGGTTATATTGATTTTTATGTTGAAAACGTTGATAAATTTAAGTAAGGTTACTACTTATAATAGTAGAATGAGCTATCTGCTTTTTATAGATAGCTTTTTATATAGGAAGAAAATATTGTTATGAAAAGATATATCCGAACTCAAAAAAGAGAGGCTATCCCCAAAAAGTACAGGATTCCCTCTTCCTTTATTATTCTTTTACATACCTAATCATTTCAGCACAAATCGCATACATTTCTTTAAATTTAATATTGTGATTCTCGCTTGATATATTTTCAGCAGCTTTTCCACCTATTACCCCTTGATCAATTAACCCCTGCCAGCTCGCAGTCTGTTCTTTGTCATTTACTAATGCCGTTAGTATTTGTGTAGCATCCGCTAACTGGAGCAGCCTATTTTCTTTAGCCATCTCATTGTTATATATAGTAGTAATTTTTTTGCGGAGCTCAGTATTTTCCTTTGGAGCCGTTCGTTCAATTGTCTCTTTTAAAAGTTTCACAAAGCTATGTTTCGTTGCGTCATTTTCAATTTTTAAATCATTGGAATAGCCGGCTGAAACAAGTCCGTAATTCAGTAGTTGTTGTATGGATTGATCAAACCATTCCCCCATATGTGGATAGTCCGTGCTTATATGGTCAACAAAAGCGCCTTGTTCATCTAACTTTGTCCGAAGTGTTTCGATCATCTTTGTATCTTTGCTCATGTCTCGAAACGATTGATTTACCCCCACAGATAATGCTGCAGCTGTTCCTGCTGCTTGTCCTGTCACCATTCCTGTTGGTACAATTCGCGCACTGCCTGCAGCTAGAGAAGAGAAGCCCGCTGCACGACCCACCACTAGAATCCCATCAATCTCCTTCGGTACCAATGAACGAAACGGGATTGCGTACTGTTTCGGATCAGCCAAGACAAACCCATAATCCTGGGGGGTTTGAGCTTGTACATCTACTGGATAGGCGCCATAACCGATATTGTCCCAATGATCTCGATTCGTCCAAACGTCTGCCATTGGTAGTTGATACTCCGCCCAAATATGTCTCGTTTCTCTTACATACAATTCCGGTGGATAACTTGCTACTTCCACTTTTTCAAAGCCGGGGAATTCCTTTTGTAAAAATTGAAGAATGTGCTTCGTTTCTTTTTTGCCTTTTTCAATGGCGGCATCCTTTGAGCTTTCATCCAATCCATCGATTCCAAAAATTTGCAGCGCATTAATGTAATACTCGTCCCCTACCTTTGCCAGGTTTAGCCCTCTTAGACGCGTATTCTGTTCGACCGGTTTATACTCATAATGCAAATGAGAGAACCCCCATGCAGCTTGGTCTGTTACTTCAGCCTCTCCAAACTTTCCTATTAATGCGGTTTCTTTTACTTTATCCCAGTTGACATTCTTTAGATGAAGCATCAATGTTACCGCCATTTTTTTATCTTCGACACCGACGTCCTTACCACCTATAAAATAGGGCACCTTGGTCATTACGGCAAAATCCGCATCTTGCGTAGCATCGATAAATGTTTTTCCATTCACCTCAAAATTGCCGTTTTCATTTTGCAGTTTCACACCAACGACTTGGTTTCCGTTCATAATGGATTCAACTACATTCGTACTTGTCGTTAAAGAAAGAAGCTGCTCATTATCTACTAATTTCTGAAAGGCCGCTTTTGCTGTCTCGATATGAAAGGTACTTCCCTTCCCAACTAGATTATGCCATTCCTCAAAAATGCCATGACTGACCGATTTGCCATCTGCTCCTTGTGGGATATCCAAGAAATTCATCATTCCAAAAGTAAATAATCCACCTAGCTCTTCTCGCCTCTCAATCAGCAAAGTTTTGGCACCATTTCTTGCAGCAGAAACCGCTGCAGCTACTCCCTCTGGTTCTCCTCCGACAACGATCACATCATATTCCTCATCAAACTGTTTCATTGCAATAGGCTTTTCATAGGGAATCGATTCTGGTGAAGTGGTGGCACTTGTCCTATTGTTATAAATACCGTTCCCAAAATATGCCGCGATTAGCAGTAAACAAAATATGCCCGTTATTAGTATGTTTCGCCTCGTCATGATGTCCTCCTAATAAATGAACTATTTAACGGTAATAAAAAAAATATCCCTTTTTAGACAAACAGAGATAAATCAGTTAAAGATTATTATTACCTAATTATTAATAAACAGAACAACCATTATTAGCGTGTGCAGTTAGCAAATGGACCTTTTGGTAAAGTATAGGAGCTGACGGTGCCCCTGGTAATTATTTTCATTTAGAGTGGATGTTTGATATAAACCGACATGTTTAGGTAATATATATTGTGGTATATTATTACAAATATGCTAAGTTCTTCTTTTTCGAATTTTGTATTTAGTATCTCGAGGTGAATAGGTATTTCATCCTTTTCTTCAAGAATTATGCAGAATTTTCGACAGGAACTATGTTATGATGAAACATATATTTAAAGTCAGGAGAATAGTAATGATGTTTAGAATTTTATTTGTATCGCTAGTTGGTTTTATTGCATTTTTTTCGATCCTCAGTAACGAAGCATCTGCGGCAAACGCTTCACCTATCATGAAAGGGATTACAATTGAGTTGAACGGTGAAACAATCACTTTTGACGACCCAGTACTAAATAAGTCTGGTTATGTTCTTCTACCAATGCGAGATTTTTATGAAGCCATTGGGGCAACAGTAAGTTGGGACAAAGCATCACTAACAGCGAGCAGTTATAAGAATGGACACACTGTTGAACTAACGATTAACTCTACAAACGCAAAAGTAGACGGAGAAAGTGTTTTAGTTCCAGTAGCTGCGATGATGTATAAAGACAGAACCTATATCCCTTTACGTTTTGTCAGTGAAAATTTAGATGGAACAGTAGCATGGGATCAGAGTCAACGGAAGGTTACGATTGAGTTAAATGATTCACAGGAAACACCAGATACACCCGATACACCAGTTGAAATACCGCCGGTACAGCATATAATACATATGAATGATTCAAAGATTCTAATGGATGAACCTATTATTACAAGAGGTGGAAGAACATATATACCGGCTAAATACTTTGAATATTATCTTGAAAATGGATATGGTGCTTGGTTATCAAAAGAAGAATATGAATTACTCGTTGCCGATACGCTTTTTACCTTCAGTATTGGCAGTAACACAGTATATGTAGACGGGCAATCCATGGAAATGGCTGAAAAACCTTTTATGGAATACGGAGAAATTTACGTTCCAGTTCATTTTATTGTCAATTCCCTAACAAACAGTGGAAGAATACAATATGATCGCACGAAACAAGAATTATACATTTCGATCAATGATTATATTTTTTCAGGTGAAAAATTAGATTTATCATATGGTATATTGAATGTTCCACAATTAGTTCCTAGTGCTGCATTAGAAGGTAAAAGAGAACTCATTGTGAGCGACAACCCTGAATATTTAAGTCCAACTCACATTACAGGTGATACAGCAACTTTAGCAGAATATAAGGTAGATGCTCAAAATGCAGAGAAAGAATATAGCATTTTTGGTTGGCATTTAAATCACCTTGGTACAAAAGCAAATATCGGCATTACAATCGAAAATATCTCAGATGCAAATACTCTTGAAATTACTAAGGCGCAAGGCATCTCTAAAGTCGGTTCTGATAATTCCATCAAATATGATATTGGCTTACCTTTAGCAGATAATTTTTTAAGTGGGAACTTAAAAAATGCAGAAGGAAATGGCATAAAGATTGCCCCTGGTGAAACGAAACTAATTCAATCGTATTTGTTAGATGAAGAAAAAGCCTTAGGATTTTTAAATAATATTGATGTCCGTTCATTAAACGGAGCGAACAGTAAATATATCATTCGCGTTGTGTTAAGCAAGAATGATGGGGAAGATTTAACTAGCATTCACTCAGATGTTGTCTCTCTGTATGACAAGCATCCAAGAGGTGTATGGCCAAGTTCAACGATTTCAACAACGCTTCCGACCTATACAGTCGGTACGAAACAGACGGGTTATAATATTTCAAATGGAAAAACAGACAACCTATTAACTGCCGAAAATTCATTAACAAAAATGAACGGTACGATTGGAAACCCAGGTCATTTTGGTATGACTTACAAGGTGAATGTCCCGGTAAGTAATCCAAATGAAGAAGAACAAACGATTAAAATTAGCCTTGCCGGTAGAGGTGGCTCATATAGCGGAGCCGTTAAATATGACGGCACAGTTTACTTAATCCCTACGATTACCCCAGGTGTGAATTATGTTCAACTACCTGAACATGTAATTGGTGCCGGTAAAGAAGAAATCATCCAATTAGAAATCATGCACGCAGGTGGAGGCAACCTCCCCGTAGCAGTTTATGTAGAAACCGAATAACTCGCAAAATGTAACACCTTTCGCAGTGACCATATACGGGTCAACGCGAAAGGTGTTTTTTTGAGGGAAATTGAATTGTGTGAGAATTGTTTGCGTGCCTGGCGCCCAAACAATTCAATCCATAAATCACTCAAAATTCAAATAGGATTTAAAAAAGGTGTCCGAATCGCTTATATGTGTGATTGGACACCTTTATAGTTGGTTTATTTATTTACTCGATCTAGGAATGTGGCGAATTCGGCGCGTGAGATGCTGGCATCTGGTCTAAAGGTATTGTCTTCAAACCCTTTTGCCAAATCATTTGCTACGAGCGTTTGAATGCTTCCATATGCCCAATGAGTTGACTTCAAATCACGATACGTTACAGTTGTTGTTCCTTTTAGTAGGTACGCTCTCTTTATTAGTGTAGCCACCTCGGCACGAGTCAGCTTACCATTTGGTGTAAACTTCCCTGCTTCTCGACCAGTCATAATGCCCTTTTCTGCAATAGCGCTGATGGCTTCTGCAGCATAATGAGAGGCACTGACGTCTGAATAACTTATCGACTTTGTAGACTTAAGATTTAGGGCTCTTGCAATGATTGTTGCCGCCTCTGCTCGGGTAATTGAGTTAGTAGGTTTAAATGTTCCATCTAAATACCCTTTAATCAATTCTTGTCCATTCAAATTCTCAATTGAACTTAATGCCCAGTGATCTTTACTTACATCTGTATAGGCTGGTTCTTTGTAATTTTCACTATACACCGCTTGTAATTGGTCAAAATAGACTTTTCCATTATTTTGATTTGAGGCAGTAGGTTCTGCAACGTAAAGGCGTTCAAATTTTAATGGCAGTGTAGCATCTGATGGAATCGATGCCGTAACATATTTCCATCCTGTCCAATTTAATTCGCCTTGCCCTGTGAAATCAATGGTATGTTTTGAGCCTGATCCGTCAACAATCACGCCTCGTAACCAGTGATTTTCTCCATCACCATATACCCAGATACCTAAATGATCAGGTTGTCCAGATATGGCAATAGGTGACTTTGCAACTGCATAAGCTGCTTTTGTACCTGTTTCTGAATTAGAGAAATCATACGTAAGCTTTAAGCTTGATGAACCCTGTCTAAAAGGTTCTGATTTTGAACTATTTGCAATAGAAGCTGTAGCTTTGGCAGCTGATGAGGACCATTTTGAAGCACTGTCAAAGCTATCTAGTAAAATCTTATCTTCTATATCTATTACATTTATAGATTTTTCAACTGTTAACCCATCATATTGTGCAATAATTTTCCCTTGCCCTTTAGCAGTTGCCGTAAAGGTTGTCCCGTTAATCGTACCAATATTTCCTTCCACAGACCACTTCACTTTAGAAGAATCTACTTCAATCGGGTTCAAGTACTGATCATAAGCACTAGCTACTTTTAAGTTAATAGAACCATCTTTTACGACTTCAGTTGGAATACTTCCTAAAGTCATAGATTTTAATGTTCCTTGTGGTGCCGTGTTAACGACCTGCAAAATTGCCGAAACACGTCTTTCACTTCCATCCGATGGACTGTTGACTAGTGCAGGAGTATATCCACCTGGATTTCGCACGACCATTGTTGTAGAACCGCCACCATCTAAATTGATTGCGGCACTGGCTCCTTGCGAAATGAGATAAGATGCTAAATCTGATAAACTTGTCCCATTACTATATCCACTTTGTCTACCATCAACAGTAACTAAAAATACTTTTGTACCAGTTGAATCGATTGCTACCGCCGTACGAGGGGCACGTGTTTTAGCGAATTCAGAAGAAGTAGACATCGAAATATTCACTTTACTATCTTTTACTAATAGTGGACCTGCCGCAAGAATGTACTCGGCATCCATCCATTTTGGATCGATTGCTAAACCTACCTCAACTGTTGCCCCTGCTGAAACAGAAGCTGCAATTTCAGCGGCCAGCTCTTTATTTTGAACTGAAATGACAAAGCCATCACTCGGGATAACGGAATCCCCGGAAGTATTATAACCTGTCACATTTGAGACAACTCCTGAGAATTGATCTCCAAAATGTAATGTAGCTGTATCTTGCGTTGCAGAGTTTGCAATGATTTCGATTCCCCATTGGTTCGTTCCTGTACTTTTTTTGCCAGGAGTATATAATACCGTTTTGTTCGTAGTTCTTTCACTATTGATTAAATCAATCGGATACTTTTTCCCATTCACTGTAAAACTTAAATCCGCATTATAATAGTCAATGATGGCTTTACCTGATTTTGAAATTCCGAAAGCAATCGGATTTTGAGTCGGGCTTTCGTTTCCATCACCTAAAATTCCATAATTCATAATTTCATTATTGTGTGCTAATAGATTCGCAGGAACACCATTTCCCATGAAATATGAGGCATTAACCGCACCTACCACACGATGGCCTAATGTGCTGTATTCTTTTGCCAAGCTAGATGTAGTTTTTAACGAATTTATTGGATTCGGAAGCCCGATTTCCAACTTTGTATATGTATTTGCTAAATTAATATCCAGCATATGGACTACTTCTTTTGTCGAACTAGATTGATAGGTACGCTTGATATGGGTAACTTGAGGCGACACTTCTGTCTTATTTTCCGAGACTTTGTTGTCAAAAACTGAGGCTGAGGCGACTGAAAGATTAATAGAGAACTGCATGAGAATGAATGCGATCACAATCATTCCTAGTTTTTTTACCAATTTTATTCACTCCAATATGTAGAAAAATGTAATGATAACTTGAATATAACATACATTTATACTATTTTGGCAGATAACTAGAAAGATAGGATAGTTTTCCTAGATTGGTTTGGTTGTTTCATAAATGCAGTATTCACGGGATTTTATAGGTAGATTAAAGAATAAAAGAATGCTTTGGTTTGAAGGGAAATTGAGTAAATGATGTTTATGGGGTATGATAACTGTGCCAATTAAATTAGTAGAATGCTACGTTTGTCCAATCTCCAAGATATGACAAACGTAGCTTTCTTGTAAAAGAATAAAAATGTGCTGACATTTTTTTGGATTAATCGATATTTTGATTACATATAGTGTAAGGTATTTTAATAAAGGAGAGGTTGTTGATTTGTCTACTTATGGTACGTACCCAAGTGAGTATGATGTTTTTTATGGAGGTTTATTTTTCGCGTTTGTACTCTTTGCGTTAGCATTGGTTGTAATAGGGTATGTGGTTACTGCACTCATTTACTATTTCACAGCGAAAACAAACGAATTAGGGGAAATTGCCTTTTGGGCGTGGATTCCGCTTTTGAATGTTTATTTGCTTTTTGCATTCGGTTCAAGCAAAACAACGATGGAAGAAATTAAAAAAGAATCCTTGATATTTATGTTTATTTATATCGGGCTAGCAATTGTGCAAATCATTCCATTTATCGGCATTTTAGCGTCCATTGCCTTGATTGTTCTAGGGATCTATTATATGTATAGACTGTTTTACCGCTGGACGGGTGAACCAGGTATGTCGATTCTTTTCATTATCTTAACAATCGTCACAGGTAGCCTGTTCTTTTATATTTACGGATTAATCAAAATGAAGAAACCATTCGTTGCATAATTGGGAAAGCAAGAAGGACTTGTACGAGAGTCTTTCTTGTTTTTATTTATAAAAAAACAAAAAGATCTCTGATTTACTAGGACAGAGATCTTCTTATTTCACTCACTTTATTCCTTTTCTTTTCTTAAAACGACTGTTTCAGTTGCAAGGCGTTTGAAGTTTTCATCGAATGCGACTAATGTGATGGGTTCATTTTGTTTAATTTGCTTCAGATTAAGCTTCAAATCCCACGGCTGGATATACGATTCCCCCAACTTTCTTTTCCCTTGATAAGCTGCTACATAATAGGGTTGTACACCAAGAGGAAGTTTTACATACATAAAGGCATTGCGCACGCCAGATAGGTTTTCCACGTCCGTAATAGGAATATATTTCGATTGAACCGAATCATTTTCCTTATCCATTGCTAGATGATCTAAAAAGTATGTGCTTTGAATGATTCTTTGGTAGGCCTCATCGACAAGTTTACTATCCCCTAAATCATAGTTATTGTTTTTATTATCATAATTGGTTGTTTGTTTATCTAGGTTAAAATAGGTAACTGCTTTAATCTGCGGGAACATTCTTGGTAAAAATCCATACATGTTTCCAATTTGGCCAGCTGCCCAATCTGAAAAATCTTTCTTCAATTGATAGCTATAATGAGAAACGGCACCTTCAGAGATCATCATCGGTTTATGGCTATATTTATCGTAAATTGGTTTTAGATAGTCAATAGGATTGCCGCCCAGTACCTCTTTATTATGTGAAAATGGGATTGTATATAAGGATAAGCCCACCCAATCTACATAATCATCACCTGGATAATAAGGATTGATATTATGGCGAGGCAAAAAGTTGGGTGACCAAACCATTGCAACATTTGGTGCTTCTTGCTCCATAATGTCATGGACCAGTCTGAACTTCTCAATATATTTTTGCGGGTCACCACTCCACGGTACCCACTCCCCATTCATTTCACCCATAAATCGCAAGAATACTGGAATGCCAGATGCCTTCGCTTCTCTAGCAAATTGTCGGATATACTCACCTTCTACCACTTCATCCAAACCGTTCATTGGCTCAAATCCAATTTGAATGCCGGAGTTATTTCTTTTGGCTTCATTTGCAAACTTCATTGGGAAATAAGTATTGGTGTCGGCATACTTTTCTCCCCATGTCGTATACGTCAAATAAATTGCATGGTTTTTACCATAGATTTCTTCCACCGGATCTGGGTTCGCATTTTCCCTCTTTCCAGCCAAAAATAATCCAAGATATGTTCCACTTGTTGGTTCAAATTTTGCTAAGGATTGCTTTGCTCTAATTGGTTGTTCAATATATAATTCCACTTCGGTTCCTATATGATCTGCGCGTATTAAGTTCTGGATTCCCCAGGAAGGATGTCCAGCTTTTGTCCAGTAATTTGCCGACTCTATATAATACTCCGTTGCCTTTTGATATTGCTTTGCTTCATCATAATATACAGCCAACTTTTTACTAAAGATTGCGGCATTCGTCCAGCTTTCATCAGTAATGGATGCTTTTAATGATTCTTCAGAGTTTGCTTGAACTTCAATAGGAGTACCATAAAAATTTGCTAATATTAATACAATTCCAACAGTCATAATCAATTTCTTCAAAATGTACCCTCCTGCAATTATTTCTCTTTGAGCAAACTTTGATAAATAAAGGAATTGCGTTTATTGTGAGCATCATTATTGATGTTTAAACTAGACTTGTTTTATTACCAGAAACTTCATGTGAAATCCTTAAAAATTGAATAGACTGTTACTTTCTATTACTATAATCAGCTTCGATTTTCTCCTTCCAGCAATTATTAATTTCCCTTCCATACGACACTGTATTACCGTTTCAGAAACCGCAGAGAAGTTTACTTCTGTCCCAACCCGATCGGCATGATAGTCTACAGCATAATCACGATCAATCCCCATTCTAGATGCTGTTCCGATTGCATCTATATTGGCACCGAGGAAGATAAATTGCCAACCGAGTTCCTTTTGTCTCTTAATTAACTGTTTTACCTTTTCATAAGAATACTCGACACTTGCGTTTTCCAATCCATCAGTTGTGATGACGAATAAAACTTGTTTTGGACGTTCCTCTTTTGGCGATTCTTCTTGTGCATTTCGAATCTTTTGTAACGTTATACCAATTGCATCTAGAAGTGCTGTTGTTCCTCCTGCTTCATAATCTTTTTTACATAAAGGAACAACTTGCTTTATGCTAATACGATCATGTAATAATTCACACTCTTCACAGTTCATCATAAACGAAACTATATCATCTTCAAATACTATTTTAGTAAACTGTTATATAATTTTACAAAAATAATATTGTTGTTATATAACATTATATGCTATCATTTTCCTAGAGATAGAATATTGAGAAAATTCAAAAGGGATGGGGGATTTTAAAATGATTACATTTCTAGTGTGTATTGTAATCTTGATCGCCGGGTATTTTACTTATGGCAAATACGTCGAAAAGGTTTTCGGGGAGAAACCAAAACGACCAACACCAGCTTATGTGAATGCTGATGGCGTTGATTATGTTCCAATGTCAACATATAAGAACTCATTAATTCAATTATTAAACATTGCAGGAACTGGGCCAGTATTTGGTCCAATTGCAGGGGCACTTTATGGTCCAGTGGCATTTATCTGGATCGTTGTAGGATGTATTTTCGCTGGCGCTGTACATGATTACTTAACTGGTATGATTTCGATTCGAAATAAAGGGGCTCACGTACCAGAGTTAGTGGCGAAGTTTTTAGGAAAGTTTATGAAACATGTTGTAAACGTTTTCGCCCTATTACTTTTATTATTAGTAGGAACGGTATTCGTTACGTCACCTGCCATGCTAATTAGCAACTTGATGGATGGAAAGATAGCACTTGGCATTATCGTTGCTGTAATTTTCTTCTATTATATTTTAGCTACACTATTACCAGTAGATAAAATTATCGGGCGCTTATATCCATATTTCGGAGCACTTTTAGTTATTTCAGCATTAGGTGTTGGGATTGGACTAGTTGTAACTGGTGCACCAATTCCTGAGCTTTCGTTCCAAAATATGCACCCAGGAGAATTACCGATTTTCCCATTGATTTTCTTTACAATTACTTGTGGTGCTTTATCAGGATTCCATGCAACTCAAACACCGATTATCTCGCGTACAACACAAAATGAAAACCAGGGCCGTAAAATCTTCTATGGTATGATGATTGCAGAAGGTATTATCGCAATGATTTGGGCAGCAGCTTCAATGAGCTTATTCAATGGTTATGGCGGCTTAAGTGAAATGTTAGCAGCGGGTGGTCCTGCTGCAGTAGTTAGTGAAGTTTCACTACTTATGATGGGTTCAATTGGTGGTACTTTAGCAATTTTAGGTGTAGTTGTTTTACCAATTACTTCGGGGGATACAGCATTCCGCGCAGCTCGTATGATTATTGCCGAATACTTCAAATTCGCTCAAGCAAAATTCTCTAGCCGTTTATGGATTGCCATTCCATTATTCGTTATTTCTTATGGCTTAACAAAAATCGATTTTAATATTTTATGGCAGTACTTCTCTTGGGCAAACCAAGTTACCGCGGTAATCGCTCTCTGGGTAGGTGCTATGTATCTATTCCTAGCGAAAAAGAATCACTGGATCGCAACGGTACCAGCAAGTTTCATGACCTACATGGTAATCGTATATATTTTATATGAACCAACAATGGGCTTCGGTATTCCACTGAATGCATCATTCATCGGAGGTCTAGTCGCAGCAGCCGTGCTAGTAGGTATCTTCTTTGCCTCCGCACACAAAAAACGCGGCACATCCTTGTTGCTGGATGAGGATGTATCGGGGTATCAAACGCAAAACTAATATGAAGGAATCCACTAAGAAGCTAGTGGATTCTTTTTTTGTGCGTACGAATTGTGTGGGTGCTAGCATACACACAATTGTGGATTGAGTTGAAAAGAAAAGGCAATCCAAGTTTGGATTGCCTTTTCGAGGGTGAACTTTCAAAATTGTCTTAAGTTGTATATGTGCCTGGAACTCAATCAATATATTCGATAATTTGGTCCGGAAGTGCACCGCGAATTTCACTAACATTTTTTCCTTCAATGATGATTTTTTTGACCTTAGTTTGGTTTAGGTCGAGAATTGCACCAGGGTTTTTCGCTTCAAAGATGACGGTTGTATGTTGGAATCCTTCCCCTTGAAGTTCTACATATTGTCCTTTAAATCGAATTTCATTTACTTTTGATTTCGCATCTAATCCAATCCAAACATTTTTCTGAGGAATTGTTAATTTTTTCTTCGATAAGCCTTTGTAGTCATAGACTTTGTCGAAATCAACCGGCTCTTCTTCAGGCTGCTCGGACTTCGTTAAATCAATCTGAACCATGACAGGATCATGATCACTTGCACGACCGTGTGCTTCCATGAACGCGGAGTTGATATGAACAATGTCTACCTTCGTATTGGAAGCCAAGTTATTAGAAACCAGGATATGATCTAACACTTGCGCATTTCCTTGGTATGAATAAGAATAGCGTTCTTCTGCAGGAACCAATTCAATCATATTCGTTAGTTCATTCCCTTTTAACGTTTGTAGTGGATTCGAGAATTCAAAATCATTAAAGTCTCCTAGTAATACGACATTCGCCTCAGGATTTTCCGCTAAAACATCCTTCACAAAACCATTTACAACGCCAGCAATCTGCATACGCTGAACTTCACTGCTTAATACTGGTGGCTGGTTTTTTCCGTATAACGGTTGGTCTCCACCTTTCGAATTGAAGTGGTTCGCTACGACGATGACATTTTCACCTTTAAACTCAAACTGGGCAGCAAGAGGTACACGGCTGTTATCAAAAGCTGAATTTGTCGGATCAATTCGACCTGGATTTAATGTTAACTGACCATCCTCATAAGCAACCGCTTCTGTAGCAGTTCCTTTTGTACCTTCAGCCAACTTTACTCTTTCAGGATTATATAGGAACCCTACTCGAATATTGCCTCCAGGTGCCCCACCTTCCTGTTTATCAGCAGGGGCAATATCTGTATAAACATATTCTGGGCCACCTAACGCAACGATTTTATCGATTAACACTTGTGCACTTTGGCTGGCGTCCACCGTTCCGCTATCTGTCTCACCATCATTATCTTGTACTTCCGTTAATCCGATAATGTCTGGTGTTTTCATATTGGCAACGATTGCTTCTGCTAATTTTGTCACTTTGTCGGCATCGGTCTTCGTTGAGAAGTTTTCAACATTATAGGATGCAACCGTTAATTTATCTTCTACTGGGGTAAGGGTTGTTGTTTCTCGCTCGTTTGGCCCTTCTATTAACTCAGGTAGGTCCTCTTTGTTGCTTAATACTTGATAATAGCTATAGCCATAGCTCATGACCCCTTGAATTGAACCTTCAAAGTAGTCACCCATTTTGGCAATATAATCTTCATCATCAATATTAATCGTGATTCTTTCCGGGTTATAGTCATTTCCGCTAATACGTAAACCACCTCCAGTAGTGTTTGTTTCCATGCTGCCTGGAATCACTGTCAGTTCACCGTATTTTTGTAAGGCGACAACTTTTGGATTGTTTACCCCAACAAGCATTCCTTCTACGCTTTCAAATAAATCGATGCCAGCTTCCTCCGGGTCAAATACAGAAAGTCCATCATTATCGATGACTTCAGTCGGCAGCTGAACATCTTCCCCAAGAATGATTGCTTCTGGAAGTTCTCCAGTGCCTGTCACTTCAATCGTAGATGCTGCAATCTCGGTTACAGGTAAGTCTGTAGTATATCGCTCAGAGTATCCTGGCATCACATATTCTTTGACAGTACCATCCACTGAAAGAATGTCCCCCACTTTGACACCGTGGGACCCTTTATATACTAAAATCCCTTCAGATGTTTTGCTGTTATCATCCGGCTGTAAATCTTGCAAATAAAATTCATTTCCATTCACATATGTGACAATACCTTCAACGTCCGTTACATGAAGACCATCATATTTTGAATAATGACCTTCCCCTTGAATATCATGAATTCGAATATCCTCAAGTTGAACGAGAAAGTCAAATTCCGCTACGTCACTAGTTGTCAGGTCTTCTTTAACAGCAATTGCTTTAAGTGTTGTATCTTCTGTAATCGTGATTGGCCCGCTATAAACAGGGCTTTCATCCGTAGGTTTACTGCCATCCGTTGTGTAATGAATTGTGGCACCCTCTGTTTTAGTCGTTAACGTGATAGCAGAACCTTGTTGAATTAACCCTTCCCCAGGTGTGGCCACCACTCGGCTTACAATGGAAGAATCTTCAACAATATCATCAATGCTGCGAGGGATTAGTTGGTAAACATCATTATATGAACCCAATACTCCTGTAATTGATTCATAGGTCGTCCCAACAGTAAGTAAGGAAGAATCCTCTGGTCGCAACTCGAATGAATTCCCTTCGCCATCCACAGCCTTGAAGTTCCCACTTGCTAAGGCTTCAATTCTCACATTTTGAACCGTTACAAGTGTTCCTTCTTTATTTTCCTGTAGCTGTTCGGCTGTAACGACTTCTGGTTCAGGTACAGTAGTTGTTTCTAACACTTCTACCGATTCAGGTGTCACATTAATTTCAAGTAAAGAACGATATTCTGTCAGTTCTCCTGTTGCACGGATTTTGTCACCAGGTGCAAGACCCAAGTCATATCCGTATAAAACTATCCCGGCATTACCGTCTTGAATAAAAGTTGTGGCACCCATTACTGCAGTTACAGTACCTGTCGTTGTAACTATGCTCCCTTTAGGAAGGGATCGGACTTCAGTAATTGTTCCTTCTGTCGGTGCAGGTATTTCTTCGCCTTCATCCGGATTTGCATCTTCACCATGAACTCCAAGGTAACTGAATGTATCTTGATTATATCCTGTCCATTCTGTAGAAGGATCAAATTCATCTGTAGGATTTGTATCACCTGATACAATCGAGTTTTTACGAACAAGAGTCATATCCACTGTTTTCACATCAGTGCCCCATGACGAACCTGGATCGATACCCACTTGTCCAATCGAATCAATGACAGCACCATTTTTCTTTAAAACAATTGCATCATCACCGTTAAAGTTGGCAACTCCTGAACTTAGATTTCCCTTTGCCTTTAATGCATCCGACGCTTGACTATTATAGAGGACATAAGTTGCGCCGTTTTCTAAAGTCCCTGATAAAGTGACAGATTGAGCAGTTGAACCCCCGTTTGAGTAAAGTTCGACCTTGTATTGGCTTAAATCTACTGGAGCACCAGTGCCGTTGTAAATTTCAAGAGCTTTATTATTACTGCTTCCCTCAATGTATTCTGAAATGATTAAATCAGTGGTTGTAACGGTTTCTGCCGATACAGAAACTGGAACTACCGGGACTGCAACACTAGCCGTTAAAGTTGCTGCTACAAATACATTCATGGACTTGTTCAATCTACGCTTCTCCATACTTTTCCGACACCTCTTCTATTTATAGAATTGTTTTGTTAGAACTAGAATATTATGAAAATTTTAGTATTCACTTTCTCTTTCTATTATTCTAAAAAAACAGACACTTTTCTTCACTCTATTTAACCATTTCTACTTTTCTACCATATTTCCTATAAATTCGGGAATTGTGTGAGAATTGTTTGTGTGCCTGGCACTCAAAGTATTTTGAATTGTTCCGTAAAAGTAAAAGTGCCAGGCACCGAAATGGGTACCTGGCACTTTAGGTGTTATTGGATTAGTTTTGAGAAAATGGCTGCTGCATCAGCACGTGTTATTGGTTGGTTTGGATCAAAGTTTCCGTTGCTTCCTGACATTACTCCAGCTGCTTGTAATTCATAAACTGCTTTTTTGGATTCTTCACTGATTTTTGCGTCATCTTTATATTTATCTTCACTGTCTGAATCAAGCGTTGTGCCATTTTGGGTTAAATATTTATACAATGCTACAGCAAATTCCTCTCTAGTAATTGGCTGATTTGGAGCAAATGTTGAAGCATTAATTCCCTTCATAATTTCCTTTTCTGTTACCCATGCAATTTCATTTGCATAAGGAGAAGAATCGCTTACATCCTTATATGAGGAATTAGTCCCTGCTAGTTCCTTTCCTGCTAACCTATTTAATACAATCGCAGTTTGTACTCTTGTTAAGCTTTTATTTGGAGCAAATGCTTTCTGATTTACACCGTTAAATATTCCAGCACCTGTAACAGCTAAGATTTCATTTTTTGCCCAATGTTTTTCAATATCACTATAGCCATTTTTGATTTCATTTGTTTCTTCTCCGTTTCTTCCACTTTCCTGCATTTTGTAGTGCCGCAATTTCGTTATAATTATTTCTATGATGCGTTTATGAATTTAACAGAGCGTGAAGTAATTCAAGGGTATCCGGGTGGTACATATGGTCCGGAACGAAATGTAACTCGCTGTGAAGTTGCAGTGATTTTAGCGAAAGCTTAAGCATAGACACGAAAAACGTGACGGATCCAAAATTTAAAGACATTCCAACAACACATAAATATCACTTGTTTGTACATCCGGAAAACTTTTACTTGCTTCAGTCGCGTTTGGCGCCACAACAGCCACCCCTGAAACTACTATTGCTGCTCCATTACGTATTCATATATTTAAAAGTGGTAGTATTTTTCATTTATTTATTTCCCCCAAATTGTTTTTTATGTTCTAGCAACTTACATACTTGATAGTATATAATTCGATTCATAAATATACGAAGAAAAAAAGTTTTAAATAGATTGGAGGATTGGGAGGGGATTATTGGTTAGACAGTTCACTGAGTGCTTGAGAATTGTTTGATAATTGTTGAGTATTAGGAATTTAAAACATTATAAATTATTTTAGGGAAGTGTAAATATCATAATTCAACAGTTGCTCAATAAAATACAATCATTTAGAATAATTTTCAAAAAAAAGCTCTGAGGAGATTTTTCTCCACAGAGCTTTATTTATTATACTAACGTTCTGGACATCAGAATCTGATTTCCTATTGAATGTATATTATTTAGTTAAAGTAACTGATTTATCAGCTTTAACTTCTACACCGTTAGCATCTTGAATATCACCATCGCCAGTGTCAACTGTTTTTACTGTTACAGATGAAGCACCTGTTACTGTAGCCCAGTTAGAATCACCAGGTGTTACTGTGATAATAAGGTCCTTACCAGACACACTTGAAGTAGCTGTAGCAGCATCTGATCCTGAAGCAACAGCAGTAGCAGCAAATGTATTTGTACCATCAGTAATTACTAGGTCATCAATGATATCTGCAATATCTGAAGAAGAGAATGCAGATAAGTTTTCATTAAATGTAAGTTTGATAATGTTGTTTCCAACAAGAGAAGCAGATTGTAATTCAGCTGCTGTATTATCTTCAACTTTAACAGTTGCAGAGTTAGTTACTACAACTTTACCAGCAGAAGTTGTTACTTTAGAAACTCCTAAACGAGCATTGTTTGTAGAAGCTGAGCCACCAACAGTTCCGAAGTTAACAGAATCAGTAGGTAACACGATGTTAACTAAAGTTTTAGATGAATCTGCAAAGTAGATGTCTGTTCCTTCCGGTAACACAGTTCCATCTAAAGTATAGTTAGTTCTTTCAAGTGCAGAGCTATCTACAGCTTCACTGAAAGTAACTTGGAATTGGTTGTTATTACCGCCTAAGTTTGCAAATGCAGCTGTAAGATCAGTAGTTGTACCTGATACAGTAGTATTTACATTTACGATAGCAGCATCATTAGTATGAGTGTCTTCAACAGTACCAGCAGCTAATCTAACTGTATAAGTACCAGCAGTTAAATCTGCAGTGTCATCCGGAGAAATTCTTAATACTTTGTTGTCTCCGTTTTCATCAGCAGCGATTACTACATCAGCATCAGAACCATTCATAGCAACAGCTACACCATCTTTACGAAGTGTAATATTAGAATTATCCGCGCCTTTAACTAAGTTTGAGATAACTTCATCAAAAGTAATTTCGATGTAGCTTCCATCTGTAGAAACTTTTGTAGATACTGCTTTAGGACCAGTTACATCTTTTGACATTGTAACAGTTTGAGTAGCTGTACCGAGTTTTTTGCCATATACATCAACGATTTGCTCATTTGCAAATACGAAAGTTACATCTTTGCTTGAAGCCGTACCATAGAAGTAATTTGGAGCAGTGTAACCAGTATTGAATGTAGCAATGATAGTTTTTCCTGATTTGTCAGTAGTATCTTTTGCAAATGCAACGTTTGCAGCAGTTACTGATTGACCATCGATTAGTGCACTAATTGCAGCATCAATTGTATCATCACTGCTTGCGATAGGTTTGTTTAATACGATTTTAGCTTGGTTTGAGCTAATTTGAGTAGTTGAAACTACTTGAACTGCTGATTGATCGTCAGAAACAACAACGCTACCATCGAAGGCTGTTAAAATATTACCAGCGTAATCAGCTGTACCAGCTAAGTGAATTGATGCTGTAGTTCCTGCAGCAATACTTGCAGGTTTAGCAACTGTAAATTTAGTATTATTTGAGTTTGCTACTGGAGCTAGACCAGAAACAGGTGTTCCATTAACACGTAATACATCTGGAGTAGAAGCAACAGGCTCAGATAATGTTACTTCAAAGTTTCCAGTAGAAGGATTGAATTCTACTTTTGAAACTGTTGGTGCAACTTTATCAGATGCAGTTACTGTACCAGCGTATGCATCTAGCTTTTGTGCATCAGTAGCTTTAATAGAATCAGCAAGTACGATTGCATAAGTACCATCAAAGTAAGTTGAAGCAGCTGCTGTTAATGTTAAAGTTTTACCATCTTCACTTAATGAACCAGTTACAGAAGTAACACTTTTATTTGGGTTGTTTGAATCAGCAACTGTACGAGAAACAGCTACACTATTAGCTACTAATGCACCAGTAGTTGTATTAGAGATAACTGTTGATTCTTTAATTGCTTTATTAAAAGTAACAACTAATTGTTTTGAATTAACCGCACTCACACCAGTTACTTCAGGAGCTACAGCTACAACAGTAACTTTCACAGAAGCTTCAAGATCAGTATCAGCTACGTCACCTTTTACTGTGTATACGCCTGGTTTAGTTGTATCTAATTTTGTTACATCCCACTCAACTTCATTTTGAGCTTTTTCTTCGTTAGAAAGTGTAACTTCTACTGTTTCTGGTAAAGAAGCTTTTTCGCCTTCGTTTACAGTGATGTCGTTAACTGCACTTACAGATTCAACAGTTACTTCAACTTCTGTATCCATTGCACGTTTAACCATAGTCGCGAATTCAGCGCGAGAGATTTTAGCGTTAGGAGCTAAAGTTGTAGCAGTTTTACCATTGATGATTTTGTTTTCTACAGCTGTTGCGAAGAATTCTTCAGCCCAAGCTGGAACGTCTTTAAGATCTGAGTAGTTAGAAAGGTCAGCTTCACCAGTTAATCCATAAGCAAGTACGATAACTTTTGCAGCTTGTGCACGAGTTAATTGAGCGTTTGGATTGAATTTGCCAGTTCCGTCACCTTCGAAGAATTCTGGAGAAGTTGCTACTACTGCATCGTAGAACCATTGGCCTTCTTTAACGTCAGAGAAGTCTTCAATTCCTGTAGCTTCTAAACCTTTTGCTTTAGATAAAACTTCTGCAGCTTGTGCGCGAGTTAAAGTTTGAGAAGGATTGAAGTTACCGTTCTCGTCACCTTGTAAGATGTTATTGTCAGCTAAGTGTTGAACCGCTTCTTGTGCATATGCTGGTACGCTATCAAAGTCGTTTAAGTCAGCAGCTGATGCTACTGGTACGATTGCTGAAGCAACTAATGCTGCAGTTGCAGTTGATGCGAATAATTTATGTTTCTTAGACATTATGAATATTCCCCCGTAAGTTAAAGTTTTGAAGTTTATTCTATGAAAACCATATTCTTCGATGATTACTATATTCTCCGATGTATGTATACCCAAGTTTTCACGAATAAAACTAATTGCTATAATAGCTATTGCAAACCAAACGAATAAAATTTTGGTATTTTTCCTACCATTTTTTCTCTCATTTGCCTTACAAACTAATAATATACTATTTTTTATCATAAATAAATACTCAAAAATAATACAATACTGTTAGGTCATTGGATAATAAGGATAAAATATCCAATTTTTTAATAAAAATTTAACAAATTACTAGTATTATTTACACCTTTCTTAAAACACTATAGATAATTCTATTAAATTATTTTTTTACATAATAATTCCACAAAAAAAAGACGAATTGATTCAAAGAATCGAATTCATCTCTTTTTTGGCATACTGTACTATAAATGGTAATTCTTTTATTTATATAACGCTTCAACAACATTCAAGCTTGGCTTGAAGGCAAATTTTAAATTATGTAATAAAACGGACTGTAAACTAGTCTCATCCGTATCAGTATTTGTAGAGGCTGTTTTCGCTAATTGTTCAACTTCTTCTGTCTTTTCAGCCGAATCGTTCCCCTTCAATTTACTAAAATCATCAGATGCATTCACCACTGTAATTCCCTCATTTAATTCCCATGAAGTCGGGAAAGTTCCAGCGACTAGTGTTTCAACATGTTGTTTTAAGTCTTGGTTTTGTGCAAGGTATGCATTGTCATACCACATGTTTTGTTCAAATTTCCCCTGATCAGCTACGATTGATGAGTTCCATTTGCTATCGAAAAAGTCATCCCCAGGTTCAGGAACACCATTTTCAGCTGCAGTTTGCTCATTGTGATTTAGACCAACTATGTAAGGAACGATTCCTGGCGCATTGTTAAAGTTGATAATCGCTTCTTTAAGGTTTTTTGACCAGATTTCAATTTTCTCACTATCATTTTCGGCTTTGGCCTCTTTTAGTGCATTTATTTTGGACTCAATCAGGTTCCCGTAATACATTTTGTTGGGCTGGTATTCCCCATTCACTTCTTCATACCAAGCAGGATGTTGTGCAGCTTCAAACTTGTTATACTCAGACCAATCATTATTCTGAATAGAACTGATAATCAACTCGTCACGTTTGACTTTCACATCAAAAAGAGGGTTAATTTTTCTCGCTTCATCTCCAAAAACCAGTTTCCAACTACTCTCTTGACTACTATCTCCACTCTTGGTACCCACATACATACCATCTGTAGGAATTCGGCTTCCAGAAATCTCTTGAGATTGTATAAATCTCATCAAATCCCACCTTTTAACTATATTACTGGTATTATAGCACAATTGAACAATAGCAGGAATTTGATTATTTTAGATGCCAGGCACTCGAAATATTTAGAATTGTACGTGTGCCTGGCACCCAACCAGCATCCAAACAGACTAACAAAACAAATCACCAATCCACACATTGTAATTGTTATAATTTAACTATTACATATTAAAGGAGAAAAAAGATTATGTTTAATTTATTGGAATCCATTCTTGTTTCAAGTGGTTTGGCTAGTCTGTTTGAGATTAAAAAAAGAGAGGACAATACTCTTGAAGCTACGCCTTGGGTGGCATATCGCTTGAAGACGAATATCTATAAAATTAGATCTTTTGAGTTATGGAATGCTGAACCAAATACCATTTTTAGAGTTTATCATGCACCAGATTTGAATGAAGGCTTAAAAACAATTTTTGAATCCCTTCCAGGGGTAGTTAAGATTAAAAGCTATTATATTGATTATCAAGTTGCCGACTTTGTTCAATTAGCAACTACTATTGCTGAAATTCTTACTTCTGACGAGGTTATAAAGGAAAGTAAAGCAACTAGTAGACTTGCACATACATCCAAATTTGAAGGATTGAAGTTACCGGATGTAGACACCTCTATGGAAGATGTTTTTGGCCAAACCTTTTCTTGGAAAGAAGTTATTGCGATTTGGGAGGATAAAACAGAAGAAAATAAGTTGAAAAAAGTATTGAGTCAAAACGGAATTTACATACAACGTTCTATCGATGGAACGAGCCGGTATATAGGTAGTGCCTATGGTTCGGGTGGGATTATTGGTAGATGGATGGCCCATTTAGAGTTTCTTGGTAATGCTCATCATCTGAATTTATATGTTTTAGAGAATGGTTACGATTCCCTTCTATTTTCCGTAATCGAGTTTATTGAGGGAACTGATTCTGAAATTATCCAAAAAGAGTCTCTTTGGAAAAAAACACTTGGAACAGTTAACAGAGGACCCTACAATGAAATTCAGTTAAATAAAAACTAAGTGTCCATGATAAAATAGTGCCTTTTACTATCCAAAAGGAAAAGCGTATTTGAGAGTTCACCTCAAATACGCTTTTGTCTTTAACTAACGCCATAAACAAGCTTATTGATAAAACGGCTCAACTGTATAGCCATCTTGTTCAAGGTGGTAACGGATGTTTTTGTCGACTGTGAAGTGGCCAGCACCTACAACTACGAAGTATGTGCCTTCTTCCTCTTCTAATAGAGTGGTAATTTTTTCAGCCATGTTCGCGTCACGTTCACCGAACAGCATTGCGTTAAATTCGGAAGTGTCGCCTTCCATCTCTTGTAAGCTTGCTGCAAACGGTTCGAAGTCGCCTTTTTTCCAGCTGTCAAACCATTCTTGCATCATATCATTTTCTGACTCTGCAGCTGGCTCTAGAATAGCATCTAAAGTGTCGACTAACATCTGTTCCTGACCTTCAGGCGAAATCGCATCGAACCAGTCGACTTGTGTTTTCGTGCCCTCTAATTCGATGATTGGCTTTCCTTTAACCATGGCATCTAGTAAGAAATACATATCAATTCCGTGCATCGACATTTCCTCTGGAGAAATCCCAAAAGCATCGTCCATACTTAGCGTTGATAGAGAACTGGATAACATCCAAGGTTTTTGGATCACTAATTGTTCCATTGGAAGCTCGTAAAGCTTTGCAACCTTTTCAAGTTTTGCATAGGTTTCTGCACTTACTGCATCTTTAAGTGTTGTGCCGTCCGTATACATTGCTTTTTCGGCATAGTAATCAAGCGCTTCTAAATCTAGAATATTCGCTTCTACTAATAAAGCATCTGATTCCTCAAAGGCATTTAATAATTTTTGGTTGAATGGATATAGGTCAGGTGTTCCTAAGTGGATTGAACCTAGTAAGTACACTTGCGTATCTTCATCTTCAACTACCCAAGCCACACCTTTCGAACCTTGGTCTGCTAGGTGGAACGTATCCTTGATTACGCGAATAGCTAACACTACTGCATCTTGCGTCGTTGCTTTCTTATCTAAGTCTAGTCCCTTGCCAGAACCTCTTAAGATGTGGTGTTCTGTCATATAAGCTACTGCATCGTCGCCGACTGGTAAATCATATTGGGCAACGATATTATAAAGGCGATTGATAATATCTTCTCTAGTTGTATTCTTTTGAAAGCTTGCTGGTTTGAATTCTTTGTTTTCAGCAAGTTGTAAGGATGCAATTTTATCCTCAGTTAAGGCTAATAATTCATTAAGGTTTTCAATGGAAACCTCACTTCTAAATCCGTCAAAATACAGATCCGTTGAGAAAATTCCGTACTTTTCGCCTTCATTTAGTATCTCGGTTGCCCAAGGACTAACGTCAGGAATGCCTTCTTCTGCTTGGATTGCCGGTACAACCGTTGATAACATGAGCACAAGTCCGAGCATTGTTGCAATCAGATTTTTGTACATTTTCTTCATCCGACCATTCTCCTTCCACTTACTAGTTTCATATATATGAAACTCACATAGGTGTTTTACACAGCATAAAAAAACCATAATTCTCTTACTTAGTAAAAAACCACCTAACCATCGTAACATAATTTTCCTTTTTTTGAAATATCAACTATATAATTATTCCCACTACTTCTAATTGAAATGAACATTTAAATACTTAAATGTTCAAACTATCGCCACCTTGATTTTCTCTTACCTTTATAGGATTAAACACAAAAAATAACCCCTCTAACACTTCCATTGTTAAGGGGGGTTATATAAAACTATTAAAATCCTTACTATACAAAGAAGCCTAATAATTAAACCCTAAACTGCCCCACCAAATCATTTAACTCAATTGCCAGTTTAGAAAGCTCTTCGGAACTTGCAGCAACCTCTTCCATTGAACTGCTTGTTTGCTGAGTGGAGGCAGATGTTTGTTCGACACCAGCTGCCGATTGTTCCGAGATAGCGGCAATCTCCTCAATGGATGAATTCATATCTTGGCTAGTCGATTTCATCAGCGTTAAGTTATCACTAACGACTCTAATAGTGGAAGACATCTCTTTAACAGACTCATTAATAACTCTAAATGTCTCGCCTGTTGTTTTCAGCTGGTCGGTTCCTTTCTCTACTTCTGAATACCCCATTTGCAATGAGTCAACCACTCCAGAAGTATCATTTTGAATTTTACTTACAATTTTTGTGATATCCGTTACCGATTTGGATACCTCTTCTGCAAGCTTTCTCACTTCTTCTGCAACAACCGCAAATCCTCGCCCATGTTCTCCAGCACGAGCTGCCTCAATCGCTGCGTTGAGAGCCAATAAATTTGTTTGTTCTGCAACTTCTCTTATGACGGTTACTAATTTAGAAATTTCATTGGATTGATTATCTAGCTGCTGTACTTTCTGAACGGAATCTTTCACGATGCGGTCGATTGTCGTCATTTGTTCAACAGATTGTCTCATCAATTCTGAGCCGTTGTCCGTCAATTTTAATACTTCATTTGAGGACTGGTAGATTTTTTCGCCATTGTCATTCGCTTCTTCCACTTTCTCGACATAGCTGCCCATGGAAGTCGACAGTTCACCAGCCAGACTCGCTTGTGATTCTGTACCAGATGCAATTTCCTCCATTGTTTTGGCGACTTGCTCTGTCCCGACTTTTACTTCATTTGCGGATTGTGTGAGCTCCTCACTGTGACCCGAAATCGCTTGAGAAGCTTGTGAAATATTTTGTATCATATCTTTTAAGTTCGTATGTAAATGATTGAGTCCATTGGCTAATTTTCCAGTTTCATCTTTTGACCTGATGTCCAGTTCACCAATCGTTAAATTCCCATCCGCGATATGGGTCATTTGTTCCGTTACTTTTTTAATAGGATTCGTTACATTATTGGCGAATAGCCAAATAATCACAATACCAATGAGTAACGCTATACCCGTAACAATTACATTTAATGTTAGAATTTCACTTGCAGGTGCATTAAAATCTACCATATACGTACCTGCCACCACTACCCATCCCCATTCCGCGAAATCCTGGGAGTAGGCAACTTTTTCCCCGTATGAATTTGGATTATCTATGAATGGAGCTATAAAATAGGTAAACCCTCCACCATTGATTCCCCTTTCAACATATTCCCGTGCATAGTATGTACCATTCTTATCTTTAGTGTCCCAAATGTTCTGGCCCTCTTTACCGGGGTGGGCAACCAAAGTCCCTTGGTGATCAGCAACAAACATATAGCCATTTTCACCTAAATCAATATTTTTGTTAATCGGTCGTTTACCTTCTCCATCCTTTTCTCCCAATATTGCAATTCTTACTTTTTCTTGTGCTTCCTCAAGCGAAATGTTGCCTTCCTCCACTCGCTGATTGAGCACCTTCATCAGTTCAATCGTATGTTCTACACTATTTTTTAAATTCGTTTGACCCAATTCATCTAAACTACTACTGCTCTTTTCATAACTAAACGCTCCCAAAACAAGCAAAGGAACGATTAGTAGTAGAATTGAAACAGTCAGTAGCTTTCGTTTAATCGTTCCCGTAAAAAAAGCAAGCAAGTTAAATTTCATTCATACCATCCTCACATTTCAATTAATAGACAAAAGTCTATTTTCGAATATATTATTAAGTCCAAAGAATTATTAAAATAGACCATTCGATATATGATTATATTCCTACTAAAGCTACTTTTCAATATCTTTTGCGGACTCTAGTAATATTTCGGCAAAATATCCAATACTTTCAATAGAAGAAAGATATATTAGTATTAAGATAGAAGAAACTCGAATTTTTTTAGCGGATAAATCTAATTCTCGGCAGATACCATTATATTGCTTAGTGTCATAGAATGTTTTTTTGAATAATAAAATAAAAACCTCCAAAAACTTTGAAGGTTAGTAAAATCAACTATTGCTTATGTATTGCGCCCATACTTTCTAAAAAAAATCCGCGCATCGGTATTTAGGTAATTGATAGACTCTTTTTTCAAAAGTAATTGCTCATTTCCTTTTAAATTCCGCTTCATACTTCTTATATCAAATCTCGTTGCATACACGTTAAGCGTGTTGAGTAAATTAATTTCAGCTTTTGTTAACGGTTTTTCACCAGACTCTATCTGATTATTTAAAAACCTAAGAATTTCTCTCGCGTTGCTTTTTAAATGAATTCGATTTTGATTGACTAGTTCAATATTTTCTTCAATGTACTTCCTTGCAGTGGTAAACTAATTCATCCACTGTTTTATTAATTTTTGAAATGATATCCTTAATATCCAATACTATTGCCCCTTTAAAATTATTTCCATTTAGGATATCGGTAAAGGAATAAAATATTTTAGGCTACTCTTTTGACTTACTTATGAAAACTTTTTTAGCAATTAAAATAGCCTCCACAGATTGGGAGGCCGTTTCTGTATAATTGACGCTCGGCATTCCTCTTTGGATCGAACTTATTATTATAGCCATTTAATAACATATCCTCGACGGCATATCCAACAGCATCTTTTGCATAATCCTCATTCCGATCTGCATCACTGAATGATATTTTATCAGCATAGCCCGTTGCATCTACACCTAATGTTCTTACAAATAGAACGGTCATTTGTTCCCTGGATAGGTTTTGTCCCGTACCAAATGTTCCCTCACCATTTCCTTTTATTAAACCCGCATTAGCTGCAACTTCAACATATTTATAAGAATAATGATTAGCTGGGACATCTGAGAAGGTCGTCTCTTGTGGAGGATTATTAACATCCAAGTTAAGGGCTTTTGCTAAAATACTAACGAAGTCTTGTCTAATAATCTTGCCAGTAGGGTCAAATTTACCACCGTCCTTACCATTTATAATACCTGCTTCTGCCAATTGTAGAATGGTATCCTTTGCATACGTGTTATTTAGGTTGAAAAAGTTGTTTCTACAGTTAATGTTGGAACGGTGGTGCTCGTAATTAGCAAAGTAGTAAGTACTAATTTTGGATTTTTTTCATTCCAATCCCCTATTTTTTCCTTTCTATCCAGCAAACTAAAAAGGCAGAGAAAAATATAAAATTTTTTCTCCACCTATAAACAATTTATTTGTTCATAAAATTACTTTATATCTAAATCTCCATCTTCACCAGAGAATTCTAATAACTCTTCATTTTCAGCAATATCAATTACTTCGCCAGTGATTTCTGCATCTTCGAATTCATCCCAAATATCGTCTGCAATAGCATTGATGAACCTTTCTATCTTCGTATCTGAAAATTCTAACCAGTCGCTATTATCATTATCATCTAAATCGATTTCAATTTCTACTTCGATATCGTCTGCATCTCCATTTAACGAAATGTCTAACTCCAGATCCTCCCAACCGCCGTAGTCGTCATTTAGTTGATCTTCTAGATCATCAAGGGATGCAGTAGATTTTAATTTTAATTGTCTTTCTAATTCAGCTATTTTAGCATCTTTCGTTTTACTTGCTGCTTCTAATTCAGTAATTTTAGCATCCTTCGTTTTACTGTTTTTTTCTAATTCAGCAATCTTATTATCCTTATTTTTAACGAAGTTTTCTAAATTGTAGATTTCATTTATCTTTGCTTGTAGTTCATTCCTTAATAATGATTCATTCGGATCCGTTATGTAGATAGATTTACTTGAACCTTCCCATCGAACGTTCATATTTAAGGCGCCAGATAAGGAGCGAACAGGTAGATAAGTAGTTCCATCAACCATAATTGGCGTTACATCTTTAGATACTTGAACACTATTATTTAAAATCTTAATTTGAGGGTTTGTCTCAACTTTTTTCGAGATTACAGCTGCTTCAGAGACATTCGTTTGTGCAAATAGCATAAATCCAGCAACCATTGTTGTAGCAATACCTTTTCCCATTTTCGTAAACGTTTTTTTATTCATAGTATTCCACCTCTCATTTTCTTTACAATATTTAGTATATATTAATATGAGAAATATTGGTAGTAAATATATATTTTTCTATATATTACATTTAATTATAGAATTTATAGTACGGAATCGTCATATTAAACGCAAACTTCCTTCGAGCTATAGAAGTTCTATAAATGTTTATATAGAATAAATGGTAAAAGTATGTAAATCACTGGGAGGACTCGAAATGGCAGCTACTCGTTCGTTGATACTATTCTTAAAAGAATGGTGTCGTTATTTTTTAAAATTTCTGCACCTATACTTAAAATCATCATATGCAAATAAAATGGAAAATATCGCTTTAAGAAGTCAGCTAGCATTGTATGTACAACGATACGAAAAATATAAACTTCCAAAACCAAGACCGACTCCAGCTTTTCGCCAACTTTGGGTATTGCTTTCAAAGCACATAGAAAACTGGAAAGATTACTTAATCACTGTGAAACCCGAAACAGTTATCAAATGGCATCGAACAGCTTTCAAATTTTATTGGAAACAAAAATCAAAGAAATTGGGACGTCCAAAAACTTCTCTCGAAACTATTGGCTTAATAAAAAAGATACACAAAGAGAACTCATTATTATCACCTGAGAAAATTCATGAAAAACTTAGATTACTTGGAATTAAAGATGTTCCTGCACCAAATACAATTGCTAAGTATCTTCCTAGCTCTCGAAAACCACCTACTGAAAGGCAAATCCAATCATGGAAGACATTTTTAAAAAATCATCAGTCAATAACTTGGGCAACTGATTTCTTAACAATTCCAACGTTAACCTTTGGCGTACTTTATGTATTGGTGATTATTGATCATCAAACTCGAAAAATTGTTTGTTTTGGCGTTACCTATAATCCAACTGCACAATGGACTATCCAGCAATTTAGAAACGCCACGCCATTTGGTGATGTACCAAAATATCTCGTTCATGATAACGATCCCATTTTCCGCTCCAAAGCATTTGAACGCTTTTTATCTTCATCGAGTATTACTTCAAAGAGAACGGCCTATCGTTCACCGTGGCAAAATCCATATGCAGAAAGGGTTATTGGTACGATTAAACGAGAACTATTAGATAAAATCATTCCACTGAATCAACTACATCTGCGAAAACTACTTCATGAATACATAAATGACTATTACAACACTAATCGGACGCATCAAGGACTTAAAGGTAAGACACCAGTTACTTCGCCAATCTATATGCCGACATCTGCAGCGGAAACAAAACTAGAAGCAACACCTGTATTGAACGGTCTTTATCATACATACAAAAAGACAGCATAAATCTTCACTAGTATTTTTTGAGCCTCTATCAAAAGGTTTATTTGTCTTGCACTTTTTTAGTTCCTCATAATTTCCTCGGATATACGCCTTCACTTTTTGACCAGAATAGTTAATGATTGTGGAATAAAAAAATGTATTACTCTATGGGAAATAAAGTAATTTACCTAGAATTTTAATTTTTGAAGGGGACAGTCCAACAATTTAGAAACGCCACGCATTTTGAATGTGTACTGAAATAGCTTGTTCATGATAACGATTCGATTTTCCAATCTAAAGCATTTCAAATGTTCTTATCATCTCCAGAAATCACTTCTAAGAAAACAGCTTATCGTTCAACATCGCAAAATCCAAATGTAGAAAGAGTCATTCGTACAATTAAGAGGGAACTATTAGATTACATCATTCTATTGAACCAATTATACTTACGTAAAATACTTCACGAATACATAAACGATTATTACAACACGAATCGAACACATCAAGGCATTAAAGGTAAAGTACCCTTGCCCGACAAGCATAACAGAAACAAAACTAGAAAAACACCTATGTTGAATGGTCTTTATCATACATACAAAAAAGAAGCATAAAAGCCTCATTACTTTTTAAAAAGCCTTCAATGAAAGGCTTATTTGTCATGCACTTTTATAACTCCTATCAATTTCCCACAGTTATTTTCTTTTCATATAGTCCAACCTAATTACATATTATCGTATAAAAAATGAGCCCCCCTATGAAAAATAAAGTGATTCAACTAGAATTTTAGTTTTTGAAGGGGACAGCTTCTCAAATACATCCTCTAATACTATAACAGAGACCGAACACATCAAGGAATTAGTGGAAAAAACCATTTTTCATAAATTAAGTATTTAAAGAGGACAAAAAAACTCTGAAGAGATTTCTCTCAACAGAGTTTATAAATATTAATAGATATAACTATCCCAATATTTAATATTATATTATTTTGTAACTTTTACTACTGGAGCTGAATCAGCAGAAGCTGTACGTTGCTCTAAAGTAATAGTAGCTGTTGAAACTGTAGCGTTGTATACTGTACTATCTGCAGCGATTGCATTTTTCAAGTTAGTTGCAAATGTTGCTGGAGTAGCATCGTATTGAACTTCGAAATCATTTGCAGGTGTTCCAGAAACTACTGTAAATGTTTCATTACCAATTTGAATTTCCTCACCTACAACAGGAGAAGCAACAACAGTGAAAGCGAATTGTGCTTTTGTTGCAGTAGTAACAGCGTTTACACCATTTACTGTAGTTACTACAAATGGAGCAGCAGTAACAGAAGTAATGTCGATTTCAGATGAGATACCATCAGTTGTACTAGTTAAAACAACTTGATCTCCAGAAACTGTTGCTACACCAGGGAATTCAGCATTAATTGCATCTGCTACTTGTT
Source organism: Ureibacillus sp. GCM10028918 (assembly GCF_042666115.1). Classification (NCBI taxonomy): domain Bacteria; kingdom Bacillati; phylum Bacillota; class Bacilli; order Caryophanales; family Caryophanaceae; genus Ureibacillus; species Ureibacillus sp. GCM10028918. The sequence goes on from NZ_JBHTFK010000005.1 coordinate 851,200, forward strand.
GTGCAGTTGATAATCCCGCTAATGAGATAGTTTCGCCTACTGGAGTTGTATATGCATCATCGATATCAAGTACTATTTCAGCAGTACCAGCAAGTGTTGAAGTAATTGCTCCACTAGTATATTTTGCAGATGTTGCATCTGATGTAGGCACATATGCAACAGTTTGTGATACAGCAGAAACCGCACCAGTAGAAACATCAACTTTAAATGTTACATTGATATCTTCTTTTCCATCAGTTACTACAACAGTAATTGTAGAAGAACCAGTTGCTTTTGCATCAACTGTGATACCAGTAGTTGTAGCTGCAACAGTTGCAACAGTTGTATTAGATGAAATAGCACCTTTAATAGTAAGTGTATCTAATGCATCTACATCAGTTGCTAGTTGATTAGCTGTTAAAACTAATTCATTAGTAGCAGAAGTAGCAGTAACATTTGTATCTAAACCAGTTTTAGCAACTGGTGCAGTATTGCTTGCTGGAGGTGTAACTACTGGATCAGCTACATCGATTCCATTTGTATCTTCATCTTTAATAGTAAGAGTATACTTACCATCTTCATTTTTCACTGCTTTAATTTTATAATCAGTTGTACCAGCTAAACCAGTAGTAATTAATGATTCAAACTGAGAAGATGTAAGTGGCTCTAAAGATCCGCTTCTTTCATCTTTGATATTTGAAGTTGAGTACTCAATCTCACGATATCCAGCAAAAGTGATAGTATTTTCATCTGTATCAATGTGACCAGATGCTGTTAACCAGTCAGTATGAGAATCTGGTACAGTTAATAGACTACCATCGAATTCTAGAGAAAGTGATTTTGAAGCAATTTTAGGGTCCTTAGATGAAAGTTTAATTGATACTTCTGCATCATCTTCAGCCGTAATTTTGACACTAGCTACTCCAGCTTCGTTGAATGTTGGTTTGAATGTTTCAGAATCATCAACTCCAACAGTTGTGTTACCAACTTTTACAGAACCTTTTTCAGCTTTGATAATAAATGATGCTTCTTTACCTGCAACTGAACCATCTACATATGGATTACCGTTTTGATCTACAGATGTATAGTATACTGTACCTGTTTTACCAGCTGGTAATGAAGTTACTGTATTACCGTTTGCATCTTTAATATATGCCTTAGAAGCTCCGAATTCAGCATCATCAAAGACAACGCGTTCACCAGTATCTTGTAAATCATCTGTATCTAATTCGCCTTTGTCATCACCATTATCGTAGTAAACTGTAGGTGTTGCAAATGCAGATTCTTCACCAACTAAGCGGAAGTTAACTTCACCACTGTTGTTAGTTTCTAATTCGATTTCTTTATCTGCTTCAACTAGATATACATTTTTATCATCTGTGTCAGCATTTTCGTCGATTAACCAAACTTCTTTATCAGAACCTTTGCTTAATTTATCTTTTGGTACTACTACAGATACCTTAGTATCATCTACTGCGTCTTTATCTTCGTCGATTAATTTCGCAGAATACGAACGACCACCAAGGTTATATTCAGTACCATCATATCTAGCTTCAATTGCAGCAATGCTATTTAAACCATCTACTGCAGCTGCTCTTTCAACACCATCTGTTTCCACTGATAAGTTCATATCTTGCTCGTTATCAAATGAGATAGTTCCTGCTACTGCTTGTAATGCTGTTTTTGTCCATACACCTGAATCTGTATTTGGAAGGTATGCAATTGGTGTTACTTTATCAGCATTTTCACCAGTTACAGTGAAAGTACCTTCACCTTTAGAATCAAGTTCAACGATAACTAATTGATAGTCATTTGAATCTTCTAGGTATGGGAATAGATTTTCTCCATCAAGACCGTTAGATCCGATAGCAGCATCAATTTCATCATAATCTTCTTCTACGTCTAAATCAATTTCAACATCATCACTGCTGAATCCGATAGCATCTGTTACATAAGCATCGTCAGCAACATCTTCGATATCAACATTTAAGTTTTCTTTAAATGCTACGAAAACATAATCAACATCTTCTGTTGTGTTTACAGTGTATTCAACTGAATCTGCGTTATCTAACTCAGATTTTTCTGTATCTGATTTGATAGTTAAAAGTGCTTCGTCAGACCAGTAAACTTTAGCTGAATCCTTAACACTTGCTTTGTCTGTAGCGTATGCTGCTACTGAATCAGTTCCATCATAGTAACGAGTATAAGAGTATGAAGCAATACCTTCTGCATTAGTGAACGCTTCTACTTCGATCGTTTCGTTGTTTTTAGTGTCATTAGTAATGTTGAAAGTTACAGGGATACCTGCTTTTGATTGACCCTCAGCAACTGTTACTGATGCAGATACAGTTACTTCTTTACCGATTACACCTTGTTGAGAAGCAACAGTTGTGCTAACAGCAGTTGGTAATACTGAAGATACTCCTGCAAATGTACCAAGTTTAGTACCAGCGTTTGTTACTGTGTATTCTTTACCGCCTTCTTGAGCAGATGTAGTTAATACAGCTACAGAAGAGTCAGTTTGTTTTACTACAGCGTTAGTTACAGTTAAACCTTCGATTGCAAATCCGATTGTGTTGATATCTTCGATTGCATCTTCAAAGTCAACTTCTACAGTTGTAGAGTTAATTGCTAATTCTGTGATTGTTATGATCGTTATAACTGTAACACTCGTTATGATCGTGACCTGTTAAACCTCAATTAAAGTTTTCTTTTTGCCCCAGAAAAAAAGAGCCACACAGGCTAACTGGTTCGGTTAATGGGTAGAAAAAACCTAAAAGCAATGTAATAACAACCCAATTAACATACATTTTAACAGTAAATTGGCAATGTAAATGGCAAGCAAAAACGCTCACTAGTTTAATCTGAGCGTTTTTCAGTATTATTTACTGTTTACTCTTTCCTTAGAAATAACACTCATTTTTTCGGGAATTATTAAATTAACCCGAAAGATGGGCTATATCATACTTAGGCCTTACCTTTATTATTAGAAATTCTACGGTAAGTTGATGCAGCAGTTTAATGTGTAATCTTTAACCTTAAAAAAGTACCCCATAAGGATAGACTATTGAATTTGTCTATCATATGAGGTACCTTTTAATCCCTATCAAACTTTTAAAGTGAGATTTTTATTTTTTTACAAAGGAGAAATCTCCTATATAATCGTTAGAAGTCGAAATAACTGCACCCGTCATGCGGTTACCTGAAATTGCGCCATTGAAATCTACGAATGAATAATTAGAAGGTTGTGTTACCCATTTAACACCTTCAATTTTAATACCTTTGGTAACCGTGTCATACTCGTAAAGAGCCACAATTTCTCCAGTTGGAACCTTTGTATTCGTTTCAGTTGGTCCAAATTTGATTGCAACCGTATCCTTTGAGAATTCTAATGTTGCTTTTGTTTCACCTTGTGAAGCTGTGTAGACACCTTCCCAAGTACCAATTAATGAAACTTGATCTGCTTGTGAAATTGAAACTGTTTTAGTTTTTTGATTCCAATTTACAGTTGCACCTAATGTTTCAGAAACAGCTCTTAAAGGTACATAAGTTGTCCCGTTTTCTACTTTCGGACTCGCTGTAGTAACTTGTTTTCCATTAACAATTAAAGTTATGTTTGTTGCTGCTATTGCAGTGACACTCACTGTTAAAAGCATTATAAAAAGAGCTAAAAATACCTTTTTCTTCATAAAATTCAAAACACCTCCAGAGAGATTATAAATCTATTTAGTGTCTAGAGCAATATTTAAAGGAAAAAATATCTAATTATATAGACTTTCATTACCGCCAATACTGTGTACGTTTGTAGGTAAAATTATTTAATAAATAAGTTCTTCTAGAATGAACAATAAAAGGTATTATTTCTATTGTTAAAACGCGAACGAAAGATCGTTCTATAATTAATATAAAGTAGGAACATTCGCATTTACTGAAGCGTAATATAAAAAATCAATTGTTAAAAGTGCTGAAACATGGTCAATTAGTCGATATGATGTAGGTTGCTAAAAGCGGAGAAATTAGCAAGCGACGAATTATAATCTAGTGTATTAGACTTTGTTAAAAATTGTAAGAATAATCATTTTCACCATTCTGGATATTTTCTATCAATAATATTATTTACGTATAAAAGAGACAGTCCGAAGACTATCTCCTATTATAATTTACAAATCGACTTCTTTAATAAATTCTAAAGTATTTGTATTTATTAATACATCAATTTCCTCTAAAGTTGATGGGTCTGTCACGCCACCCCAAATAATTTGATCTCCAACTCTCAGTACGGTACTAACTTTTCGGTCTTCACCAATCAATTCTTCACCTTTAGGAGAGATTAACTTATAATATTCGTTCCCTTTTTCCCAATGAGGTTCGTCATTATAAAATGATTCTTCTAATTGGATGCCTACTTTATTAGCAGCATTTGTGATTGGGTTTCCATCTAAGTCGTAGAAGTTCCAAACAGCTTCTTCACCTTTAAAACTTCTTGTTATGATAATATCATCTTCAATCCGCATACTATCACTTTCGAATACAACCTTACCATCTAAATTTAATATTTTACTTCTAATAACAAACTTGCCAGATTCAGCAAGCTTTGTATTCGTATATAATTTTAAATCGTAATTAGATATTTCATTATTTGTATATTGCACATCTTCAGTTGAAGGATAAGAGAACTCTTTTACTAAATTCCCTTGAAGCGAAAATACTTTGATTTTACTATCAATAACCGTAACAACTTGATCTTTAATTACTTCATAACCATTGAAGAAACCATCCTCTACCTCATTGAATTCTGGTATGAAATCAAGAGAGAACAATTCGCCTTTTTTATTGAAAACACCTTTGCTCGTTTTCAGATATCCATTTTTAAAGACATCAAAACTAATTGAAGAATCCGAATCAATTTCTTCACCTTCAACACTCTTTGAAATCTCGAATAGCTCATTACCTTCTTTATCAATTGCAATCATACGTGAGTTTTGCAAATCATCACGATCTTCTTCAATAGTTTCAACAATTGCAATACCATCAGAGAATTGTTGAACAGAACGGTATTGAGGTTCAATTACCCATTCCCCTTCTGTATTCATATAACCCCATAACAATCCATCATCTTCTCTTGGACGTTCATCCTGAATTGCCAATGCAATGAGTCCTCCTTGAATGATGGAAGCTTTTTCTGTTTCATAAACAACTAGATCATACTCGGGTAATGCGTGGTAATCGTTGTACTCCATATCCTTTATTTCGTTTGTTGGTTTTAAAACCCATTCGTAGTCGCCATTCATCATTGCATAATAAGTGTCACCTTCACGAATTAATTCTAATAAAATAACATCTTCATTTTCGAATGTATGAAGTTGCTCAATTTCAAATCCTTGTTCAACAAGCCTCATTTGTGTTTCTTCTTCTAGTGTTGCCTCTGTAGAAACTTCCTCATTGGCGCTATCTTGAATTTCCTCTACTTTTTCTTCTTGTTTAGTTTCTTGTTGATTGCATCCTACCATTAGGGCGGATACAGTTAATAATGAAGCTAATAATTTTCCATTTTTCATATTCGCTTTTCTCCTTGTTGCAATAGTTATTTCCTTTAAATTAACTTAGGGGGATGCCGTAATTTTTCTAATACTATTTAAAGATAGTATAGTTGAATTTGAATTCTCACACTTTTTACTGCATCCCCACTATAAATTAAAATGGTAAAAATAAAGGATTGGATTCCTTGGTAGTATATAAATACCATATCTACCAAGTTATATAGTATAACTATATCAGAATATATTTATTGTTGACTAGGTATTTTTATAGTTTTACTAAATCACCTCATTAGTACAACTCACCTAAATTTAAACATAAACATCCAATTTACTTATCGAATGTTACTTCACAATATGGCCCGTTTAATGAAAAAGGACTTCCCTTATTCAAGGAAAGCCCCGTTTGTTGATGATTTTACTTTAACATAATGCTTATAGGGCAAACATATTCAAAGTAGAGATCTTCACAACCTTTTTAACAAGTAGCCCCCCAACTGCTTGTCTTTTTGATAAAAAGTTCCAAATTTTCATCTAACACTTTCAAAAATATGTTTTGTAATCAGCTGCCAATGGAATAAATTAAATAATTTCATTGCCTTGCACATCACTAATTAATTCCTCATGCCCAATTGTTGAACATCACATTATTCTATTGAATAGTATCATTAACTTTTATTTTTAAACCTATTAATTAACCCTTTCGGACTATCACTATTTAAATTCGATAAAATTGCATCTTTTGATAATTTTTCACTAAACGATTTCGGACTATCCGTTATAGTTCCAATTATCCCTGTTATTCTGCTTGTAATTTCACTTTTGGACTCTTCATATTTTAATGTTTCAATTTTAATTTGCTTTTGTAAATCTTGCATTTCGAGCATATATTTATTACTTTCCGTTTGCGCTCTCGAATAACGAGATACTAGATTTCTATACTCTGGAATTTTTCGTTTTTTCATCTCTAACGATTCATTTCCAAAGAAGAAATCTAACCCTGCATGAATCATCGAGTCATTTACTTTGCGATCATATCGGTTACTTTCTATCTGAATCGCGGAAATCTCTTGATTTAAATTAGCAAGATCATTCTTAAATAAACGTTGCCCTTCTTGCAATGCAACAATTGATTTCTCAATCCAATTTTGTGCATCCTTTGGTGAATCTAGCATTAACCAGGTAATGCTAATATACGATTGAACAAATCCCATAAAATGAATATCAAACGCTGTCTTTCTTATTTTTGCACGTTGTATACCATATGCTTTAATGAACTCTTGCAAAGCATCTTTTAACATTCTTTTAGAATCCTTTGCATCGCGATGGTCTTCTCTTGCTTCTTCTAAATATGTTAAACCTACGTAAAACGGGCCATCCTGAATAGCCTTAATTTCATTTGCAAACATATCAAACAAGCGTGTCTGTTCAGCTTCTAATTTAATTAATTTATTTACAATTTCCTTTTTATCTTGCACACCATTATAAGTCTTGATTGCAGACATTGCCCCTGAAAATACAAAATCTATCATTATTTCCACTCCTTTTATAAGCACGAAGGACACTTCCCTTTTTACAGGAAAGCGCCCGATTATTGAACATCATATCTGTCTATTGGATAGTATAGTTGTACTATGCAATAGTAGTTAAACAAAATAAGAATAATGTATCAGTTCAAACCTCCACTAAATTTTGTGCGGTAATATAATTTTCGGTCCGATAATCAGTTATAAGGAATTTTTTTACCTAAATTCCGAACCTCCGCCCCAAATTTCTCTTCCACCTATATGACCTGTTTCAGCATGAATCTCTTCATCAACCAGTTCCATTTCTCCAGGTACTTCACTATGATGCCATGTATAACCTTCAGGCGTTTCATTTGCTAATATTTGTGCGAGTTGTTCATCTGTAAATACTCTAGCAAGTTCAGCATCTTGATTAATCGCTTCTGCTAATTGTTCATTAGCAGTGTAAAATTGTGTCCCATCACTTTCAAGATAAAACGATTGGGGAAGTGTTGCAGTATACTCACTTTCAAATATAGGAAAAACACCCTCAACAGCTTCTCCAGAAGGAAGCGTGACAACTTTTGATTCAAATTCGATACCAGTTATAGGATGGTATTCCCCTACTAAAACGTCATTACGTGTTTCAAGATGATGAATCTCAACATTTCCAGTAGTTCCTTCTATTCCACTTGCAGGAGAGGTGCCATTATCCACCATAGTATTATCAATTGTATCAGCTTGTACATGGTCATCTACACCATCAAGCTCTACTATGTCTAATGCATCTAATACGCCTACTGCAATTGTTGCAACAGCAACTGTCTTTCCGATTTCTTTTGCCCCATTAATCAATTGTTCTTTATCATTGTAAACTACTCCTTGAACAACATTTTTTCCACTTGTATATGTATTCTTAATTGAATATCCCACACCTTTAGCAGTTTTAATTGTAGTATCCTTTAATTCACTTATTCCCTCTTCACGTTTATGTTCATCTTTGTTAATTAGTCCTGAAGCTGTATTCCAAGTACCTTCGGCGATACCTCCTAAGATTGTACCTGTATTTGTTGAAGCATTTTTTACTTCTTCTCCAATTTCTTGTATGTACTCATTATTTAATTTCTTTCCTAGAAATTTCATTGGTTCGCCTGTTATTGTTCCTGCTACTTTACCTAAAAATGAACCAGTTTTTTTTATATCTGCCAAGTCAATATCCGCCTTTTTACAAAATAGTTTTGTATTCTTAATGCTATTTTATATTATCTCTTTCTAATTTTAGGTAATTTCACCTTAATAATATTATAGTATTAAAGTCTATTACTTCAACAAATTTTTACATTTACAAAGAATATTAGCACTATCATTTTGGAACCCCAGACTCAAATACATTTAATTATTAATTATCGATATTTGTCCAACAATATGGCCCTATAGCTGAAAAAGGCACAATTCTATTCAAGAATTGTGCTCGTTTGTGGAAGAACTTTTTCTATTGAAAACTATCCAACTATGCAACAAATATCGCTTTATGGCTAATCAAATAGCCCACTCAATTAAAATCCCGCTTAAACGTTAATATCACTAGAAAATAAAGCCGCTTTTCTTTTTTTAAACTCTTCTTTCGAAATTAATCCACCATCTCTCAAGGACTTAAGATTTTCCCACTCTGCCTTTCGCTTTTTTCTCTCTTGTTCTTCAACATAAGCCCAATCATTAGCTGTGCCACCAGATGTCATTGCATCCTCAAGTTCTTTTCCATTTAAATCCCATAGGAAATCCCATTCGCTCATAGTACCGATTCTCCAATCTGATATATATTGTTTAGACTTTAATTTTGATAATATTGCAACGGTTACGTTAAGCTTAATCGTCTATTAATAGTTGTCTATGCAAGATCTCTGTAATATGCAATATTGTATATTATTTCTTTATATGAGCACTGTGATAACCCTACTCATACAATTATTCTTCAATAACCATTATCTTATTTCAGTAGAAACTGGCTCAAGCAAGAAAAGTCCAGAATTTTCATTGTATTCTTCCACTACAGCGGTAATATGAAGATTTTGTCCCATACCTATAGTATCTGGTATGTTAGAACCAAAAAGATTTAAATCAGAAACAACATTGACATCCTCGAACTGAAAATTAGGTCCACTAAATGTTGTTCCACCATAATCACCCTCTAAAATTAAAATGTTATATCGTGTTTTATAATTCCCATGTTCCATCATATTTGCGATATATCCATCAAATTCAATGGTTCTACCTGCATATTTTTTTGCAAATTCACCGATGATTGGATCAGCTTCATTCTTCACTGCTAAGACAGCTGCAAAATCTTCATTGTTTTCTACCGTTAATATTTCCTGATTGCTTTCATCAGATGTATCATTGGTTGATCGGTCATCTGTCTGAGAACTATTTTCCTCAGCAGTTTCGGTCTCACTTTTCTCTTCTTTAGGATGTGTGTGATATGTAATGATTACTTCTACGTCGTTAGAGTACCATTCATCAGGCGAATAGTCTTTATCTCCATCAACCGAAACAGATTCAACTTCACCATCTTTTGTCAACCAACCTGTTATTAAATCTTCTAGCTTTTCTGTTTTAATGTTCTTGAACCCTTTTTCCTCAAACTCATTAACAACCTCTTGGTAATCTCTACCTTCTTGTATACTTGAACCTGACGGTGTTTTTGCTTCACCTTCATGTCCATTTGAATTTTCAGAACACCCCATTAATGTAATAATTATACAAGCGACAAAAATACTAATTATCTTTTTCATTTTGTTCCTCCTCGTCATCATACTTGAATCATACCAGAAGATAACGAGTTCTTGTTATTATTTTCCATACACAATATATAGTGTTAAATAACATTCATCCAAAACAAGTTCATTATAGTGAATTTGAAAGATACGAAAGAATATACCTTTGCATAAAAGAGCTGTAAAAACAATATTCAAAGGAAAAGCCAAGAAACGATGTTTTCACAACGTTCATGGCTTTTTGGTGTGTTCCCTAACTTTCATTTGGGAACCTTTATTAAGTTTATTTTATATGCTTTATAGGCCCTTTTGCACTTTAGCAGCTGTTTGTTTAAGTACACTGCTTCATCAGCAACTATTTAACTATTTAATAAATCTTCCTACAATTGCAAAAAAATTTCTAAATTTCATTATCTTAATTAGTCACCCTTCCTACACCAACGGCAAAAATGTTCACAATTGTTAAATACTAAATTATAAGAGTATTCTCCTAGTCTTGACTGCGCACGTGTTATGATTTCATTAGGACTATAATTCGTTGGGCTTTGATAAGCATTCTTTCTGCGAACAATACTTCCATCGGCAAAGGTTTCCAATGAATCAACAGTGACACCTTCGATTAAATAGTGTATTACTTGACCATCCCCATAATAGATACCGTGATGTGTATATTGAAACCGTTGTACCCATAGATGATCACCTATCTGTAAATCATCAGCATCTTTTCCTAAATAACGGCGTAAATAAGGAGCTAGCCCTTTACTATCTAATCCATTGCGTAAAGTTTGGCCAAAGCGTTCTTGAGTTTCGATAGCTTTATTGTGAATTTTGTTACCTTTATTTACAAGATCTCCAACATTAGGGTTAACATTATAGGCAACTTCCTCAACCTTTTCTTGAATAGCGTTACGGACTTTTTTATTGCTAAACATTAGTCCAAATAATGACATAAAAACCACCACCAATTGTTAAAATATCCCTTAATTGTATCACTATTTCCTATAGAAACAAACAAACCAATAGTTGTTGGTTAATTTTTTTAAAGCAGTGGTTTAATAGACAGATAAAATAGTAGACAGGCCAATATAAAAAAGCCTAAACGAACCCAAACTCTCGTTTGGCATTAAAAGAAGATAAGTACAATTCTACTCAAGAATTGCACCCAATGTTGAAGAAAAAATGTTTATTTTGTTCCTTTTTATAAAATCATACCAATTAACATATTGTGTGTTAATAGTACATTTTATTTTTGTGATTCTAGTTCATACATTTCTGATGCTTTTTCAAGATATTCTTCTGCTTCCGTAAATTTTCCTATTCCTTCTATCACTAAATCATAATTTTTACTTTCCATATTACTGGACATAAATGAATAGGCTGTAATAAGGCTACCAGCCATCTCTAAGATATACTTATTTGTTTGCTCGTATTTTTCAATACTAGAAAAATCTGGCCTCATTTTCATATACGCTACAAATTCCTCTAGCTTATCAATCATTGCATAAATAGAAGCTTCATCCACACTGGTAGGATCATTTGCTAGTCCCTTTACTACTGGCTTTGCAACCGATACTAGTTCACCATAGAGAGTGTTGAATTCTACCAAATCATTTTCAAATGCTATTTTTAATTGTTCCTGACCATTATTAACTTGCTGTGGAACTGTATTGACAACTTGCGTTGATGTTTTTTCTTCATCGTTTTTATTATACTTATCAAGAGTAGAGAGCAAATCGCTATTCTCGATTCCTATTTGGTTAATTTTATATAGTGAATTATAAAACGTTGCTTTGTTAATGTTGCCTGACTCCATTTCACTATAACTGGTTTCTAAATAATCAATTATCGCTAATGATATCTCTTTATCCAGAGCCTCTTTATCTTCCACTGAAAGTTCTTTTTTACTTTCATCATAAATATCACTTGCTAGTCCGTAGCGTTTCTCCTGTAGTTCTCCTACTATTTGTTTGGCTGTTTCTTTATTGTTGTCGCCACAAGCACTCAATAGTGCAATGCTTAATATAGATACACTTAACAATCTAATTGTTCTCTTTTTCACTCCCAGTAGCCCCTTTTTCATTTTATATTTCATAATATTACCATCATATGGATGAATAGGTAACATTTTCTATTGATTTCTATAACTAAGTAGAACTCTTCCAATTTTTATTTATGTTATACCATGTTGTTCAACAATCTGGTCTATTGTTGAACAACAGTAATAAAACACTCTCAACTAAACGCCCTTTTAATACAATAACTTCGACTAAAAAACGTTAATTCCTGGTGGATAATCGCCATCGTTAGTAGAAAAAGAAAATAAGATAAATGTGATATATTAACAAAAAAAGAGACACAAATTCATATGCAAATTGTGTCTCTAATTACATTGTTATTTATTGTTTTCTATCCGAACCCGTTACAAACAGGCTTCTAATTTTAATAGAGAAAATAAACTTCTTAGTTTAACTCAATTCCATATCTACTTAAACCACCGATCTAGTATTTCATGATATCGAAATCTCTCATTCACAGCCATCTCGATAGCAACATAAGTATTAAAGCTACCATCATCATAACGAATGTTATAACCGATTTCCTCCAGATATTCGAATACTTCCTCCTCCTCCATCGATTCATTTTCGATTTCTACCATTTTCTCCTTCGCTTCCGCAAGCGTTAAATAACATTCATCCAAAGCCAATTCATAGTTGTGAATTTGAAAAATGCGAAATAAAAATAGATTATCATGTTCTTTCTTGGCGGCCTCAAGGTTATCAAATACCTGGATATCACGGTAATTAAAGGCTAGCCGCGCTACGGTAGTATTATCCACATCCATTGTTTTTTCTCTTATTGCCCATTTTTCCACTATCTTTAACTTTAACATAATTATTCCCCTCTTTTAATTTCCATATTTTTCAATATTATAACTTGAAGATTAAGTCATGGATAAAAAATCCTCAATTTTTTTCGCTATATTTATTTCCCAATTTTAAATAATTATCCTGTTATATAAATTTTTTATTTTCACTCACATATACTTACTAATTTTAAAAGGTAACCCAGACATGAATATTTTTTGAGAAAGCGGTCAATTATATCCAATGCTAAGGAGATGATTAATTGAAGGAATGGCAATATCAAAACATTTTCCATCGCAGTAATCCCGAACGCTTTTATATTCGTTATTTTTCACGACGTTTTCATTTGGACCATATATTAATGAACTATCTTTACTCCCAAGGATATAAAACACTAAGGGAAATTCAAGATTATCTTAACCCATCCATGGAACAGCTTCATGATCCCTTTATGTTACGGGATATGAAAAGGGCCATTCAACGAATAATTGATGCTGTTAGATTTCAGGAGAAGATTGTGATTTTCGGGGATTATGATTGTGATGGCCAAACATCGACTGCATTATTGTATCGCGCGTTGGCTTCCATAGGTGCGAATATTGACTTTCAAATTCCCCTACGGTCGGAAGGATATGGGTTAAAACGGTCTGCTCTTGAAAAAATAAAACCAGGAGAAGTTTCGTTAATCATTACGGTTGATAATGGAACAAGCGCACATGATGCCATGGCAAAAGCGAAGGAAATGGGAATAGATGTTATTGTAACAGACCACCATGAAATTTTGCGGGGTTATCCAGATTGTTATGCCTTTATTAACCCAAAGCGAGAAGATCAAGATTATCCTTTTAGACATTTGGCTGGTGTTGGAGTTGCGTTAAAGGTAGTACAAGCTCTATTAATAACTATTTGTAAAGGGGATGGATGGAAGAGGCATTTAATTGGATTTCTCGACTTTGCTGCTATTGGAACGGTTGCCGATATGATGCCGCTCGTTGGCGAAAATCGTACCATTGTTGCGCTTGGACTTAAAGTATTAAATCAACAACCAAAACCTATCTTCAAAAAGATTCTTAAAAAATTACCTGACAAATATGTAACCAGTTCTACCATTGGATTCGGATTTGGTCCTTTACTCAATGCATGCGGGCGGATTGCTGATCCAAATGTATCCACTCGTTATTTGTGTAACGGGGACCTTTCAACAGAAGAATTGCTTGAATTAATACACATCAATGCACAAAGAAAAAGGATGACCGAAGAACAATTCGAATTAGCCGAAGTCATTATTCAGGATCATCACTTGGAAGAATATAATGTCGTTGTCATTCAAGGCCCTTTCCATGAAGGTATTATTGGATTATTAGCTTCACGGATATCGGAAAAATATTTAAAACCAGCAATCGTCCTTAATGAGAACGGGAAAGGTTCTTGCCGAAGTGTCCAGGGTACAGACTTCTCTATCATAAAAGCAATGGAATTGTGCAATGGTTATTTGGAGCAATTTGGAGGACATCAAGCGGCGGCTGGGCTAACGATATCATCAAGTAAAATTGATAGTTTTCGTAGGGCTATTCACTTAGCCGCCGAGCACCAAGAGCGAGTTATTCCCAAGGTGTATTTCCAAAACAAATTACCGATCTATCAGTTTCCAGACAAACTAATAGAAGAATTCAAACGGCTTGAGCCTTTTGGAATTGGAAATTCCAAACCCCACTTTTACTCTGAATCTTGGTTTGACCGCTGCAGGCCACTTGGAAAATCTAGCGAACATTATTTGCTGTCTGTGGCTAATCGAAATATATGGGCTTTTCGTTACAAAGGGGTAAGATTGAAGCCAAAAAAGAAGGTCCAATTTCTTTACACAATCAACTCAACGGATAAGCATGACTTTTTGTTGGTTGATGCGAGATAAGATTTTACGAACCTTAACATCACAAAAATATATGTAGGGAGTGTAGATGGAAAATGAGTAATGAAAAGAAAATATGTGAAACAATACCTTCCCCTCTTGGAAACCGTATTAAATCATTGCGCAAAAAGAACCATTTAACCCAGGAACTGTTGGCAGATCAGCTCGGTGTTAGTCATGCCTATATTGGATTTTTGGAAAAGGGAACTCGGAATGGCTCCAACCCACTTTTAAAGAAAATGGCCGAATACTTTAATATTGATTCCAATGAACTTATTCATTTAAGAGATCAGAAGGATTTCGTGGTACAGATAGACCAAAACCAGGAAAAAAAAAGAATCACAACGACACAAACTTATCCTGATTATATTATCGGGTTTATGGAACTATTATCCAAAATCGAAGAAACTGCTTGTAAAAGAATCATCGAGGAATTCAAGGGGCAATTACAAAAGCAACTCTATCAATATTTAACCCCGTATGATTTGCCATCTGTTAAAAAAATGGTGATGGATGTTAAAAGAAATTGGATTAATCTTATTCAACAGAAAGTGGTTCAAGAGCCCTTTGAACCGTTAAACAAGGAATTGAACGGCTATTTTCTGCACCAAGATAAAGAAGTATTTTTCAACATTTATTTTGGTGACTTAACATTAATCGTTTCTCTTTTATATCCTGAACAAAGCCATATTTCAATATTTGAAAACTGGCTGGGAGAATATAGCATCCGCTATTTAAACGACAAAGAGTTTACTCACTTAACACAGCCACAAAGGGTCGCCACCTTTATCTGGTATAGCCCAGCTAATTCAACATTGGACAAATATAAGCATTTATTGGATAACGGCATTCAAATGGATCGCGTTCAATGTACCGAAAGCCAACTAAATTGGTATATTCAGCAATTTTTAAAAGAAGAAAAGTCAAATCAGGAAGTCTCTGCCTCTTAGCAGAGGTTTCTTTACATAATACGGCAAAATTTGCACATACTACTGGTAACCCTATATTGAAAGGAGTGGTAACTGGTGTTAATCACACCCACGTATGATTTACCCATTTTTGCTAACAAGTTTTTTAGGTACTTAAAGCGGCAGCATTATTCGGCCGATACCATCCTCGCCTACCAAAAGGATTTAAACAGGTTCGATGATTTCCTTTTTCAAACGTATAAAGGAAATATTCTAACCGAAGAAATCCAGAAAGAGGACATTCAAGATTTTCTCGCCTTTTTAGAAGAGGATAATTTGGCACCCAATTCAATTTTACGCCATCTATCCACACTGAAATCCTTCTACAAATTTTTGGTATTTGAAATGGATTTTAAAGTGGATGTCGCTGGTCGAATCAGACACAAAGCGGTTTATACACCTTTACCTGAACCGTTGTCTTTTGAAGAAATCGAAGCCTTTTTTCAAGCAGCGAAAGAACACTCAACTTTCTTTCATGCCCTTTTTAGCCTTACCTATTATACGGGTAGTCGAATCAGCCCTATTCGAGAGTTACTAAAAGAGCATATTGATTTGGATCAACAAAAGGTTTACTTTCCAAAAGTAAAGAATGATAAGGACCTGCATTTGCCCCTACATGAGGCGGTTATTCCTATTCTGGCTGATTATTTTATCGAAACAAGACACAATCATTCAAAGTATGTATTCCCTTCTCCAAAGATAAAAAATCAACCTGTTAGCAGGGCTTGTATCCGTGTAAATATCAAAAAGATTGCAGCCAAAGCAGGTATTAAAAAGCGAGTCTATCCACATTTGTTGCGGCACTCAACTGCAACTCATTTGACCCTGCTAGATGTAAACCAAAAATTCATTGCGACAATTTTGGGACATTCGGATCTAAGAGCTACGGACCGTTATCAAAAGCTAAATGTGGAAAATCTACGGTCAAAGTTAAATAAGTTAGATCATTTTTAACCCTAAAGGAAACCATACTTTCCTCTAGTCTTGAAATAGAAGTACGAATGAAATATCTATTTTAGATATTTTTCGTTCAATCAAAATAGATAAAAATATATTTCGTACTTCTATCTTTACCAAAAAAGCAAAAAAGAATTCGTTTTTTCTTTTTTCTTTTTTCGTTTTCTGTTTTCTGTTTTATATTTTTATGTTTTTCGTTTTAGCCTTTCGTTAAAGAATGGGATGGAATGAACGAAAAAAGATTATTTAATTGTCTTCATTTTATATGAATGAAAACTGATAAAAGGGTTTTATTGGTAAGCACGTGCAAATGTAAATGCGCTCAAAGATCTTAAAATACTTCCAAAACTTAACACGAGTTCTTCTATATTTTTTTGATTGTATGTTACCAAAATTCTACAGCATTCGATCATTTTGATCATAATGGTGTCACTTTATCGCAAAAGCTTTTGAGCTTTGGCGAAAAAACTAGTCTATTATGATCGTTTTAATCATATGTTTCATTGAGGTGAATTTGCATGGAACCGACTTTATTTGCGGTAAAAATTGACGAAATGGATCTCACTAGTAGGGAGAAAAAGTTATTGTTAGAAAATGGGTATGATTCTGTTTCCAGTATTCTATTGGAGAAAAAGGAGGATCTTACTCAACTCGGCTTTTCTTCTGTACAACTTACGAAAATCAGAAAAAAAGCAGTGACTTTAGCAGAAAAACATGGTTTCGGCTGGGAGGATGTCAGTAAACGATATGGTGGGTTAATCATAAAAAAAGAGTTTTATGAGTTAGCCAATATGGACCATAAAACATATGTTCAACTTGAAAAGAAAGGATTTCTGGATGATCTTATCGTAAAAGTAGGAATTGATGTTGCGCCATCTTTAGACAAGAAAACCTTTGTACCCAAATATGTATTAAAAAAGGACAAGGCCATTGAATTTGCAGAAAACTGTAAGAGTTTGGGGGATATAGCTAAGGAGATGAACATTTCCTATAGTATCTTTCAAAATTATTCACTTGCAGGAAATTTTGATGTTGCTCGGATGAGCCGTACTCGCTGGAATAAAAAGTGGATAACTGAGAACTTCATGAAAATTAAAGAATCTCTTCGTAAAAATGCAAAGAAAAATGTGCAAGAGAATGCCAACACATTGTGGCAGCTTCTAGCAGAAGAACATCGGAAATTAATAAGCGAGTATATTGAGTATAGAAAGGATTCAACGGTTATCTTTACAAAATACGCTAGATATGAGGCGTTTCTAACGAAAGATGCGTTTATTTACCATCGAGATGTTTTAACAAGAATCTTTTACTCGATTATTTGTGCACGTAGCGGACTTAAAAATTACTGGGTAACAACAGATAGCGGATTTGGTTATCGCTCTTTAACAGAAGAAGAACTACCTCAATATGATCCAAGCCTATTCCAGCTCGATGACCTGAAGGAAAGTGATATTCAAGCAATTAGTCATGGAAGGAAATCTCCCCGTACCAGAATGAATTATAAAAATACCTTCCTGGGTCTCTTTTACTACACCTTAATGCGAAAAAAGGAGAAAATCAATGAGAGGGCAAACACCTCTTCTGATTATAAGCCAGAAACGGATTTTGCCGCATTAGTTTGGAAAGCAGATTTTATTGAAGAAGCCTTTGAAAAATATTTGCCTGTTAATAGAAAACAGATGAGGCTCACTACATCCCGTTCTGTTTACCTAAATCGACAAGTAGTGGCCGCACTCGTCCGAAGGGTACTGGAAAATGATAGTGGTAAATTACAATATCCGTTGAAATGTGCTGCGATGTTTGCTCTAGCCTTTTTTGGAATCATTCGACCCGTTGAATTATGGAGGCTTAAGATTGAAGATCTTCAACCGAATCAGAAAACAGGTCTATTAGAACTAAAGGACATTCATGGATACCAATTTG
This sequence comes from Ureibacillus sp. GCM10028918, assembly GCF_042666115.1. NCBI lineage: Bacteria > Bacillati > Bacillota > Bacilli > Caryophanales > Caryophanaceae > Ureibacillus > Ureibacillus sp. GCM10028918. The sequence goes on from NZ_JBHTFK010000005.1 coordinate 869,616, forward strand.
CAAGGATTACCATCCAAAGTGAGATAAGTAAAATGAACTTATCTCCTTCTGGACCATACGGATTATTATTAGTACCAAGAGCCGTTAGGATTGTGAACCATTATTTATCAGAGTTGTACGAGAAGTACCCTGAGCATAAAGGAACTGGTTACCTTTTTCGCCCCTATACAGACGAATTCAACCCAAATGCACAGTACGCAAATGCTAAAACGATGTTTGAATGGGTCTCAAATAACAAATCTATGTTCGCTGATATTCTCTCAACTGAGCAATTGAAGAATTTTTCAAGTTATGACACCAGACATACTGGAAATAACCTTATTGCGAATGAGACTTTTTTCAACGACCCTAAACTAGAGCAATCTAAGGAGAAGGTTGCGGAATACCATGCGCGGCACAAGGGGATAAAGTCGGTCAACCGAGAAAATTACCAGGCGCACTTAACCGAAAATATTTATGCAACCATTATCAATGCTGCATTAAACTTTCCACTCGATAAAAATGAGTTGGAGGAATGGGAAGAAGACATGTCTAGGAAGGCTACTCATAATCAGATGGAGGAAAATCAAAAGGACCATAAATGCGAAGCAGAGTTGGACGAGTTGGATGAGGAAATTTCGAAATTAAATGAGGAATTAAAACAGCTTGGAAAGGTTTCTTACTATAAAAAGTTAGGTCTATCCAATGATGAAAGGATTGCCAGAGCAAAAAAATTGCAAGAAGAGGTCCGAAATTTAACCGCCAAAAAAAATAAAGTAAGAAAGGAACTGTCTTAAATTAAACAGCAAAAATTCTCTGTATGCTTTCCAACTCTAGCTATTGGATCAATGCCAGTATTAAAAAAGATGTACCAATTATTATCAAAATCAACTACTATCAATCGGCAATCAATGGAAGAAAAATATGATGAAAGGCTCGCACAACTAATGAGGTGTACATGCCTTATTGGAAATGTTCGACTCATTAAAAAGCCTTGCTGATAAAGGAGAATAGCATCTAATGACCTACCAGCAATTCTTAAAAATACTAGGGGACCTTGGTGTCCCCGCTTACAAATATTTACCCGATTTTTTCGATCAAATCTTTGATGATTTTGAATACACATTAGAAGATCTTGAAGAGAAAACAGGGAAATCCGTTATTACATTAAGAAGATATTGTACAAATGGACAAGTTAAATATCAAAGCAAATATCCCTATATCGTTAAAGGGATCGATATAAAGGAAAAGTTATTTCAGGAACAACTTGCCTCTATAAAAAAGAGACTAAAATCAATTAGCCACCTACATGACAAAATTCAACTTATCCTGGAGTTACTTGGTGAGGATGAGGAGTGATGGAATTTATTATTCAAATTAATATGTATTCGTTATTCGTTCCCTTTTAATTCATTTGAAGGAGACCACATAATGTGGTCTCCTATTATTAATTACCCTGTCTAGTATCATCATTTACCGCCAAAAGACTAAGGACATGTTCAAATGCTCTAATTTGCCCTGCATTGAACAGTCTATTTTGATAAGGAGCCCTTTTTGTCTTTAACTCATTTACTTGATCACGGATTTTGTCCTCCACCATTTCTAATAGAAGATTGTAATCAATTTGTGTAGTTTCCATCTACCTTCCTCCTAAACTAGTATATTCCATACCCAAAATAACGGTATGTAATGCTGGAAGGTGATCAATTTATACCTTGGTTTCATTTTCCACTCTTTACTATTATTTATGCATTAGCAACTAGAAATATACCCATTTTTCGCGAAAGAATGATATAAATCGTCATATTAGTTTATATAAAAAAACGAGCCTTGCTTTTTCATATCAGCAGGCTCGTCCAAACAGGTTAATTTCTACGTTGCTTTTCTTCTTGATGATAGTCAATCAACTTCTCCACCCTTTTGTATAATTTCTCCACTCTGTCACCATGTACTTCGATTAACCTTTCAAAGGAACGCTTGATGAGCTGATACTCCTCTTTTGGATTATATATCTTCACATGTTGAAGCAATCTTTGCTCTTTGCCATCTGCATCCATCATCTCCATTAATGTGACCAACGTCCCCTGCTGCAAACATCCTTCACATTTCCATAAACCAATCATGGCATTCATTTTAGCTTCTAGGCCGCAGTGTGGACAAGGAAAGATGATTGTGGGTTTTTCGTAATGATAGTGTATACGCTTGCTTTTAAAAAATGACAAAACAACATACTCTGAACTCACAACTCTTTCATCCTTCGTATGAATTTGCTTTGAATTTTGGCCCTTTTTAAGAACTTCTTAAATTCCTTTCCTGTAATAACATATTTCCGTTGAAATTGGTACGATGGAATTTTTCCTTCTCTACACCATCTTCTAATCGTGATTGCACTCATTCCTGTTAAATTTGCCACATCAATTGGTGTTAATACCCAGTCATCAGGAATAAACTCAAATTGTTCAATGGAAGGCTGCAATCCTAGTTCCTTTATTATTACATCATTAATCTCAACCATTGCTCGCAATCCCCCCATGGATAAGGGGACCACACTCGTGGTCACCCATAACCGCCTCTCTGTTTTCCTCATTTACTTCTAAAAGGTCCAAGACATGTTCAAATGCTTTAACTTGTCCAGCATTAAACAACTTATACTGAGGATCCTTTTTCGTTTTTAACCAATTTACTTGGCTGCGGATTTCCTCTCCCAACATTTCTTGTAGTAACTTGTAATCCTCATTTGTAATCTCCATCTCCATTAATATTCCTCCCATTTATTATTTTCCATACCAATTGAAATTAGGTATGTAATGCAGGAGGAGGAACTTGTACAAAGTCGTTATCATTTACCTACCTTTACTAATACATATGAAATGTTCACCAGAAATATTCACAAATTCCGCGAAAAAGAGAGCTCAACAGACATTTTTTGCAGGCAACAGTATGAACAGTGGGATGTTTGAACGACATATTTCTTAACGTCAGGGTAGAAGGAGATTTTTAGATGATTCGCTTGAATCACGCAGATTGGTTTAGCTGGTGATCGACAAACAGAGTTAGATGCAGTTGGAGTGGTTCCAATTTGACTGGAACAATCGATACTTTGCTTGTTGGCATAAGAAAACAATTCCTAAATTTGATACATTTATAGTATCGGAAGGTACGTTCAGAAAATATGCGTTTTGATTACAGTCATACACTTGAATTAATTTATAAAACTAATGCTTAATTAGCATTGATGATAACAACCATTTCATCAGAAAATATAGCACTCAAAAAACTCTGTAAGGATTTTATCCCTACAGAGTCTAAATTACCTATTGTTAGATTATTGTGTAACAGTTGGTGCTATAAAACTTGCTTCATCTTTGGTAGCGTTGATTTGGTCAATATGATTTTGGGCATCTGTACCAGCTAGTACACTACCACTAAAATCCCATGTTACACTATCAGTTTGAACGTCATTAATTGAAATATGAACTAAACCAGCGATAGAGGTTAATGATGGGATATTTTGCGCTTGTAGATTAATTAAGTCTACAAAACGTGTTGTAGTATCCTCTTTAACTAAAACGTTTATGTCTTTAATGCTAGTGTTTGAAATATTAAGCTCACTTAAATTACTCATATTTGCTAATGCACCGAGGTCTTCAATTTCGTTTCCTGAAATATCTAAAGTTTCCAAGTCAGTAAGATTTACTAATCCACCAATCTCTTTAATTCCTGTTTTGGATAAATCTAGTTTAGTCAGACCTGTAAAGTAAACAAGCGCCCCAGTTGAGATATCATAGTTACTTTCAGATTTCTCACTCAAATCCAAAGATGCGATAGAAGAATAGTATTCAGTTAAAGACGAAACTTCTGCACCTATTTCTTTAGCTTCCTCATAGAAGTGAATTGCAGTGATAAGAGTATCCCAATTTAAATTACCAGTTGTCTTGGCTTCTTCAAATTTTTCTTTTGCATTAATCGCGTATTGAAGTGCCACTGAAGCATTAGATACAATTTCTACGTTTCCATTTCCCGTAAGAGTTATAGAACCTGTACCAGTAATTTGTTGAATCGTACCTTCATTAGTAATATCAACAGTTTTTTCAGCAGTCACAGTTAATCTATCAATTGCTGCATTTGGTGCAATACTCACATTTGCATTACTATTAACTGTTAAATCATTTACATTTCCATAAATCTTTAAGTTGGTTCCAGCATCTGGATCATTGAAAGTTAAACTATTTCCATTTGCATATTCATTCCATGTGCTTGCGCTTACATCAGTAATAAAAATTCCACCATCTGCAGTTGCATAGTTATTAACAGTTGCGTTTTCTGCATTTACTGTAAGTGTTCCGCCAGTAATTACTAAACTTGAATCAATTGTTAATGTACCAGAACCTGTATAGTTGATTACAACGTTTCCAGTAACTGGTGTACCATAAATAGTAGTTTCATTTGTTAAGTTGTAAGTTCCAGCTGTATTTATTGTTGTGCTATTCTCGTCTTATACCACACTAGTGGCTTTCGATTCGAGCCTTCACCGAACAGGCGCCTTTCAGCGCATTCGGCGATCCGTCAGCAGCTGCTTTATATCACCAATATTTACTTATTTCCCCAATAAAAATTGTAACATATTACCACAAATTTTTCTAGTTAATTTGAATCAATACATATTACTTACTAATAAGAAGGGAATTTTTCTTACCATTTCATTGCTTCATTATTAAAATAAAGCTCAGTTATGTGGGGAATGAACCCGACGATTCTTGATTTAATATTTTTCTTCATCTCAACTAATCTATATTGACACGTTTTACGGGTCGTACTAATTCTCTTTCATTAACTTCACTCCAGAATAAAAAAAGTCCTAACACCGAGATGGCATTAGAACTTATTAACTCATTTTATTTTAATATTTTCTATTTGAAAATTGGATTACAAGAAAAAAATACGTGTCTGAATATTGCTTCTATGAACCTGGATTTAACTGTATTTCCACTAAGTAATTATAGTCGTGGTAAGCTATTCTCGTCTTATACTACTTTACTGTAGCTTTCGATTCGAGCCTTCACCGAACAGGCGCCTTTCAGCGCATTCGGCGATCCGTCAATAGTAGATAGAGCAATTACTTAACTATTATAATTACAAAAAGATACCAATCATGCATACACATGATTGGTACCCTAAACTTACTTTTGGGGAAATAAGTTTTATTAGAAATCTACTACTGACTGGGTTCCTTCGCTCCTGCTAGTTTTACCCTCCTCGTATGTTACCATACAAGTACAAACGGCTAGCGATCGACACTACTATGAACCCGCCGCCATCTTACTAGCTTCACTGGTGCTTACCCACCTCTTCTAGCAAGACTTCAAACGTTCCATTACTTCTTTCCCTTTTTTTGATGACCTTAGGCTTCCACTTTTCAGGAATGAGAACGACTAGTTTAACAGTCAATTGTTCTAATCGCCATTACTTGATTTCACAAATAAGGATGAATACTAAACTCCTAGCTTCTACGTAATATTCACTACCTCATCCTGGATTAACATGGATTCGTCTCCTAGCCATAGCCATCTTTTAAAGAACCCCGCCTCATTATTTTGAGTACGACTTCACCTGACTTCATCCCTTCAACTGGTATAGAGTCTCACTGGATGCAGGAGGATTAGGCACTTGCCTTGGACTGTTAGCAAGAGTAGGTATTTCACCCACTAATTGGAAGTAATAGTTAGAACAAAACCTCATGCAAGAGGCTAAATAAGCATTATCATGAGGTTTGTTCCACTTCTTTAATTCAATAAATATGATTTTATGAAGTAACGTTTCGTTTATTTTTATTAAGGAGTTACTGGCACAGATTTCCAAGAAGTTGTATCTGCGTCATACTCTAATGTTAAAGTGAATGACTCACCATTAGCTTTACCTGAAACTTTAATAGTATCTCCATCAGCTTCAGTTTGATTTTCCACAACAGTTAAGATATTAGAATCCTTCACTGCTTCACCAACTGTAGTACCAGTTGGAGTAGTACCATCTGCTTTTACTGTATACACAGCTGATAAAACATCAAAGGCAACATCTGCACCTTCAACTAGTGGTGTAAATGTTAATTCTAAATCATCAACACTTACCAAAGTTGCAGGTTTTAATTCAGCAATAGCTTTGTTAATAGCTGCTGCTTTATCTACCTTATTCTGAGTAGTTGTTTCTGTTAATTTAAGTGCATCTGTTAGTGCTGTTGCAGTTGTAGTAGTGTAATCTGCTAACACTGCTACTGTGTAAGTTGCTGCTGCTGCTTTTGCATCATTTAAAGCTTTGTCGGCTGCTGTTGTTGCATCTAAAAGATCATATTGAGCTTTTAAAGCATTTTCTAAAGCCGTGATACTTGCAAATGGTGCATTCTCACTAATAGCTTTTGCAACTGTAGTTTGATTTGCATCAGATAATGCTGCAAACTTAGATACAGAACGTAAAGCAACTTTTGTTTCAGTTACTGATTTAGTTGTTTCACCAATAATATTAACTTCATCTAATACAGATTGAGTTACACCAGTTTCTGGTGTTGTAACTCCACCATTCGTAACTGTTTTAACAGTAATAGTATACTTACCATCATCATTTTTCACTGCTTTAATTTTGAATTCTTTTCCAGCAGCTAATCCATTAGTAATTAATGTTTCAAACTGAGAAGATGTAAGGTGTTCTACAGATCCGTTACTTTCATTGGTAATATTTGAAGTTGAATATTCGATTTCACGATATCCTTCAAATGTAATTGTGTTTTCATCAGTATCAATTTGTCCAGCTTTTGTTAAAACGTCTGTATGAGAAGCTGGTACAGTTAATAGACGACCATCAAATTCTAGAGAAAGTGATTTTGAAGCAATTTTAGGATCTTTAGATGAAAGTTTAATTGATACTTCTGCATCATCAGTAGCCTTAATTGTAACACTCGCTACTCCAGCTTTGCTGAATTTTGGCTTAATTGTTACAGATTCATCAACAGCAACTGTATCTCCATCAACTTCTACAGAACCTTTTTCAGCTTTAATAATAAATGATGCTTCTTTTCCTTCAACTGAACCATCTACATACAGATTACCGTTTTGATCTACAGATTCATAGTATACTGTACCTTCTTCACCGACTGGTAAAGCTGTAACTGTATTGCCGTTTTTATCTTCAATATATGCCTCAGCAGCTCCGAATTCTGCATCATCAAAGACAACGCGTTCATCTGTTGCTTGTAAATCGTCTGAATCTAATTCACCTTTGTCATCACCATTGTCATAGTAAACTGTAGGTGTTGCAAATGCAGATTCTTCACCAACTAAGCGGAAGTTTACTGCACCACTGTTATTAGTTGTTAATGTGATTGGTTTGTCTGCTTCAACTTTAGTTACTGCATCTTCTGCTGTTTTAGCATTTTCGTCGATTAACCAAACTTCTTTATCAGTACCTTTGCTTAGTTTATCTTTTGGTACTACTACAGATACCTTAGTACCATCTACTGCGTCTTTATCTTCATCAACTAATTTCGCAGTATATGAACGACCACCAATGTTATAATCGTCACCATCATATCTAGCTTCGATTGCAGATTCGCTATCTAAACCATCAACAGCAGCTGCTCTTTCAACACCTTTTGCTTCAAGTGTTAACGTCATATCTTGTTCGTTATCAAATGATACACCAGTTGCTTCTGCTTGTAATGCTGTTTTTGTCCAGATTCCTGAATCTGTTTCTGGAAGGTATACGATTGGTGTTACTTTATCAGCATTTTCACCAGTTACTGTGAAACTACCTTCACCTTTAGAATCAAGCTTTACAACAACTAATTGATAGTCATCTGCATCTTCTAGGTATGGGAATACATCAGCACCTGAAAGTTCTTTAGTAACTTTACCGTCAATATACGTATATTGAGAGTCATCATTTAAAGAGTCACCATCTACATCAAGATCAAGTTCGTTATCGTCACTGCTGAAACCAAGTGCATCAGTTACATATGCATTTTCTTTAACATCTTCGATATCAACATTTAAGTTTTCTTTAAATGCTACGAAAGCAAAATCAGCACCTGTTGATGAATTTACAGTGTATTCAACTGAATCTGCGTTGTCTAACTCAGTTTTTTCTGTATCTGATTTGATAGTTAAAAGTGCTTCGTCAGACCAGTAAACTTTAGCTGAATCTTTAACACTTGATTTGTCTGTAGCGTATGATGCTACTGAATCAGTTCCATCATAGTAACGAGTATATGAGTATGAAGCGATACCTTCTGCGTTAGTTAATGCTTCTACTTCGATAGTTTCGTTATTTTTAGCGTTATTAGTAATGTTGAAAGTTACAGGAATACCAGCTTTAGATTGACCAGATGCAACTGTTACTTCTGCAGATAAAGTTACTTCTTTACCGATAATCCCTTGTTGAGAAGCAACTGTAGTTTTAACAGCAGTTGGTAATACAGCAGATACACCTTCAAATGTACCAAGTTTTTCACCAGCGTTAGTTACTGTATATTCTTTACCGCCTTCTTGAGCAGATGTAGTTAATACAGCTACAGAAGAGTCAGTTTGTTTTACTACAGCGTTAGTTACAGTTAAACCTTCGATTGCAAATCCGATCGTGTTGATATCTTCGATTGCATCTTCGAAATCAACTTCAACAGTTGTAGAGTTAATTGCAGTTACTGATTCTACACCAGTAGCTACTGCAGATTCGCTTGCACGAGCTACCATAGTTGCGAATTCAGCACGAGTGATTGAATCGTTAGGAGCTAATTTAGTTCCTTTACCGTTGATTACGCCGTTTGCAACTGCAGCAGAGAAAGCGTCTTGAGCCCAAGCTTTTACGCTAGAAGCATCATCGAATGTAGAAAGGTCAGCTGAACCAGTTAAACCGTAAGCAGCTACGATAACTTTTGCAGCTTCTGCACGAGTTAACTCAGCTTTAGGTGCAAATGCACCGTTTCCGCGACCTTCGAATAATTCTGGAGAAGTAGCAACAACTGCTTGGTACCACCATTGACCTGGTTCTACGTCAGAGAAGTTTTCAGATCCTTCAGCAGTTAGACCTAACTCTTTGTAGAAAATTTGAGCAGCTTGTGCACGAGTTACAATACCGCTTGGATTGAAGTTACCTTTAGTATCTCCCTCTAATACGCCGTTGTCAGCTAATTTTTGAACAGCGTCTTTTGCCCAAGATGGCACGCTATCGATGTCGTTTAATACCGCAGCTGATGCTACTGGTACGATTGCTGATGCAACTAATGCTGCTGTTGCTGTTGTCGCGAATAATTTACGACCTTTGTTTTGCTTTGTCATTCATTTATTCCTCCCTGGATTCTTTAAAAGTCATATTATTCTATGAAAACTATATTACTAGTTTAAAAACTAATAGTATTATGTATTATAGTTCTCTGGAATAATAAGGAACACAAAGTAAATTCTGTAGTAAATCTGCTAAACAAGTAATATGACATATTACCTCTTAGTAGAATCATTTACTTACTACGAAAGTATAACACTAGGAATTTCTAAATTCAAGCAACTAATTCAATTTTTGAGAATCTATCCAAAGATTGCTAATAAAATTAGTAACATTTGGTTAATATGGATACTACAAATTTCCACTCAACCATTTCTCTTGAGCCTTACTCTCCCAATGGTTTCATTAATATTTACAAGAATATTTTTCCAAAATACCCTTTTATTTTAACACAATACTTACCAATTGTATGCTTATTTTAAGAATTTATGTCAATTATTACAAAAAAAAGACAAGACTCATTTTACCAATTTCATAGGTTAATTGACGTCTTGTCTCCTTTTTTTTCAGCAACATTTAGTAGTCATCTATTCCTAAATAAATGGCATAAGCTGTGTTTTATGATTATTAATGTAATTGGCTTCTTTCTTATTCTTGATGGTGAAAATCTCGAATAAATCGGATGGAAGCGGGTTTTTGTATATTACTTTAATTGGCGTTTTTTCACGCCCATCCTTTGACTTTTTGCATTCACTAATCTGTATCGAATGAATTAATCCTTGATTCTGCTCTTGAAGCAGTATTTGCATTTGTATAATACGTCTCTGTTTCACTTGCCGTACTACCTGCTACTTCATCTCCAGACTGACAACTATATCTGCTCCCGCCTTTATGCCCTATTTTGCGCTAAAAACTAATATGATCTGTTTAACCTGGATATTATACATGTCCAACTAGCTCTCACGTTTGAACCTTATTTTCAGAACAATTTGCAAAATTCAGGAAGGGGTATTTTTCAAAACATCCTACTATAATCGCCAACTGTTCGCTTTTTTAAGAATTTATATCAAATTAAAAAAAGACAAGCCGCATCTTACCAGTACTGTAGGTAAAATGATGTCTTGTCTTTAGATTGAAAATAAAAAGTTATAAGTTTTTAAGTTTGTAGAAAAGTCTAGCTGCATCACTTATAAAAAAAACCCCGTCTGCTTTAAAGAGCTGACGGAGGCTAAACTGTTCACTTTTCTTATTGCCCTAACCATTTATAGTAATCTTGGATTCCTAGATAAATCGCATAGGCAGTTTCTTTTTGATGATTGTTAATGTAGTTTGCTTCTTCCTTATTGGAGATGAAGCCCATTTCCACCAGTACGGATGGAAGTGGATTTTTGTATATTACTTTATAGTTGGCTGTTTTTTCACCGCGATCCTTGGATCCGATTGCATCTACTAATCTGCCTTGAATGAATTGTGCCAATGCTTTACTTGATTCTGCTCTTGAAGCAGTACCAGAAGTTGTATAATACGTTTCTGTTCCACTCGCAGAACTTGTTGCTGCGTTCATATGAAGACTCACAAATGTATCCGCACCAGCATTTTCGGCAATCGTTACTCTGTCTTCCAACGCAATAAACTTATCTGTTGAACGTGTCATCACGACTTTGATGCCCGCATTATTTAAATAATCTCTTAAGTGAAGAGCTACACCAAGGGTTAAGTTTTTTTCATATAGTCCATTGCCTACCGCACCAGGATCGTGCCCGCCATGACCTGGGTCAATGGCAATTACTTTAGTCAAGCTCGGCTTTTTAGAAGAAAGATAACCAGTATGTACATAGCCTGAAACTTTACTGCTCGTCATGTAAACCCAATCTCCGGTCTTTTCGTAGGCAGTAATTTCATTGCCCTTCGTTAGAGAGCCAACTTTTGCATAACTCGTGCCCGGACCACTTCGAACATTCAGGCTGGCAACTGTTACATACATAGTTTGACCTTCAGTAGTTTCACCCGGCTCGTTTGGTTCTGTTGGTTTTGGCTCACTTGGCTTTACCGGCTCGATTCTATACTCCGGATTAAGTGCACGTGCCAGCATGATAGCAAATTCCAATCGTGTAATGGAATTATTCGGTCGGAAAGTTCCATCTTCATAGCCATTTGTAATTCCAGCACTTGTCACACTCGATATAGCTTTCGCTGCATTGGATGATGATGGCATATCTGCATATGAAAAATCACTTGAAGCAGTTAATTTAAATGCACTTGTAATCAAGTAGGCCATTTCTAAACGTGTCATATTTTTCGTTGGCCCAAATGTTCCGTCCTCATAGCCATTAATAATGTTCTTGTCATAAGCTGCTTGGATGTAGCCAGAAGCATATGAATCTGCTTTTACATCACTAAACACGGTTTGCCTTGGCTTGGCTCCGTCTAAATTTAAAGCTTTCCCAATCATTGTCGCGGCTTCTTGTCTAGTTACTAATTTGTTTGGTTTAAACTCCCCATCTTCATAACCTGTTACGATGTTCTTTCCTATTAAATAGTTAATCTCTTTCTCATAGGTTTGGGGTATATCAGAAAGAGTGCTCGCAGAAACTGACTGATTTGGTACCAGAATCAAACATACCAACAAGAGGATAAACCAATAACCGATCCTTCCTTTTTCCATTCTTTAAGCTCCTTACTATATTTTTGATTTCTATTAAAGATATTCAAAATATACCATATTTCAGCAAGACTTTCGACATTTATCAGCATAACGGTAGAATACTACTAGTTTAGAATTGGAAAAGGTTAGAATCGTTTATAGGAGCCAAGGTGCACGCCCTAGAACCTATTCAAATTGAGGCTACTCACTCCCCTTCCAACTAAATTAAAATCTTCCCTATATTTTTGTCTCATATTTTGGTAGATTTATATATAGCATAATATATTTTTGAGGGGAGAAATGAAATGAATAAAAGATTATCACTTGCATTAGGGTTTGGACTATTTGCTTCAGCAGTACTAACCGCCTCACCTGGTACAACACATGCTGAAAACATCTCAAATCACTGGGCATATACAGAAATGAACTATCTCATCAATCAAAAGATTTTAGCTGGGGACCAAAATGGGAACTATTTACCGAATAATGATGTAACGCGTGCAGAATTTGCTAGTTTTCTAGTAAGAGCTTTAGAGTTATCTCCGAAGTCTTCTACTGTTCGTTTTACAGATGTGAATCAAGGAGATTGGTTTTATTCTTCTGTTAATCTAGCGGCTTCTCACAATTTAATCGCTGGTGTCGGAAATGGTAAATTCAACCCGAACGCGAAGATTAATCGTCAGGAAATGGCTGTTATGATTAAGCGGGCTTTAGATTATGCGGGCGTTGAGACGACAAAATCGTCTATTTCATTTAACGACAATGCTCAAATTGCATCATGGGCAAAGGAATCCATTCAATATGCAGTAGGATCAAACATACTTTTTGGTCGTGAAAACAACACATTCAGCCCGAGTGCCAATGCAACACGTGCAGAAGCTTCAACAGTGATTTATCGTGTATTAAAGGCTGAAGAAAATTCAGATGAAACTCCTGTAAATCCGCCAGTGGAACAACCTGAAACTCCAGTTGTTGTTCCTGGCAAAGAGTATGTAACGGTTTCCTATCCTTCTAATTTTTCAACTGCTCTATCCCTGCAAGCGAACAATAGTCCTAAAGTAGACGGAGCTGGATTATTTACTGCAACTGATTCTTTAGTTGCTTATTATATGAATCCAAGCAACTTCCAAAAGGGTAGTGGAGAATTCTATCAGTTTTTAAAACTCTCTACTCCGGTAGAAGGGTTGAATACTACAGTTATTAACACTCAAGTTTTAAATGGTATGGGTAATTTAGCAAACACGGCCGATGCATTTATTCAAGCAGGAAAGGATTTTAGCGTTAATGCTGCTTATTTAATGTCCCATGCACTGCATGAAACGGGTAAAGGAGCATCAGCTTTAGCCATGGGGATTGAAGTGGGGCTTAATGCACAAGGCAACCCAGAAATGGTCACGGCTCAGAATAGAGCAAACTTAACGAACATCAAAAAAACCTATAATGTATACGGCATTGGTGCAGTTGACAAAAATCCAAATAAATATGGTTCCGAAACAGCCTATAAAAACGGCTGGTTTACTGTCAAACAAGCAATTATTGGCGGTGCATCCTTTGTAAAAGAAAAGTATATCGGCATCGGACAAGACACATTATATGAAATGCGTTGGAATCCTGCTAAACCGACTGACCATCAATATGCAACTCATGTAATGTGGGCGATTCTCCAAGGAGATAAGATCCGTGACATTTATGAGATAACTGGTGCTGATAAAACGACGAAATTAGTATTTGAAGTGCCAACTTATCAGGGGCAACCGGCTACGTCTCCAAAGCCTAGCGTGGAAAATCAATATGTTGTATATCCGACTTTAAATGGTGCTACAGGAAAAGTTGTATCACCAACAATTCCATTGAATTTCAGAACGTACCCTGTATACGGAACGGTGATGGCAACATTAGCGAACGATACAGAAGTTACTGTACTTGGTGAAAACGGTGGCTGGTACAAAATCACAGCGAACGGTAAAACAGGATGGGTTTCTGGACAATACTTAACTTTCCCAGATGCTTTAAAAATTAAAAACAACACGTCGGGTCTTAACGTTCGATTCGAGCCAAATACAACTAGCAGAATTATCGGAATGGCCAAAGGTGGCAGCTATATTCTTGGTGTGAAAGACGAGAACGGCCAATATATTAAAGATGGTAGTTGGTATAAAGTGCTTTATAATCAGGAACCTGGGTGGGTATCAGGAGATTACATCGAACAACCTGCACAAACTAACGTTCCTGTAACTACTCCTTAACTGACTTGATGGCGTTAATCAGCAGTCCTCTACAAACTCCTTCGATTATTCGAGGGAGTTTTTTTCTACATACTTCCCCATTTTTCAATGTCTTTCGAAAATTAACTGTACTGATGCCATTTATGGTATGATAGTTTGCGTAAAACAGGTATTAATAGAAAGGTTTGAGTACTATATGAAGCAAGTCACAATAATGGGTGTCCCTTTTTTACATATTGATCAAAAAGGCTTTGTTTCCTTATTAGAAAATCGAATTCAACAAAAAGAAAAAACGTTTGTTGTCACTGCGAATCCAGAAGTAGTGATGACCGCAAATGAAAATCCGCAATTTAAGCAGTATCTCGACAAAGCCACGTATATTTGTGCAGATGGCATTGGTGTTGTCAAAGCCGCGCAAATTCTCGGCGAATCATTGCCAGAACGTGTAACAGGCTATGACTCGATGATTCAGCTACTGGAAACTGGCAATCAGAAACATTATAAAATCTTCCTATTAGGTGCACAAAACGACACATTGCAAAAGGCTGTCGACAATATTCATGCAACCTACCCGAATGTCGAAGTAGTCGGCTATCAGGATGGCTATTTCAATTGGGAAGATAACGATATTTCCGAAAGAATCATACAAACAAAACCTGATTTAGTCTTTGTGGCTTTAGGTGTACCAAGACAAGAAAAATGGATTTCAGAAAATCTCGATAAATTCACGCACGGTGTATTCATGGGTGTGGGTGGTTCATTCGATGTCATTGCCGGAACAGTCAAACGTGCACCAGTCATTTGGCAAAAAATGAATCTTGAATGGCTATATCGCCTGCTTTCCCAACCAACTCGCTTTAAACGAATGCTTGCTCTTCCTCGATTTGCCATCAAGGTGTATCAGTTAAAAGGCAAAGGTCAGGGGTCTAGTAGATGAGTCAGTCCACATTGGTAAAAAGTACAATTATCCTGACAATCGCTACCCTTCTTTCCAAAGTGTTAGGAAGCATTTTCCGCATCCCGTTACAAAACATTGCCGGAGACGAGGTACTTGGGATCTTTACAGCCGTGTATCCCGTCTATATGGTGGCACTTTATTTGTCAGTTGCTGGAATTCCCATTGCCATTTCAAAGCTGATTGCCGAGGCTCAGCTGAAAAACGAGCATCATAAAGTAAAAGAAATTTACTTTACAGCGAGTATTTTGACTTTATGCTTTGGTGTGTTGAGCTTTGCGGTTATTATGGGCTTCTCGGGCTTCATTGCCAACGCTTTAGGTGGTCCTGAAGTTAAACTTACTTTAATCGTCGTTGCCCTCACGTTATTAGTGGCCCCTTATATGGCCGTCTACCGAGGTTATTTCCAAGGATTCGGAAATATGCAGCCGACTGCGATTTCCCAGGTGATTGAACAGCTTGTTCGCGTCTGCTTAATCTTATTTGTGTCGTATATTTTAGTGGCAATGGATTATTCCACAGAAATCGTATCTGGTGGTGTCATGATTGGCTCTGTAATCGGTGCCCTTGCCTCATTGCTCTATTTACGGATTCAATATACCCGTTCTTCGGTAAAAGTAACCTCTTCCCAAAAGGTCACGATGGGGCAATTCAAGTCTTGGAGTAAAGTCATCTTAAAAATATCGCTTCCGATTGCCATTGGATCGGTAACAATGGCTTTATTCAACTTTGTCGACTCCTTTACGGTTACATACGGGTTAAGAAATGCCGGTGTCGAGCATGATGAAATCACTTATCAATATGGGATTTACGGACGAGGACTTACACTTGTCCAAATCGCAACGATTTTCGCTTCGTCGATTATTTTGCCGCTTGTCCCGCTAATCACAAAGAAATTAGCTGAAAATGATTTACTTGGAACACGTGCAATTATTGAACGGACACATCGTTTAACCCATCTCATTTCTTGGCCAGCAGCACTCGGGCTATTTGCACTTACACTTCCTTTAAACCTTGCTTTGTTCACCAATCTTGAAGGCAGCACGATGCTTGCAATTATTAACCTAAGTTCTGTCTTCACTTCCCTGACGATTCTAGGGACTGGCATTCTGCAAGGGATGAACTCTGCAAGAGCAGGGGCCATCATTATTATCAGTGGCGTATTGCTAAAGATATTTGCGAACATTTTCTTGATCCCATCCTATGGATTAGATGGGGCTGCATTCTCTACATTATTGGTGTATTTTGTTTTATTTATCGTCAATACAGTTTTCATCTATAAGAGGATGCGTTTTTCATTTATCAATGGCAGTATCGTGAAAATCATCTTTGCTTCACTATTGATGGGGGCAGTAATCGGACTCCCGACATTATGGTTTGACATTGCGAGCTGGTCAAGAATAGTAGCTATGGGGTACGTCTTTGTAGCAATACTTCTTGGAGGATCGATTTACTTCGGTGCCCTATGGTTCACACGCGCAATTAACAATGAAGATATCAAACAACTCCCAATCATCGGGAAACGTTTTAATGGAAAACAACCTGATGGGAAACCATCGCAAACGAATGAGAGGAAGAACAAGTTAATGATTAAACAAAAGTGGCTGTGGGGGATCCTTCTCCTAATTCTGATTGTTTCTATCCCTGGAATCATCAACAGGTGGCACGCAGAATCAGCAAACGACAACTACGAAGTGATTATTCCATATAATGAAATCGCGACTGTCGTAGAAGAAAGTGATTTAACGGCTGATGAAGTACTTTCAACGTTAGCGGATGCAGGACTGACTTCCGTAAGCATTGAGCCGGTGTCTTTAGAAAATCTGGAAGAACAAAACGTACTATCGGTTTATGAAGAAAATGAACTTGCAGACAGCTTACTCTTTACTGAGTATGAAGGGTCTGTCGATACTGAGGAAACAGGCTATTATGTAACAATTCCAGAAGAAGCCTATTATCAAGACTTTATAACAGAAAATCTTCAAACGGAAGAAGTGACGGTTGCTGGAAAACCTTTCTACTTCATCCCAAGTTCAACTGAACACTTCGAAGTGGACATGCCTTTCGGATACGATCAATCTGTAGTTGACCATCTGGATGCACAAGGCTTAATGGTTGTCTTTAGAACGACGAATATGGAAAGTGACGCAGCCATTTCGAAAATCGTTCAACAATTAGTGGAAATGAAGGATAACAATAAACTTGGACTTTTAGGTTCAGGTACAGAAGTGATTGGATTTGGGCACCCTGACCAAATTAGAAGTGCTTGGATTCAAGATCTGCAACAAGCAGGCTATAGCTTCTATACAATTGAAGGAAGCCAGCTTAAAGGAGAATATGATTTAGCGAAAACTTTCGAGTATGACATGATTCGTTTACATAGTATTGATGTGAACAAACAAACCAACTTAACGGTTACGGAAAGTGTTGATCGCACAACGCGAGCAGTGAAAGAACGTAATATCAAATCGATTTTCTATCACATTAAAACAATAGGAAATGCCGAAGAAAATCTGGATGAGGCAGTTCTTTACTTAACAGAGGTTCAAGACAAAATGCCGAGCCACTTTACTTTAGGTGCACCGAAGCATTTTGAGAAAATCTCTGTTCCAGCATGGGTGACGGCTCTGATATTATTAGCAGGCATGATCTTCATGTATTTAATCTCTGAGCTAATCAAAGTGAACAAACTGCGAATTCTGGCAGTTCTCTTTATGGCATTATTGGCGGTCGCTTATTTTGTACTGAATCGCGTATTGTTCCTACAAGCATTCGCCTTAATTATTGCGGTATTAACGCCAATTTATGCCGTGATTAAATCAGCGAACGGTTCTACTCGCATTCGAGATATTTTCGTCCAATATGTAAAAGGGATTGCGATCAGCTTAATTGGGATCTACATTGTTATTGGCTTATTAAACGGCAACGGCTTTGTTACAGGTTATGAAGTATTTAGAGGCGTGAAGCTTGTTTATGTGATTCCTATTGCAGGAATTGTTTTATTCGCTTTATTCCAGGTTTATGAAATTTCGAAGAACGGCTTAAAAGGCTCGCTTAATACATCGGTAACATTACTAAATAAAGAAGTTAAATACTGGCATATCTTAGTGTTGATGGTCGTAGCAGCAGTTGGCTACTTCTATATCGGCCGAACTGGCAACTCCGGTTCAGTAAGTGAATTGGAATTAGCGTTTAGACAATGGCTAGAAAATGCACTATATGTACGCCCAAGAACGAAGGAATTCCTAATCGGCTTCCCATTCTTCGTACTAGCACTTTACGTGATGGGCATTAGCAAAAAATGGGGAACAATTTTACTTATTCCTGGTGTCATTGGATTCCTATCCATCATGAATACATTCACGCACTTACACATTCCTGTATCTGTTTCGTTATTACGTACGCTTTACAGTACAGTACTAGGATTTGTGATCGGTCTTGTATTCATCGTGATTTTCAAAATTGCAGTCCACTACTTTACTAAAGCAAAAACGAGGTGGTCATAGTGCATGTCGTTTTATCTGGCTATTATGGTTTTGATAATGTTGGAGATGAGGCCATCCTCTTCTCCATCATTAGTGCATTGAGAAAGCTACAAAGTGACATTGTAATTACCGTGTTATCGAATAACCCAGAGTCAACGGAAAAAACGTATGGCGTCCAGGCAGTCAACCGCTGGAAGATGAAAGAAGTCAACACTGCCATTAAAAATGCGGATGGGTTAATCAGTGGCGGCGGCAGCTTACTGCAAGACCAAACCGGCATGAAATCCATCCCCTATTATTCCGGCATCATGCAAATAGCGAAAATGAACAAGAAACCTGTATTTGTCTACGCACAAGGAATGGGGCCAATCAATAAAGGAATCAGTAAGCTGATTGTGCGAAACACTTTAAACAAAGTGGATCACATTACTGTCAGAGATGAAGATTCTAAAAAGCTTCTTGAGAGCATTGGAGTTAAGAAATCGATTGGGCTTGTACCAGATCCGGTTACAGGGCTGTATGGTAGCAGTTTCCGTAGTGAATGGCTTGAGGGTGCTGAGTTGACTAATTATATCTCGGTAAGTGTGAGAGATTGGCCAACAACGGTTGACTACAAACAAAAAATTGTTGCTGGCTTAGACCAACTAGCACGCCACGGGGAAACAATCGTATTTGTCCCGATGCACGGTGAGCACGATGAAAAAACGTCGAAGGAATTCGGGGAACTGATGAAGGAAAAAAGCATGGTTGCTCCTTCAGATTTATCCATTGAAGAAAAAATCGCGATTATCGGCCAGTCGAAACTATTAATTGGCATGAGACTTCATTCTCTCATCTTTTCAAGTATTTTCTACACACCGTTTATCGCTATTTCATACGACCCGAAAATCGACGCCTTTGCAAAAATTGCCGGGCAACCGATTATCGGCCACGTCGAACAAGACAACTGGAATGGCAATCAACTGTACGAACAATCGGTAAGCATGCTTGAAAATCGAGATACTCTTGGGGCTAAAATGAAAGCCACGATTCAACCTATACAGAGTCAAGCACTCGACACTGCAAAAATGGCTTTAGATGTATTTGCTAAGTGATACTAATGAAGATAGAAAGAAGAGTCCTTGAAATAGGGCTCTTCTTTTTTGTTGAATGGAGTGTGGGTTATGAATCGGGGATATCAGTCGAATTCAGTATAAATCCGACACTTTCATGAATATTTCCGCCACTTTTTGTCGAATATCCGCCACTTTATCAATTATTTTCGACACTTCAAGCTCTGGGTATTATTTTAGCAATACCCATTACAACAAAAGCACCTGAAATCAAACGATTCAGGTGCTTTTGCTCTACTCGTACTCCGTCTGCCCACACAGACAAGAGTCTTCACTATTTATTTGCCTCATGCAGTTTTGTTTTTTGCGATGCTAGTTCGTAGAAGCGTTTTTCGTCGCGATTTTCGAGTGCTTGGTTGATTAGATGCTCTAAATTTTGTTCCTCGAGTTCGCGAATCATTATTTGGATTTCTGTTTCACTTTGCTCTTTTTGTACACTATTGGTTTTATCTTCTGGTGTTGTGGCTTGATCTAAGATAGGAGTTAAATGTTCATGCACGTTAGAAATTAAAAGCAACTGATATAAAGGTAAACGAATAAAACGATTTCCGCGTTGGAACACAAAAATCTCTGACAGATTTTCGATTTGCTTTGTTTCAAGATCGATAATCATTTCCTTCCCTTCCACCGGAACAAAATGATACAACTCATCATCCTTAACAATTGAAAAATATTGATAAGCGAATACTAAGCGTAGCGTCTTTCCATTTACTTTCGTATAAAAAGGTTTCATAAACTGTACTTGAATCATGCTATCCCCTCCTATTTGGGATTTTTTTGATAATTATATCAATTCCCAGTTTTTAGTACGTGTAAGCGATTTCAATACTAAATGAATGCTGAATAAATATTCATATGTATTATCCGGTAAGCCGCACGAGTGGCAGCCATCTACAATGCGTTTACTTATCATACGAATTTTATAGCTCGTTAATGCTATATTCTCCATACTTTTCGCTTTTCAAACTAGCAGATTGTTACTAATTTTATCGATATTTGTAAATCAATTTGCATACGAGCTGGCAAACCTTTGTTTTACAAATTTACGTAGAATACATATTCCCATTTTTATCCGTTTCAAACCGATTCGTGGTAACCTTTTTACAAAATTTCTGTTTTGCTTATCATTCCCGCCTTTTCAAGTTATAATGGAAGGACAGACTTTTTTAGACGAAGTTCAAAAATTTTCAATAAGTCAAAAGAAAAAACATAGTTCATCGATGTTCTGTGTTTTTCTAAGGAGCGTATTACTATGGGTTTATCGATTTCAACACTTGCATGGGAACAAGCTGCATTCATTCGAACTCAACTAGAACATATCGAGCAATCTTTACATCCATCTGTCACTGAAGACGAGGAACTTGTACGCCGCGCACTCTTTGCAGTACGGAATAAATCAGTAAATTTAGAACGCTATATTCCTGCTACCACTACGCTTTATGCATCTGTACAGGATGTCCGACTAACACATGTCAGCGTTAATTTTAAAACGAATGAAATTAGCTGTGACTGCCCTCAGGAAGAGTGGTGTCGCCATAAGGTTAGTGTCATCCTGGCTTTATTTCAATATATTGGCTCTGTTCAAGACTGGGCTGGAAAATGGCGGACGAAAAAAAGTATCAATCTGCACATGCTTGCATCGGACCGTACTCCGGAAAACTGGCTTGCCATGGTAGACGAAGTAATGACCCATCTGTTGCCAGAAGGACGTCAAATTGAGAAGCACCTGATTTCTAGCATTTCAGAAAACGCACACACCAAACTAAGAAAACATCTCCCTTTTGAACGGGAATGGCAGCCTATTTACAAGTTGTTTATGGAAATTGCGATATTGGATAAAATTTGGCAACATTTAAATCAATCTAATAAGAATTATAATAGCGGTGACTACTTTGAATATTTTTTCGATCGTCGGTTCGAAGCTATCCAAAATACAATTGATGAACTGTCCGGGAAATCGCGACTTTTCGCAACAGATCCATTTTTTGATGCATTGCAAGTTTTGATAAGGAAATTTTTACTGGAAAGACATCACTATATCGGTAGAAGATTAAATATCTATTTATTATTTTGGGATACTGTATTTATCGAAAAAAGACGTGCCCAAGAAGAATTAGAAATCCTTAAAAGTTACGTTGAAAACGACGAGTTAAAGCTAAAATTAAGTGAAGAAGTGCCACTCTCGCCTGTATATAATGTTTTTCATATACTATTAAAAGATTATGATTCATTAAAACAGCATTTAGAAAGCATATCTTCAGACCAGATGAGTGTCTATTTTGGACTGGCTAAGTTTGCGTCTTCCCGTCATGATGAAATTGCTACTGAATTAATTTTAAAGGCCATGCTTCCGCTTTTAAATGAGTATATTAATGGCTATCTTCCGCCACATCAACGACAAATGTATGTGAGGAGAATTCATGTTTTATATGATCATATCGTGCTTTCGGAACAGGAAGAACTGATGCTCTATTCCGCATTTGGCACTTATGGCGTTCAACCCTATTCCCATTATTTGCTGAAGGAGAAGCGCTACGAAGAGTGGGTTGCCCTTCATCAATTATATCCATCCTCGATTTCTTATTTAGAAACATGCGGGCTGAAGGAAGTTATTGAAGAGGCACCGGAAGTGACATTGCCGCTATATCATTTCTATGCACTTGAAGAAGTGAAGCAAAAATCAAGAATGAACTATAAACAAGCTGTTCGAATTTGGAAAATGATGAAATCTGCTTCAAAAAAATGTGGGAAAACCAACTTTTGGACTGATTATATCCATACAGTACGTGAACAATATAAACGGTTACGTGCCTTACAGGAAGAATTAGAGAAAGGAAATCTACTGGTATGACAGAAATTCAACAAACCCCTTTTACGAAAATAATTCGAATATCTATAGAAGAACTCACACCAGCTTTCTTTTCTGTCACAGCATTCAATGACGATCATACACCCATGTCTCCCATAAACTGGACAAGACAATTATTTTTTCGATATGAACCTAATTTCTTTGGTTTAAATGCAAATGTAACTGATACCGATCTTCGATTAACGACAGTGGAGCTCGTTGATTTATTGTCACCATTATATAAACATCCCTTTATTCAATTAAAGGGAGATGATGACCAATCTGATAAGCTGCTCGCTGCGATGAAAGGAATCCAGCTCCTTTGGAACAACAGTGCGCTATGGGATTACGTAGTTACGGATGAAAAAGAATCGGGTGAATTGACATTTACTTTTCAGCTGCCTGAAGGCTTTTTGGAAGATGAGTTTGTCCGAGCATTTACGAAAGATAAAGATATACCATTACATGAATATGAGTCCCTTCTGACACAAGCAGCTTATCAAAAATTAGCCTTTGCAAGTTTACATCCTAGGGATTTGCCAGCACTGCTTCCTTTCTTTAAAAATGGAGGATGGCCATTAAATAAGGACCGTTCACTAGGTAATCTTAAAGTTGCAATCCGTTTAAGTGAACCGGAGGAAAATTCATCAGAATGGCTTTTAGAAACGGTTCTTAGCTCAACAAAAACAACAAAGCTATGGACACCGGCAGTCCGCAAAAGACAGTTGCCTGTAGAAAAAGCACTTCCCGAGAAGTGGCTGGAATTTGCGGACGAAATTGTGAACCAACAGTCACAAATACTTGAGCTGGTGGATTTAAGTGCTTATCATGTTTCCCCCGACACGTTTATACATACAACCATAGATGATGGGGATGTTCGCAAGTTATTGCGAGATGACTTTGCTAAGCTTAGTGCACTTGGCTTTGAGGTCGTTTTACCTGCATGGTTGCGTGAATTAAAGCAGACGAAAATGCGCGTCCGTGTGAGTGCGAGTAATCAGTCACAAAAATCTGTCGCAGGGTTGGATGATATTTTAGCCTTCAAATGGCAGCTTTCTGTCAATGGAGAAGAAATCAATGCGGAGGAATTCCGAAAAATTGTCGATGAAAATCGAGAATTTGTGCGAATCGGCGATGAATGGTTCCGTATGGATGTGAATTGGATGAATGAAATTCGCGAGCTAATGGATAAGGCAGAGGAAGAAAACTGGACAGTGCGAGAGCTGTTATTCCGTGAGTTGCCAAATGAGCTTTCTGCTCCATTAGAAGAGGAGGATTCCGAATCCGATGATCCACTATTCGCTTTTGAAATGCAGCGTTCCTTACAGGAATATGTAGACCAGCTGACGACGAAAAAGGGACTTCCTTCTATCCCCCAGCCTACTGGACTGCATGCAGAATTGCGTCCTTACCAGCAAGAAGGTTTTGAATGGATGACATTTATGCGAGAGCAAAAGTTTGGTGCCGTGCTAGCGGATGATATGGGACTTGGCAAAACGGTTCAAATGATTAGTTATCTTTTATATACGGTTGAGAAGTTAAATGAAACCGATCCTACGATTATTATTTGTCCTACTTCTGTTTTAGGAAACTGGCAAAAAGAACTTGACCGCTTTGCGCCATCATTAAAAGTGATGACTCATTATGGTGCAAACCGCATAAAAGACTCCGAGCTTAGATACGTGCTACAAAGAGAAAAACCAAATGTTGTACTCTCTACTTATGGAACGATTTCACAAGATATTGAGTTTTTACAACATATTGATTGGGCAACCGTGACATTAGATGAAGCCCAAAATATTAAGAACATGCAGACCTTACAATCCAAGGCGATTCGTCGATTAAACGGCAAGCATCATATTGCTTTAACCGGGACTCCAATCGAAAATAGACTATCTGAGCTTTGGGCAATTTTCGATTTCATTCACAAGGGATATTTGGGGAGTTTCGGGAAGTTCCAGGAGCAATTCATTGTTCCAATTGAACGTGAAGAATCCGATCGTCATAAGGAAATTTTACGTACAAAAATTCGCCCGTTCCTGATGCGTCGTACAAAAAATGATCCTGATTTAATGCTGAATTTGCCTGAAAAGCAAGAAACGAAGGAATTCTGTGGGTTAACAAGTGAACAAGCTGCTCTTTATGAAGGGTATATAGAGGATACACTGGCACAGCTTGAGGTTATGACGGCATTTGAGAAAAAAGGTCGTATTTTACAAATGTTGAGCAAGCTAAAACAGTTATGTAATCATCCAGCTTTATATCTGAAAGAACCTTTAGATGATGCGAAAACGCTTTTAAATCGATCCATCAAGCTAAAGCGCATTGTCGAGCTCGCGGCCGATATCGTGGACAATGGCGAGCAATGCTTAATTTTCACGCAGTATATTGGTATGGGCCAGTTATTACAGCATTGTTTCTCGGAGCTTTACAATATTGATATTCCATTCTTAACTGGCAGCATGCCAAAGCAGCAACGAGATAATCTTGTCGATAGTTTCCAGGCAGGTGAGTTCCCAATTTTCCTACTGTCATTGAAAGCTGGAGGGACAGGTCTCAACCTAACTGCTGCAAATCACGTATTGCATGCGGATCGTTGGTGGAATCCCGCGGTGGAAAATCAAGCAACAGACCGAGCATACAGAATAGGTCAAACACAATTTGTTCAGGTTCATAAATTCATCACCATCGGAACAATTGAAGAAAAAATTGATAAAATGATTGAAATTAAATCTGCCCTTTCGGAAGAATTGATTCAATCAAGCAATTGGTTAACCGAGCTGCAAGAAGATGAATTAATGGATTTATTAATGCTCGATACACATGCACTGAAATAATAATAAAGTGAAACAGAGTCGATTGGTAGTAAGATACTAATCGACTCTGTTTTGCAGTCTCTCGTTATCCATTATCGGTTTATCCATATTAAATTGTTGTTCTCTACTATGTAGAGCTTAGGAGAAATGGCGTCACTACTGTGCGGTCTGCAGCAGTGATTTTTTTATCACCTCCTTTCCAGCAGTTTGTAATCGAGGATGGTTTAGTGATAGTAGAATTTTTTGGAAGGGAGTTTTCTGATCTAGTAATAAGTTTTAAGGACACAAACATAAAAGAGAGTCTTTTTATTTAATTCTTCGTTCAATTTTGAGTTAGGGTATTTTTGAATCTGAGATGTGAAATAACTTGAATTTCTAGGAGAGTTTTTAGTAAACACTTTTTAGGAGAGATGAGACACTTACGTTTTTTAAGAATTTTCTTTCCTTTGATACCTCTACAACATTAGCTCAGCTATTAATATCAACTTGCATTAATCCTTACTATTGCCTTGATTCTAAGGAACAGGCGTATTTGCCACTTGTTCCGGGAGAACAAAGTCATTTGGCACATCTAAGTTGTTTTGGGTTGTCCCACTTTTGTTTTCAGGCGACTTTAAAATAAAGAATCGGACATCATCTAAAATAACTTCTGTTGTAAAAACTTTTACATTTTCCTTGTTTGTGAATGACCTGGTTTGCAACCGACCGCTTATTCCTACCAAAGAGCCTTTTCCACAATAGTTGACAATTCGTTCTGCAAGCCTTCCCCATGCTATGCAAGTAACGAAATCTGCATCTACGTTTCCTTCATTATTTCGGTAGTTGCGATTGATTGCCAGGACAAAATGAGTCTGTACTCGATTTCCTGAAAATGTCTTGAGAATAGGATCTCTCGTAAACCGACCGACTAGTCCGACTTGGTTCATTCCTTCCACCTCCTTTCTTTATGAGACCATCATAAACTAAGCGGTGCGAATTTGGCAAAACCCGAAAAGTAGATTTTGCCTATTATTATCGACTCAGAAATTTAAATATCGACATATCAAAAAAGTATCATATGGACTCAAACCATTGTGGCTCTAAGCTTTGTAGTCACAAAATTGTAAGGGCCAAATATTAATTTTCGCAGTTTTTCTATGTTATACTTATATAAGTTGAAAAATTACTGGGGGGTCGCTATGAAGACGTTTAAATTGCTATCCTTTGACTTGATAAATGAACAAGGCGGGATGAATATTCCCATTGTCGACGGCATTGTAATCAATCAGGAGAACAGCCGTAAATCGTGGATTTTAGAGTTATTTCTTTCCAAAGAATACCAATCAATATTTGAAAACCTCAAAGAATCAGATGAATTGTTTGAAGTCCATGTCATCATTTCATTTCCTGATAATGAGCCGGCTCCTTTTAAAGTGAAGGTCAGCGATATTCAAGATATTGGGGAAAAAATCACCGTCTTATTAAAAGGAACGATCAAAACACGACGAAGTAAGTATGCAGAAGCATTGTTAAAATCATTGTTGAGCGAGAATTTGTCGAGCGAAGAGTTAATGACACGCTTCAAAAAAGGAATGCGTGAGAGACCTCGTTTGAAAGAATCGTAGACTGATTAGGTGTGCATTTACATGCCTAATCTTTTTTTGAGTTTTTTTTATGCGGGGTCTTCTTTTTGCAGAAAAAAATCGCCCCAATAATTGAGGCGATTTGATGGAACTAACCAAAACCTTCGATGTATTATTGATTTTCGTTTTCGTTATCGACACGTTCGTCGTTGTTCGTTACATCGCCAGTTTGGTTTTGGCCAGCACCATTACTATTTGAAACACCGTCTTCATCAACGGTGCTGTTATTATTTTCAAGAGTACCCGTGTCACCGTTTAAGTCTTCCCCTAGATCATTAACTTCGGTATTATTGTTATTTCCGTCACCATCACCGTTACCATAGGAGTCACCTTCAAGCATGTCGTCCACACCTTCTTGTACGTCGTTTACGCCTTCATTGACGTCCTGACCGACATCCTCTCCAACATCCTCAACGTCGTTTACAGCATCCTCTTCCGCTGCATTATTACAACCGACCAATAAAGCTGACCCGAGCACTACTGCTAACATTGGTTTTTTCCACATAAAAAAGTTCCCTCCCTTTCAGATTATACTCCATCACAACAGGACTGTGATTAGTCATAGAGTACCCGAGAAAGCAAGGAACTATCCATGAAAAAGAAGCCAAAGATTTTGGCTCTTTTACAAAATCATTACACTTAAAGAAAAGTTAGTCTTCTTTTGTAAGCTGTTCTTTTAACTGCTGTTCTACATATGCAGCTTCTGCTTTACATTCATATGTAAAGTTCGTTCCCAATTGCTTTTGCATTTTTTCAATTGAATCTATTTGCTTTTTTGTTGGCTTTTCATTTAAAATCTTGGCAATGACTTCATCTATTTTCTGTGCCAGTTCTTCATGAAATTCCTGGCTCAGTAAAACATCCTGAGGCACTTTATCAAACCAAGCTGCATTCTCGGTAAAATATTTTTGCCAAATTTTCATGAATTCTTCCATTGAAAATTTGTCCTCATCCCATCCAATACTCGCTAAATATAATTCAAAAGACGTCGAGATCGATCGAGTAATGCTTATCTTTACGCCTGAAGATAACTGTTTATACATTAATTTAAAACCTCCTACGTTTCAAAAAGCCCCATCATACCTTTAACTACATCTGTCATCCTGACATCAAGTTTTTATTTTACTGCCTTTATTAGTAAAATGCAAATACACGTACCCACTATAAAATCCTTCTTAGTGTATTTAAAACACAGTTTTACATAATTATACTGACAAAATAGAGTTGTGTTTCATTTTAGGCTATTTCGGTTGAACTGGACCAATTGCAAACAAGATATCCGTTTCACAAACCAGTTCCCCATCTACTGTCGCTATCGCATGGCCTTTCCCCATCGCACCGCGCAGTTTTACAAATTCAACCTCTAATTTTAATTGGTCTCCAGGAACTACTTGACGTTTAAAGCGACAGTTATCGATTCCAGTTAGGAATGCTAGGCGGCCTTTGAATTCCTCAGATTTTAACAAAGCCACTCCACCTACTTGTGCTAGTGCTTCGACGATTAAAACACCAGGCATTACTGGATATCCTGGAAAGTGCCCATTGAAAAATTCTTCATTGATTGAAACATTTTTAATACCTACAGCACGTTTTCCTTCTTCGACCTCTAAAATACGGTCCACTAATAAAAATGGGTATCGGTGTGGCAAAATTTCTTGAATTTGTTCAGCTGTTAACATTGCAAAATCCCCCTTTAATCCCTATGTAAGTTAAGTTGTATTAATATTAAAGAAAACGCACATGAAAAAGTAGAATAGAAAAAAATACTACAAGCCATTCTAGCCAATGATTCGAATTGTAGTTATAATTCTCTATTCTTTACCGTTTATTATATCCAACATATGCTGCCATGTATCTTGTTTGAGTGCATCCAACGGTTCCCCGTTCCCGATTACTCCAAAACCAATCATTAATCCAGCGGCACCAGCAATGATTAGTAAGGCAAGGACGAGGATGATTCTTAACCAAATTGGTATCAGTCGAAGATTATACCAACGCATTGGTTTCTCTTGATTTTTCTCGCTTCTTTTTTCTTTCTTTTCTTTCTGAGGAACTTTCGGCTGTGTTGATTCACTTTTCACTTCGTTTGTCATGGCCGTCTCCCTTTAAAAAAATTTACATTTAACGATTATCTTATCCCATTAATCAAACCTAGCATTTGATCGGCAATTGAAATTGCGCGGGAACTGAATTGATAATTTCGTTGTGCATTAATCAAATTCGACATTTCTGTTGATAGATCTACGTTTGATAACTCGAGTGTTCCGTTTGTCATCCCAACTTCCGTACGAGCGGCTCCTTGTAAATCTATTAGAATGTCAGCCTCATTATAGCCTAACTCATTAAAGTTAGATGGCAATGCGATATATGTATCCGAAACATGCTCCATCACTTGAGGTGTTTGTACTTCTGTTATGCCCAATTCAAAAGTCAGCGTGTCGCCGTCTGGGTAATTTACGCCTAATGTGCCATCATTTGATAAGCTAAAATTGCTTACATTATCCGGGAAATAAATGGCGTCTCCATTCGAATCAGCTACAGAGTAACCATCACCATTAACAAGCATTGCTTGTCCATTTTCGACTGGCGTTACATAGAAATCCCCTTGACGAGAGTAAACCGTTCTTTGACCATTTTCGCCATCCGGCATCAAAATATTAAAATATTGTTTTTCTTTTGTGAAAGCTAAGTCTAGATCACGATCAGTTGTTTGTAGGCCACCTTGAGTAAAGTTTGTTTGAATTTGTCCAAGATAAGCACCAACACCGTAGCGTATTCCAACCGGTGAATTTCGAACAGTCGGATCTAATTGGTCATTGTTGAATTGTTGGTAAAGAAGTTCAGAAAAAGTGGCTTCTTTTGCTTTGTAACCCGCAGTATTACTATTTGCAATATTATTACTGATTGTATCAATTTGACTTTGCAACTGCCCTAATGTGTTTGTTGCTGTAATCATTGTACGAAGCATGATTTTCCCTCCCTATCCTATACTCTTCCAATTTCATTTACGGCTTTTTCCATGCTTTTATCATAGGCTTGCAATACTTTTTGGTTGGCTTCAAAGGCGCGATACGCTGTTAAAAGGTCTGTCATGGATTGAGCAGAATCGACATTCGAACCTTCCAGGTAACTTTGTTGCATAGAGAAACTAACCCCTTCTTGATCTAAAGCGCTAGGTAAATTTGTTCCATCTATTGAACGATATAAACCATTATCTTGTTTCAATAATGTGTTGGGATTCGCCGAAAAAGATACACCAAGTGATGCAGCAAGTTGATCATTTACAAGTATATTTCCTTCATCTGTAAGGTTGAATTGATCATTCGGCAACTGGATTCTTTCGCCTTCAGACGAAAGAACATATAGCCCCTGAGCATTAATCAAGTAGCCTTCTCCATCCAATGTGAAGTTCCCGTTACGTGTATATGCTTCTCCGCCTTCCGGGTGTTCTAGGCGGAAGAAGATTGTCCCTGCTTGACCAGATTCCTCATCCATGGGCATTGCACCGTTAATTAGGGCCACGTCCGTATTTTGGCTTGTTTCATAAATTGACCCCTGTGCATAGTTTGCTAGCGTTTCCTGCAAGTATACACCTGTATTGACCGAACCAATTTGCTGAATCTGCCCAAAACTTAGATTATTTTCAGTTGGAAGATTTGTTCTCCCTACAGCAGACATCAGCATATCGGGAAATGAACGGATTGTTGATTGATCTGACTTAAAACCAGGTGTATTGGCATTCGCCATATTGTTCGTAATTATTTCTGTTTTTCTTTGTTGAGACACCATACCCGTTGCGACAGTATAAAACCCTTTAAACAATTTTTTTCACCTCTAAAAGTATTTTTGTAATAAGTCAGATGTACCATCAACTTGACCTTTTTCATTTCTTGCAACTTTACAAGACTTCAACAGAATCTTCCTATAATTCAGATGGATGCTCTTAAATACGTGATCCTGGAGAACGGTCGATGTTATCCAGCATTAAACCTGTCCCAACAGCTACACAATCCATTGGGTTTTCGGCTACAAATACAGGAACCTTTAACTCCTGTGTCAGTAATTGATCCATGCCATGTAATAAAGCACCGCCACCTGTGATGCAAACACCGCGATCAATAATATCAGCTGATAATTCAGGTGGTGTTTTTTCTAGTACATTTTTGGCTGATTGAACAATTAGTGAAACCGACTCATGTAAAGCTTTTTCGATTTCAATCGAGTGGATTTCTATAGTTCTTGGTAATCCTGTTACCATGTCACGCCCGCGAATTTCCATTGATTCTTCACGGCTGCCCGGATAAACGGTACCGATATTCATCTTGATGGCTTCAGCCGTACGTTCACCGATTAACAGTTTATATTGTTTTTTTATGTATTGCAGAATATCGTTATCAAAAACATCTCCAGCTACCTTGATTGACTCGCTTGTAACGATATCGCCCATAGAAAGAACAGCTACGTCTGTAGTACCGCCGCCGATATCTACCACCATATTGCCGCTCGGTTGGAAAATATCCATGCCCGCACC
Source organism: Ureibacillus sp. GCM10028918 (assembly GCF_042666115.1). Classification (NCBI taxonomy): domain Bacteria; kingdom Bacillati; phylum Bacillota; class Bacilli; order Caryophanales; family Caryophanaceae; genus Ureibacillus; species Ureibacillus sp. GCM10028918. The sequence goes on from NZ_JBHTFK010000005.1 coordinate 901,097, forward strand.
AATTGCAGCTACTTTTGGTTCTTCCTCTAAGTATACTTTTTTGCCGCCAGATTTCTCCGCAGCTTCTCTAATTGCTTTTTGTTCCACGCTAGTAATGTTTGTTGGACAGCAAATAAGAATACGTGGCTTTGAGAAAAATCCCTTCAAGTCTAACTTATTTATAAAATATTTTAACATAGCTTCAGTCACATCGAAATCCGCAATTACACCATCTTTTAATGGACGAATTGCTACAATATTCCCAGGGGTACGACCGACCATTTGACGTGCTTCTTCACCAACAGCTAATACTTTTTTCGTATTCTTATCGATTGCAACAACAGATGGCTCATTCAATACAATTCCTTTTCCTTTCACATAGATGAGCACATTTGCCGTTCCTAAATCAATCCCAATATCTTTAGAAAACATTTAATAATTTCTCCTTCCTGCCAATTCCAACATTATACACGTGCTAGTATATACATTTATCTAGATTATTTTATCATATTCACATACCAATTACACCTTTATTTATACTGGAAGTGGCTGGTGCAATACGTACCTGACACACGCAAAATTCAAAGATAATTCTGAAAATTCACTATTGTGTGTTTGCCAGGCACTCAAAGCGTTTTAGGCACACATAGTAAAAAAGCACTTAGTTGACTTTTGAAAGCCAAACTAAATGCTTTTTCAATAGTTTTGGGACTGCCATTTCTTGCGTGTCGCCTCTCCTCCTCGTAAATGACGAATTGATTTGTGATATGCTAAGATTTCTTTGACTTCATTTGCTAATTGTTCATTAACTAAGAATAATCGTTCAGTTAGGTCTTTATGAACAGTACTTTTGGAATAACCCGTCATTTTCGCGAGGACACGAACCGTTTCACCTGTTTCAATAAGCAGCTCCCCAAGTCGAACGCAGCGATGCCGAATGTGCTCGTGCACGTTCTCTTCCTTTCTATCGGATATAAGAATGTGCCGTTTTGCTAACGAGAGGTGTTTTTTTCGACGTGTTTATATTGTGAGTGTTTCATGGACGTTTGCAACTAGCGATTTAACGTTTATTCACAATATGAGGTTTTTCGAAATTTCAGAACTATTTTTTACAAGAAAACTTCAAAAACGCCCAATAATCTCCTGAGACGTAAGAAAAGTGAAAAGGTTTCACGTCTTTGAGCATTCATTGGGCGTTCATCATTGCTTGTACAATTTTATTGATCTTCAACTGCAATACACGAACTTATTGCCTGAACCTTTGAGCATTAAGCCTAGCATGCAATTTTGAAGATGAGCAGCGTTTACCAGCTGCTTATCTTCGGTCACAAGAATTGGGCAACAAAAGGGTTTCCACCTCAATTTTCAAAGAGATGGCAAAGTTTCATTCATTAGAAAGCTAAGAAATTTCGTGGGTTAACATGTTCTCCATCTTGCAGCACTTGGAAGTGGAGATGGATTCCTGCTGTTGGATTCCATTCATTTTCGATTGTAGTAGCTAAAGGTTGACCTTGAGTTACTTTATCGCCTTGTTTTACTAGTATGTCTGAAACAGAGCTGTAACGTGTTTCCATTCCATTCGGATGTGTTAACACGATTTCATTTCCAGTAAATTCATCAAGTTTTACTTCAGTTACCTCGCCGCTCATGGCAGCAAGTACTTCAAATGGCTCGTTGTTCACAGACAAGGATACTCCCGATGAAGTAGAGAATGTTTGATTAAACACTAAAAGTGCCTTTTCTCTCGTTTCTGCATCAGCAGTTACATCATAGAAGTCTTGCAAAACTTCTAAGCTGTCTAATGCTTCTTCACTGAAAGGATATTTCAAGTTTTCAGTGCGAGCATTTGTCTCAATGACTGTTGAATCCTCAGAAGCCGTTCCATCTTGGACCACTTCTGTTTCTTCCTCATCCCCAATAAGCGCATTATAACTGAAAATTAGACCGATTAATACGACAGCAATCGCTGCATAAACTGACGGCCAAAACCATGGCTTTTTTTGCCAACCGTTTTTGTTAGGAGAAGCCTTAATTTGTTTTTCTTCTCTCATGTTCATCACCTCTGATTGAAGTGTGAACAATATTTTACATTTCTATTCACTTTTTGGAAAAAAATCCTTAATTTTCACAATTTATTTTTTCAATGCTTGTATTTTGATAGTAATGATTAATAATTTCATGGGCAGTAGAACCATTATCCGCCATTGCATCTGCTCCATACTGGCTCATGCCGACACCATGTCCGTAACCTTCTGTAATAACGGTGACTTGTCCATTTTGTGCTTTGATTTGGAAATCCGTAGAACGTAAGCCTAATAGAGTTCTAAAATCACGGCCTGTCCACTCATGCCCTTTCAAACTAACAGTCTCTACCCTCCCGGTATTATTTTTTTGCAAACGAATCTGTTTAATTTCCTCTATTGTCGATTGTGTATTTAATTTGCTGTTCCATTCTTCAATTGTAAAAGTGGACGTAGTTTCATAATTATCCGCATATTGAAAATCAGTACTCGAAACAGATTGCAGGTAAGGCAGTTCTGTACCACTATAGTTCACAGAGCTCTCTGTCATTCCATTACTCATCGAATGGAACATCGCTGTTATGAGTTCTCCATTATATTGAATAACCTCACCGCGTGTACTTTCAACAGCCTCACGTACTTTCTTTTCATAATCCTCATATGCATCATTCCAATTTTCTTTCCTAGTATCCTCATCATAAAATACTTGTTTGGCAACTGTCGGTTCAATTTGGGCTTGTCCAAAGTTTGTTGACTTCAACACATAGGTCCTTGCTGCAATAGCCTGGGCTTTTAATGCTTCAAGATTAAAACCAACAGGCATTTCTGCAGCTACTACTCCTACCACATACTCTTCCAGATCAATAGGAATATCACTCCCACTCACCTGAATCGTAAGGGCGCAGGCATTGGCAGATGTGTTTGTTGTCGCCGACTTTTGTGGAGCTGCTTCAGATTTTTGTTCAGACTTCATGAAAAGAAAAGGAAAGAAAAAAAGTGCAATAACAAAGCCTATGACTGATACGACCATTATTGGGTTCTTATAATTTTTTATTTTTTTCATACATATTACTTATGCCTGGAATCAAGGAATTATATCTGTATTTATTATAAAAATTTGAATGGCAAAAGAAATACTTATATAGAAACTGATTAGGTGAACGGTTTAAGCACTAATGGAGCTCGAATAAACATGTCATGATCTCTACGACTTCTCTTAGGACAAACACGATGTTGGTCATGCTGCCAAGAGCAGCAGCGGTTTATTGAAAGGCCAACCACTTTTTATAAAGTACGCAACTTAACTTAAATAGGCTACGTCTCTTAGTTAAATAACTTTCTTTGTAAAAAGAAGTTTAATCTTAAAAAAACGACAAAATCTTTTTTAAGATTTTGTCGTAAAATTTTCACATTATCAGTTCTAATTGTTCTTTTAGGTACGTATGCTTGATTAAAATGAAAATGTACCTGCTTCTTTAAAGATTAGGTTAAATTTCAACAACCTGTTCTTTAGATTCTGCATTTATCTCTTCTACTATTAGTTCATCATCATTTACACGTTCGATGATGGCACCTAAAGAAGCTAATTTTTTATGGAAATCAACATATCCACGATCTAAGTGAGTTAACTTCGTGACACGTGTTATCCCTTCAGACACAAGACCAGTTAAAATTAGTGCTGCTGCAGCACGTAAATCTGTTGCTGAAACTTCAGCACCCTGTAATTTAACAGGACCTTCGATGAATACAGTACGACCTTCAATTTTAGCTAAGGCGTTCATACGGCGGAATTCTTCTACATGCATGAATCGATTTTCGAACACGGTCTCAGTAATAATACTAGTACCATCCGCTGTTAATAATAACGCCATCATTTGAGCTTGCATATCTGTCGGGAAACCAGGATGAGGCATTGTTTTCAGATCTACAGCTTTCAGTGGATGATTTGCACGGATTCTTAATCCTTCACCCTCTTCAATTACTTCTACACCCATTTCACGTAATTTCGCAATTAAAGCAGACATATGCTCTGGTACTGCATTTTCAATGAAGACATCTCCACGCGTAATAGCTGCTGCAACCATAAAAGTACCCGCTTCGATACGATCAGGAATGATGTGATGAGTTGTACCACCTAATTCTCTTACTCCTTCTATACGGATTGTATCCGTACCCGCACCGATTACACGGCCACCCATTCCATTTATAAAGTTCGCTAAGTCAACAATCTCTGGCTCTTTAGCTGCGTTTTCAATAATTGTTGTCCCTTTCGCTAAAGCAGCGGCAGTCATAATATTCTCTGTTGCTCCTACACTTGGGAAATCTAAATAGATATCGGCACCCTTTAGTCCATCGACTGTTTTTGCTTCGACGTAACCATGGCCAAATGAGATTTTAGCCCCCATTGCTTCGAACCCTTTTAAATGCAGCTCAATTGGTCGTGATCCGATTGCACAACCTCCAGGTAATGCTACACGGGCATATCCATTACGCGCTAATAATGAACCCATCACTAATATGGAAGCACGCATTTTACTTACATATTCAAACTGTGCTTCACTAGATAGTTGTTTTTCTGCATTGATATGAATTTCATTTTTTTCTACGTTATATGCAACATCTGCATTTAGGCTTTTTAGTACTTCATTTATTGTATGAACATCCGCTAGATTCGGAACGTCTCTAATAATATTCTTATTCTTTGAAGCTAACAATGAAGCTGCTAGGATTGGTAGTACGGCGTTTTTGGCTCCTTCTACTTTTACGATACCTCGTAACTTCTGGCCTCCCGTAACGATAATTTTCTCCACAATTCGTCCCTCCGAATTCAATTGTCCAAAACTGTCAAACCTTGTTGATTGGTTATCATAATAGCCTTGGTGAATTTGCTGGCATTGAGCTTACCCGAACTTGTTCGAGATTGCTCGATTATTTTCGCCAATATTTTCATAAATCGCTAAAGGCTTTAACCCCATTCATCAAGTAACTTTTAATTTTTTGAATTTAATTTTCAACTTTTTTATTTCATATTTTGTCATGTAAGTAAAAATGAATGAAGTTATAATTCACAAAAACTATCAATATAGTACTGCTAAATGAATTGCTTAACAAGCATCCAAATCACTATTTTACCCTAAATTTTAATAATATTCTACAACTTATATTACGCTCATTTAAACATATTTGTGAATTTTATATGCCGTAATACTTCGAAAAAATTATTTAGCGCTTGCTTGATATATACCCAAGAAAAAAGTCCTAAAACATATTTCAACAATATTACCCAGGAAATATTCAAAAAACTATTATTTCGCCAAGTATTTGGCAATTCATCATAAAATACATATGAAATATTATTTGTTTTGCTTTGCATTTTTAAAAAGTATGTATTTGGAATAGAACTTCTTATATATATTATGTAACGAAAAACGAATTGTCATTTGTCCTTACAAGATATATAAATTGCCCTATTTCAACAGTTACCCTAATTTTAAGAAAAAATGTATGGTAATTGTCGTGACCAAGAGGTAAAGTCAATTAGAAAATTGGACACAGCCGATCCAATTGCGATACTTAATAAAATATAAATTAGCTGAATTTGAAAAACCTTTCCTTTTTTAAATAGTTGTTCTAATCGAAAAGCTTGTAAAGCGTAAAAGGTAATGGCAATAAAAAAGATATGGGAAACCAAACCCATAACGGCCTGAATACCTAAAGTTTGGTATACTTCCATTTCAAAACCTCCTCGAAGCTAAATTAGATTCTGTACATGCTTGCTACAAAAACACAACCCGACCAAAAAAGGTCGAGTTGTTGTAACATCTTTCACAGAAATGTAAAAGATATATCTATTCACTAAAAAAGCGGACAGTTACCCGTCCGCTTTTATATGAATTTACATATTACCCTCATGAACGCTGATACGATTAATCGCACGGTTTAAAGCTAGCTCAGCGCGTTTGAAATCGATGTCATCTTGTTTCTTTTGAAGACGTTGCTCTGCACGTGCAAGAGATTCTTTTGCACGATTAATGTCGATATTAGCTGCTAATTCTGCAGAAGGAGCTAATATTGAAATTTGTTCAGGACGTATTTCAATGAAACCACCACCAACGGCTACACGTTCTTGTGAACCGTCTTCTTTTTTAAGTGTAACAGCACCAATTGCAAGTGGGGCAACTGTAGGAATATGTCCTGGAAGAACCCCAATTTCACCTGAAACTGTTTTAGCGATAACCATTGCGACTTCTGAATCGTATACTGGGCCGTCGGGAGTAACAATATTGACTTTAACTGTCTTCATATTTTTGCTCCTTTCGTCCGCAGATTATACCTCTACGCCCATGCTTTTCGCTTTTTCTACTACCTCTTCAATGCTACCAACTAAACGGAACGCATCTTCTGGTAAATGATCGTATTTACCTTCAAGGATTTCCTTGAATGAACGAACAGTATCTTTTACGTTTACAAAAGATCCTTTTTGACCAGTGAATTGTTCAGCAACGTGGAAGTTTTGAGATAAGAAGAATTGAATACGACGAGCACGTTCAACTGTTTGCTTATCTTCGTCAGATAACTCGTCCATACCTAGGATGGCGATGATATCTTGTAATTCGTTATAACGTTGTAACGTCATTTGAACGCCACGAGCAACAGCATAGTGTTCTTCACCAACGATTTCAGGTGATAAAGCACGAGAAGTTGAAGCTAATGGATCCACCGCAGGGTAGATACCCATCTCAGATAATTTACGCTCTAAGTTAGTAGTTGCATCTAAGTGAGCGAAAGTTGTAGCTGGGGCTGGGTCAGTATAGTCATCGGCTGGTACATAGATCGCTTGGATCGATGTAACAGAACCTTTGTTTGTTGATGTAATACGTTCTTGCAAGTTACCCATTTCAGTAGCAAGAGTTGGTTGGTAACCTACCGCAGAAGGCATACGACCTAATAGGGCAGATACTTCCGAACCTGCTTGAGTGAAGCGGAAGATGTTATCGATGAATAAAAGAACGTCTTGTCCTTGCTCATCACGGAAGAATTCAGCCATTGTAAGACCAGTTAATGCTACACGCATACGTGCACCAGGTGGCTCATTCATTTGACCGAATACCATTGATGTTTTGCTAATAACGCCAGAGTCACTCATCTCGTGGAATAAGTCGTTCCCTTCACGAGTACGCTCACCTACACCAGCGAATACCGAGATACCACCGTGACCTTGAGCGATGTTGTTGATTAACTCTTGAATTAATACAGTTTTACCTACACCGGCACCACCGAATAAACCTACTTTACCACCTTTGATATAAGGAGCTAATAAGTCTACTACTTTAATCCCTGTTTCAAGGATTTGTACTTCTGTAGTTAATTCATCAAATTTTGGCGCTTCGCGGTGAATTGAATCACGACGAGCTGCTGTTGGAATTTCTTCTCCTAAGTCGATAACTTCACCTAGTACGTTGAATACACGTCCTAAAGTTACATCACCAACCGGTACAGAGATTGCTTGACCTAAATCTGTTGTTTCTGCTCCACGTTGTAACCCGTCCGTAGAAGACATGGCAATTGTACGAACAGAATCGTCACCAAGGTGAAGAGCAACTTCAAGAGTTAAAGTTTCAACTTCTCCATTACGACGCTCAATCTTAACAGTTAAGGCGTTATAGATTGCTGGTAATTGACCGTTGCTGAATTTTACGTCTACAACGGGACCCATTACTTGAATAACGTGTCCTATGTTCATTCTTGTGTACCTCCTATCGAGTTGGGTGTCCGAGCGGCTCGAATTGACTAACTATGTAAGGCAATTGATGATCCCGCTTTTCTTCCTTTTATAAACACTCGTTGGAGAGTAGCAGCCCTATTCTAAGGCTGCAGCTCCACCAACGATTTCTGTAATTTCCTGTGTAATCGCCGCTTGACGCGCACGGTTATATACAAGTGATAAATCTCTAACAATGTCGTTAGCATTATCTGTTGCTGTTTTCATCGCTGTCATTCGAGCAGCATGTTCACTAGCTTTACCATCTAATAAAGCACCATAAATCAAGCTTTCAGCGTATTGTGGAAGTAATACTTCAAGAATTGCATCACCTGATGGTTCGAATTCATATGAAGCAGATACGCCTTCTGAAGCTGGAGCTAAATCAGTGATAGGTAATACCTTTTTCTCAGTAACTTCTTGTGAAATAACACTGACAAAGTGGTTATAGTACATATAAAGTTCATCATATGTACCGTCAGCGAACATACCAACAGCTTTACGAGCGATTTGTTTCACGTCAGAGAATGAAGGTTGGTCCGGTAAACCAACAATACTATCTATTACGTTGAATTCACGTTTTACAAAATAATCACGAGCAACACGACCGACTGCAAAAATCACATATTCATCTTGTGATTTATGACGTTCTTTTAGCGTGCGTTCTAATTGACGTAAGATACTTGAGTTATATGCACCTGCAAGACCACGGTCAGAACCAATTACAAGATAAGCTGTTTTCTTAACTGGGCGAGATGTTAACATTGGGTGCGATGCATCAGTTGCACCTGAAGCGATTGCAGCAACAACGTCTTGTACTTTTTCCATGTAAGGAACATATTTCTTTGCATTTGACTCTGCACGTTTACTCTTAGAAGCAGAAACCATTTGCATGGCTTTCGTCATTTGACTCGTTTTCTTTGTTGAAGTAATACGAGTTTTTATTTCACGTAAATTTGCCACTGGTATTTCACCACCTTTTCGTTTTTAATCACAAAACACATTGTACGGACAGAACTTATTCTGATTTAGCAAAAGTCTTTTTGAACTCATTAAGAGCAGCTGCCATTTCAGCATCAGATGCAAGTTCTTTTGTAGTGCGAATATGATCTAAAACGTTTGTGTGGTTTACATCTAACCAGCTGTATAATTCAGCTTCGAAGCGAACGATATCTTGTACAGGGATATCATCTAAGAAACCACGAGTTAATGCATAAAGAATTGTTACTTGCTTTTCAACTTTGATTGGTTTGTTTAGGTCTTGTTTAAGAACTTCAACCGTACGCTTACCACGCTCAAGTTTAGCAAGAGTTGCTTTATCTAAATCAGAACCAAATTGTGCGAATGATTCAAGTTCACGGTAAGCAGCTAAGTCAAGACGTAGTGTACCAGCAACTTTTTTCATCGCTTTAATTTGAGCAGAACCACCTACACGTGATACAGAAAGACCGGCGTTGATCGCTGGACGTACACCTGAGTGGAATAGATCTGCTTGTAAGAAAATTTGCCCATCAGTGATTGAGATAACGTTAGTTGGGATGTATGCAGAGATATCCCCAGCTTGTGTCTCAACGAATGGAAGTGCTGTAATCGAACCATTTTGATATGTTTCGTTTAATTTCGCAGCACGTTCTAATAAACGACTGTGTAAGTAGAATACGTCACCAGGGTAAGCTTCACGACCTGGAGGACGACGTAATAATAATGAAAGCTCACGGTAAGCTGCTGCTTGTTTAGATAAATCATCATATACGATTAATACGTGTTTACCTTGTAACATGAACTCTTCAGCCATAGATACACCAGCATAAGGAGCTAGGTATAATAATGGAGCTGGTTGAGAAGCAGATGCAGTTACTACGATTGTGTAATCTAGAGCACCGTTTTTACGAAGTGTTTCAACAACACCACGAACAGTTGATTCTTTTTGACCAATCGCAACATAGATACAGATCATATCTTGGTCTGCTTGGTTAAGGATTGTGTCAATTGCAATTGAAGTTTTACCAATTTGACGGTCCCCGATGATTAACTCACGTTGACCACGACCGATTGGTACAAGAGCGTCAATCGCTTTGATACCTGTTTGTAATGGTTCGTGTACAGATTTACGAGCCATTACACCGAAAGCTGGGCTTTCGATAGGACGAGATTTTGTAGTATTGATTGGGCCTTGTCCATCCACTGGTTGACCAAGTGGGTTAACAACGCGACCAATTAGTTCTTCACCAACTGGTACTTCCATAATACGGCCAGTTCGACGTACTTCATCGCCTTCTTTAATGCCTAGGTAGTTACCTAAGATAACGATACCAACGTTACCTTCTTCAAGGTTTTGTGCCATACCCATTACACCGTTAGAGAACTCTAATAATTCTCCGGCCATGCAGTTGTCGAGGCCATGAGCACGAGCAATACCGTCACCAACTGTGATTACAGTACCAACTTCGCTTACTTCTAGATCAGATTGATAGTTTTCAATCTGCTTTTTTATCAGCACGCTGATTTCTTCAGCCTTGATGCCCATGAATGTCACCTCTCACATTTCTTTTAATTAACCAACTAACGTACGTTTAAGATTATCTAGCTTGCTAGCTACTGTGTTATCAAAAATGTAGTTACCGATTTGAACACGAACTCCACCAAGAATTGATGGTTCGATTACGTTTGTAATAGTAAGTTTTTCTTTACCCACCAATTTACCGAAAGAAGAAGAAATTTCATCTTTTTCCTGATCAGTAAGTGCGCGCGTAGAGAAAACTGTTGCTTCAGCAGAACCTTGAGCTTGTGCTGCTAGTTGTTTAAAGCTTTTCGCTAAATTTCCAATCTCATTAAAACGCTTTTTTTCAATAAGAAGTACAAGCGTATTTACTACGATTGGATTTGCATTAGCAAAAACTTCAGCAACAATTTGTTTTTTGCGTTCAATTGAAAATTTAGGAGTTGTAAGTAGTGAAACTAACTCAGGAGTTGTTTCAATCCCTTTCACTAACTCTTCTAAATCAGCGTTAACTTCCGCAACAATTTGTTTTTCCAATGCTAATTGAAACAAAGCTTCAGCATAACGATTAGCTATTGTCGAACTCATTTCGCTTCGCCTGCCTTCGCAATCGTTTCTTTAATTAGTGCGCTATTGTCCTCTTCAGAAATTTCTTTCCCAAGAACTTTAGATGCAGCAAGAACTGATAATGAAACGACTTCATCACGAACTGCAGCGATTGCTTTTTCTTTCTCAGTTTCGATTTCACGAACAGCTGATTCTTTTAAGCGATTCGCTTCAGTACGAGCCGCAGTAATAATTTCATCACGTTGAACTTCGCCTTGTTTTTTAGCACTTTCAATAATTGCTTGTGCTTCTGTGCGAGCTTCTTTTAAAAGAACTTTTTGTTCTTCTAAAGCTTTCGCAGATTCGATGCGAGCGTTTTCAGCTGCTTCGATTTCTCCTGCGACTAACTCTTCACGTTGTTGCATAATGCCCATTAATGGACCCCAAGCGAATTTCTTAAGCAGCGCCATTAAAATTAGGAAGATTAAAAGTGTTGCTAATACATCCCCACCATTAAATCCGTGGGCACCAGCACCTAGTACTAGGTAATCCAAATTCACGATTGTTTCACTCCCTTCAAGAGCTATCAAAAATTATATAGTTCCGTATAAGTTCATCTATTAGACGATCGAAACATTTTATAAGATCTATGTTTTGTACTTCTTTACTTTCAAGTTAATAAAAGACTTGCATTTTAAACAAAAGGAATGGCGAAGCTTCTTCTTGTGGAATCATCTTCGCCACATGTAATCTTGAGCCGACAATTATCGGTTCATTACGATGAATGCTACTACTACTGCGATGATCGGTAGGGCCTCAACTAATGCTACCCCGATGAACATTGTAGTTTGAAGAACGCCACGAGCCTCTGGTTGACGAGCGATACCTTCTACTGTACGTGAAACGATAAGACCGTTACCAATACCTGCACCAAGTGCACCTAAACCGATTGCGATTGCTGCTGCTAATAAACCCATTGAATATTTCCTCCTTGGAATTGTTTGTTATTTTTTGTTTTAAGCATCTAATGTTTTACACTAAAAGCTTTATATTAATGGTCTGCACTCACTTTGTGAGATAAGTAAACCATTGTTAACATTGTGAAGATAAAGGCTTGGATAAAGCCAATGAAGATAGAGAATCCTATCCACGCCATACCAGGGATAAGACCACCTAGGAAGCCTACTACTCCTGTTCCGGCAATACCTGCAATTAAAGCAAGTAAAATCTCACCAGCGTAGATGTTACCGTAAAGACGAAGACCCAGCGTTAATGTGTTCGCAAATTCCTCGATAATTTTCAACGGTAATAAAAATGACATTGGTTGGACGAATGTCCCGAAATAATGCTTAGTACCACGCATCTTGATACCATAGTAAGTTGCTAAAACAGTAATCATTGATGCTAAAGTTAAAGTTACTGTAGGGTCGGCAGTTGGTGATTTCCACCATAGATAACCATCGTAACTGATTCCCGAAAACGGTAAACCTAATAAGTTTGCTACAGCGATAAACATAATTAGGGTAATCCCTAAAATATGGAATCTACCACCAGTTTTCCAATCCATGTTGTTTTTGATGATTCCTTTAACGAAATCCATCACCCATTCCATGAAGTTTTGCATCCCCGTTGGTTTAAGCTTTAGGTTGCGTGTTGCAATAAACGCGATTAAAAATACGATAATTGCTGTAACTAGAAGCATTAAGACTGTGGATAAGTTGAAAGTTAAAAAGCCTATCTCTAGCTCTGGAGCTAAATGATCCATTCTTGCATTCACCTCACTTTCTTTGTTACGTTATTTGTTTTTAACCGACGATACGATTACTCCTATAAATAGGAAAACGTATGGAATCATTAGCCCTATCACTGTGCTAATTAGATGAAAATATTGTGGCAACGTAATTGCGATAGCGACTGCTGCAATACCTGATCCAAAGCGTAAAGCTGAACCGAGTGATACTGTTTTTTTCCCTTCACTAATGGAACGATCAAACTTGTCCATTCTTCGAACAAGAATCCAAAAGTTATATGTACCAAAGCAAGCACCGACAGCAATACCAGCAAATACTGGAGGGTACGAGGTAAATCCCCATCCTAATGCACAAAGAGCGAGCAAAAAAAATAACGCTTTCTTCTGCATAGCGAAAATGTGATGCAAATCTAGCATTGGCAATTTATCTCCCAAATCTTTTTCGAGTAAAGTTTAAATCGTTCTCTACTTTTGGAATCAAGCGTTGCGAATGATTTACAGGCGTTTTCAACTATTGTCGAATAAACAAAAGAAAATAGTAAAATCTCCTCGTTTAAATGAGAATTTTCTATTATTCAAAGTTCTCTTTGCTGTAAACTCATAAATGCCAGACGCCTGAAAACGTTGCAAATTGACGTTGAATAGTTTCAACTGTCAATCTAGTAGAAACTTGATATAACAAGTGTTTAGGGGGTTAATTGTTCCCATTAAACCCTTATCATTCTTACCCTTTGTAAGCATACAATAGGGGTAAATTGATGTCAATTGGTTCAGGTGAAAAACTTCACAAGAACTGAAATGTTGTCAAATTCTTGACAAATTTGTGTTAGAAATAAAAACAAAAAGATTAAAACTACTTTCTTTAGTAAATAAAATAGACTTTTCATCAAAATTTTGCCAGAAACATCATTTTAATAACAACATTTCTGTAATGAGCCTTATTATTGACCTTTTTCGAAGAAACTAATCAACGCTTCTACAATACGTTTCGAGGCATGGCCATCTCCATATGGATTAGACGCTTGTGCCATTGATTCATAAGCAGCGCCGTCCTCTAATAATTCTTTAGCCAACTTATAGATTGTTTCTTCTTCTGTACCCGCCAGTTTTAAAGTTCCTGCTGCAATACCTTCCGGGCGTTCCGTCGTATCTCGCAATACTAAAACAGGTTTTCCTAAAGAAGGCGCTTCTTCTTGTACACCACCAGAATCCGTCAAGATCACAAACGAACGTGCAGCAAAGTTATGGAAATCAAACACCTCTAGAGGCTCAATCAGATGAATGCGAGGTTCATTTCCTAAAATTTCATCTGCTACTTCCCGAACAGCTGGATTCAAATGAACAGGATATACAACTTGAACGTCTTCATGCTCAGCTAATAGTCGTTTTATCGCCTTAAACATATTACGCATTGGTTGTCCAAGGTTTTCCCTGCGATGAGCAGTTAGAAGAATCATACGGTCATCTCCTAATTTTTCTAAAACCGGATGGCTATAGTTTTCACTAACAGTTGTTTTTAATGCATCAATTGCTGTATTTCCTGTAACAAATATCACTTTTTCTTCTTTATTTTCTTTCAACAGATTTTCTTTCGAGTTTTCAGTTGGAGCAAAATGTAAATCTGCCATAACCCCAGTCAGTTGGCGATTCATTTCTTCTGGATAAGGTGAATATTTGTTGCCTGTACGCAATCCTGCTTCAATATGGCCGATTGCAATTTGATTATAGAATGCAGCCAAGCTTCCAACAAAAGTAGTCGTTGTATCTCCGTGAACTAAAACAATATCAGGTTGTGCTTCCTTCATTACACGATCTAAGCCATGAAGAGCATTTGTCGTCACATCAATTAATGTTTGACGATCCTTCATAATATTTAAATCGTAATCAGGTTTAATATTAAATGTCTCTAATACTTGGTCCAGCATTTGACGATGTTGAGCAGTAACTGTCACAATTGACTCAATTTGTTCAGGGTGTTTCTGTAATTCCAAAACAAGCGGGGCCATTTTAATCGCTTCCGGTCTTGTTCCAAAAATCGTCATTACCTTCCATTTTTTACTCAATTGAAATGCACCGTCCTTCAAATAGTTTACGACCTTCCTATTATAAGAGAAGGTCGTATTTTAATTAATGTTATTAGATGTTTGGTTAGGTTGGCGGATGTTTTTCTAGAATTAGAGTGAAGTTTATCCGCTAGTTATAGAAGTTTATCCGCAGATTTGAGAGAAATATCCGCCAGTTTCACCGGTATATCCGCCATTTTTTTAATTATTTCCGCCGCAATAAATTTTAGTGGAATTACTTAGTGCCAAATAAGCGGTCGCCAGCATCCCCTAAACCAGGAACGATATAACCGTGGTCATTTAATTTTTCATCAAGTGCTGCGATATAAATATCTACGTCCGGGTGTGATTCTTGGATGGCTTGTACACCTTCTGGAGCTGCAATTAAGCACATGAATTTAATATTTTTTGCACCACGCGTTTTTAATGAATTAATCGCTTCTACTGCTGAACCACCCGTTGCAAGCATTGGGTCAACGATGATGAAGTCGCGTTCTTCCACATCAGCTGGAAGTTTTGCGTAGTATTCAACAGGTTTTAACGTTTCTGGATCACGGTATAATCCGATATGTCCAACTTTAGCAGCTGGAATCAGTTTAAGTACACCGTCAACCATCCCGATTCCCGCACGCAAGATTGGAACAATGGCAATTTTTTTACCAGAAAGTACTTTTGTTTTTGAGACTGTTACTGGTGTTTCAATTTCAATTTCTTCTAGTGGCATATCTCGCGTAATTTCAAAAGCCATTAATGTTGACACTTCGTCAACAAGCTCACGAAATTCCTTTGTTCCCGTGTTTTTATCACGAATATAAGTTAACTTATGTTGGATTAATGGGTGGTCAAATACATATACTTTGCTCAATTGATTTCGCTCCTTTTTGTAACCTGACATTAAGCGAGATTTCTCCCAACTAAATGTAGCTTCACTGTATCTAGCCTAGTATATCAAAAAAAGTCATAACATAAAACAATATGTCGAATGGGTTTTTCGGAAGTTCTATGTCTTTTCGGATACTCTGCGTGCTGGCGCTTGTAGTTAATTCGAGGATGTATGCAGTGTAATTTGTTTTGTTTCGCTAGATGAACCCAAGCAATTGACGTGTTTCCTTGGTTAGCGGTTTCTTTATGTTTATGCGGGCATAGAATTTAGAGGTTTCTTTTGATAGAGGGATTACTCGAGAGTTTAGACTAGTTTTCTTTTCTTCGGGTTCGGTATTTTATTCGTTGGTGTTTAAGTGAAAATGCTTCTTGTGAGCTGATTTTGATACTTTGATTATTAAACTGTCCTCGACAATGCTTAGAGATTACTGAATAAGTTGATTTATTGATAATGTTTGAGCTTGGATTCGCCACTATACAAGTTCTAATCGGACAAATCGGAGTTATTGGAGCAAGGATTCGTCACTATACAAGCTCTAATTGGACAAATCAGAGTTATTGGAGCTTGGATTTGTCACTATACAAGGCCTAATCGGACAAATCAGAGTTATTGGAGCTTGGATTCGCCACTATACAAGTTCTAATCGGACAAACTTCTAACGATTTTCTCCTACATTCTATCTATCTCATAAAATTAGTGGTTATCTAACTCATCACTAAAAATCTGCGCAAAAAAAGCTAGTGAGTGATTTCCTCACTAGCTACAACCATTAAATATTTGTTACTAACTCTTCGTAGATTGGGTATTTATCAGTTAGTACTTTTACGCGGTCTGTTGCTTCTTGTTTTACTGCTTCGTCTTCTGGATTTTTAAGAAGTTTCGCAATGATTAAACCTACCTCTTTCAGGTCTTCTACTTTGAAGCCGCGGCTTGTTACAGCTGCCGTTCCAAGACGGATACCAGAAGTTACGAATGGTTTTTCTTCATCGTAAGGGATTGTGTTTTTATTTGTTGTAAGTCCTACTTCATCAAGCACTTTTTCAGCCACTTTACCAGTTAGTCCAACTGATTTTACGTTTACTAATAATAAGTGGTTATCTGTACCACCAGATACAAGCTCTAAACCTTCAGAAACTAAAGTTTCAGCAAGTGCATTTGCATTAGCTTTAATTTGCTTCGCGTAATCTTTGAATTCCGGTTGTAATGCTTCCCCAAATGCTACAGCTTTTGCAGCGATTACGTGCATTAATGGACCGCCTTGAATCCCAGGGAATACGGATTTATCAATCTTTTTACCCCATTCTTCAGAAGTTAAAATTAATCCACCGCGAGGACCACGTAATGTTTTATGTGTAGTAGAAGTTACGAAATCTGCGTAAGGTACTGGAGATTGGTGTTCGCCAGTTGCTACTAAACCTGCAATATGAGCCATGTCTACCATGAAATATGCGCCAACTTCATCAGCAATCTCACGGAATTTTTTGAAGTCAATTTCACGTGGATAAGCAGAAGCACCAGCAACGATTAACTTTGGCTTATGTTCTAAAGCTTTTGCACGAACATCTTCATAATCAATTACATGAGTATCTTTTGTCACACCGTATTCTACAAATTTATATTGTACACCAGAGAAGTTTACAGGAGATCCATGAGTTAAATGACCACCATGTGAAAGGTTCATACCAAGAACTGTATCGCCTTGTTCAAGCACTGTGTAGTATACAGCCATATTTGCTTGTGCACCGGAGTGCGGTTGAACGTTTGCATATTCAGCGCCGAAGATCTGTTTCACACGATCTCGAGCGATATCTTCCACAACGTCCACATGCTCACATCCACCATAGTAACGTTTACCTGGGTAACCTTCAGCATATTTGTTTGTTAATACTGATCCTTGAGCTTCCATAACTGCTTCAGAAACGATGTTCTCTGATGCGATTAATTCGATGTTAGCTTGCTGACGTTTTTTCTCTGCTAAAATACCTTCTAATACCGCGTTATCTTGTGCTGCAATTTTTTCATAAGCCATTGTCTAAATCCCCCTAAAATTCTTTCATTTTTTTATTAATGAAAAATCCTATTTTCGGATTTTTATCCCAAATTGATACTACCTGATCTAACTTTTCTGTATATTCGTGTGTATGTGAGCTATTCTACAGTTCTATTGTAAGAAGCCCTTTCTCCACCGATTAATTTTGGACGCGTTTTTGCTATAGTAACAATCGCTTCCCCAATTTGACGAATGGACGTCCGAACTGGAATCGCCACTTCTTTTAGATGCATCCCTATAAGCGTTTGCCCAAGATCAATGCCAGCGTGTGCACGAACATGTTCAACAACAACCGGATTTTCTAGTTTTGTGTAAGCATAGGCAGACATTGAACCGCCTGCACGTTTGACAGGAACGACTGTAACTGGTTCCAATGAATACATTTGAGCTGCTTTTGCTTCCATTGTCAAGGCGCGATTAATGTGCTCACACCCTTGGAAGACTAAATAAAGATTATGTTTGTTAGCAAATTTCGAAAACTCTTCAAACAGTATTTCCGCTATCTCGATGGCACCGGAAGTACCAATGCGGGAGCCGGCTATTTCAGATGTTGAGCAACCGATGACGAAAAGCTGGTTTGGTGCAAAACTTACCTGTTGTTCTAATTCATATAGCAACTGGGACAATTGTGATTGTACTTGTTGTAATGAAGTCATGGTAACCTCTTACCCTTCAAGCTCTGTAATTTTTTCAATTCGGCGCGTATGACGGCCACCTTCAAACTCTGTACCTAACCAAGCTTTTACGATTTCAACCGCTAAGCCAGGACCAATGACACGTTCACCCATTGCTAAAATATTTGAATCGTTGTGACAGCGAGTTGCCTTAGCACTGAACACATCATGAACAAGTGCACAACGAATGCCTTTTACTTTATTTGCAGCTATTGACATACCGATGCCAGTTCCGCAAATCAATATTCCACGTTCAAATTCACCACTTGCTACTCCATCTGCTACCGGCTTTGCAAAATCAGGATAGTCAACTGAATCACTAGACTGTGGACCAAAATCCTGATAGCCAATGTTAAGTTCATCTAATAGTGACATAATTTCTTTTCGTAAGTTATTTCCACCGTGGTCTGAAGAAATTGCAATTTTCACTACGTTACCTCCTAGTGTGTATTGTCATGAACAGTTTACCACTAAATTTGAAATAATTACATGTATTTTATAAACTTTTATATAATATTTTAACCGAAATACGAATATTAATGTTTATAGAGTAATATTCGTTCATATTTTGACCTAAAATCCTTGAAATTTCTTTCATATAATTCGTGTTTGAATTGTTTGGGTGCCAGGCGCACAAACAATTCCTGTACAATTCAGAAAACTTTCCGTGGGATTCTCACACAAAAAAAAACCTCATGCCATCAAAGCATGAGATTTTGTCTATTAGTTCGAGCGGTCGAATTGTTGGATCATTTTGTATAGTTCTTCGGATTGGCGCTTCAAATCTTTGGATAGGTTTTCGACTTGTTCGATTGCATAGGCTTGTTCTTCTGTTGATTCACGAACTTCCTGGGCTCCAGCCGAAGTTTGCTCAGCGATTGCCGCCACTTCCTGGGATTGGCGTGCAGTTGTTTCGATGTTGACCATTTGTTTTTCTACTAGTTGGGAAATCGTCACCACTGCATCCGCCATTTCCCGCACACTGGTAGCCATTCCTTCTACAGTTTCTGTAGTTTTTGAAACCTTCGAAGATTCCTTTACTGCAAAACTTACTTGTTCATTCATTTGGTTTACAACAATTGCTACATTTTCTTGCATTGTTTGAATTAAACTAGTAATGCCTTGTACCGCTTTTGCACTTTCGTCCGCTAAACTACGAACTTCTTCTGCAACGACTGCAAAGCCTTTACCATGTTCTCCAGCACGCGCTGCTTCAATGGAGGCATTTAGGGCTAAAAGATTTGTTTGTGCCGCAATATCCCCTACCAATCCGATGATGCGTTCAATTTGTTCCGCATTCTTTTCAAGCTGATGAATATTGCCAAGGGCTTTTTCATTGCCTTGTGCAATTTGTTGGATACTCGACACTAATCCTTGAATCGAATCTGTTGTAGTTTTTAAGTTATGTATAATTTCCTTGGAGTGATTGGCCGAATTAAGTGCACGCGTATTTACTTCCGATGCTAACAATCGTACATCCTCAATCGCTTCGGCAGTATCTTGAACAGCAACGGCTGAACCTTCTGCACCTAGGGAAATTTGGCTGACTGTCTGCGCAATCCCTTCCGCTTTGCGTGAAGCAGATGATGTTTGTTCCGACAGTTCAATGATGATTTCGTTCGTTTTGTTAAAGTTGCCTTCGATACTTTCCACCATTTGTCGAAGGTTTGTCACCATCAATTGGAACGCTTCAGCAACGGATGCGATTTCATCACGAGAGTTTGGCACATTCACCTCTCGCCCTATTTTCCCCTCTGCTACTAAAGTTGCTGATTTTTCAAGCTGTTGTAACGATTTTATTAAAATGACACTGAATATAGCTGCTAAGATACAAGACCATGTGATTCCTAGAACGTATGTAAGAATTTCAAAAACTCTTTTACTTTCAATAAACTGCGAGAAGAATATTGGGTGAAGATAGTGTATAAATACAAAACTCGTTGAATACGTAACGAATGCTAATATACCTACAAATAAAACTAATTTTTTGCGTAAGCTGAATGTTGTTTTATTCTTCATTATTTAGAGTTACCTCCAGAAATTTTCATCACTAATTCGTCTATTAATCGGTTTAATTCTAGATAAGTATGTTTGTACGTAGTAAGATCGCCGCCAAACGGATCGGAAACATCTTTAGAGCTGAAGGGAACTACGTATTCTTTCAGTGTAAATGTTTTGCCTTGAGCATTCGGATAAGAAAGCAAAATCATATTTTTGTGAGCTAGAGTCATTGTTAAAATTATATCTGCCCATTCAATATCCTCTTGCTTTACTTGGGAAGTAATATGAAAATAGGGTATTTGCTCCTGTTCAATTATAGCTTTCGCATTCTCTGAAATTTCTCCTCCTTCCAATGCATAGATACCTGCTGACTTCACTTGTACCCCGTCAAGTTTTTTATTACTTAAAATAGCTTCTGCCATAGGACTTCTACATGTATTACCCGTACAAATGAAATAAATATTCACGTGCGTCCACTCTTTCTTTTAAATTATTCGATATGATAAATGAATGTATAAACACTAATGATAATTAGCGCCATACCTGCGATCCATTTTAGAGCATCGCCTTTTATTTTCAGACGACTTTTTGCCAGATATAAAGAAATGTAAGATAGTGCAAAAGTCCATATACCTGCACTGAGGATAAATAAATACTTTTCTAAATTTAGCATACCAAAAGATATGCTTACTGAAAAGGTGTCTAAACTTGCTGTTATTGCTAAAATTGTGATAGGAATCACGATTGTTTGACGATTTCTTGTCGAAAGGATCAACTGTAACCCAATCGAAAACAGTAAAATACTCGAAACTAAATTGGACCATTGCAGAAGAATATTTACCATCCAACTTCCTACTGTAAAACCAATAATCGGGAAAATCATATGTAGAAGAGCTGTCCACATTGATAGCAAGAACCGCTGCTTTACATCTGGTAGCAGTAAATAAAGAGCCACTACATCTAGTGCTACAATAAGTCCCGTAAGTATTTCTTGCAAAAACACTCCTCTTTCCTTTATAAGTTTTATACTATCTTATGCCCCGTCCTAATTCATTATCAATGGAATCTTGTCCATCTTGCATTAAGTGCAAAACGCCTACATAATTTAATAAAGTTGTATATTGAGACAATCCTCTTAGTCTACTTAAATTGCATTGAATTTATTAATAAAAAGCCAAACTAAGTTTACAAAAAAACAATCTGAATACACAGTTTAAATAGACCCCATGAATGAATCAATTATTATCCATTTTTATCCAAAAATAAAAAAAGCTTCACTTTTGTCCCAAGACAAAAGCAAGCTTTTATTTTATCGGTTATACCATTTACCACCAGCAGCTTTTTCTAGTCGATTCATGATGGCTGCACCAACGCCTTCTGTTGTTGTAGTTGTAGCTAATATAAGGGTTGCTTCCGTTTTATCGCACGCCCTAAGATCGTCGTATAATTTCGAGCTCATCATTTCTTTGTCACCCTCAACTCCATAAGGAAAGAAATAATGTGCACCTACATTATCAAAGGATTGCGGAGCAAGAAGTGCAACCTTTTCTCCTTCATTTTTCAGCTTCGAAATTGCATTGCCAACAATTGACTGATCACTTTCAATTAAATAGACAGGTGCATTCGGAGCGTAATGTGTGTATTTCATACCAGGAGCTTTAGGCGTTGAATCCAGCTTTTCTTGTGTTTTTGTCGGTTGGATTACTTCCCCGATAACCTCTTCCAGCATTTCTTTTGTCACTCCACCTGGACGCAGGATTACTGGTGGATTTACGGTCACATCAAGTACGGTTGATTCGATTCCAATACCTGTTTTGCCTCCATCCAAAATTAGAGGAACCCTTCCTTGCAGGTCTTCTTCCACATGAGAGGCTTTCGTTGGGCTTGGTTTCCCACTTCGATTTGCACTCGGTGCTGCAACGGGCTTTTTAAGCTTTCTTAATAATTCTAATGCTACCTCGTGGTTTGGCATCCGCATTCCAACTGTACTAAGTCCTGCTGTAACACTTGGTGCCAGCACTCCTTCTTTAGCTTTCATAATCACAGTCAATGGGCCCGGCCAAAATGTATCCATCAACTTCAAGGCATTTTCAGGAATTTCCTCTATATAATTCGAAACTTCTTCTATTGTTCCAATATGTACAATTAATGGGTTATCTGAAGGACGGCCCTTTGCTTCAAAAATCTTTTTTACGCCCCTCTCATTTGTTGCAACTGCTCCCAGACCATAAACCGTTTCAGTTGGGAACGCCACAACTTCCCCATTATTTAATAAATCCACAGCTTGTGCATAACTTTTCTCACTATTCAAATTATTATCCACACGCATACGTATTGTTTCCATGGACTCCCCACCTTTTTTAATAATTCCTAGGCAATCTTAGAAGATTATGTGGATAAACCTGTTAAAAGTGCATAACTTTCTGAATATTGTTGATAACTTACGCAAAAAGTTTTTTTACCCATTCCCAAACAATAAACGTGACTTTTGATTTTTCCTCTTCTTCTTCATCTGCTTTTTTTGCTTCTTCTTCGTCTTTATCCTTATCAGCCGAGCGTTCACAAACATTTGCAAAGATACTGCACCACCAGTTATCCCCTCGACCTTCGCCAATAGTAAGAACAAGCGAGTTATAATGATATTGTGGATAAAACATGTTTGCCTCTAATTTTGGTGGTATTAGGTTTTCCCCCATATTGATTTTTACTTCTTCAGCTGCATAATTTTTTTCCACATAATTTGTAAGTTGTGCATAAACTTCATCATTTTCAGAATTGGCTTGTTCATTTTTTTGGATTTGTGTGAAGAAAGGTGTTAAGTTTTCCACCATTTCTGTTTTTAGTTGTTGATCTGCATCAGTATTACTATTTGCCACAACACGAATTTTCAAACTATCATCAACCAAGTTACTTCTAGTTTCATAGACTTCTTCAATTACATTCGGTACCAAAATAATAGAGCAAACTATAGCCACTGCAAAAGCTACTAATTTTAATAGACTTACTATTGGATGAACGTTATTTGTATTCTCAACTCTTGTAATCTCGTAATCGTTTAACATATTAAAATCCCTCCCTGACATCATAATGGTCAGGAAGAGAGATCTTTATACATCGATTTCACAAAAAACAATTCGATTTTTTTGATTTATATCTTTTACGATTTCAATTCTACCTTGTGGAAAACTAGATTTGAAGAAATTCGCTACAGCTTCACCCTGTGTATAACCTATTTCAACACCGATTAAAGCGCGCTTTTTTACTAGATTCGGTAATTGTTCTGCCAGTTTTCTGTAGAGGATTAACCCATCTTCTTCTGCAAAAAGTGCGGAATGGGGTTCATGCTCTAAAACGACCTCGGACATTTCCTTAGCTTCATCAAATGCAATATAAGGCGGATTTGATAAAATAACATCCCACTTTTCATTTTCAATAGGTTCCGTTAAATCCCCCAGACAGAATTCAATGTCTGCCTCCAGATTTTGCCCATTGATTTTTGCCGTTTCAAGTGCCGCCTCCGAAATATCAGTAGCTACCACTTTTGCAGTTGGCCATTCTTTTTTCATGGTAATTGCAATGGCGCCACTACCCGTTCCAATATCAGCAAGCTTCAGTTCAGTTTGATCACCGAAAAGCTTCTTCATTCGTTCCAATGTCCCTACAATTAACTCCTCTGTTTCTGGACGCGGAATTAACACGGATTCATCGACTTGAAAAGTCCTTCCATAGAACTCTTCAATACCTGTTATATATTGTACTGGGCGGCCGGTCGCATGTTCCTGTACATCCTTTTGAAATTGAGTCCATTTTTCTTCATCTATTTCATCGTGCATTCGCATCATCAAGCCCGAGTAATTCGTTTCATAAAGGTGCTGCATAAGCAATCTAGCAGCATTTTCGTCACGACCTTTTTCAACTAAAAAAGAAGAAGCCCAATTCAGGGCCTCAAAAATTGTATTATGCTTCATCGTTTAAATTAGCAAGTTTTGAAGCTTGCTCTTCCAGCATTAAAGCATCAATGATTTCATCAAGCTTACCTTCCATGATAATATCAAGTTTTTGAAGGGTTAAGCCGATACGGTGGTCAGTG
This sequence comes from Ureibacillus sp. GCM10028918, assembly GCF_042666115.1. Lineage (NCBI taxonomy): Bacteria > Bacillati > Bacillota > Bacilli > Caryophanales > Caryophanaceae > Ureibacillus > Ureibacillus sp. GCM10028918. The sequence goes on from NZ_JBHTFK010000005.1 coordinate 925,415, forward strand.
ACACGATTTTGTGGATAGTTATATGTGCGAATACGTTCTGAACGATCTCCTGATCCAACAGCAGATTTACGAGTTGCATCGATTTCTTTTTGTGCTTCTTGCATATACTTATCTGCAACACGAGCACGTAAGATCTTCATCGCTTTTTCACGGTTTTTAATTTGAGAACGCTCATCTTGCATCGAAACGACAACACCTGTCGGAAGATGGGTCATACGAACAGCAGACATCGTTGTATTTACGGATTGCCCACCTGCACCAGACGATGCAAATGTATCTACACGAATATCTTTTTCATGTATTTCAACATCTACTTCTTCAACTTCCGGTAAACATGCAACCGTTGCAGTAGAAGTATGGATACGCCCTTGTGACTCTGTTGCTGGTACACGTTGAACTCGGTGGGCACCGTTTTCGTATTTGAATTTCGAATAAGCGCCTTGACCGTTGATCATGAAAATGACTTCTTTATAGCCACCCATTGCATTTGGTGTGGCTTCCATAATATCGATTTTCCAGCTTTGCGTTTCTGCATAGCGTGTATACATACGGAACAGGTCGCCGGCAAAAATATTTGCTTCGTCTCCACCAGCTGCCCCGCGAATCTCCATAATAACGTTTTTATCGTCGTTCGGGTCTTTCGGTATAAGTAGAATTCTAAGACGCTCTTCTAAATCAGGTATGCGGCTATTTAATTCATTGAATTCTTCTTTCACCATTTCATGCATTTCGGGATCTTTTTCAATATCCAGCATTTCTTTCGTATCTGCTAGCTGCTGCTTTACCTCTTTATATTCGCGATATACCTCTACCATCGCTTGAATATCCGATTGCTCTTTTGAATATTCGCGAAGCTTTTTACTATCGCTCACGATATCTGGATCGCTTAGGAGTTCATTTAATCTTTCATAACGGTCTTCAACCGCTTGTAATCGATCGAACATGGGTTCACCTCTAATTTATTAGTATCATTATTTATATCGTATTCCTCTTCAAAGGAACATGCAATCTACTTTACCTTTAATTCTTCCGTATTTATGAAAGTGATTTCCATAAATTATATATGTCAAATGATTAAAAACCAAGTCTTTACCTAATTGTTATTCTTTAAAGTGGTGGATTTTCATGACATTGGCGGCACACAGGATAATATGCATCATTCCCGCCGATGTGTATTTGCTCCCCTGTGTAAACAGGCTTCTTATTCTCATCTACACGCAAATTCATCGTTGCTTTTTTATGGCAGAACCAACAGATGGTTTTCATCTCTTCAATTTTATCTGCATAAATGAGCATATAACGGCTGCCTTCAAATAGTTCATTTTGGAAGTCATTTTTTAAACCAAAGCCCATCACCGGAATTTTTAAATGATCGACTATTTTGGCTAATTGCAATACATGTTCTTTGGATAAAAATTGCACTTCATCTACCAAAACGCAGTAAAGCTGTTGTGGATAGTTTTTTACATATTGGAATAAATCCGTATCATCGAATACTGGTATCGCCTGGCGCTTAAGTCCAATACGGCTTGATACATATCCTACTTCATCTCTTGTATCGATGCCTGAAGTAAAGATTAATACTGGCTTATCTTGTTCTTCATAGTTATGTGCAACTTTTAGAATTTCAATAGATTTTCCGCTGTTCATTGCCCCATGTTTAAAAAATAATTGCGCCATTCCAACTAACCTCTTTCTAAGTTGTGCTCATTTTCCTTAGTTAACAATATCTAACACATGAAAAAGTGCCTTGAGATGATTTACTCAAGGCATACTTATTTGAAATATCCTCTATGTACATAGTATATCGCATTTTACACAGTTTCTACAATTATTCCTTGAAAGTCTACAATTTGAGTTCATTAATACTTTAAAAGAGTTTAGTTATAATAAAAATTCTAATAAAGGTGGTATTTTTGTGCCCGTGCTAAGGCCACAATAGTTTGCCATTCTAAACTTTCCGGATGTATTGCACTGCTTAACGTTCTTTTGAAGGTCATTTTCTTTAAACTTACTTCATATTGTACTTAAAATTTCATTACACAAAAAATGCCTGCCAGTGTGATACTGGGCAGGCATTTTATCGGTCTTACTTGATTCCGTATTTTTTGTTGAAACGATCCACACGTCCGTCAGCAGAAGCAAACTTCTGGCGACCAGTATAGAATGGGTGGCATTCGTTACAGAACTCTACAGTAATTTTTTCTCTTACTGATCCTGTTTCGAATGTGTTACCGCAAGAGCATGTTACTGTTGCAGTTTTGTAATCTGGATGAATTCCTTGTTTCATATTCGTTTCTCCTCTCGCCCTGAACCATCTGGAACAGAGTTGTTATTCGAACTGTGCCTTACGTAACCCGAATATGCCAGTTACATATGCACACGTTTCATACTTAAAAGATTATAGCAAGAAATAAATCCGAACGCAACAAAAAAGATTAATGGTAAATTTTAATGAATAAATTAATAAAATAAAATTAGATTAACCCTTTGCCTTTTGTCGCTTTTTTCATATCACTGTTAAGTTTTTCGAAAAATTCCTCGTTCGATTTAGACGTACGCAGTTTTCTTAAGAAACGCTCAGCAAAGTCAGGTGCATCTGAAAACGTTTTACGAATTGCCCATAATTTCTCTAATTGTTCAGAAGGAATAAGCAGTTCTTCTTTACGTGTTCCGGAGCGACGAATATCAAGTGCTGGGAAGATTCGGCGTTCCGCTAAGTGGCGATCCAAGTGAAGTTCTAAATTTCCTGTTCCTTTGAATTCTTCATAGATTACTTCATCCATACGGGAACCTGTATCCACTAGGGCTGTTGCTAAAATTGTTAAACTACCGCCCTCTTCAATATTTCGGGCAGAACCAAAGAAGCGCTTAGGTCTGTGGAAGGCAGCTGGATCAATACCACCTGATAAAGTTCGTCCACTTGGAGGAATTACTAGATTGTAAGCACGAGCTAAACGTGTGATAGAGTCCATTAGGATAATCACATCACGTTTGTGTTCTACTAGACGACGAGCACGTTCTAAAACAAGTTCAGCTACTTTTACGTGGTTTTCCGGCACTTCATCAAATGTTGAGCTGACAACATCGGCTTTGACAGAACGTTCAATATCCGTCACTTCTTCTGGACGTTCATCGATTAATAGGACAATTAACTCCGCCTCGGGATAATTCGTTGTAATCGAATTGGCCACTTCTTTTAGAAGCGAAGTTTTCCCTGCTTTTGGCGGAGCGACAATCAATCCACGCTGTCCAAATCCAACCGGTGCTACTAAGTCCATGATACGAGTAGACATTTTATTAGTCTCTGTTTCCAATTTAATATGACGATCAGGATACAGTGGTGTTAATGCCGGGAAGTGAACACGCTCTTTTGCAACTTCAGGGTCTTCCCCATTGACTGCATCAACTTGCAGTAATCCATAATAACGTTCATTTTCCTTTGGAGGTCGAACCTTACCTGATACCTTGTCCCCATTTCGAAGATCGAAACGACGAATTTGTGAAGCTGAAATATAGATATCCTCTTTTGAAGGAGAATAGTTGATAGGACGCAAGAATCCAAAGCCTTCTTGATTTACAATTTCAAGAACACCTTCCATGAAGAAGAATCCTTCTTGTTCAGAGCGAGATTTTAAAATGGCAAAGATTAATTCTTTTTTTGTTAATTTACTATAGTAAGAAATCTTGTAATCACGTGCAAGAGAATATAACTCTTTCAACGTCATATTTTCTAATTGCGATATAGTTAAAGCCGACATAGCATATCTCCAGTCATTTTTATATTTTACATCTATTTTTATACTGAATTGAAAGTATAGTTATTTAAATATTAGCATCAGAAAAACACCGATATAGCGCACATGCAGCCATTATCGCATTTTCCTATCATTTGAAGTTGTATTGCCGTTGGGTTTAAGTAAGTAAGAAAGAATAGTAGGAAGATGCCTGATTTTTGGAAGTGGAGATTAAATGTGGATAGTATGTGGTTATCCATAAGTACATCCGAATTGTTTATCAGGCATCATTTGTTTGAAGTAATTTATTTTATTTTACATATTCAGGTTTTTTATCGATGTTGTGACGTCCTTCAACGAAGCGTACAGTTCCTGTTTTCGCACGCATTACTAAGGAGTTTGTTAAACAGTATGCGCCTTTATATTGAACGCCCTTCATAAGTTCGCTATCAGTAACGGCTGTTGCTGCAAATATCGCATCGTCACCTTTCACGAGATCATCTAAGTATAACACTTTCGTTACATCAATACCCATTTTTTCGCAACGTAAAATTTGGCCTTCATCTTCTGGAATTAGTCTTGCCTGGAAATCGCCGCCTAGGCATTTTAATGCAACAGCTGATATTACTCCCTCTGGAGCTCCACCAGTACCAAACATAATATCAATACCAGTCTCATCAAAAGCAGTATTGATGGCTGCACTAACATCTCCATCCTGGATGAATTTAATGCGCGCACCTGCTGCTCGGATTTCATCCACAATATGTTGGTGACGAGGACGATCTAATAATACGGCCACTACGTCTGAAATCTCTTTGTTTTTTGCTTTGGCTACTGCGTGCAGGTTTTCTGTAACGGAAGCCGTAATATTCACTTTCCCTGCCGCTTCTGGACCAACTGCTAGTTTTTCCATATACATGTCGGGAGCATTTAATAAATTTCCGCGATCTGCAATTGCTAGTACCGTCATAGCTCCATTTGTACCTTTTGCTACGATGTTTGTTCCTTCAAGAGGGTCAACTGCAATGTCTACTTGTGGACCACCGTTACGAAGGCCAAGTTCTTCACCAATATAAAGCATCGGTGCTTCATCCATTTCTCCTTCACCAATGACAACAGTACCATACATTGGAATTGTATCAAATAACGCTCGCATTGCTGTTGTTGCTGCATCATCTGCTTCCTCTTTTAAACCGCGTCCCATCCATTTAGCAGAAGCGATTGCTGCTGCTTCAGTTACGCGTACAACTTCCATCGTTAAACTACGTTCCATTCTTCATTTGCCTCCCGATATCGGCATTAGTCTACTCTTTGCCGAACTATATGTCCATCTATTGTAACATATTTTGTTAACCGTTACGGATGAATTCTATTTATATTATTTCGCTCTTTTAATCGCACTTGTTGTAATTGATTCACGACGGATATCAGCACCAATGGCACAAAGTTTTTCTATCAGGGAACTGTATCCGCGTTCGATATGATGAATATCCTGTATTTCTGTCTCTCCTTCGGCAATTAACCCTGCTAGAACAAGAGCAGCACCTGCACGCAAGTCTGTAGCAGTCACTGTAGAACCGTGTAATTTGGAAGGTCCTTGAATGATTGCCGAATTCCCCTCTACCCTTGCATTTGCATTCATTCGACGAAGTTCATCGATATGCTTAAAACGAGCTGAATAGATTGTATCCGTAACCTTTGACGCACCCACTGCCTGGGTCATTAACACCGATAGTGGTTGTTGGACGTCAGTGGGAAATCCAGGATAGACAAGGGTTTTTAAATCAACGGATTGAAGAATATCTGAACGATGAATGTACATGCTTTCTTCGCCTTCTTCTATCTTTACACCCATTTCTCGCAATTTCGCCGTAACAGCCTCGAGATGGAATGGAATCACATTATCTACAGTTACTCCATCACCGATTGCTGCGGCCATAATCATAAAGGTTGCAGCTTCAATTCGATCTGGAATAATCGTATGTTTTGTACCCTGTAATTCTTCGACACCATCAATACGAATTACACTCGTACCTGCTCCTTTGATGTTCGCCCCCATATTCGTTAATAGTGTCGCGACATCAATAATTTCAGGTTCCTTTGCAGCATTTTCAATAATAGTACGGCCCTTTGCCATTACTGCTGCCAGCATAATGTTAATCGTTGCCCCAACACTTGCCACATCCAAATAGATTTTGGCACCAATTAATTCTTCAGCACGAAGATAAATCGCACCATGCTCATTTGTTACTTTTGCTCCAAGTGCCTCAAAGCCTTTTATGTGTTGGTCAATCGGGCGCGGACCTAAGAAGCATCCACCTGGCAATCCAATTACCGCTTTTTTGAAACGTCCCAGCATTGCACCCATTAAATAATAAGATGCACGAAGTTTCTTTACATTTCCGTTTGGTAACGGAATTGCTTGCATTTGCGTCGGGTCAATCATCATCTGTCCATCTTTAAAATTAACTTCGCCACCAAGTTCTTCCAATAATGCTTTTAGCGTCCAAGCATCCGAAATTTCTGGTATCCCTCCAATAGTGACCGAAGAATTAGCTAAGATAGATGCAGGGATTAATGCAACCGCGCTATTTTTTGCTCCACTGACTTTTACTGTTCCTCTTAGACGATTTCCGCCATTAATTTTATAAACATCCATATCCGTTCTCCCTTATGATTGGAAAGTTTCACTTATGATGGTCTAACTCGTTTGCTGATCGTTCACTTTCTATCAAATACACACAACTTTTGCTTATCCATAAAATACTCAAGGAAATTATCATTTAATCAAGATAAATTTGTTGAAACCCAATTAAGACTAGAGACTTTAGTTGCTAACGTAGTGGAAACTCGAGAGGTCTACACTTCGAACGATGCAGACTAAATCTCGAGTAGTTTTCTTGCTGCATTTTGCATATACAGGCAACTTGGCTGCATGAATTCTATTTGTATTAATGTTTATTATTTACCATTTTCACAATTTAAAGCCCGAATTTATAAACAATTCAAAATTTTTTCTTTTCTTACTATAGTATTTCAATTCTTCATTATGTTGAATGGGAATACTTGGGCTTACTTTAGTTTTTAACTGAAAAATGTAACGAAGCTATTGTTTATTTGCTTTTACGATTTTCCCAGTCAGCTAAGAAACCTTCAATCCCTTTGTCTGTTAATGGATGATGGAATAGTTGTTTCAACACTTTAAATGGTGTTGTAGCAATGTCAGCTCCTGCTAAAGCTACATCTGTAATATGTTGAGGATGACGGATAGATGCAGCAATTATTTCACTTTCAATTCCGTGGATAGCAAAAAGATCAGAAATCGTTGCAATTAATTCGACACCGCTTTGTCCAATATCATCTAAACGCCCTACAAATGGTGATACGTATGTTGCACCAGCACGAGCTGCTATTAAAGCTTGATTGGCACTGAAAATAAGCGTTACATTTGTTTTAATCCCTTTTTCCGAGAAGAATTTACAAGCTTTTAGCCCTTCAGGAGTCATTGGTAGTTTAACTGTAATATTTGGGGCAATCGCTGCTAGTTCTAAACCTTCTTTAATCATCCCTTCAGCATCCAGTGAAATTACTTCTCCACTTACAGATCCATTTACCAACTCCGAGATTTCACGTAAACGGTCATGAAAAGAAACATTTTCCTCTTTTGCTACTAATGACGGGTTTGTTGTAACACCAGATAAAATCCCCCAAGAATGTGCTTCTTTAATTTCCTCAAAATTAGCTGTATCGATAAAAAATTTCATTATAATTTCCTCCAATGTTTTAAAGTTGTGTCCATTAACAAACTAAGAGAAGGCCGATTGAAAACAATCAAACACTTCTCCTGCAAATCATTATTATATCATTTACGTCTTGGCAAAAATTGCGTTGGGAATTTTAGTATGTGCTGCAGTTACCCTGGATGTAACGCTTTTAGGATAACTTCGGTACTTTTCACCTCTACTCCATCAACACGCCAAGACTTTATCTTCCAGTGGTAAAGTTAAATGGTTACCCCTTAATCATCTACCATTGTTATAACGAAGATAAAATAGAAAAGCAGTTCATCTTATTAGTTACATTATAGTCATCATTTTCTCTAAGTAAAATAAACCATTCTGCTTCCATTTTATTTATATTTAGTATTTATACTAGTTTAGGCTTTTTGGGAGCTTCCGAAAACGCGCATTTTTTCAATAACTGTTTCTTTAATGGCATCACGAGCAGGCCCTAAATATTTACGTGGATCGTAAACTGTTTTATTAGAGTCCAAAATTTCACGAATCGCATTCGTTGCAGAAATTTGATTTTCAGTATTCACGTTGATTTTAGCAGTACCTAAAGAAACGGCACGCTTGATTTGCTCGTCTGGAATACCTGTACCACCATGAAGTACTAGAGGCATTCCTGTTTCTTCGCCAATTTGCTTCATTTCATCGAATCCTAATTTCGGCTCGCCTTTATAAGGACCATGTACAGAGCCTAATGCAGGTGCGAGACAATCAATATTTGTTGCGTCTACAAGAGCTTTACACTCTGCTGGATCTGCATACATAATACCGCCAATGACACCGTCTTCTTCTCCACCAACAGTACCTAACTCTGCCTCAACAGAAACACCTTTGGAATGAGCGTATTCAACAACTTCATTTGTAATTTTTATATTTTCTTCGAACGGATGATGAGAAGCATCAATCATAACAGATGTAAACCCTGCATCTACCGCCTCTTTACATTTATCAAAACTTGAACCGTGATCTAAATGAATCGCAACAGGCACAGTAATTTTATAGCTTTCCATTAACCCTTTTACCATTTGAACCACTGCAATAAAACCGCCCATATATTTTCCTGCACCTTCAGAAACACCCAGGATTACCGGTGACTTCTCTTCTTCAGCAGCAAGTAAAATCGCTTGGGTAAATTCAAGGTTATTAATATTAAATTGCCCTACAGCATACCCCTCATTTTTCGCTTTAATTAACATTTCTTTCATCGATACTAATGGCATATACGAAAATCCTCCTCGGACAGCAAATAAAATTAATAAGATAAATATTCCAGACTAATCATAGCAAAAACGATGTAGTCTCTCAAGTGAGACTACATCGTTTTCTGCACCGAAAGCTTGCGACAGGTGCAAATTTCTTATTTAACCTAATTTTCATGGATATAAAGTATTGGCCGGCATGCTTTTCTGCGCCGAAAGCTTGCGACAGGCGCAAAATCCTTTATTAAACTGATTTACAATAAATAAGTTTATTTCTAATTTGTCTCTCAAGTGAGACTACATCGTTTTCTGCACCGAAAGCTTGCGACAAGCGCAAAATCCTTTATTAAACTGATTTACAATAAATAAGTTTATTTCTAATTTGTCACTCAAGTTCTAAGAGACTACATCGTTTTCTGCACCGAAAGCTTGAGAGACATGAAATTTTCAGGAAAAGTAATTTGTTAATTTGAAAACACTTAAACAGCCAGCAAACATTTTTTCATGACTAAAATGCATCGAAAGCCTTAGCGGCAGATGCAGGCATTTAATATTTTACAGTTATCATTCATTATTCTAAAATTAAAAAATCCTCACACACGGAAACCCATTAACTGAGTAAACCGTTTAATACTGTGTTCACTTCGTCTCTCACTTCGAGTATATTAAAGGGTTTTCTAAAGTACTTAGCAATACCTAATTGATTCGCTTCCACAAGAATATCGTCTCCTTCAAATGCGGTCATCATAAACACAGGCATCTGGAGATCCTTTTCACGGATTCTTTTTAAGATTTCAATTCCATCCATTCCGGGTATCTTCATATCTAACATGACACAATCAATTGCCTCACGCTCAATAAGCTTAAGCGCTTCCACTCCATTTGCAGCTTGGTGCACTTGATAGCCTTCTCTAGAGAAGACTTCATTTAACAAAAGGCGTATTCCTTTCTGATCATCCACGATTAATATTTTTTTCACAAAAACTTCCCCTTAACGTGCTATTTTTTAAAATGTTATTTTCTTCCAACCGTTCTATACCCGATATCTATCTCTTTAAACATACTTTTCGATTAAAATTGTATAATTCCTTTCAATTCTTTACAAAAACTTCACATTTACTTTTTACTAAATAAAAAATTATAATACATGGAGAGGTGAAATTATGTCTAAAATACTTTCTACTCAAATGAGTGGATTATTTCAAAGAATTATACAAAGTGAAGAAGAAGCAATCGAAGAAACTTCACGACTATTAGCTCAGGCTAGTATCGGCCAGGGAAATATCTATTTTGCTTGCTATGATGAATTACAGGCACTGGAAGAAAATGCATTACACGGGGCAGAACCCTTTATCAACCTTAAAAGTTGGTCACCAACAACTCAACTTACGGAAGCAGATCGAGTTTGTATTTTTACAACAAAAAGCGATAACCCAGAAGTTCTAAATCTAGCAAAAAAATTATACGATAACTTTATACCTTTTTCTGTTGTTTCAAGTGAACCAAAAAGTGATACAAATGAATTGAGTGAATTAGCCTACACTTATGTCTCCATGAAAATTCGCGGTGGAATCCTACCTCACCCAACAAAATTAGGCGAGCGTGTCGTAGTGCCCTATCTAATGGCAGGATTATTTATATATGAAGCAATTAAATTATATTATGACGAAATGGTTTCTGAAGACGACGAGCTGTAATTCATACTTAACCTCTTTTCTACTTTGAAAAGAGGTTTTATTATCTTCCAATATTATCATACTTCACTTAGATAGCAATTGATAGATTGTAACTTTTTCCTTACATAGTAAATTTTTAGTTTTCCAGGAATATATTGGTTTCCCTGATAGAAAAAGACTTTTTCCCATCACAACATAGGAAAAAGTCTTGTAATATTAACGGTTATTGAATGCTGCACCCACGAATTCACGGAATAATGGTTGAGGACGTTGAGGACGAGAGATTAGTTCTGGATGGAATTGACATGCCACAAAGAATTGTTTCTCTGGCAACTCAATAATTTCAACCAATTTATTATCAGGGCTTGTCCCTGAGAACACAAGGCCTTCCGCTTCCATTGCTTCACGGAACTCATTGTTGAATTCATAGCGATGACGATGGCGCTCATAAACTAACTCATCATTATAAGCTTGAGCTGCACGAGAACCTTCAACTAACTTACATGGATATAAACCTAAACGCAATGTTCCGCCTAAATCAACTTCATCATTTTGATCTGGTAAGAAGTCGATAATTGGATAAGGAGTTTCTTTATTTAATTCAGTAGAATGCGCACCTTCAAGGCCAAGAACGTGACGAGCAAATTCAATAGTTGCTAGTTGCATACCTAAGCAAATTCCTAAGAACGGAATATCATTTTCACGCGCATATTTAATAGCAGAGATTTTCCCTTCAATACCACGATCACCAAAACCACCCGGTACTAAAATTCCATCTGCATCTTTTAATAATTCATCAACGTTTTCTGGATTTACATGTTCTGCATTAATCCAATCCACTTCGATATCCGAATCATATACATACCCAGCATGTTTTAATGCTTCTACAACTGAGATGTAAGCATCTTGCAACTCAACGTATTTGCCAACTAAAGCAATACGTGTTTTTTGAGAAAGATTTTTCACTTTCGTTACAAGCTCTTTCCAGTCCGCCATATCCGCTTCTGGTGCTTCGATTTTAAAATGTTCAAGGACAATGTCATCGAAATCTTGAGCGTGTAAATTTAAAGGAATATCATATAGAGTTTCTGCATCACGAGACTCAATAATATCACGTGGTTTAACGTCACAGAATAAAGCTAATTTATCTTTCATTTCTTCCGATACAGGCTGTTCTGTACGAACGACAATAATATTTGGTTGAATGCCTAATGAACGTAATTCTTTTACAGAGTGCTGAGTTGGTTTTGTTTTTAACTCGCCAGCTGCGGCGATGTAGGGAATTAACGTACAGTGAACATACATGACATTGTGGTGGCCAAGGTCCGTTTTCATTTGGCGAATCGCTTCAAGGAATGGAAGAGATTCAATATCTCCTACTGTTCCACCTACTTCAGTAATAACAATATCCGCATTAGTTTCGCGACCGGCACGTTGGATGCGATCTTTTATTTCATTCGTTACATGAGGAATTACTTGCACAGTTTTACCGTTATAGTCGCCACGGCGTTCTTTCGCAAGAACAGATTGGTAGACGCGGCCAGAAGTTACTGTAGAATGTTTACCTAAGTTAATATCAATGAATCGTTCATAGTGCCCTAAGTCTAAATCAGCCTCAGCACCATCATCAGTAACAAACACTTCACCATGCTGATACGGACTCATTGTACCTGGATCAATATTTAAATATGGGTCAAATTTTTGGATTGTTACTTGTAACCCACGATTTTTTAATAGTCGTCCTAGTGATGATGCGACAATCCCTTTACCAAGTGAAGAAACTACCCCACCAGTTACAAAAATATACTTTGTCATTTGCAAATTCCTCCTCATACCTACATTGCTATTTATAAATAAGAAAGCTTGAGAACTTTTAATTAGTCTGTACAAAATCATTCATTCCCAATTCAGTAGTTTCAAGTCTTTAAAAATGAAAATTTGAATGGAATTAATATGATTTGTGCATAGATTGCTTAAAGTTTTCAAACTAAATCTGGAGAGTTTTTCGTATTTACTATAGACCTTAGAAAAACAAAAAAACGCTCCTCCTGCATTGGTTGCAGGGGGAGCGTGATTGGTTCACGGTCATTCTCCATCTCTAATGGAGCCCAAGTAAAAGATTATATTGAACGTCAAAAGAAGTCAAGTCCTTTAATAGAGAATAGCATAATTTCGCTAATTTAAGCGAAATGAATATTCGTTCCATGGAGGTCGCATTTTTTTGCGAGGCGAGGTTTGGTTGCCAGTGTAGAAGGATTAAATAATAATTTGCAATGTGATTATTGATAACATTATCAAATGACTGGCTTTTTGGGACAGAGTTAAATTTGAATTGCGACATATCGGATTGGCTACGTGGTTGGTATGTCCCCTTATCGCTCTGATAGTGACAAATTTTTTGACTGCGTAATCGGTATGTCCCATTAACGTTACAATTGTGACTAATCCATTTAGCTAAATGATTGGTTTGTCTCCCTAACGTTTCAATGCGACAAATCCGCTTGGCATCAACTCGCAGCGCCTTCACATAAAACTAAAAAAGTGTAGATAGGGTCAATTTTGCCCCTACCTACACGTCATAAAACATAGACTTATTTTTCTAGCTCTTCATCTAAATCTTCGTCGTCTTCTTCTTCATCTTCTGATTCTTCGTCATCAATGATGAATCCATCTTCTTCTTCGATAAGATCATCGTCAATGTCCGCGTCAACTTCATCGATGCTGTCGATTTCTTCTTCAACAAAGTCCAAATCTTCTTCTTCTTCTTCGTCGTCTATTTCTTCATCCACAAATTCATCGAAGTCTTCTTCAAATACAAGATCGTCTTCATCGACAATTAAATCTTCTTCATCATCTGCTGCTGCTTTTGATTTACGTTTGCGCGCTTTAACTGTTGGCGCTGTTTCTTCTTCAATCGTTTCAACTTTATACCACTCACGAAGTCCCCATCCATTTTCATGGTTTAAAAGGAAGCGTCCATCGATATTCATATCTGTATAAAATTGTACCAGTCTGTCTTGGATTTCAGCATCTGATAAACCATTTAAATTTTGAATTTCTTTTAACAAGTCTTGGAACCCAATAGGTGATTTTTTTTCTTCTAAAATTGCGTAGGCTAAGTCAATTAACGATTCTTCTGCTAATTGTTCTTTTGTCATTTCACGAATTTCCAACTCGTGCACGTCCTTTCTATCAGTACAATAAGTAGCATTATTTTTGTTCAAAAACATTTGCACTATGTGATACATCTTTCTCTATCACTATTTCTATTGTTGTAGTAAACTACAATAGAAAAATTTGCTTACAGTAAAGCCCCTCGAAAAAGCTCTAGCTGCACCTATGCAGATAAGAATGGTTTCCCAACTTATCTGTAAACAAAGATAATACATATCTTAAACATAATATCCATTATATACAAAGTGCTATACACTATGCTAGTTTCATTTACTCTTTTTTATTTTATATATTTCCTTTATTCCTAAATAAAATAAAAAAGCCGATAATATCAGTAGTGGAACAGAACCTAATTGCTTATCATACAAAAAGAAGGTGACAATCAGACACGCCAGTATGATTATGTAATGTAAGTATTGTTTCAGCAATTGAAATCCTTCCCTTCTGTCCCATCTATTATAGCTAAATTCGGAAAAATAGTACTAGTTTTTATATCCACAATTGGAACTATTTTTTATAAAATAACTATTTAGCAAATTATCTCATACTTAAGGAATGGATACCTCCTAAATGATACCATTTCTTTCGCCATTTTATTCAAAAACCACCCACACAGCAAGTGAAATTTTTGTACCATAATTTTAAATCTTTGAACCCTTTGGAGAAACTTTGAAGCTACGTAGTTTCCCTTCGTCTTCTAATTTAAATTGCCCTTTCTACACATTGAGAAGTCCCATAAAAAAACGCCCGCTTTTGACAACAAAAGCAAGCGCATTGTGCTTACATATTTCTTCTGTATTGTCCTCCGACCTCATAAAGGGCTCTTGTAATTTGGCCAAGACTTGCTACTTGAACTGTTTCCATTAGCTGTTCAAATATATTTCCACCCGTAAGGGCTACTTCTTTAAGCTTATTTAGGGAAGCTTCACACTCTGTTTGGTGGCGTGTTTGGAAAGCTTGCAGATTATGAATTTGCAATTCTTTTTCCTCTTTTGAAGCACGGGCTATTTCCATACTATTAATGCTTTCAGCTGAGGGCGGATTCGGATTTAAATACGTATTGACCCCAATGATTGGCAGCTCGCCGGAATGCTTGAGATGTTCATAATACATCGATTCTTCCTGGATTTTCCCACGTTGATACTGGGTTTCCATAGCCCCAAGTACTCCACCGCGATCATTCATTCGCTCAAATTCTTCAAGTACTGCGTTTTCAACTAAATCTGTCAGTTCTTCCACAATGAATGAACCTTGCAGCGGATTTTCATTTTTTGATAAGCCATGCTCTTTTGTAATGATCATTTGAATCGCCATCGCACGTCTTACCGACTCTTCCGTTGGTGTTGTAATTGCCTCGTCATAAGCATTAGTATGAAGTGAATTACAGTTATCCTGCAAAGCCATCAATGCCTGTAAAGTAGTACGAATATCATTAAAATCAATTTCTTGTGCGTGCAATGAACGACCTGATGTTTGAACATGATACTTTAGCTTTTGAGATCGATCATTTGCTTTGTATTTATCTCGCATGACAGTAGACCAAATTCTGCGGGCTACCCGTCCAATGACTGTATATTCAGGGTCTAGTCCGTTAGAGAAGAAGAATGAAAGATTCGGTGCAAAATCATCAATATTCATGCCTCTGCTTAAATAATACTCAACATACGTAAAGCCATTCGCTAATGTAAAGGCTAGTTGCGATATCGGGTTTGCCCCTGCCTCCGCGATATGATAGCCCGAAATGGATACCGAGTAATAGTTGCGTACTTTGTGGTCGATAAAGTATGCCTGGATGTCCCCCATCATACGAAGAGCAAATTCTGTTGAGAAAATACAAGTATTTTGACCTTGATCTTCTTTTAAAATATCTGCCTGTACAGTTCCGCGCACAACTTGCAGTGTTTTTTCCCGTACTTCAGTAAACTCTTCTAATGTAAGCTTCCGACCTAGTTCATCTTCTCTTTTTCGAACCTGTTGATCAATCGCGGTATTCATAAACATCGCCAAAATAATCGGTGCAGGGCCGTTAATCGTCATCGAAACCGATGTAGAAGGTGCACATAAATCAAAGCCAGCATATAACTTTTTCATATCATCTAAAGTACATATGCTTACGCCGGATTCCCCGACCTTCCCGTAAATATCTGGACGATAATCTGGGTCCTCGCCATATAAAGTAACCGAGTCAAAGGCTGTGGATAGCCGCTTGGCATCATCATCTTTTGATAAATAATGGAATCGTTTATTGGTTCTTTCCGGTGTTCCCTCTCCGGCAAATTGTCGTTTCGGGTCTTCCCCTTCTCTCTTAAATGGAAATACACCTGCTGTATAAGGGAATTCTCCTGGAACATTCTCCGCATAAACCCATCGTAATATTTCACCATAGTCCTTGTACTTTGGCAGTGCTACTTTTGGAATTTTTGTTCCCGATAAGGATGTCGTTTTTAATATTGTTCGAATTTCTTTATCTCTTACTTTCGTTACAAATTCATCACTCGCATAGGATTCTTTGATTTTTTCCCAGTTCTGAAGGATTCGTTTTGATTCAGCTGATAACTCCCCCTTAACAGCATCTGCCAGGGATTCCAGTGATTTTACTAAAACATCCTCAGGTGTTTTTTCAAGTATTTGCTGGATTGTTCCTTCGAGTTGGTAAAGCTTTCGTGCTAATTCCACCTGTTGCGAAGCGTTTTTGTGATAATTCCGAACCGTATCCGCAATTTCTCGTAAATAGTACCGACGATTATTTGGGATAATAACATCTTGTTTTTGCGTTTTCACAAATAAATCATAGGAAGTTTTCCATTCAAAGCTAAACTTTTCGTTAATTTTAGAAACCAGTGCAGCAAACAAGGAATTCGTTCCTTTATCATTGAATTGGCTGGCAATCGTGCCGTAGACCGGCATTTTATCCAAATTCACAGACCACAACTCATGTGAACGTTGATATTGCTTCTGGACTTGACGAAGTGCATCCTCGGAGCCTTTGCGTTCAAATTTATTGATGACAATTAAATCGGCGTAATCAATCATGTCGATTTTTTCAAGCTGAGTTGGCGCACCAAACTCACTCGTCATCACGTACATCGAAAGGTCTGTATATTTTGTGATTTCGGCATCCCCTTGCCCGATACCGCTTGTTTCTACGATGATGAGATCAAAACCGGCTGCCTTCACAATATCCAGTACATCACCAATTGACGCGGATAGCTCTGTTCTTGAACCGCGTGTCGCTAAACTCCGCATAAAGACACGCTGATCAAAAATGGCATTCATGCGAATTCGATCTCCCAACAAAGCGCCACCAGTTTTTTGCTTCGTTGGATCCACCGACACGATAGCCATTTTTTTGTCCGGAAATTCACGTAAAAATCGGCGAATTAATTCATCGGTTAAAGAAGATTTCCCTGCGCCCCCCGTACCCGTAATCCCTAATACTGGCGTATTTTTCGTTCTTTTCTTCGCTTCTTCGATTAGATGAACCGTTTGACCGTCCCCACCGAGCTCAGCAGCAGTAATTAAGTTCGCCAGTATTTCAGGCCGATCAGGAGAGAGCTTTTCGAGCAGTTCAATATAATTCCCTTTCAACGTTGAGAAGTCGGATTCCTCGATTTGTTTATTAATCATGCCTTGTAAACCAAGCTGCATCCCGTCCTCAGGTGAGAAAATACCAGCAATGCCATAATCATGAAGCTCTTTGATTTCTCTCGGCAGAATAACTCCGCCACCGCCACCGTAGATTCTAATATGGGGTGCACCCTTTTCAGATAAAAGGTCATACATGTATTTAAAGTACTCCATGTGTCCACCTTGATAGGAGGAAATGGCTACCGCTTGTGCATCTTCTTGTATGGCTGCGTTGACTACTTCTTCTACTGAGCGATTATGGCCAAGGTGAATAACCTCTACACCACTCGCCTGTAGAATTCGGCGCATAATATTCACCGAAACATCATGCCCGTCAAATAAACTCGATGCGGTTACAAAACGCACATGGTGCTTTGGACGATATACCCCCTTTTTTGTGGTATCGTCAGCTTGCTTGATATTAACCATACTAGTACCCCTTTCAAGAACGTGTTTGTTTAAGTAACGTCCGGATAATAAGTTTCCATCCCCATTTGATATAACTCTAACCCTTGACGCTAACTAAAACACCGCTTCATGCAACGTACTAACGTATGCTTTTGGCGGTGCAGACTGTATTACTCTTTAAAATGCAGGATTCCGGACAAGCACATCTTTGTTTGGGCAACTGTGTAGTCTTTTATAGTGAAATGCTTATGTAGCGCCCATCTCCGGAACGCCCAAGCTTGCCCTTGAACAACGATATGGTTTGCAGCCAGAAAAACCTCCTTGTCCGTAACCTTTAAACTCCCTGATTGAACGCATGCTTTTAATATTTTTTCGAAAAGGGCGACCATCTCTAATTCTTTGGTTAATACGTAGCTTTGCGCATCTTTTGGCAAAGTTTTTGTTTCCTGATACATGATGGTGAACTCATCTACCATACTATCAATCAGTAAAAAGTATTGTTTAATGGCTTCCTTGAGCTCTTCAATGGTTCCAGAGCTTGTAGAAATATGAGATAGTCGCTGTATCACTTGGTGGTAAATATTGTCGCAAACTAAATAGAGGACATCTTCCTTTGTACGAATATATTCATACAAAGTCCCGATGCTAAATCCGGCAGCTTTGGCTATTTCTCTTGTTGTGGCACGATGAAAGCCTTTTTCTTTGAAAAGTTTCATCGCTCCATCAACAATTTGCCTTCTTCGAATTTCAATGAGACCTTCATCTTTTATAGATGATTTGACGAGAATTTTCTCATTTCTCTCTGTCATTGATTACTTTGTGATCATACGAGAGATTACTAGTCGCTGAATCTCTTGTGTCCCTTCGTAGATTTGGGTAATTTTTGCATCACGCATATAGCGCTCTACAGGATATTCTTTTGTATAGCCATAGCCGCCAAATACTTGAACTGCCTCAGTTGTGACAGACATTGCAGTGTCACCTGCCATTAGTTTTGCCATTGCCGATTCTTTCCCATATGGAAGATTATTCGATTCTAGCCAGGCCGCATTGTAAGTTAATAATCTAGAAGCTTCGATTGCTGTTGCCATATCTGCCAGCTTAAAGGAAACTCCTTGGTTTGCAACAATTGGTTTACCAAATTGAACACGCTCTTTTGCATATTCTGTCGCTGCATCTAATGCACCTTGAGCAATTCCCACTGCTTGAGCAGCAATGCCATTTCTTCCTCCATCCAATGTTTTCATGGCGATGATAAAGCCCTCTCCTTCACTTCCTAGAAGATTTTCTTTAGGAACACGGCAGTTATCAAAGATGATTTCCGTCGTTGGTGAGGAACGAATCCCCATTTTCTTTTCTTTTTTCCCCACACCAAACCCTGGGAAGCCTGATTCAACGATAAATGCACTCGTGCCTTTATGCTTTGAGTCCGGATCTGTTACAGCAAACACTACATAAGTATCAGCAATACCCCCATTAGTGATGAAAATTTTCGAGCCATTAAGTACATACTCGTCGCCATCTAGTTTTGCAGTCGTTTTCATCCCACCTGCATCACTTCCAGAACCGGGTTCTGTTAAGCCGTAAGCACCGATTTTTTTCCCTTCTGCCATTGGACGAAGGTATTTTTGCTTTTGTTCTTCATTGCCAAACTTGTAAATTGGCCAACCCGCTAAAGAGGTATGTGCAGAAAGCGTTACGCCTGTTGAAGCACATACACGAGACAGCTCCTCTACTGCAATTGCATAAGCTAAATAATCAAAACCAGCTCCACCATACTCTTCTGGCCACGGAATACCCGTCAAGCCTAACTCGGCCATTTTTTCCCAGATGTCACGATCAAAGCGCTCTTCCTCATCCCGCTCTGCTGCCGTGGGTGCTACCTCATTTAATGCAAAATCGCGAATCATCTCGCGTAATTGTTGATGCTCCTCAGACAACTGAAAATTCATTTTCCCATTCCCCCGTTATTTCGTTGTATGTGCACGTCGTTTGTGTGCCTGGCACTAAATTGCTTAGATGTTTTTGCTTATTACGATTTTTTGTATTTCGCTTGTGCCTTCGTAAATTTCGGTTACTTTGGCGTCCCGGAAATACCGTTCTACTGGATAATCCTCTGTATACCCGTATCCTCCATATACTTGGATGGCTTCAGTAGCAACCTGAACAGCAGTTTTTGAAGCGAACAATTTCGCCATCGATGCTTCCTTGCCGCATGGTATGCCAAGAGATTGATGATTTGCTGCTCTATATACCAGCAACCTTGCTGCTTCTACCGCTGTCGCCATATCCCCTAATTTAAATCCTACCCCTTGATTGACAGCAATCGGCTTTCCAAACTGAATCCGCTCTTTGGCATAGCTTGTCGCCGCCTCTAATGCAGCTTCTGCAATCCCTAAGCTTTGTGCGGAAATGCCAATTCTGCCTATATTTAAGTTGGCCATGGCAATTTTAAATCCTTGATTTTCGGTACCCAATAAATTCTCTGCCGGTACTTTCATATTTTCAAAGGTTAGTTGTACCGTTTTGGATCCATGAAGCCCCATTTTCTTCTCGTCTTTGCCGACAATAAACCCTGGTGTATCCTTTTCTACTATGAACGCGGAGATTCCTCGGGATCCTCTAGCAGGATTTGTTGAAGCAAACACAATATAAACATCTGCTTCTCCACCATTTGTAATAAACACCTTCGACCCGTTTAGGATATAATGGTCATCCTGTTTGACAGCCTTTGTTTTTAATGCCCCTGCATCAGACCCTGCTTCAGGCTCAGTTAAGCAAAACGCACCTAGATACTCGCCACTCGCTAATTTTGGTACATACCTCTTTTTTTGTTCCTCTGTCCCAAAATATAAAATTGGATTCGTTCCAACTGAAGTATGGACCGAAAGAATAACTCCCACTACCGCACTGACTTTTGAAAGTTCATTGATTGCTAGAATATAGGAAGTAAAGTCCATTCCAGCCCCACCATACTCTTCTGGAACAGTAATGCCCATCAGGCCAAGCTCTCCCATCTTTTTCAGGACTTTATGCGGGAACTCTCCCTGCTCCATGTTGTCTATAAATGGAGTAATTTCACTTTCGGCAAATTGACGCACCATCTCACGCATCATGTTTTGCTCTTCTGTAAATACTAGATGCATAGAAATCCCCCTTAGTTAATCTTCGTACACATAGAATCCACGACCCGTTTTTCTTCCCAGCCAACCAGCCGCCACATATTTACGAAGCAGCGGACATGGCCGGTATTTGCTATCACCTAATCCTTCATGCAGGATTTCCATTATTGAAAGACATGTATCTAAGCCGATGAAATCAGCTAGCGTCAACGGCCCCATCGGATGATTCATTCCTAGCTTCATAACATCATCAATGGCTTCTTTTGACGCCACCCCTTCATATAATGCATAAATCGCTTCATTAATCATTGGAAGTAAAATACGGTTTGAGATAAAGCCAGGAAAATCATTCACTTCTACCGGTGTTTTTGATAATTTCAATGTCATTTCTTCTACAGCTTGGTAAACCTCATCCTTTGTTGCAAGACCACGAATGATTTCAACCAGCTTCATTACTGGAACAGGATTCATAAAATGCATGCCGATGACTTGTTCCGGACGTTTTGTTACAGCAGCGATTTCTGTAATGGGTAAAGATGAGGTATTCGTTGCTAAGATTGCATGTTCTGGCGCGATGCCATCAAGTTCTTTAAAGATCGACTGTTTAATATCCATATTTTCTGTTGCCGCTTCAATGACTAAATCTGCATCATATGCATCCTTCAAACTAAGTGACATTGTAATTCGTCCCAATATCGCTTCTTTGTCTTCTTCTGTCTTTCTTCCTTTTTCTACGTCTCTAGCAAGATTTTTTGTAATAACCCCTAGCCCGCGATCGAAAAACTCCTGCTTCATGTCATTCAGTTTTACATCGAAGCCTGCTTGTGCACAGACTTGAGCAATTCCTGACCCCATTTGTCCAGCACCGACAACCATAATTTTTTGAATCGTCACTACTCACTCATCCCCTGTCTTTTGTTTGAACATGTTTGAACTTGATTTTAGAAACGTAATAAACTATGAAATTATGGTTTCGGTACTTCAATCAGTATGGCATCCCCTTGGCCACCGCCTGAACAAATTGCCGCTATACCAACGCCACCACCTCGGCGTCTTAACTCGTAGGCTAATGTTAAAATGATTCTCGCGCCTGATGCTCCAATTGGATGACCGAGGGCAACTGCGCCACCATTTACGTTTACTTTCTCAGAATCGATCCCTGCAATTTGATTGCTTACAAGAGCCACAGCAGCGAAGGCTTCATTGATTTCGATTAGGTCGATTTCCTCAATGGATTTATTCGTTTTCTTTAACAACTCGTTAATCACAAGTCCTGGTGTCTGAGGAAAGTCCTTAGGTTCCACGCCAACTTCCGCATGCCCCAATACATAAGCTAGTGGTTTGCGACCTTCCAGGGTTACTCTTTCCTCACTCATTAATACAAGAGCACAAGCTCCATCATTGATCCCTGGTGCATTCCCGGCTGTAATCGTTCCATCTTTATCAAATGCAGGCTTTAGTTTTGATAACGCTTCCAAAGATGAGTTTTTACGTGGTGCTTCATCCTCCACTACTGTCGTAACATCACCTTTTCTTCCTTTAATTTCAATAGGTGCAATTTCTTCTGCAAATTTCCCATCTTCCATCGCTTTGATTGCTAATTGATGACTTCTTACTGCCCACTCATCCTGCGTTTCTCTGGCAAGTTCAAATGCATTGGCCGTTTCATTTCCGTAGGTCCCCATGTGCACATTATTTGGATGGAATGCACAGGATAACCCATCATACACCATGCCATCTATTAATTTTGCATCGCCCATTCTAAGACCCCAGCGTCCATTTGGTAAATAGTAAGGTGCATTGGACATTGATTCCATGCCACCTGCAACAATCACTTGTTCATCTCCCAATCGTATAAGCTGATCGGCTAAAGTGACACTGCGCAAGCCAGAAGCACATACTTTATTAATGGTCTCTGTTTTTACAGAATAAGGAACTCCTGCTTTTTGTGCAGCTTGCCGTGAAGGAATTTGTCCCTGCCCAGCTTGAAGCACTGTCCCCATGATGACCTCATTCACTTCTTCCGCTGTAACATTTGCTCTCTCTAATGCGGCTTTAATGGCATTTCCTCCCAAGTCACTTGCAGTCAATGCCGAAAGTGTTCCCCCAAACTTGCCAAACGGTGTTCTTGCTCCTTCTAAAATAACTGTTCTACTCAAATCTACATCCCCTTTGTTTTCGAGTTTTTCTTACAGTGTATTAAACTTCCCTTTTAAGGCGCTAATGTTGTTGATTGTAACTAATTCCTTTCTTCCTACTACAATCGCGCTCCAACATAATCGACAACATTGTATCGACTGAACGCTCGCTCAGTTTATATTTAATAAAAAGGGGAGCCACTTAGAACTCCCTTTTTACATCTATCTATATTTTATAGAATATTGAACTGATAATCAATTTCAACTTTTCTGATATTAATATTTTTTCTGTCTTAAGAGCTAATATCATATTAAATGCACATTTCTTGTCGAATAAAGTCAATTTCACACTTAAACTTCTACTACGTCTTCCTCAACCACTTCAACCACTTTTTCACCGAATACAGAACGTTCCAATAGTTCGGCGATGTCATATGTTCCAACAGATTCTTCTACTTCTTTTGCTTTTGTTCCATCAGATAGCATTGTTAAGCAGTACGGACAGCCGGAAGAGATTACGGATGCATTTGTTGCTAATGCTTGTTCTGTTCGTGCCACATTGATGCGGTTTCCTACATGTTCTTCCATCCACATTAAGCCACCACCGGCTCCACAGCACATTGCTTTTTCACGGTTACGTTCCATCTCAACGAGGTTCACTCCTGGAATGGCTTTCAGTATTTCACGTGGTGCATCATATACATCATTGTAGCGGCCTAAGTAACATGAATCATGGAAGACAATTGTTTCTTCTACTCGATAATTCAAGGTTAACTTCCCTTCATTTACCAAATCGTATAGTAACTCGGTATGATGGTACACTTCCCCTTCCCATCCAAAATCCTTGTACTCATTTTTAAAGATGTTGTATGCATGAGGGTCGATCGTCACAATTTTCGTCACGTCATTTTTCACGAACTCCTCAATGTTTGCTGTAGCAAGCTCTTGGAACAAAAACTCATTTCCTAATCGGCGAGGTGTATCGCCAGAGTTTTTCTCTTTATTTCCTAAAATCGCAAATTTCACACCTGCTTCATTCATTAAACGGGCAAAGGATAGAGCGATTTTTTGGGACCGGCTATCAAATGACCCCATTGAACCAACCCAGAATAGATACTCAAAACCTTCACCAGATTTCTTCGCTTCCTTCACCGTAGGAATCGAAATAGATGACTCCATTTCACGCCAGTTTTCTTTTTCTTTACGGTTAAGGCCCCAAGGATTTCCTTGACGTTCAATATTATTCATGGCGCGCTGTGCGTCGGAATTAACTTTCCCTTCAGTCATTGTTAAATAGCGACGCAGGTCTATAATTTTGTCAACATGCTCATTCATTACTGGACATTGGTCTTCACAATTACGGCAAGTTGTACATGCCCAGATCTCTTCTTCTGTGATGACATCCCCGATTAACGAAGGACTATAGATATCTTCAATAACAGCACCTTCTGCCCCAGCCGCCATCGCTAGTTGATTGCCCTGTGTATTACTAAATGCAAAAGCAGGTACCCAAGGCTTCTGCTTTGTAGTGACCGCCCCTGTAAATGTTAAGTGGTCTCGCAGCTTAACGATCAAGTCCATAGGAGAAAGCATTTTCCCTGTTCCTGTTGCTGGACACATATTCGTACAGCGCCCACATTCCACACAAGCATATAAATCGAGCATTTGCTTTTGAGTGAAGTCAGTAATTTTACCGACACCAAGAGCTGGCATATCGGCTTCATCCTCAGCTTCTTCTAATGCAGCAAAGTCGATGGGACGAAGTGTTCCAATACGATCTTGCCTGTTTACAACGGCATTGATCGTACCCGTTATTAAGTGGAAGTGCTTTCCTTGTGGAATATAAACAAGGAATGCTAACAATGCTGCCAAATGTGCCCACCACATGACAAAAAATACGACCGCTGCTGCTGTTGGCGACATCCATTGGAAAGCCCAAGCAATACTCGATGCAACTGGTTCAGCTAGCGTGAAAGCATGTCCATGCCATATAAGCGCCATTCCGTTGCCTATTAAAGTAGCAAACATTAAAACACCTAAAAACAAATAGACTAAACCATTTTTAAAACCTCGTTTAAGTCGAACAAGCTTTTCCATATAACGGCGGTAAAACGCGACCGCCACAGCTACTAATATAACTAATACGACAATTTCCTGGAAGAAAGTAAATACAGGATATAATCCACCAAGCGGCAAATGTGAATCCGGGGCTAGTCCCTTCCAAATTAAATCTATCGCCCCTAATTGAACTAACAAAAATCCGTAGAAAAAGGCGACATGTACTAAGCCCATCTTTTTATCTTTTAATAGCTTGGATTGTCCAAAAACTTTTTCTGCTAAATCTCCAAGACGTTCTTTCAGCTTTAACTCAAACTCTTCTTTTCTGCCAAGTTGAATAAATTCATAACGTGTTTTCACTAAATAAAAGAATAATCCTAATGCGTATAAGACAACTGCTCCAAATAACACCCAATTCGCTATAAGCAATCCATTCATTTCTTCTCCCCCTTTTGCCTTATTTTCCCCTTTGTTTGAAATGATTTTTGAGAAGTCTTAAAATATTCTATAATATTAGTAAATTCAAGAACCCTCGGTTTTATGTCTATTGTAAATATGAATGAGCATTCAGTCAACGTATTGTTTGAATATTTCTAATAAAATGTTGATAGTTTGTTAATAATGTATTTTTTCGCTACAATGCGCATCCTCTCTTCATATAAGTAAAACAAACAATACGAAATGGAAATACAACTGTTTAATTTTATAATTAGGAGTGTAAATATGGGTGGCTGGTTTGAGGTACAAACGTTAATTTGGCTTTTTCCTATTATCTTTATGTTTCATGATTTTGAGGAGATTATCTTCGCAGAAAAATGGATTCAAAAAAATTCTTCCCTGCTTTATAAAAAATTACCGAAAAAAGTTGCAGCTGGCATTATCAATCAGCTTTCTATGTCAACTGCGCAATTTTCTGTCGCTGTCCTGATTATTTTCTTATTTGTAAGTAGTTCAACAATCATGGCAAATCAATATTTACATGAAAAACCTTTTGGAAGTATCGCATTTTTTGCTGTAGTAACATTAACCTTTTTCCTTCACGCTTTTATGCACATCGGTCAATCTATTTTTTTGAGAACCTATACTCCCGGTTCCTTTACTTCAGTAATCCTGCTCATTCCATACAGTCTACTTTTGTATGGGACATTACTAAAATATGACATCATTACTTGGAAGTTAATTTTTATTTGCTTGCCATTTATTTTGTTGCTGGTTCCTGTATTATTGATCGCTCATTCAATCGGAAAAAAGATTATTAGGTAATAAAAAAACAATCCTGTTTCTTAGGATTGTTTTCTCATTTTTATTTAAATACATCCCCGCCACGAATGTACTCGATATCCTTAACGTTCGAACGGAAGTTTATGACACGAGCGGCAGCGAAGAAATAATCAGATAAGCGATTTAAATATTTTTGTACAATGGCTGGAACATCTTCAACTTCGTTCATTAATGTAACAGTCCGTCGTTCAGCTCTCCGTGTTACAGTCCGAGCAATATGAAGCGTTGCAGCTGCAGGCGTACCACCCGGCAATATAAATCTCTTTAATGGCGGGGCTTCATCTGACAGGGAATCGATTCTTTTTTCCAATGCGTCAATAGACGATTCTTGCAATGTATATTTTCTTTCCTTCATGACATTCGCTAAATCGCCACCGCAATCGAATAGCTCATGCTGAATAGTTTCAAGGTCTTCTAGTAGATCCTTGAACACTGCTGGATCTAATTCGGTTACAGCCTTGCCGATAAAAGAATTTAGTTCATCAATTGTGCCGTATGCCTCTACTCGCAAATCATCCTTACTAACGCGCCCACCCATTAAGCTTGTTTTGCCTTTATCCCCTGTTTTTGTGTAAAGTTTCATATTATCTGTCCCCTTTTCGATAAATTTGAATTGCTTCTACGGTCGCCTCAAAAACACCTCTCCCAATTACTTGACCTACCTCTGTAATGGGACCACCGTATTGCATGAACTCCCCTTGTTGCGTTGCAGCAATGAGTAGACTATCTGTTGGCGTACCGGTCGCAAGTGTGTTCGAAATATAATCATACACCTCTTCATGGTGCAATGCCTTCGACTTGCTTTCTGTTGCTGTCATCATTGCTTGCACAAAGGCTTCATCGGATAATTTGCCATTAATGATTACCCATGTATTAATCGTTCCTACTTGAAAGAAGTTGTTGCGTTTATAGCTTTGGGAAACATCGATTGCATTCCCGACCCCCGCCGTTACTACAACGAATACTTCGCCAAAGGGCATCTCATATTTCTTTATAACAGCCTTTTTCGTATCAACAGCAGTCATCATGCCGACCGTATTTGTTGGTGAAAAGCCTTTACTGACTAAGTACTGGAGATATTCTTCTTTAACATGTTCAATATCATAATCGGGTTGTACTGTCCGGTTCATGAAGTTCGCATACCATCCCATCCCTGCGTTATGTACCGCTGAAGATAGCACTCTTAAAGGATAATGGGATTTAAATTCAACATATTCCTGTTTAATTTTTATTTGATCCAATTTTACCACTTTCTCTTCAGACTGATTCTGCAATTCCGGTAAAATGGTCATTTGTGGCTTTGGTTGCTCTGGATGTGCTTGTATCGAAATCCGGGTATTATAAACATCCTTAATTTGCTCTTCGAGTAATACCTCATGTGGAGCACCGAAAGCTTTCACTTTTCCATTTTCCATTAAAAGTATTTCATCACAATAGAGTGACGCCAAGTTAATATCGTGGAAAACGGAAACTACGGTTAGTTTATTTTCAGTGACTTCTCTCTGTATCATATCTAAAATTTGCTTTTGATGTGCAATATCGAGATGATTGGTCGGTTCATCAAGCAACAGTAAACTTGAGGCCTGTGCCAAAGCTTGTGCGATGAAAACTCTTTGCTGTTCGCCACCTGATAAAAACTCCAAATAATGGTTTTCATATTTTTCAATATCCGTCAACTGCATAGCTTTTTTTACTGCACGTTCATCTTCAGCTCTCCAACTTGAGAAAAAGCCCGATTGATGTGGATACCGTCCAATCGATACAGTGTCACGAACAGTACTTGAAAACGCTGTTGCATGTAATTGCGGGAGTATGGTCATTTTTCTAGCTAACTCGCGGGTTGAATAATCATTTATATCCACGCCATCTATAATGACGGTTCCAAAAGTGGGACTCATGATGCCACTGATTACCTTTAGTAATGTGGATTTTCCGCATCCGTTCGGCCCTAATATCCCAACCATCCTGCCTTTCTCCACTTCAAATGAAATATCTGATAGGATTGGTGTTGCACCATAACCACCTGAAATATTGTGAACCTTTAGCATATTTTCACCCCCTACTTCTTCGCTGTTTAAAGAAGATATACGAAAAGACAGGTGCCCCGATAAAGGATGTAATGACACCAATCGGTAATTCTGAGGGCGTGATGATTGTCCTTGAAACGAGATCACAAAGTATCAAAAGACTCGCACCATTTAAGAATGATAACGTCAATAAATGGCGGTGATCCGTTCCCCAAAGCATGCGCGTCATATGTGGGACAACTAATCCAACAAACCCAATAGTACCCGAAACCGCCACTGCCGCTCCAGTAAGCATCGAACCTCCAGCAAGAATTGCATACTTTCGCTTTTTTACGTTTACTCCTAAAGCTTGTGCCCGTTCATCACCATACATCATGGCATTTAATTCGCGGCGATTGAGCCATAAAAGGATGACTCCAATCACGACAAACGGCAAAATCATTTGGACATATGGCCATCCTCGCATGGATACACTCCCAAGAAGCCAACTTGTAATTTCACGCAACTGTTGTCCAGTAAGTGCAATCATTAACGAAATACAAGACCCTAAAAAGGAACTAAAAATAACACCTGTCAAAATAAGTGTTTCCATTTTCATGGAGCGATCGATTATTCTTGCAAAGGATAATACAAGAATCATCGTAATGAATGCCCCCACCATACCAATCAACGGCAGAGTGTATACGCCTATGATAGGTATCGAAAGACCAAAGAAAATCGTCGCAACGGCTCCAACAGAGGCACCAGAAGAAATACCAAGTGTATATGGATCAGCTAAAGGGTTTTTAAGCAATCCCTGAAACGCAGCCCCAGCAATTGCCAGTGAAGCCCCAACAAGACCTGCCAAAACTACACGGGGCATTCGAATGCCCCATAATATACTGTAAGCACTTGGATTCGTTTCCTTATCCCATAAGGTTGAAAGTGGGATATCTGCTGAACCAATTGAAACGCCGAGCCAAATGCTTGCCAATAAAATAACGATCGATGAACTATAAGCAAACAGCATTCTTTTTTTCACAAAGTTACCTCAAGACTATTCTTTACATTATTATATTTTTTAGTAGAAGTTGTATCCATTTTGTAGTTCATTGTTTCACCTATGTGTTACCAAGTATATTTTTTGCATCATTCAGCCACATTATGAAGCAAAATAAAAAGTCTCCCTAGACATAAAGGGAGACGGTTTAGTAATTGAAAAAAATTACACGTTTTGTACTCCCCTTATCCTCGTAAGGTTTGAATCTCTTTTTCATAAAGGCAGGTCTCCTGGCTTATGGTCATTGTGTTCCCTTCCTTCCCATTACAAGTCTCTTGCAACAGTGGATTTTAGGGCCACTCCCATTTACAGTTGCGGGACAGCGTTGGATTTGCACCAACTTCCCTTTTACTCTTTTTGCAAATCTTGCAAAAAGACCTTTACTACTTTTGAATTTCTTTCTTTCTATTATACTTTATTTTTGGAAAAGGATGTATAAAACTTTAGCATGAACGATTCCGTTATTTACCAATTTTCTATTAAACCAACTATATTATGGCGCATTACTTTTTTAATACCATCTATACGGGGACGAAGCAAACCAATTTCTTCATAATATCTATGTGTTCATGTGAAAACATCGAACTCGAATACAAGCAGCTCGATACATGCGAGCGTTCAAAAAAAAGAGAGCAATAATAGCTCTCTTCAATGAAATATAAATATAGAAATCTTAGCCTATGGACGAATAAATTGTTGCGTCCAATAATTCCCGTTCTGCGCGTATCCTACCCCGATATGAGTAAAGTTGGAGTTTAATATATTGGCTCGATGGCCCTCGGAATTCATCCAGGCTTCTACAACTTCCTGTGCTGTCCGTTGCCCCTTCGCAATATTTTCACCGGCAGCTCTGTATGAAATACCAAGAGATGTCATTAATTCAAATGGCGTGCCATAGGTAGGACTATTGTGACTAAAATAATTATTTTTGGACATATCATCCGATTTAATTTGCGCTGAATTCATTATTGGTTGATAGATTTCCAATGGTTGCAATCCGTATTTCGCCCTTTCTTTATTCGTATATTCTACAACTTGTTGGGCGAAACCATTTTCAACATCCGGTGCTTGGTCATACGATTCGGCTCGTACAACAAAAGAGGCCATTTCAGCTCTTTTCACGGGTTCATTGGGCGAAAATGTTGTCGTGCTTGTTCCTGTTGTAACGCGAGCATTATATAACGCTTGTATATAATGACGGAACCCGGACGATGAACTAACATCTTTAAAAGGATATGTGATAGTAGAAGGAAGCCGGATTTCAAACGCATTTACAAGGATGATTGCCATTTCGGCTCTTGTTAATGATTTTCCCGGTTTAAAGGTATGATCCTGATAACCTCTAATTACTCCTCGTTCATATAAAGCATTAATTTCCTTAAAAGATGGTGAAGTTGAATCCACGTCGGCAAAAATCTGTTTTGTATAAGAGGAAGCATCAATGTTTAAAGCTTTTGTTAATATAATTGCTGCTTGTTCTCTTGTTAATAATTGATTCGGTTTAAAAGTCCCATCAGGAAAACCATTGAGCACCCCTCGATTATATAATGCTTGAATGGCTTCAAAATGCGAGTTTGTTGGCGATAAATCCGAAAAATCCAATGATTTTGCATCGGCTGCCGGAACCGATATGACTGCCGCTGCAGCAATGGTAGCTAAGTACGCAGTATACTTTTTATTCATAAGGTTCATCTCCTTTAGCAGTCTATGCAAACCTTATCATACCTTTTCCTATGAAACTAGGTCCCTCGGAAATAGGTTGAAAGATAGTCAGTTTCTATATATCCACATTTGTGCGTATAGAAACGTACTAGATTTAATGGAGCGGCATTCATCAACCTAAGAATTGAAAAGCTACGCGTTACTCTTACTAACTCACTGTTTAGCCCCCTCTTTAAATACTCTCAAGAAAAAACCAGCCCCCTATTTTCTAAGGGACTGGTTTAATTGAAATCACATATTATTACATTTTTTCAGGAGCTGCTACTCCGATTAAACGTAATGCGTTTGCTAGTGTCACACGAACGGCGTTGATTAATGCCAGACGTGCTTCAGTTAACTCTTTGTTATCAGGGTTAAGCACTTTTTCAGCGTTGTAGAAGCTGTGGAATGCAGCTGCCAAGTCTTGAATGTAGTTGGCAACACGGTGTGGTGTACGGTGTTTTGCCGCCTCTGCTACTACTTGAGGGAATGCACCTACTTTTTTCAGTACGTCCTCTTCTTTTTCTGCCGTTAATAAATCTAGATGATCTAATGAAGTCTTGAATCCTTGCTCATCTGCAGAACGGATAATTGAGCAAATACGTGCATGAGCATATTGTGCATAGTAAACAGGGTTTTCATTTGATTGTGATACTGCCAAGTCTAAGTCGAAGTCCATATGTGAATCACAAGCAGTTTTTACAAAGTAGTAACGTACTGCATCCAAGCCCACTTCTTCAACTAAATCACGCATCGTAACAGCATTCCCGGTACGTTTACTCATTTTGTATTTTTCACCGTTTTTATAAAGCTGCACCATTTGGATAACTTCTACTTCTAATTTATCTCGGTCGTATCCAAGTGCTTGAATTGCTGCCTTCATACGTGGAATATAGCCGTGGTGGTCGGCACCCCAGATATTGATTAGCTTTTCAAAGCCGCGTTGAATTTTATCTTCATGGTATGCAATGTCCGGCGTTAAATAAGTGAATGAACCCTCTGATTTAATTAATACACGGTCTTTATCGTCACCGAATGTAGTTGAACGGAACCAAGTTGCTCCCTCTTCTTCAAACACATGACCGTTTTCTTTTAGTTTGTTTAAAGCTACTTCGATTTTGCCGTTCTTGTATAAAGATGTTTCTGAATACCAAACATCAAAATTCACACGGAAGTTTGCTAGGTCATTTTTTAATTTGTCCAATTCTAATTTCAACCCATGCTCACGGAAGAATTCGAAGCGTTCCTCATCTGACTTTTCAAGGATTGCTCCTCCGAATTCATCAGCTAATTTACCAGCAATCGTAATAATATCTTGACCATGGTAGCCGTCTTCCGGCATAGCTGCATCCATTCCTAAAGCCTGTTTGTAGCGAGCTTCCAATGAATGAGCCAGATTGTTAATTTGATTACCCGCATCGTTGATATAATATTCGCGGGATACGTCAAACCCTGCAAAGTCTAATACGTTACATAATGAATCACCGAATGCAGCCCCACGAGCATGTCCTAAGTGCAGGTCACCTGTTGGGTTTGCTGATACAAACTCGACTTGGACTTTTTCGCCATTGCCAGCTGTAGAGCGACCATAGTTTTCACCTTGTTCTTTTACTGCTTTTACAACATCGGCAAGGAATGCTTTACGCACCGTAATGTTAATAAAGCCTGGGCCGGCAATTTCTAATTTTTCAATTTCAGTGCCCTCTGTTTCAATGTTTTCTAAAATGCTTTCTGCAATGGCGCGTGGTGGTTTTTTGGCTAACTTTGTTAACTGCATTGCTAGGTTCGTCGCAAAGTCACCATTCGCTTTATCCTTAGGTGTTTCTAAATGGATATTCAGGTGTGTCCCTGCTTCTACTAAACCTGATTTTTCAACTGCCGCTTGCAAGGCGTCTTTAATTGCTTGTTGCAATTGTTCTACTGCATTCATTATTGTACCTCCGAATAGTGTATTTCCAATGTATATTTTCCAACAGCTTGACCGCTTAAAATGAGATCGTACTGGACGTTAAATTTTCCACTCAGGATTTGGCCTTCTTTATAATCATAGGATAAATGTCGGGTTTTCGTTACGATTGGCAATGATCCAAACTGTGAATCGTATTCCCCTATCTCTTCTTGTATTGTGTTGAATGGCAGGCGCATTTTCACGCCGCCACCACGTAATATCAAGGCTTGTTCGCTACCCATTTTGACTGTTGTACGGATTTCTTTTTCCTCAAGTTGTTCTACATAACGTAGATAGGTTTTACCGGATTTTTTTACTAATGAACCGTCTAACCACATTTCGTAGTTTTCTTTATCTCCATCAATCGGAAGAATTGTGGAATTCAATTTTATTTTCACTTTCGTTTCAGCATTATTCATACTGTGGTCACTCCAGACTCTCATTACTATAACCTTTATATTATATATTAAAGCCTAATCAAAGTTCAATCATACCATAACTATGAGGAAATTATAAAAAAATCCAAAAGCACCTATGCCTTTGGATTGAAAATTAAATACTTGGATTGTCTTTTTCTTTTTTCAGGAACATCTCATAAATAGATTTTAATTGTTCTGCTTTTAATTCTATATTATGCTCATGCATGTATTTTACAGCATAACCTAATGCGACTGTAGTAGCACCCGCTACACTTGCACCAACGATCGAACCGGCAGCGGGGATAAATTTCACAATTTGGCGGAAAATCGTCTTCCCGATATTTCCAACAACCGTAGCGATGATTAGTTCTTTGGCATTTTCTTTTGATACAGGTTTTTCATAAAGTGTAGAAAGTTTAATCATCAATCCTACTTGTATTCCTGTTAATGGAATAAAATCCGAGCCTGGTATTGGCGATGCCCCAACAGCCGCTGAAGAGGCACCAGCAGCCAAAATCCACTTATTCGCAATTGAACTTTTATCTTTTAAATTTTGTGCCATAAGGACATCTTTGGACTTTTTTTCCAGGACTTCCAACAATTTTGATTGCAACATTCCTATGTTCTCCCCGGTTCTCGAGGAAATAGGTACTACTGGGTGGTTGTAATTGGTATGCTCTTCTATATATTTTACTAAGTTCGGCACATCATCTGCTGCATCAATTTTGTTTAGGACAATGATAATATCGCTTGTAATCTTTTCGATTTTCCTAAAGTTTTTTAATTCATTATCAGATAAGACTGTACCGGCAGCATTTAAAAAGAATAGGACAACATCTGACTGTTGATAATATTTAATTGTGACCTCTGAGTTTTCTTCTACTACATCATCCAGGCCAGGCGTATCTACAAAAACGATATTTTCTTTATAGGCATATTTTTGGATTTGAACTGTTTCACCTGGTTGAGCACCAACACTAGCCAAGTCTTTATCCATTAATTTATTTATAGTGGACGATTTCCCTGAATTCACATCCCCTACCATGGATATTAAGATTTTTCTGTTGAGTTGTTCATTTATTTCTTCAGATTTTTGTTCAAAGGCTTCTTCGAATAGTCGATCGAAATTTTCTTTTTCAAATTCTAAACTCATCTAGTGCACCTCTATAGTAAATATTATTTTTGCAGGAAATTTCTGTCGATTTAAACATAAAAAAAAGCATAGAAAATGTAAAGAAATTTTCTATGTTTTTTATACTATTTTGTTATTCCACCCAGCCTAAAATCATTTCTCTTAGTAATTTTGCTGCTGTGTTTGCGCCTGTCGCAAGCTTTCGGCGCAGAACTTAGAGGAACTTGTATATGAACTGTTATTTCACCCAGCCTAAAATCATCTCTCTAAGTAATTTTGCTGCTGTGTTGACTGTCATTTCGGAATGATCGTATATAGGGGCTACTTCTACTAGGTCGAACCCTACTACATTTACGCCGCTGCGAGCAATTTCATGGATGGAGGCTAAAAGTTCTTTTGACGTGATCCCTCCGCAATCCACTGTGCCAGTTCCTGGTGCGTGGGCTGGGTCTAAAACGTCGATATCGATTGTTACATATACATTGCGACCAGCTAACGTTGGCAACACTTTTTTAAGTGGCTCCAACACTTCAAATGGTGAAATGTGCATGCCGTTCTCTTTAGCCCATTCGAATTCCTCTTTTAACCCTGAACGGATCCCAAATGAATAAACATTTTTTGGGCCGATTTGATCTGCGATTTTACGAATAGGTGTCGCATGAGAATATGGCTCACCTTCGTAATCTGTTCGCAAGTCTGTATGCGCATCAAAATGAATAATTGCTAAATCATTATATTTTTCATATACGGCTTCCATTACAGGCAGGGATACTAAATGTTCTCCTCCCATACCAACCGGCACTTTGCCCGCAGCTACTACTTTTTTTACAAACTCTTTAATTTCTTTCAATGACTTCTCTGGATTTCCAAATGGAAGTGGGATATCCCCCGCATCAAAGAATTTCACATCATCTAATTCACGATCTAAATATAAGCTGTATTCTTCTAATCCAATTGACACCTCTCGAATACGAGCCGGGCCAAAACGAGAACCAGGACGATAGCTTACTGTCCAGTCCATTGGCATTCCATAAAGAACCGCTTTTGACTCTTCATAATTGGGATGGCTTTTAATAAATACATTTCCTGCATAAGTTTCATCAAATCTCATTTATTTCACCTTCAATTCATATTTTCAAAACTTGTAACCCTTATTTACTCATTTAAAATTTTCTTGAGAGTTGCCTAATGCATACCACATCAGAGGGATTAATTGAACTCACTTTATCATATTTTGTCGACTATTTGCTCAATTCAAACTAGGATCGGATAAATATTTAGCGTCTGTCCATTACATTTTACCAATTACATAGCAAAACCAAGGAAATATCCTTTTACATGCATGAAAATTGCAACAACTAGGTCTTTTGAAACTTTTTTCGACTTTATTCGTATATGATAATATGAATGCATTTTTATGGATTTCCATTTTAACCCTCAAATTGCTTGGAAATTGATTTTCCTCACTTGTACAATACAGCTACTGGAAAAATTATAGATAATTTTAGACAAGTTGCAACAGTTTTTTTACAAATAAATTCGATTAAAGCTTACTATTCAAGTCTATACTGTGGATAGTATGAAAAATGGAGTGGGGTGAAATACGGATGAAAAGGGAAAACTATAGACGACAAAGAAAGCGAAAAAAATGGGTTAAATATACAACCTTTACTGCAGTTGCTGCTGTTTTTGCAGTTGTTGTCGGGTTTATTGCTTTGCGTGTATATGCTCAGATTGCTGGTGCTCCACCTTTAACCGTGCCAAAAGCATCCGTGTTTTTTGATAATAATGGAAATCGAATCGGTGATTATTTCTCTGCTGAAAGACGGTATTGGGTAGAACTGGATGAAATCTCGCCTTATTTAATAGATGCAACGGTTGCCGTTGAAGATAAGGACTTTTATGAACACAATGGTTTTGATTATTCCCGGATTGCCAGCGCCCTTTTAACAGATCTAAAAACACAAAGCATGGCAGAAGGTGCGAGTACCATCAGTATGCAGTTAGCTCGTAATCTCTACTTAACACTTGATAAAACATGGACAAGAAAAATCCAGGAAGCTATGTACGCATACAGGCTTGAAGTTTTTTACGATAAAGAGGAAATATTAGAGGGTTATTTAAACTCGGTTAACTATGGTCACGGCATGTACGGGATTGAAGCGGCAAGCCGATATTACTTCGGCAAATCGGCAAATGAATTAACCCTGGCCGAATCTGCTTTATTAGCAGGTATCCCAAAAGGGCCGAGTATTTATTCGCCTATTAATGATTATGAAAAAGCAGTCGGTCGCCAAGCGCTCATTTTAGAGTTAATGGACAAGCAGAAATATATCTCGGCCGAGGAAAAAAATCGTGCCAATTCCGAAGAAATTGTATTAAAAAATGAACAATGGATAGCCACTAAGTCCAACGCTCCCTACTTTCTAGATGTGGCATGGCAAGAAGCAACAAAGATTCTGGAAAATGAGAATCTCAATATTCGAGAAGGTGGCTGGTCAATCAAGACATCTTTAAACCAAGCACATCAGCTCGCTGTAGATGAGGCCATCAAGGACAACATGCCAGACAGTGAATTACAAGTGGGCTTTGTTAGTATGGATGTGGAAACTGGACAAGTGACCGCTTTAGTTGGCGGTAGAGATTATGAAGATAGCTCCTTTAACCGCGTGACTCAAGCAGTTCGACAACCCGGCTCTTCCATTAAGCCGTTTCTATATGCAGCCGCTTTGGAAAATGGATTTTCACCACTTACATTTTTAGATGTCGGTGAGACGATTTTCACCTATGATAATGGCCGGGCAACTTACAAACCTCAAAATGTAAATGGACAGTTTGCAGATGGTCAAATGTCGCTCGCACAAGCAGTAGCTATTTCGGATAATATCTATGCCGTCAAAACATTAGAGGAAATCGGGTATGATCAGTACCGAGATGTCTTGGATCGTTTTAACCTAAACTTTTCAGAGGCAAACAATCCATCGATTGCTCTCGGGACAACAGAGAATTCTTTATTTGATTTAACAAAAGCTTACAACACGATAGCAAATGGTGGGAAAGAAACAAAACCGACTACTATACTTGAAATCAAAAATGCGGATGGCGAGGTTGTCTACGAGTATAAAAAACCTAAGAGTAAGCAAGTTATCTCTAAGGAAAACGCCTTTTTACTAACAGATATGATGACTGGTATTTTCGATCCTGTGTTTAGTGATTATTCTCCTGCTACCGGTGTATCACTACGCCCTCGTATGACGCACACATATGCTGCAAAATCGGGCACAACCGTAAGTGATCAGTGGTTAGTCGGGTATACACCAAGTGTGACAGCAGGTGTCTGGAATGGGTATGACCAAGGGAAAACCCTTTCCGTACAGCAAGATATGGCTGCTTCCAAACAAGTATGGATTGATTTTATGGAAGCCATCAACAAAGGAAAAGCAAACGAAAATTTTGAAGCTCCAAAAGGAGTTGAAAGTGTCTTGATTGATATTGAGACAGGAAAGCTTGCGACAGAAGCTTGTCCTAAACAGAGAATGATTTACGTGAAAACTGAGGATATACCAAAAGAGAAATGTTCATCCTTTGAATTCTTTGATAAGGATTCCTGGAACGACTTCTTGGACCTATTCCCGTTTGAAGCCTTTAAAGGGGTTTTTGAATAAAATTCAAATTAGCCAATCATGACTATAAGAATAATACAAAATTAGTGAGCGTTTTAAGCCACACAAGCTGTAGAACCTTCAATAAACAAAAAAGCTCTTTCTTGTTCGGGATGATTTCCGATATCAAGAAGGAGCTTTTATCGTTTTCAGTAAAAAATGGTCTATTAGTATACAAATATAATTTTGAATTCAAAGTCATTTTTTATGGCAAAACGAAAGGATGAGATTCATGGGGCATCCGGCTTGGGATGTTTCAAATGCCGCATAAGTCTCAAACATTTCGTTCAGCCAAGTGTCCTAGCTTACTAATGAAGCTTAGTTTCAGTGTACTTTTTTTCAAACTTAGTTTCAACAGCGGATTAAATCCTAAATTAAATTGTCACATTTTGTTCAAATTCAAAATTGTTTTTTCAATTAAAACTGTTGACTTAATGTTATTTCCAAATATAACTATTTATTCACCGCTAGATCATTCCGAAGCTGCTCATCGCTTCTTTCCCACATTTCCAGATTGTGTGATTTTAAGAAGTCTGTCAGTACTTCTTTTGAGACATCATCCATATAATCAACCATTATTTTACGTTTCATGGATTTGTCCATTTTGTTGACATGGTCAGCCAAGATTTTATAGCCTCGACGTTTTTCTTTGTTCACTACCATTTCACAGGCCGTTACCCCAGCAAAATATGGACCCTCTTCTTTAAAATCAATTGTCACCCATACAAGCCAGTACGGTTTTCCACCTTCAGAGTCCTCACGATTTGTTGTAAATTTAATACGGCGCTCTACTTCACTCTTTGCATGCATCGCACCAATATCAATAAAAGCGTTTCTTTCCTCTATATCAATGAAAACCGGCGATACATTTTCCAACGATAGTGAACCAATACCAAAGCCTTTATGGCCATCGGTTGGGTCATTTTTTATAATGGTAAAGCCCATCTTTTGTTTCGCTTTTTCTTCATTTGCCATATTGTAAATCCCTCCATCTAAGCCTATTATAAAGAATATACACTAATTTTATCCACTTGGGAGGATGTAAAATGCCAATCGTAACTGTAAAAATGTTAGAAGGTCGTACAGACGAACAGAAAAAAGCTTTAGTAGAAAAAGTAACTGCAGCAGTTGTAGAAACAGTTAACGCACCACCAGAAGCGGTAACGATCGTAATCGAAGAAATGGCTAAGAACCATTACGCAAAGGCTGGCGTACGTGCTAGCGACCAGTAATTACGAAAGAAATTTCTTATTGTACACGGGTAGATGCGAGGTTGAACATGAAAAATAAGTTGATTACGATTAGTCTTATTTTAGTGCTACTTGTGGGCGTATGCCTAATTTTTATTAACCCCATCGAAAAGTTCTTCATTAACGATACAAGTGACTACTTATTAGACACGACAGCCGAAGAAGCTCAGAAAAATACAGAGATGGAAGCAAGCTTTGATTTTGAGGAGACTCAATCGCTTTCCATTTTCGATATTTTAAAAGCTCAAGCAACACGCGAAGACATACCCGCAATCGGAAGCATTACAATACCTACTGTTGAATTGGAGCTACCGATTGTTAAAGGCGTAGGTAAAGAAGCACTTGCAGTCGGTGCAGGAACGATGAAACCGAATCAACAAATGGGTGTTGGTAACTATTCCTTAGCTAGCCATTATTTTGAGGGGAAAGATATTTTATTTGGTCCTCTTTATGAAGCTGAGTTAGGTGATACAATTTATCTTTCAGATTTAAGTAACGTCTATGAATACGAAATTTTTGTTAAAAAGGTTATTGAGGCTACGGATGTCTATATTATCGATGAAACGGATCAAACGCTTCTAACACTTATTACATGCGCTGAGGAAGGCACAAAACGTTTAGCCGTACAAGCAGAATTCAAAACAAAATATGATATCGATAAAAACCCCTTACAAGGCTGATATTTTGGCCTTATAAGGGGTTTATTTTTATGCTATTTTACGGCGACGTGCAAGAGCGATAATACTTGTAGTTACTAATAAAAGACCTAGTATCACAACAAATAAATTAGACTCGCCATCTGTTTGTGGAAGCTTCTCAGCATTTGTGTACTGGCCTTCCGTGTTAGATGAATTTGCATCACCTTTGTAAGAGCCGTCATTTGCTGACTCTACATCTTCATCATTTGGATTCGTTGGATTTCCACCTTTTGAATCTGTTGGTTTTTCATCATCTGGATTTGTTGGTTTGTCACCACCCTGACTTGGTGGGTTTTGACCATCTTCTGTTGGCTTTTCTCCGTCTGTATTTGACGGGTTTTCATCGTCTGGATTTGTTGGTTTTTCGCCATCTTCATCTGAGTCTGGTTTTTCGCCATCTGGGTCTGGTTTTTCACCGTCTGGATCTTTTGGTGTTTCACCAGGTTTGTCTGAATCTTCCTCATCAGGTTTTGTTGGAGGTGTATAGCCTCCTCCGCCACCGGATGATCTCTTATACTTATTTGTCACAGTTAAACCATCTTCACTAATAGTCTTCACATAATTTCTTGGCACTTCCACTTCATCAACTGTATACGTATATGGGTTCGCTTGGAAATCAGTTTTATCCAAATCAGTCCAAGTATAGCTTGTTGTTCCATTTACAAGTACTACAGGTTCACCGTAAGCTATTCCATTCCTGTACAATTGAAGCTCAATTGTTGGACGACGATTTGATGGTCCTCCAACCCATTCTTTTGTAGCCGTTACACTTGTCTTAGGAATTACATAAGTGTTTGTAATTGTATGTCCTACTACTGTTTTCTTGTAATTTTGAGGAACATTAAGTTCGTCAACAGTATAGATGAATTTTTGTCCATTTCCGTCTGTTTCAGGGAGACCTTCCCATGTGTAGCTTTCTGTCCCATTTTCAAGCGTGATTGGTTCACCAAATGCTTTCTTTTCACCATCTTCACTTACCTGTTGGTAAAGTTGAACTTGAATTACTGGGTGAGTTTCTGGTCCACCTACCCACTTTTTGGTTACGGTTACTCCTACAACAAATGTGTTTGTAACGGTCAATTTATCCTCACTTAACGTTCGGACATAGTTTTCTGGTACTGTAACTTCATCGATTGTGTAAGTATATTCATTCCCGTCAATGTCTGTTTCATCAAGATCTCTCCAGGTATAGGTAGTCTCTCCATTTTCGAGAATTACTGGTTCACCATAGACATTTCCATTTTGGTATAACTGAAGTTCAATCATTGGATGTTCAGCTGGTCCATCAACCCATACTTTTGTCCCTGTAATTTCTGTTTTAGGGCTGACATAAGTGTTCGTAATCGTTAAACCATCTTCACTGATTGATTTCTCATAGTTTGTTGGAACATTTACTTCATCTACAGTGTAGTTACATTCATCACAAATATCCAAACCTGTCCAAGTAACCGTTGTTTCACCGCTTACCAGTTTTTTCGGCTCACCTACAGCAACTCCATCTTTGTATAACTGCAATTCAATCGTTGGGTGTTCAATTGGACCACCTACCCAAACTTTCGTTGCTGTTACTTCAGCTTTTTTATTCACAAGTTTGATTACTGCTTCTGCATTATCTTTATTTTCAGACAATTTACTGTCATTAGATACATCTAAAGTAAAATCAAATTCTGCTTTTTGGTATCCTTCAGGTGCATCTATTTCTTTCAGTGTGTACTTACCATAGTTAATATTTTCAATTTCAAAGGTACCATCAGCACCCGATTCAATGTTTTCTTTTACTAATATATTTGTATCTTGTATATAAAGATTAAATTTAACACCCGGTAGATTTTCTTCTTCTTCAGTCACGCTGTTAAGTCCAATTTTATGGAATTTCACGTTACCTTTAATCAACGAAAATCCTGCAGATGAACGACTGAAAGCATATTTTTCTTCGTATTTATTTTCATCCTTTTGATTATCAGACAAGTTATCTGACCCCTCAAATGTTATTGTCGCAAGATTTTCAGGTGTATTAGGTTCCTCAGTTGTTAGGGTATATGTTTTGTATTGAATTTGATATCCTTTTCTTTCTAAATCTCCGAATTCAATCGTGAAACCACCTGTCTCTTCATCAAGACTTAACTCGAGTCCGAATTCACTAGGATTATGCCATGTACCCTCTTCTTTAATACCGGTTGATGTTACACTAAAAGGTCTAACCTGTATTGAGCTACGATCGAGCAACAAACTTTCAGCCGGTGTATCTGTGACAATTACATTTTTTAAACTCGAATGTGATTTGTTAACATCAAGCGTCCACGTAAGAATTCCATCTTTATTTGAACTCTCATTTCCGCTTACCGACTTGCCAACCAAATTATTGGCTACATCGACCATAACTTCAGAAGGTGTTGGTGTAAGGTTATGAATCGTTTCACCCTTCACTTTAAAAGTTGCTTGGTTTTTATACGTTTTTCCTAAGTTATTCGATGATTCGTTTCCTAATATATTATCCGTATCTTTCGTATTATAGATCACGATATAGGATTGATTATTAAGATTATCATCTAAATTAGAATTAAATGTTAATGTATACTGATCATTCTTGTTATCCTCATCCGAATTCCCGAAGGTTAGTGTATAATCAGTATTAGGATCTAGTTTCTTATCATAGATAATAGTTCCGGATGTATCATTAGTTCTCGTATAATGATATACATTAAATGAATCTTCTACAATTTCATGTCCCGTTCCTAAAGTATCCGTTAATACAGCATCCCTAATGTCTTTTTTATTTGCATTCACAACGACATTCCATGTAAATAGTTGTTTTTCATAATCAAAACTTCCCCATTTACGGCCATTATTGACTGTTGTAGTTCCTGGCACAAATTTATCGGAAAACTCTAAATTATATTCTTTATCACTTGTCCAATGGATATCTGCTGTATTTCCATACCCGCTATTTGCTACTTCGCCTGTATCTTTTACATGGTATGAAGTTGTATAGGTAATGGTTGCAGTTCCACCGTTTGCAATATCAATATTTCCAAGGATTAAGCCTTCAGATAAATCATCCTTATTCGGATCAATTGAGAGTAGTTGTCTTGTTACTGGATCCTCATTTGCATTTGAAATACCTTGAATATCAATACCATCTAGGCCATCCTTTAACACATGGACACCATTAATTGATCCATTTGTAAAAGTATCTGTAAGAGTTAAGTTTTTAATCTCTTTATTATCCGCTTTGATTTTAATTGTCCATGTAATTGTTTGTGTATCTAAATCCACAGTATGGTCTTTTGTAAGGATTCCTTGCGATTTAGTTTTTTCGCCATCTGAAATTTCAGTTAAAACTGTACCACTACTTACAAAGTTTTGAACTTTAGTTCCATCAATGTTAAAGTCCTCATCATATACTGCGGGATAGACAATTCGATATGCCTCAGTGATATCTTTTTTAAATTCCAGTTCAAAAGTATCTACAAATCCAGATGAAGGATTCACTGTATAATCAGTAGTCGATACTTCTACCCCAGTACCTTGCCCATTACCATTTTCATCAACAGTCATTTTATAGACTTTAATTTGGGATACATCGATCTTATGGTCACCAGTAATCCTATCTTCAATATAGGCATCTACTGCCGAAATTTTCAATTGATTATAGTTATAGTGAATTTCCCAATTAGATTCATAGTTACTGATGTCACCGATTAATTTCTTAGCAAGTGATTTACCGTATGTTGTTGTGACCTGCTCCGCAGA
Organism: Ureibacillus sp. GCM10028918; assembly: GCF_042666115.1. NCBI lineage: Bacteria > Bacillati > Bacillota > Bacilli > Caryophanales > Caryophanaceae > Ureibacillus > Ureibacillus sp. GCM10028918. The sequence continues at coordinate 969,255 of NZ_JBHTFK010000005.1, forward strand.
ATCTTCATCAATTACTGTTTCTCCCTCTTTCAAAACAATCTTATTGTCGAATGGTTTCTTGCCATCTCGTTCTTCAGGACTTAGTGTTATTTTCGTACGGTACTCAATTTTATAAGCGAAATTCCCGTTTAATGTAATGGCATTAAAAGAGTTAAAGGGACCACCTGTTAACGGAGTGGCTGTAGCATCAATTACACCACGTAAACCAACTTCATACTGGGTAACGGTAATATTACCATCTAACTCATGTCCCCCAGTAGCTTCATCCTCTAACGTTGCATTATTCAATGATTTGCCTGCTGTGTTTATCCATACTGCATAATCAATGTAACGTTCACCGTTTTCAATTTCAGCTGTAGTTGCTAATGCACTTTTCTGCACAGCATCATCCTCGGCCGTGGATGGCAGGAACGTTACAGTAATTGTCTCTGTTCCCCCATTCGGGCTTGGAACATTAATCTCTTGCTCCAAATCATTATCAGCGTTGTCTAATTCAAAACCAGATTCAAAGTTTAGTGTAATGTTTGCATTACCTGAAAATGAAGTATCGATATCCGTTAATGTTACTGTTACGGTATTATCATCCGTCTCCCATCTAAACCCAGGAATGCTATTGTCAACTCGTGGTTGCATACCATTAAAGTTATTATCCCAGTCAACAAGTGATTCAGGTAGGTCAAATGTAAAGTAATCACCATTCTTTGGATTTTCTAAAAGGACAGCAAAGTCAAAATTTATTGAGATGCGTGATGTCTGAGGAATTGGCTGTCCTTCAACAACTGGATTTTCGTTAATCAAGACCCTTACAGCATTTAATTCAGCACTTAATTTGCTACCTTCTAATTCTTCTACTTGTAAAACCGCAGGGTCTATTGGAGTTGTACCCGGTTCCCCTGGTGTTGCACCTGGTTCTTCTGGAGTTGCACCTGGTTCTTCCGGAGTTGTACCTGGTTCTTCCGGAGTTGTACCTGGTTCCTCCGGAGTTGTACCTGGTTCCTCCGGAGTTGTACCTGGTTCTTCTGGAGTTGTACCTGGTTCCTCCGGAGTTGTACCTGGTTCTTCTGGAGTTGTACCTGGTTCTTCTGGAGTTGTACCTGGTTCCTCCGGAGTTGTACCTGGTTCTCCTGGAGTTGCATTATCTCCTTTACTCGCACCATCGCTTAGAGAACCAACTGCATTACTTTCTTCATTGCCTACTTGATTGTCTCCACTTGCAAACACAGCAATAGGCGACAGCAACGTTTGAAACACAAGCAACACGACTATGATTCCTATATTCAGTTTTCTCATTGGAATTAATTATTCCCTCCTTTTATTATTATTGCTATCAACTCTTTTCTCTTAATTTATAGAACTACCTTTTTTGTTTAAAATAGCAGTATACATATTTTAGAAGAAAAGGGAGTTAATCTTAATAAGTCTACTTATCTCCTCTTAAATAACTCTTAAATATCTAGTAAACTTCCTATCAAAAACGGTAAATCCCATCAATATTACTACAAAATAAAAAGCCTACCAGCTCTTGGTAGGACCAAGGGCATGGTAGGCTTTCTCTTAAATAAACATGATTTCTTTAGGGTAATACACTTTATAATCTACTTTAATATTGTTGGCCATTGCCGAAACAATGTGAGATAGTTCGGAAAGTTCCCGAATTTCGCCACTTGGCATTTCCAAGTAGATTGGTTTTTTGGTTGATTTTAAACCAGGACGATAAAAGTCATAGGGCAGGTCTGATGTTGAATCAGGCTTTATATAATAATCTGGATCTAAGCCCATCGACCGCACTTGTTCAACAAGCCATGCGTAACGCTCCGGCTCTTCTTCCGGATTCAGATCGACATGGGCAAATAAATCACGATTGATAAATCTTCTGCACAGATCTTTTAAGATGGCATCGTCTTCGCTCATCCAAAACTGAAAATAGGCTAATAGTACATTTTCATCTAGTGCTAAATAATCTTCCAGGGTTACTTCATTCTTAAAAAACGATTGAAAATGTGATGGCTCAAATTTGAATTGATGGCCCTCTTCATATAATTTCTTTGCTCTTTTTAATATATGATTAAGGATTGCTTCTGCACTTCGCGAAACCGGATGGAAGTAGATTTGAAGATACATTTGGTAACGAGACATAATGTAATCTTCAATTGCATGCATCCCTGACGCTTTAAAGACGATTTGGCCTTGTCTTGGACGAATTACTCTTAAAATTCTTTCCATATCAAAGTGGCCATAACTAACTCCTGTAAAATAGGCATCCCTCTGCAAATAGTCCATGCGATCAGCATCAATTTGGCTCGAAATGAGGCTAACTGCTAATGTATTTGTATAGTTTTTCTCAATCACCAACGCGACTCTCTCAGGAAAATCCTCTGACACTTTCCTTAAAACCGCATTTACTTCTGTGTTACCTAATAATATTAGCCTTGTATAGTATTCATGGTCTGTATGAAAAACATTTTCAAAGGAATGGGAAAACGGCCCATGACCTAAATCATGAAGTAAAGCCGCACATAGAACCACTAACCGCTCACTCTCATCCCACTGTGGGCGTCCCCGAAAAACATCATCTACAATGCGCCGAACAATTTCATAAACACCGAGCGAATGATTAAAGCGACTATGTTCCGCACCGTGAAATACTAAATAGCTAGTGCCTAGCTGTTTAATTCGACGTAATCGCTGGAACTCCTTGGTACCAATTAAATCCCATATGATTTGATCGCGCACATGAACATAGCGGTGCACAGGATCCTTAAACACTTTTTCTTCTGCTAACTTTGCACTTGCATAATCCTCCACACTCCGCACCTCACTCTCTAATACTTACCTCTTATTATATGGGAGTTTTCAACGAATTACATCAAACACCCACTAAAATACTAGAAAAGAAAGCATGTTGATGGATTTTTATTATTTTTTAACTCGAGAAATGAGATTCTATATTAGGTCACCAATCTATTTTCGTTATATTCATCTATCTAAATAAAAAAGCCACCTTCTCTTGTTAGAAGATAGCTTTCCGTTCTTATTTTTTTAGTTTTGCTACAACTTTCTCCATTAACTCTTCTTCAGTTAATGCATTTACTGGTCTCCCATTTACAAAGGTAAATGTTTTTTTCCGTCCAGGACCACAATATGAATGACAGCCAATTTCAATCGTTGCTTCTGAATCTAATTCTTTCAATTTAGGAATTAACGTTTTTAAATTAACGGCCTGACATTCATCGCAAACTTTAAATTCGTTTGCCATTTTGCCAACAACCCTTTCTATTGGTGATATTTTACTTTTATTACGAAAACTATTTTACCGATATATTTTTAATCTAACAGATATTTTAGCCTATTAAAACAGTCATCATCAAGTAAAATCAACATTCTTTAGTCAAAGGTCTCATAGCTGTTGCTTTTCTATAAAAATCTCTTTTCACTTTCACACTTGAAAGAATAAAAAAAGACCAATTTAATATATAGATTGAAAATATTTGAATAAAATTGGAACTTCTTGGACACTATAAGTTTTGAACAAACAAACAAAACTATGAACTTTACAGGAGGTTTTAAAAAATGGTCAAAATTAGACAAGATGCTTGGCTAAAAGAAAACGACGAATTATTAGCAGAGGCTGTCATCAGACATGTTAAGGAAGGTAGTACACAGTTAAATGCCTTTGAAGAAGCTGGTGATGCTTTAAATCGAACAGCTGCTGCTTGTGGTTTCCGATGGAATGCTGTTGTACGCCGTTTATATGAAAAAGAATTAGCTGAAGCAAAAAAAGAAAGAAAAGAAAGAATGAGAGTATTAGGCATGAATGGTAGACGCCGTACACAGAGTGTATACTTGCTGCCAAATTCTCAACCAACAGAAGAAACAAAATCGCTTCCTTTATCCGCTCTTAATCTAGACATTATTATTGCCTATTTGTTACGCTTACAGCATCAAGGCGGCAACGATATGGAAGCCACAAAATGGCGCCATATTGCCAATACCTCGACAGAGAAAGTAAAAGAATTGGAACTTCAACTAAGACGACTACAACAAGAGAATAAAGAAATTCGTGAAGATTATGAGCAATTCGTACAGATTATGAACCGCGCTCGTAGATTAGTAACACTTGACGAGGATGACAACCGAGTTGCTCCCGTATTCAAAATGGAGAAAAATGGTAATCTAGTTGCCAACTATACCACTGGAAATAGTGAAAAAGAAAACGTGGATGTGCCGAATTAAGCACACCCACGTTTTTCCTTACATATGAATCTTATTTCCGATTCAACATTTTTTCATTACGCTCTAGGACGCGATTTAAATAGAAAGTATAAAGTTCCAATTCTTCCTCATTTAATGATTGAACACTATTTTGATTACTTAATTGGTTCAAAACAGCCTGTAATCTAAAAACAGTATCCCGAACTGTAAGTGGCTTTTCCAATAATTCACTTAAACTCGCCATCACTTCAGGCTGAATTTTGGGATAGGCAAATTTCGTTTCGTCGTCTTTTAAACTAAAGGTATAAAAATCCTTTACTAGTTTTGCCCGTTCACTGCCGCTGCCTTCAATACAGAGGTAAATTTGAACAGCAATCCCCTGTCTTAGACGGCGCTGCGATATTCCGGCAAACTTTTTTCCGCCAATACTTAAATCATAGGAACCTGGGCAATAGGATCCAATAATTTCATAGGCTTCTATTTTGTCAGCCGCTTCAGGGAATAACAGCTTAACTAGGCCTACCATTACATCATAGCCCTCATTAATATTGATGGCTCCAATTTGTTCTGATAGGACAATCGAAATATTTAGAACACCACTATCCAAAACTACGGCAAGCCCACCCGAATTTCGGACAATGGCTTGATAGCCTCTTGAATTCAAGTATTGAATTCCCTCTTGAACGTATGGCAGCCGATGATCTTGAATGCCAAGCACTACTGTATTGTCATGAACCCAAGTTCGAACTGTGCTGCTTGATTGCAATTGCCCAACTAATTGGCAAAGTGTATCATCCATTGCAAATGATTCAAGTGGTGTTCGAGCTTTCATCGTGATTGATTGATCGATAAAACGCCATGTATTTTGCTGCAGTAAAGGATGCATCTGTTGTTACTCCTTCTAATAAATATTAAGTTAAGCATACACGAAAAGCATTTACCCCATCAAATTCAATTTGCTAGTCTTTCATTGTTGTCACACTTTTTATTACAGCGAAAATGAATCAAGTGACTTAAAAATTGAAATACTTATACGGGATTAAAACTGCCACACTCTTGTCAAATTAGTGAATTTCGACATTATGTGCCGTTTCTTACAAGGAATTATTTTGATTTTATGCTAAGATACTTGTGAATGATTATCAATTAAGGAGTGTTATCAAATGAATGAAGCAGCAATTACATTAGATGGCTGGTACTGTTTACATGATTTCAGAGCGATCGACTGGACTTCTTGGAAATTAGTTTCACAGGAAGAACGCACAAATGCAGTCGATGAGTTCGTACAATATTTAGAAAAAATAAACGAAGCACATGTTGCCAAAACAGGTTCCCATGCGTTTTATTCAATAATCGGGCAAAAAGCTGATTTTATGCTTATGATCCTTCGTGAAACACCTGAAGAACTACAAGAATTAGAAGCAGAATTTAATAAATTAGCGATTGCTGATTTCACAGTGCCAACATATTCTTATGTTTCTGTGGTTGAGCTTTCGAACTACTTAGCAAAAGATTCTGATGAAGATCCTTACCAAAATCCACATGTCCGTGCAAGACTGTACCCGGAATTGCCACGTACAAAATACGTATGCTTCTATCCAATGGACAAACGTCGTGAAGGTAACGATAACTGGTATATGCTTGATATGGAAGAGCGACGTAAGTTAATGCATTCACACGGTTTAATTGGTCGCAGCTATGCTGGTAAAATAAAACAAATCATTACTGGTTCTGTTGGACTAGATGATCATGAGTGGGGCGTAACATTATTCTCTGAGGATATGCTTCAATTCAAAAAAATCGTCTACGAAATGCGCTTTGATGAAGTATCTGCTCGATACGGCGAATTTGGTGAGTTTCTAGTTGGAAACTTATTGGATAATGATAAATTAGCTACTTTCTTAACAGTTAAGTAATAATAAAAGCGCAAGGCGCCCGCTTATCAACGACAAGCATAAGTCGATCACTGACAGAAGGCGTTCTTTGCCTTCCGAAGTGATCGACTTATGACCCCGAGCTGATGGCGCCTGGAGCTAGACACTGTTCTAAAAACATATAAATGAAAAAAGCGAGACGTAATCGAAAATATTCGATTTCTACGCCTCGTTTTTTTCTTTCTCTTCTTTTGTTCTTACTATTATTAGAATTGTATTGATAAAAAATCCGATAAAAATTATTAAGACAAATAAATACCAATGCAATGGCTGCTCGTAAATACTTGCGATAATAAAGGAAAGTATCGCACTGATGACTATTGAAACCCAGATACCCAATCGCACAGGATCAACCCCTATATACTATTCTTTGACTAACGATTCCCCTTTTAAAATTGTTGAACTCCTGACAAAATAGCGAACGAACATCCACTCTAGTTTTATTTTATTAATAATTCGCTATTTTTATACAAAATATACGAACTCTTTCATTCATTTTACATACATTAAAAACATGGGCGATTTTTTATTATTTTTTATTCTTAAATGGTAGCAAATGCATAAAGTGTTATGAGGAGGTATGTCATATAGCTGTTTTAACAGCCAATGATGCTCAAGTTTCCTTTCTTGCACGGTTAATACGCTCTATGGATTATTAAATTGAAAATTAAAAAATTAAGAAAGGGTGTTTTTTTTGACATATCACAATTGGGGTCAAACGAGTCAAATGGGTCAACAACAATCATATCCATCTTCGCCTGGACAATTTCCTTCAGGGCAGTTTCCATCTGGACAGTTTCCTATGGGTCAGTTTCCTTCAGGTCAAAATACTTATGGCCAATTTCCAAGTGGGCAAATGACTACTCCTCCAGGTCAAGGTACATCACAAAGTATGATAAATCCTATGAGAAACGGAACTGCAGCAGGTTTTCGTGAAGAATCGTATATCGAAAATATTCTAAGATTAAATCGTGGAAAAATAGGTACTTTTTATTTTACTATTCCTTCGGGTCAAGTTGGCGAAAATCAAAATGGAGGCACTACCAGAGTTGTTCGTGGAGCGATTGTTGAGGCTGGCCGGGATCATGCGATTATTGCTGAAGCCGATACAGGTCACTATTACTTGTTCCCTATGATTTACTTTGACTTTGCAGAGTTTACTGAACCATTAACATACCTACCTGGATCTCCATTGCCACTAAGATAACGATAAATAATAAAAAAGCGTAGGCAAAATCGATAGTCGAATTTGTCTACACTCTCGAATCCACTTCTTACTGGAAGTGGATATTTTTTGTTGTTGATTAAAATAAGAATTATAATTTTTTGCTCTGCTTTAAGTATTTTAACGTAGCTAATCCAAGCGTTTTTGCTGCAATTAACATCGCTCTTTCATCAAAGTTGAATTGTGCGTGGTGATGGGGGTAAGCATCCTTCCAAGCCGGATCCTTTGCACCTGTTATAAAAAACGTTCCTGGGACCTTTTCTAAATAATAGGCAAAATCTTCACCAACCATTAATGGCGAACATTCAACGACATTGTGTACTTCCGAAAGCTGGCATGCCACATCCGCAAGAAATTGCGTTTCCTTTTTATGATTGACAACCGGTGGATATCCTCTAGTAAAGGCATATTCATAGGTAGCATGGAATCCTTCACATACCGACTTAAGCAGCAGCTCTATTTCATGTTCAACCTGCGTGCGTACCTCTTCATCAAAAGTACGGACTGTCCCTTTTAATTCAACCTTTTCTGCGATTACATTGAAAGGATTAATCGCTTCAAAATGTCCAATTGATACAACCGCTGATTTCAAAGGATCAATTCTTCTGGATACGACGGTTTGCAGCTGCGTGATGAATTGGGATGCAACTACAATTGAGTCGATTGAATTATGAGGTTCAGCACCGTGGCCTCCTTTGCCTTGGATCGTGATTTCCAGGCGATCTGCTGCAGCCATAATCGCACCATTCCGAACCAGTACGTCTCCAAGTGGTGTTGGTGCCCAAAGGTGAGTACCAAAGATAACATCCACTCCGTCTAGGCATCCATCTTCTATCATAGGCTTCGCGCCTCCAGGAGCAAGTTCTTCCGCAAATTGATGAATAAATACAATGTTCCCTTGAAGTTCATCTTTCATCGCCACGAATGCTTTTGCTAAAACTAGAAGGGTTGCTGTATGGCCATCATGACCACATGCGTGCATCACGCCATCCACTTTTGATTTGTATGGTATATCATTTTGTTCTTGAATAGCGAGAGCATCAAAGTCAGCCCGCAACGCTACCGTTTTGCCTGGCTTCCCGCCTTTTAATGTCGCTACTACTCCTCGACCTCCAACCCCATCACGCACTTCAAGACCTAGCTTCCGATGATAATTCGCTATGTAAAGTGGTGTATGGATTTCTTGGAATGATAGTTCAGGATTTTCATGCAGGTAACGCCTAATCGAAACCATTTCTTCATAATGGCTTTCCAATACTTTGAATAATTGTTCCATATAATTTCCCCTTCCTATTCTTGTAGTTTCAACAATATATGTTGAATTTTCTCTAAATTTACTATAGATATAAAAACTTTATCATGTTTTTGAATGTTTAAATATGAAAATCTATTAGTTTATTTCAAAAATTCATTTGACATAATTTAGCAGCAACTATATTTAGTGCTTTGAAAATCCTATTACTATCCTGTCGAAAACAAAAAAAGAATTACAAGGTATCTCCTGTAATTCTCATTTTCGACTCTATGAATTTTTATGTTTTAGTGTCGCAACAAGCAGAAGCACCCAACCAATTAAGAACAGTACTCCACCTATTGGTGTAATCGCTCCTAAAATACCTATACCTGATAGAGCTAAAATATAAAGACTTCCTGAAAAGAATACAATCCCTAAATTCATGCAGATTGCTGCGATTCTCAACTGTTTTATGGAGCCGAATAGTTTTGGGCTCATTAAAATACCGATCGCTACGATTCCAATCGCATGAAACATTTGGTACTGTACTGCTTTCTCCCAAATTCCTATCCCATACTCATCCAATACGTTATCAAGTGCGTGTGCGCCAAATGCACCTAAAGCAACGACCAAAAATCCGTGAATTGCGCCAGAAATAATTGAACCTTTCATTGTTATACCTCTTCTCTATGTAATCCTCTTAACTGTGCCTAGCTTTCCTTAGGGGTTTAGGCGTAACCAATCTACTAATAACGATGTGATTGCCGAGTCCTAAAAATCAAAAATTGATTCCCCATTCGCATCATTTTCTTCTAGTTTTCCACCATTAATGGAGTTTGAATTTCGGATCATCTTATGTGACTCCGCTGTTATTGTGCTTGATTGAAAACTTTGATTCGGTTGAATAGTCATCATGGACGTGGTACTTTGAACCTGTGGTAATGCATTGGTCTTTCCATTTGATAATGCCAGATTGCATAATGCTCGAATCGCACTTAATTGCTCTCGCATATGCTGTTCATCCGTCTGATTTTTAGTACTTGCTACAAGTTGTTCAATTTCCAGCAACAGTGCTTGATAAGAAATCATGTTCTACCGCTCCCCCAGTGTTTGTTTAGGTAAAAACTGCATACAATCCAGACCTGAAGATTGTTTAACGACTACAGAAGGAAGCTGCTTTGTTTTAAAATTATAAGCTGTGCAAGACCTAGGATTACGCTGATCCCATGTCACACGGAAATATTGGCATTTAAAACAATTCACCTTCAAGATGACTTCCCTACTTTCTATTTCAATTTAACAGATTTCAAATTCTGTGAAAAGCTATGTGAATCAAAGCTTTATAGTCTACAAACCTTGCTTCATCTTGTAACCAGCGAGTTCTCTGCTTTATGAGCAGTTCTCTTTCTTTTGAGCGGCTTTCTACTGTTCACGAGCGAGGTTCGCTGATTTACGAGCGAGTTCATTTTTACGTAGTAAGGACTCACTTCATTTCGAGATCGCTTTTATTACTTGTCAGCCAAACACCAATCGATCGGTTCTTGCTCCCATTCTATTAACTTATCATTAATTTTGGAGAATGGTTTGCTGCCAAAAAATCCTCTGTGGGCACTTAATGGGCTTGGATGCGGTGCTTGTAAAATAAAATGATGCTGCCCATTTTTTTCTATAATTGTTCGCTTTGTTTGTGCAGGTTTCCCCCATAGCACAAAGATTATGGGTTCAGGGCGCTTGGCCAGTTTTTCTATGACTGCATCCGTAAATTGTTCCCATCCCTGCCCTTTATGTGAATTCGCCTCACCTTGCCGAACAGTCAACACAGTATTTAATAGGAACACTCCTTGCCTTGCCCATTCCATTAAATAGCCGTCACTTGGTGTTGGACACCCCACATCCTGTTCGAGTTCTTTGAAAATATTTCGTAAGCTTGGCGGAAGTGGCACACCTTTTTTTACAGAAAAACACATTCCATGAGCTTGACCAGGTCCGTGATATGGATCTTGTCCTAAAATAACAACTTTTACATCTTTATAAGCTACTGTGTAAAACGCACTCATGACTTCTTCTTTAGGTGGATAAACTGTTGATAGGCTATATTGTTCTGCAACAAACTTTTTCAACTCTAAAAAATAAGTTTTTTCAAATTCCGGAGCTAGTATCGCTTCCCAATCATTTTTAAATATTTTCATTAATACACACCTCACATTAAAACTACTTTATCTAGTTACCCGTTTCAATAGGAGAATCTTTTCGAAATCCTCCAAATTTGTGAAAATAACGTGATATAAATTTGAAAACTCATTCATTTGCTCATTCATATTGTAATAGTTGTTAACTGACATTATATTTTTTATGAAAACTGGCTATTTTTATAAAGTCAGAATTATACTATAATTTAAACCATTCATTTCATTACACAGTTGAAGGAGTAAACAATTATGGCATTGAAAAAAACATTAACAATCGCAGGTTCTGACGCTTCAGGCGGCGCAGGACTGGAAGCAGATTTAAAAGCATTTGAAGAACATGATACATACGGTATGGCGGCAGTTACAGTTATCGCTACAATGGATCCTGATAACAACTGGAACCATGGCGTGTATACATTACCTATCGATGTCCTGCAAGCACAATTAAAAACAGCATTTTCCACTGGGATTGATGCTTTAAAAACAGGAATGTTATCTACTGAAGAAGTGATTCAAACTACAGGGGAAGCGATTCGTACAGCTGGCGTTGAAAATGTTGTTATTGACCCAGTGATGGTATGTAAAGGTGAAGATGAGGTGTTAAACCCAGGTACAGTAGATGCAATGATCCAATATCTATTGCCAAATGCCCTTGTCACAACCCCCAACCTTTTCGAAGCAGGACAACTTGCTGGAACAGGCACACCTAAAACAATCGAAGAGATGAAAGTAGCCGCAGAAAAAATCAAAGCGCTCGGTGCAAAAAATGTAATCATCAAGGGTGGTCGTGCACTAGCTACTGATAAAGCGGTTGACCTATTCTACGATGGTGAAAAATTCTATTTACTTGAAACACCAAAAGTTGAAACAACTTATAACCACGGTGCTGGTTGTACATTTGCTGCAAGTGTAACTGCAAATCTTGCGAATGGATTATCTGTGAAGGAAGCAGTCATTGAAGCAAAAGAATTCGTTGCAGCCGGTATTCAGCACGGCTGGAAGTTAAATCAATTTGTAGGACCAGTTTATCACGGTGCAAAACCTCGTCTTGGCGCACCTGAAGTGACAATTACAGAAGTTTAAATTTTTTATGTGCCAGGCACGCAAGCAATTCGAAATTTTCCGAATCGTTTGTGTGCCTGGCACTTTTATTTTAAGCATTTTCTTTTCATAAAGTTGCCATATTGACTATAATTATTAATAAGTAAACTCTAGGCTTCCGAGTATCTTACATGGTACGGAATCTAGGTGACCAACTTCTAGTTGGCCAGTTGCCAATTATGCTTTGATGAACAGTGAGTCCCCTTCTTAGAGTTTGTCATTCCCTCTATGTTCAAGGAACGATTCCTTTCGTTTAAGCGAAGTAAAGATGTGAAAGGAGAATTAAGATGAAGGAAGTACAAATTAACGAGCTCCAAGAGTTGCTTAATTCTTTTGCTAACAAAGATGTCTATATTCATCTAGAAACAACAAATGGAGCATATGCCGCACATTTTGATGAAAGAGTATTCAATGCAGGTGCATTCATCCGGAATGTTAAAATTCGTTATGAACTAGCTAAAATTATTGACGATACTCCTCACCGAGTGGGCTTAAAAATGAACCACGGCTGGGTTTATGCACAAGGGATTACCCATTACGAATTAGATGAAAAAGGCCGTTTATTAATGGCTGGATTAGACTTTACAGGGAAACTTGCTGTTGCACTAGAAATTAGTGAAACACCATTTTCTTATTAAGGAGTGGATTTTACATGTCATTACAACCGCAACGTCAAATATTAGTAGTCTTTCCTCATCCAGACGATGAAGCTTTCTCATCTGCCGGAACAATTAGACTCTATAGAAATATGGGTGTCCCCGTTACATACGCATGCCTGACTTTAGGTGAAATGGGACGAAATCTCGGAAATCCTCCTTTTGCAACACGTGAATCCTTGCCTGAAATTCGTCGAGAAGAATTAAAAGCAGCTTGTGAAGTGATGGGAATTGAAGATCTACGAATGATGGGATTACGCGATAAAACCGTGGAGTTCGAAGATGATGAAAAGATGGTCAACCTTGTTAAAGGCTTAATCGATGAATTAAATCCTTCACTTATCATCACTTTCCTACCTGGTTATTCTGTACACCCTGACCATGAAGCAACAGCACGAGCAGTATTTGAAACAGTTCGTCGTATGCCAAAAGAAGATCGCCCAACGATTTATGCTGTAGGATTTGCCAACAACACAATCGCTGACAAGGGTGAACCAACTATTCAAATCGACGTAAGCAGTGTGAAGCTGGATAAAGTAAAGGCACTACAGGCTCACGCTTCCCAAACTGCATGGATGATTGAAGAAAATTCAAAACGTACTGATGAAGGCCAACCAATGAGTGATAGCTGGTTGCATTACGAACGATTCTACATGGTTAATTTAGAAGATTAATGTTTATAACTAAGGAGCAGGTATTAATTACCTGCTCCTTTTTCATTCACATTAAATGATAAATATACAATTATTCTAGTGACAAAAACAGCATGAAAGTAAATTGGCCTACCTTTAATTTACATATTATTCATTTTTCATGCATTTATAAATTTCTGAATAGTACTACTTTTATCCAACATATTTACACGTGTATATAAACGCTATATAGTGTATAAATATTCAATACCAAACTTATAAACGAGGTAAACAACATGACAAAAAAATTCACTTCATATACATGGCTTTTATTTATCTTTTTGTCTTTGATTGGGATTTTCTTATTTATTACTCCAATCAATACTGCAGACGGTTTAAAAGTACCGATTGCGATATTGGCTAATACACTTTCTGCTAATGTCGCAAGCTTTGTTCACTGGTTTGCTTACATCATCTTCATCATTGCTGCGATGGGTGCCCTAATTATAAAATTCATACCAGAAACTGAAGAAAAAACTTTATTAGATTCTTTATTCCGTGTCAACTGGTTCTGGACAATAATGCGTGTCCTAGCTGTAATTTTTGCAACTATGTATTTATTCCAAGTAGGCCCCGAAAGCTTTACAAGTGATAATACTGCCGGATTATTAATCACTCCAGACGGCGGTTTAGTAACAATGATGTTCTCGTTGTTCTTATTTGCTGGTTTACTCTTACCTTTATTAACTGACTTTGGTTTACTGGAATTTTTCGGTTCTATGATGGTTAAAATAATGCGACCACTATTTAAAATTCCTGGGCGTTCAGCAATTGACTGTTTAGCTTCTTTTGTAGGCGACGGAACAATTGGCGTGCTGCTAACAAGTAGACAATATGAAGAAGGGAACTATACTGCTCGCGAAGCCGCGACTATTGCCACGACATTCTCGGTTGTTTCGATTACCTTCTGTTTCGTAGTACTTGATACAATCGGTTTAAACAACTATTTCTTACAATTTTATGGCTCGGTAATTTTAGTGTCCGTTATCTTGGCGTTCATCATGCCACGTATTTTCCCATTACGCGGCAAGCCTGATACAAATTTTGATGGGTCCATTTCAAACGAACATATTGAAGATGTTCCAGAAGGATTCAACTCATTTTCATTTGGTCTAAACAACGCTTTGACTAAAGCAGAAAGCAATAAAAATCTAGGAAAAGTTATCGGTTCTGGTTTAAAAAACGTACTAGAAATGTGGTTTGCAATTACACCTGTAATTATGGCGTTCGGTACAATTGCTCTTGTTCTTGCTGAATACACAGGCTTCTTTAAAATTTTAGGGTTGCCATTTGAGCCAATACTAGCCCTACTGCAAATTCCATTTGCTGATGAAGCTGCTCAAACCATGATCGTTGGTTTTGCCGATATGTTATTACCTTCAGTTTTAGGGGCAGGTATTGATTCCGAGTTAACTCGTTTCTTTATCGCTACAGTGTCAGTGACGCAATTAATATACATGTCGGAAGTTGGTGGATTAATTTTAGGAACAAAACTACCACTTAAAATTTGGGATCTATTCTTGATTTTCTTAATCCGTACACTAATCTCAATACCGATTGTCGCAATTCTTGCACATTTATTCTTTTAATAAATTTGGACTGGCTGATGCCGGTCCTTTTTGTTTGGATTCTTATTTACAATGTTGGCAAGATTCTACTTGAAGCAGAATCTTTTGAATAAAAAAATAATTCGTAAAAAAATGTTGGTTTTTATGATAGAATGAGTCAATGGATTGAAAACGGAGGTAACGAAACGATGGAAGTTGTGAATTCAAATAGTATCGCTGTGGAAAATGTGTTAATTGCCCATCAACATTTAAAAGATGTTGTGTTACATACCCCACTTCAAAAAAATGAGTATTTATCAGAAAAATACAAAGCCAATGTCTATATAAAACGTGAAGATTTGCAACACGTTCGTTCGTTTAAGTTACGTGGTGCATTCTATAAAATCAAGAAAATTGAAGAATCAGCGCGTAAAAGCGGCGTGGTTTGTGCAAGTGCAGGAAACCACGCGCAAGGTGTTGCATTTGCCTGTGCACATCTAAATATTAAAGGTGCGATCTTTATGCCTTTAACGACGCCAAAGCAAAAAATTGACCAAGTTCGAATGTTTGGACGTAACAATATTGAAATTATTTTAGAAGGCGATACATTTGATGATTCCGCTAAAGCCGCCAAGGACTATAGCGATGAGCATGATATGATTTTCATCCATCCTTTTGACGATCTAGATATTATTGCTGGGCAAGGAACTGTGGCAGTTGAGGTATTACACGATATCGAGGAGCCTTTGGATTACATTTTCGCGGGCATTGGTGGTGGCGGCTTAATGGCCGGCATTTCCTCTTATATAAAAAACATATCACCTCACAGTAAAGTAATCGGCGTCGAGCCAACTGGCGCCGCCAGCATGAAAGCGGCATTTGATAATGGCGGTCCAACATCTCTTGCTAAAATCGATAAATTCTGTGACGGCACAGCTGTTCAATGCGTTGGTACGAAAACATACGAGATCTGCAGTAAATATCTAGACGATATCGTGCTGGTTCCAGAAGGTAAAGTAAGTACAACCATTTTAGATTTATATAACAAACATGCAATTGTAGCAGAGCCTTCGGGGGCACTTCCTGTTTCAGCACTAGATTTCTATGCTAAAGAAATTGAGGGAAAATCCGTTGTTGTGGTCATCACTGGCGGAAACAATGATATCAGCCGCATGCAAGAAATTAGAGAGAAATCTTTATTGTATGAAGGACTACTCTATTACTTTATCGTCAACTTCCCTCAACGTGCTGGTGCGCTGCGTCAATTCTTAACAGTGGTTCTTGGGCCAAACGACGACATTACGACCTTCGAATATACGAAGAAAAACAATAAAGAAAGCGGCCCTGCCCTCGTCGGCATCGAAGTCAGCCACCCAGAAGACTATCATGGCCTCATCAACCGCATGCGCTTTAACGGCTTCGAATTTACAGAAGTCAATAAAGACAGCCAACTGTTTGGATTGCTGGTTTAATAGGTTGGGAGAACACTCGAAATGGATTCGAGTGTTTTTTTTGTTGGATGGTGTTACTTTAGGAGCGATTCCCTATTTTACGTGCGAGTTTCATCACTTTACGTGCGGGTTCGCTTTGTTTATGTGCGACTTCTGTTACTTTACGTGCGCTTCCCTATTTCTCGTGCGAGTTTCACCACTTTACGTGCGAGTTCGCTTTGTTTATGTGCGACTTTTATTACTTTACGTGCGATTCCCTATTTTACGTGCGGGTTCGCTCTGTTTATGTGCGACTTCTATTACTTTACGTGCGACTTCGCTTTGTTTACGTGCGACTTTCACCACTTTACGCTCGAGTTCGCTTTATTTATGTGCGACTTTTTTTATTTTACGTGCGATTCCCTATTTCACGTGCGACTTTCACTACTTTACGTACGAGTTCGCTTTGTTTATGTGCGACTTTTATTACTTTACGTGCGCTTCCCTATTTTACGTGCGAGTTTCACCACTTTACGTATGGGTTCGCTCTGTTTATGTGCGACTTTTATTACTTTACGTGCGACTTCGCTTTGTTTATGTGCGACTTTTGTTACTTTACGTGCGCTTCCCTATTTTACGTGCGAGTTTCATCACTTTACGTGCGGCTTCGCTTTGTTTATGTGCGAGTTTCATCACTTTACGTGCGCTTCCCTATTTACGTGCGACTTTCACCACTTTACGTGCGGGTTCGCTCTGATTATGTGCGATTTCTGTTACTTTACGTGAGCTTTCCTATTTTACATGCGACTTTCACCACTTTACGTGCAACTTATCCAACTTACTCGCTCTACCCCTATGCCTAAAGCTATTCAAAAGACTCAGGAATTCTATATTTCCTATCCCTATAAGTACCTTGATATTCTAATTTTAATTCTTTTAATAAACGATTTATCGAATATCTTGATTCAACCCCCAAAAACTCCCTCAACTCTCGGTTCGTAATCCACTCGCTTATTAGATAACGATAATCTGATAGTGCTTCAAGATAAGCATCTTTGCTTTTGATACCACATCTTACGCATTTAAAGCTCCCATATTCAAACACCATGATACTTTTATAGTCGCAATTTCTACATAAAACTCCTTTACGGAGCTTGCTCGGGTTTACTTTCGACTTCCATTCATCTCGTTGATGGATGCTCATTAGCTCCATTTTAAATGTATCGAGTTGATTAGGAGTTATTCCTCGCTCTCGATGTTTATTGATTAATTTATCTAGCTCTGTTTGCAAGCCGCTTGCGTGGAAAATGGAAATTCCTTTTGGTATCGATCCAATGATTGTGTATTCGCTAACGATGATTATCGAAACTTCAGTTGGTAGATCAATTTTTAAATCTCGTAGCTTTCTAGAAATAAATTGAGCGTGGCGTTTAATTTGATTTACAGGATTTCTAAAGGATTCTATTAATCCTTCTTGGTTAGTCCGAATGAGTTGATGCTTCGATTCATCGATATCCAGTCTGCCACCGATGTTTTTTATTTCGATTAGCCAAATGAAATGTGGGGTTAGTAGGATTGTGTCGATTTGGTGAGTGTAACCTGCATGGTTGATAGCTTCAAAGCTATGAAAGAGGACATATGGGGTGGGAATATTTAATTCCATCCACATCCGATCAACGGATACTTCGCCATCATATCCTTTCTTTTGTGCCACATACATGTCCTTATAAAAATTAAACTCACTCAAATCATGATCAGGCAATCTTCGCAGCAACGCCTCTAGACCTAGTAGCTTCCAAGATTTTTGTCTTTTCAGAATCTCCATTCGCCCACCTCCCTACAAACCATTTTATGGATGAACTATTGATCTAGCAATGTCACGAAAATTCCACCCATATCCAAACACAAAATTTCCCCATAAAAAAAGAGAAGAAACTTCGATTTTCACGAAGATTCTTCTCTGAAAAATTTATTTTCAACTTCTTCCTTTTACGAAGGTAAGCTCACCCAGTTTCAACTTTCACAAGCTTCACGCCTACGTAAAATTCTAACTGATGTCCGTTCTGCAAAGAAGCTCCACACATGTACAAGCTAGCTTCCCAACAACGCGCGGTCTGAGTTCATTTTTTCGCCACGGATTTTTTCGAACTCTGACATTAAATCTGGGATTGTTAGTGCTGGTTTTTTCTCATCATCAATCGATAGAATGATTTGCCCTTTATCCATCATGATTAAACGGTTCCCAAGATCAATCGCCTGTTGCATGTTATGCGTAACCATTAAGGTTGTTAAGTTCCCCTCTTCGACCAGTTGCTTTGTCAATCGAGTGATTAATTCGGCACGGGATGGGTCAAGGGCCGCTGTATGTTCATCCAAAAGCAAGATTGACGGCTTTGTAAATGTTGCCATTAATAGTGATAACGCTTGTCGTTCCCCACCGGAAAGCATACCAACCTTTGCATTAAAGCGGTTTTCAAGACCTAGCCCTAATTTCTCTAGTGAAGACTTAAAGAAATCGCGACGGCTACGGCTTACTCCTCTTCTAAAAGACCGTTTCGCGTTACGCGAATACGCAATGGCCAAATTCTCCTCAATCGTCATTGATGGTGCAGTACCTGCCATCGGATCTTGGAACACGCGACCGATGTACTGAGAACGTTTAAATTCCGGTAATTTTGTTACCTCTTTCCCCTCAATGGTTACGGCACCAAAGTCAGGTGTTAAGGCACCAGAAATCATATTCATCATTGTCGATTTTCCAGCACCATTGCTTCCGATTATAGTCACAAAATCACCGGGTGCTAAATGTAGATTAATATTATCTAATGCGATTTTTTCATCAGGAGTACCTTCATTAAAAATTTTGTTGATGCCCTCTAATTTAAGCAAGGTGATTCCCTCCCTGCATCAATTCTCTTTGCTGATCTAGCCGCTCAATCCGCCTTTTTTCTTTTCGTTTTTTCTCGCGGCGCTTATCTACCATTTGTGGAATGACTAATGCCAAAATAACGATTATCGCGGTAATTAACTTCATATCTGAAGTATCTAACCAGTCGATACGTAATGCAACCGCGTAAATGATTCGGTAAATAATGGCCCCCGCAACGACTGCTAGTGTCGTACGGAAAATCGTCTTCGTTCCAAAGATGGCCTCCCCGATAATTACCGATGCAAGACCGATTACAATCATCCCAATTCCCATATTTGCATCGGCAAATTTTGAGTATTGTGCGATTAAAGCTCCAGAAAATGCAACCAAGGCATTTGAAAGACCCAGCCCTAATACAATTAAGCCATCCGTGTTTGCTGAGAAACTTCGAATCATTCGCTTGTTATCACCTGTTGCACGAATCGCCAGCCCCACTTCCGTTTTTAAGAACCAATCTGCAATAAACTTGATGATGAGTGTAATGATTAACACTACTAAAATGGTACCCCAAGTAGATGGAGCGGTTTGAATGCCTAACGTATTCTTAATAAAATTTGTTAGAGCTGCATCAACCCCTAAATTACTCCAAAAACTTTGAAACTGTGAAAAAATTGTATCAGCATTCATCAGTGGAATATTTGGTTTCACAATTGCATTTTCTGCAGATAATCCCATAATGCGAAGA
Organism: Ureibacillus sp. GCM10028918; assembly: GCF_042666115.1. Lineage (NCBI taxonomy): Bacteria > Bacillati > Bacillota > Bacilli > Caryophanales > Caryophanaceae > Ureibacillus > Ureibacillus sp. GCM10028918. Next base: position 989,089 of record NZ_JBHTFK010000005.1, read on the forward strand.
TTGATAGAATACAACGCAATCATCATTAAAATCCCTGAAAGTAATGGATTTATCTTTCCTTTTGTGTGTAATAGACCTGTCATACATCCTGCAATAAATCCAGCAACAATTGCCATTAATGTAGCTAGTATCGGGTGGTAGCCCAGTGCAATCATCATTGCTGCAGTAGCTGCCCCGGTTACAAAGCTTCCATCAACCGTTAAATCCGGAAAATCTAACACTCGGAATGTTAGATACACTCCGAGTGCCATAATTGCATAGATGATTCCTTGCTCAACTGAACCGAACATCGCTGTAAACATATTGAATCATCTCCTAACCAACTTCTAGTTTATTCGTATACTTCTGCGTTCCAGGATTCACTGATTTCAAGACCTAATGTATCAGCAGCACCTTTATTAATAAGTAATTTTAGGTTTGCAGGATATGCAGATGGAATTTCAGAAGGAGTAGCTTCTCCATTTAAAATTTTCACTGCCATTTCACCAGCTTCGTAGCCGATATCATAATATTCAAACCCGTAAGCACCTAATCCGCCACGTTCAACTGAATCCAGCTCCCCTACCATTAAAGGCAGCTGGTTAGCGCTTGCTACTTCAATTACTGATTCCAGCGCCGATACAACCGTGTTATCCGTGATGATATAAAGTGAATCTACTTTACCAATCAATGATTCTGTGGCTTGTTTTACTTCTGCTGATGTAGAAACAGATGCTTCCACTAACTCAAGACCAGCTTCTTCCAATAAACCTTTAACTTGTTCAATCTGAGCAACAGAGTTTTGCTCACCGGTGTTATATACTGTCCCTACTTTTTTCGCGCCCAATTCATCCTTTAAAAATGCTACAGTATTTGCAATTGTATCTGGGTGCAAATCAACAGTACCAGTAACATTTCCACCTGGTGCTTCCATAGAGTCAATTAGCTCTGCACCTACTGCATCTGTAACTGATGTGAATAAAATTGGAATATCTGATGTTGCCCCTTTAACTGCTTGTGCTGATGGAGTTGAATTAGCAAAAATTAAATCAACACCTTCATTCACTAAGTTTTGGGCAATAGTTGTGTTCATACTTTGATCGTTTTGAGCATTTTCTTCAACAAATTCTACATCTAAACCAGCCTCTTCCAGTGCCGCTTTAAACCCTTCAGTTGCCGCATCTAATGATGGATGCTCCACGATTTGCGTAATTCCTACTTTAAATGATTTTGCTTCTTCTGTTGTCCCAGTACTAGTATCTTCTGTAGAGTCCGTAGATGTTTCACTACCACCACAAGCAGCTAATAAAAGTACCAGTCCAAATAGTAAGAATGAAAGCTTTTTCGTACTATTTCGCATGTTTTTTCCCCCTAATTTTCATCTCTCTAATACACGACTTATATTGAATAGGTATTCTAATCTATTTTACTATTCAAAAAATTCGAGTTTGTCGATTATATTACATTGAACCTATTTAATAGTCAATAACATTTAGAATGTTCTGATATTAACAACTCCAGAATATCTCTTCCAATAAAATAATTTGTTGATTTAAATCGCTAAAGTACTCATTTTATCATCAAAATTAACTATATTAATAAAATATAAAATCTGTGACAATTTTTCGACACTTATCGTATCGTGTAATATTTACTCTTTTACACTACAGCTATTTTTAATAATAATTTGACATACACAATAAATTATAATAATATAATTCTCTGTGCTCTTTTCACGTGGTTCGAGAACCTCCCACGCAAAAAAACTAAGGAGAAATGAAAATGAAGATAAAATTTTTGGCAACGACAGGGATTATTGCAGCTCTTTACATCGCTGTTACCATGTTAGTTGCACCATTTGGATTTACGGAAATTCAATTCCGTGTATCTGAGATGTTTAATCATCTAGTAGCGTTTAACCCTCGCTATATGATAGGAATTGTTATTGGTGTATTTATTTCCAATCTTTTCTCTCCACTAGGCGTTTACGATTTAGTGTTTGGGGTTGGCCACTCAATTATTACACTTGCAATCTTTATTTTAATTTGTAAGTTTGTAAAAAATACATTACTGCGTTTGATCATCAACACGTTCTTATTCACTTGTACGATGTTCATTATCGCATTTGAACTAAACCTGGCCCTGGAACTGCCATTCTTATGGACATGGGTTACTTGTGCTATCGGTGAATTCGTCGTATTAGCAATTGGTGTGCCGATCATGCATCTACTAAATAAACGATTAAACTTCAAAGATTTAATTTAATACTTAAACCGAGAACAAGGTACCTATTTTAGGAACATTTCCTATTATAATGGGGTATTTTTGAATTCTCGGTTTTTTTATTTCTTAAAACAGTAGCAAATGGATTTGTCAGAAAACATTGACAAAAAGAAAGATTACCTCTACAATTCTACTTAACTAATTGTTCGGATACGGTAGCAGGCTGTGGGAGCACAGCCACCGTTTGAGCAAAGCAGAGTTTAGATGAGAATAGCAGAGACTAAATTGATGAATAAGAAGAGTAGCGGTTTTTGATCGTTTTAGAGAGCTAGTGGTTGGTGTAAACTAGTGCGAACAAGATCGTGAATGGGCCTTATGAGAGCAGCTAGCATTTGTTAGTTGACGTATTTCCTACGTTACAAGGAAGTGTTTTCACTTTTAGGAGGTTACTTCTTCAACGTGAAAACACGCCAAGGTGGAAGTATGCAAGTACTTCAACAGAGGTGGCAACGCGGTATCTATCGTCCTCTACAAAAGGAATTTCCTTTTGTAGAGGGTTTTTTTATTGTCTAATCTAACCTGCTAATTCCAATTTTAGGAGGATGAAAACCAATGACAATCCACTCTTTCACAATCAAGGTAAAGGAAAATGCTAATTTATCCTACGAAGAAATGCTTGGAGCCGCTGAATTAATTTTCAATGAGGATACACCGAAGGAAGCCATAGCCGAGCTTTTAATCGCCCTAAGCAATAAAGGTGAAACGACAGAAGAAATTGCCGCTCTTGCAACGGTCATGAAATCCTATGCACTTCCATTAAACCTATCAGATGGCAGCTATCTTGATAATTGCGGGACGGGGGGCGACGGTTTACAAAGCTTCAATATCAGTACTACGTCTGCTTTTGTGTTAGCTGCCAATGGCGTTTCGGTCGTCAAGCATGGTAACCGTAAAATCTCGAGTGCTTCGGGAAGTTCGGATGTTTTACAAGCTTTAGGAATTCATACCGATTTCACAATCGAGGATTCAGTTGATTTATTAAATAAAACAGGCATTACTTTCCTGCATGCTCCAAACGTACACCCGAAATTAAAACGCATTGGTGAAGTTCGTCGTTCCATTGGAAAACCAACTATTTTTAATATGGTGGGCCCGTTAACTAATCCAGCTAATTTAACAACACAACTTGTCGGGATTAACCGTCCTGAATTTGTTCGCAATTATGCAGAAGTGCTTCGTATTTTGGGTCGCAAACGAGCAGTTGTTGTTTCCGGAACCCAAGGAATGGATGAAGCTTCACTTGATCAGGATAATACGTTTACCCTGCTCGAAAACGATGAAATTAAATCTTTCTCTGTTGATATTAAAGCACTAGGTTTAACCCCTGCCCCTGTCTCTGCATTACGCGGCGGTGTACCTGAGGAGAACGCCATTATTTTAAGAGATTTACTGAATGGTAAACAAAGTGCCTATTATGATGCGGTTTTACTAAACTCCGGGCTTGCTTTGTTTGCTAATGGCAAGGTGACCTCCGTTGTAGACGGTGTTGAATTAGCACGTGACAGTATTTTATCCGGAAGAGCTTTAGCAAAGTTAGAGGCTGTAGTGGATTATAGTCAAAACATTTTAAAGGAGCGTGCAGTACGATGACCATCTTACAAACGATATTGGATTATAAAGCCACACTCATTCCTTCTCTTCTTGCAAACGAACCAACATTTGAGGTGGAGCGAAAGTCCCGGCTTTCCTTATATGACACACTCCGAAAAGCCGATACACTTCAAGTGATCTCGGAAATGAAACGTGCCTCCCCTTCAAAGGGACTTATCAATGAAGGGGCAAACCCTATAGAACAAGCGAGGAAATATGAGCAGGCAGGTGCAGCATGCATCTCGGTTTTAACTGAAGATAAATTTTTCAAAGGATCCTTTCAGGACTTAGCTGACATTGCAAATAGCGTGGATATTGCGATTTTGAATAAGGATTTTATCGTTCATGAAGTACAAATCGACTACGCCAAGGCTGCCGGTGCTTCAGTGATTTTATTAATTGTTGCCGCGTTAACGGATGAAAAGTTAAAAGCTTTTTATACGTATGCCAGTGTATTAGGACTTGATGTTTTAGTTGAAGTTCACAACGAAGAAGAATTGGACCGTGCCTTAGCCATCCACCCTAAAATCATCGGTGTGAACAATCGTAATTTAAAAACCTTTGACTTAGACCTTGTTCAAACTGAAAAATTAGCGGATATTATATTGGCTCACGAAGATATCGTCTTTATCAGTGAAAGTGGAATTTGGGATGCTGCGGATGCAGATAGAGTAGCAAAAGCAGGTGCCCGTGGTGTTTTAGTTGGCGAATCTTTAATGGTAAGCGGAAATGTAAAGCAAGCTCTATCGGCACTGCAAGTACCCCTTCCCTCCCTTGTAAAGGACGTGAAGTAAAGATGGTGAAGGTAAAAATTTGTGGGCTTAAGGAAGAGGAACACGTTCAAGCTGCCATTGATGCTGGAGCGACTTGGATTGGATTTATGTTCGCTCCAAGTAAACGTCGAGTTTCTGTTGAACGTGCAAGAGATCTTGCCAAGCTAGTTCCCTCTCACGTAAAAAAGGTAGGCGTTTTCGTGAATCCAACAGCGCAAGAAGTGCAGGAGGCTGTTGAGACTGTCGGGTTAGATTTCGTTCAGTATCATGGAACCGAGAACCCTACTTTTATCACCCATTTAGGCTACCCATCCATTAAGGCTGTTTCTATTCGGGGTTATGAAGATGTGGAAAAAGCCAGCGACTATGATGTGGATTATTACCTATTCGATGCACCGGGCACAGACTATGCTGGTGGAAGTGGCCATGTATTTGATTGGTCATTACTGGACCAACTCTCTATTCCAAGGAATCGCGTAATTTTAGCCGGCGGACTTAATAGAGAAAATGTCACTCGTGCAATCAGCCAAGTGGAGCCATTTGGAGTAGATGTTTCAAGTGGTGTTGAAAAGAATGGCGTAAAGGATAGTGACTTAATAAAACAATTTATAGAAGCAGCAACTAGCGCAAGCATTCAACAACAAGTGTAATGAAATAAACAATGATATTACGACCCGCTTTTAAAGTAGTCGATAAGGAGTGAAATAGGATGACAATGGAAGCTAAAGGACGTTTCGGTCGTTTCGGTGGACAATTTGTTCCCGAGACATTAATGACCGCTCTTCAAGAACTAGACGAAGCCTATGATAAAGTGAAAAATGATGACACTTTTCAGGGAGAACTTCGCTATTACTTAAAAAACTATGTTGGTCGGGAAACCCCACTTTATTATGCAGAACGTCTAACACAAGAATGTGGTGGAGCAAAGATCTATTTAAAACGCGAAGACCTTAACCATACAGGTGCCCATAAAATTAATAACGCCCTCGGGCAGGCACTACTTGCAAAACGGATGGGCAAGAAAAAAATTGTTGCGGAGACTGGTGCTGGGCAACACGGTGTTGCTACTGCGACAGCCTGCGCCCTTCTGAACCTAGAATGTATCGTTTATATGGGGGCCGAGGATGTTAAACGCCAAGCATTAAATGTTTTCCGCATGGAGCTTCTTGGTACAAAAGTGGTGGCGGTTGATAAAGGTTCGGCAACATTGAAGGACGCCGTTAATGAAGCATTACGTCACTGGGTAACCAATATTGAGGATACGCACTACATTTTAGGCTCGGCAATGGGACCACACCCATTTCCTACAATTGTTCGAGATTTCCAGCGTGTTATTGGTGATGAAACACGTGCTCAAATTCTAGAAGTGGAAAACCGTCTACCAGATGCTGTAGTGGCTTGCATCGGTGGGGGCAGTAACTCAATCGGTATGTTTTATCCATTTGTTGAAGACAAGGACGTAGCATTATACGGTGTAGAAGCTGCGGGTAAAGGCATTGAGACTGGCAAACATGCCGCAGCTATTTATGGCGGTCAAACTGGCGTACTGCATGGTGCCTTTATGTATCTTTTACAGGATGAAAATGGCTTTGTTCAAGAAGCCCATTCGATTTCAGCTGGTCTTGATTATCCAGGCGTAGGACCGGAACATTGCCATCTTCATGACATTGGCCGCGCAACATACGGTAACGTGACAGATGAAGAAGCACTTGAAGGCCTGAAATTATTATGCCGTACTGAAGGCATTCTTCCTGCTCTAGAAAGTGCCCATGCTGTTTACTTTGCTTCACAGCTAGCAAAAACAATGTCTCCAGATGACATTTTAGTTATTTGTTTATCCGGCCGCGGAGATAAAGACGTGCACACAATTTCTGAAGCACTTGGAGGGGATTTACGATGAGTCAGTTAAAAGAAGCTATTTTATCTGTTACCTCTCGAGGCGATAAAGCATTTATTCCCTATATTATGGCTGGTGACGGGGGCTTGGAGAAATTAAAGCCTACTATTCTAAAGCTTCAAGAGCTTGGTATTACCGCGATTGAAGTGGGTATTCCATTTACTGATCCGGTCGCAGATGGTCCAACCATTGAAAGAGCTGGTGAACGCGCTTTAGCCAACGGTACCACTTTACGTAAAGTAATTGAAACCTTGACTAGCTTTGCAGATGACATCACCGTGCCACTTGTTGCGATGACCTATTTAAATCCAATACTTGCCTACGGAGTAGAGCAGTTTGCTGCTGAAGCAAGCCGGGCGGGTATTCGAGGATTAATTATTCCAGACATGCCTTTAGAGGAAAGCGAAATTGTCCGTCCTGCTCTTAGAGAAGCGGAAATTTCTCTTGTACAACTGGTTTCTTTAACGAGTTCACCTGAGAGGATGGAACGGTTAACAAAAGCAAGCGAGGGCTTTATCTACGCAGTCACTGTTAATGGCATTACAGGTGCTCGTTCTAGCTTTGCTAATGAATTGGAAGAACACTTCAAAAACATTCAAACCTATACTGACACCCCTGTGCTAGCAGGTTTCGGCATTTCAACCCCGAATCATGTGAAAGACTTTGGCACATTTTGCAGCGGCGTTATCGTTGGGAGTAAAATTGTTGATAGCCTGGCAACTGATGATTGGACAACGATTGAAAGATTAGTTGGGGCTTCGAAAGTGGCTACCGTGAAGTAATTTAGTAAGGCATCACTTACACTAGAGGTGATGCCTTTATTCTTTTATTTTACTTTCCATTCTTCCAAAGTCATCATTTTAAATTCTTCATTCACATCAAGACGAAGTGCACAAATCAATTCAATTGAGTTTCCATCTGGATCTGCAAAATAAATGGCTCCATGTGCATGTGGGTTATTTGGTAGTACAAGCGGTTGTCTTTCTTCCGTAAATCCAAAGGAGGTACGAACAGGTATGTTTAATTCCTTCAACCATTCCTTTGCATGCTCTAGACCCTCTATATCAACCCTAAATGCTAAATGACGAGTAGATGGGTGATATGGTAGATGAACTTCATTACTTTCCCATAAACCCAACCAGCTCTCTCCTTTTACAATCCAAATGAATGCTAATTTTTCTTGTTGATACGCTAATTCCAACCCTAACTTTTTATAAAACTCGATTGAAACATTTAAGTTACTTACTGGTAAATGGGCTTCATAAATTCCTTTAATCATATCTTCAGCTCCCTACTTTGATTATACTCCTAAAGGAATTTTTTGGATTCGTCCTTAAGTCCAATATTAAAAGCACAACCTCCTTATTAAGGAAATTGTGCTTTCTACTGGCTCTATGAAATTGCTCTGTGCTCTAATTTTGTTTTTAATTTTTCCAGCATATCAACCGTCATTTTCTCTAGGTCATAGTCTGCTTTAAAGCCCCATTCTTCCATAGCTGCTGAAGAGTCAATGGAATTAGGCCAGCTGTCTGCAATGGCTTGGCGAGCAGGATCTACTTTGTAATCCATTTTAAAGGATGGAATATGCTTTTTAATTTCGGCCGCGATTCCCGAAGGCTCAAAGCTCATTGCAGAAATATTAAAGGCATTACGATGCTTCAGCTTCGAACCATCTGCCTCCATTAAATTAACAATTGCTTGTAGTGCATCTGGCATATACATCATGTCCATATAAGTACCCTCTGCAATATAGGATGTGTAGCGCCCTTGCTCTACAGCCTTATAATATATATCTACCGCATAATCAGTTGTCCCACCACCAGGAGGGGTTGCATATGAAATTAACCCCGGGAATCGAACGCCCCGTGTATCAACACCGAAACGAGTGAAATAGTAATCACATAATAGCTCTCCCGCTACTTTGTTAACACCATACATCGTAGTTGGACGTTGCAGCGTATCCTGAGGTGTGTTGTCCTTAGGTGTCGATGGACCAAATGCCCCGATTGAGCTTGGTGTGAAAAATTGCAAATCTAACTCGCGTGATACTTCAAGAGCGTTCATTAACCCACCCATATTTAAATTCCATGCAAATTGGGGATTCTTTTCGGCAGTTGCTGAAAGTAAAGCAGCCATATGAATCATCGTATCTGCACCAAAGTTTTTGGATAGTTCATACATTTTCTTCGCGTCTGTTACATCTAATAACTCAAACGGTCCGCAAATGTCCTCCGGCTTACGAATATCTGTAGCTAATACATTTTCCTTACCATATATATCACGTAATTTCACAATTAGTTCTGAACCAATCTGTCCTAAAGCACCCGTGACAATTATTTTTTTCATGTTTGCACCCTCCCTTGATGTTAAAAAAGCTTTCACTCTTCATTTTCAAATTCCAGAACTCTCTATACAAACAAATGTACACTCTAAAAATACAACAGAATATTGATATATCAACGTTTATAGCGATTTTCATTATACTTCGTTTTTTTATAAAAGACAATATGAATTTTTGGTCTTTTCTATTTACTATTCTTTTCTATCATATGCAGGCAATTTAAATTGGGTATTTTACACGAGCTTCCTTCCGGTATTAGAGCGCAGAAAACTCTTTATGTAGTGTGTATACCCTCAATTTCCATAGAAGCGAACGTTAAACTTTTTTATCCTAATGAATAAATAAAAAGCATCTCCACTCGTTAAGTCGCGTACCTAACAATGCAGAGATGCATTCATTTCTCTTTATTTTTTAAATTTCCCTTTAAAATTGTTTCATTCTTGCAAAAAAGGGAATGGGGGAAACAGCGCATAGTTTATTGCTATTAGAAAGCTTAAACCAACTGCAGACTTTTTTCCTTAATTTGTTTATAGATGGATAAATCTTCTTCATACAGACTATTATATGTAGCCAAACCTTGATTTTTAATCAGTTCGAATGTTATCTCATCAACCATGCCAGCTCTTTCATTTAATCGTTTTGCATTATGCCAGGCAGTTTCTTCAAAGGTGATATTCATTTCATGTTCTTCTATTATGATGGATAAGAGATGCTCATTTGTATAAAGCTCTATATCAGAATTGTTCTCTTTCAATTCTATTATTTCGATTGTTCGATCGAGCGATTGTTGTAATGCCTCCCGATCCATGGCATGACCAAGCTCATGCATTGTTAACGTTTTTACATATTGCTCAAGTGGAATAGCTGCTTCTATTTCCTTCCATGCTTCTACTAAACGGAATGCATCAAATCCCACACGATTACTTATAAAATTATATGTCATATTAATCCCCGACTCATCCTGCTTCACTTCATTTTCCATTCCTACAGCCTGAATCGTTGAAGTAATTAACTGATAAAGATATTCGTCATTGTAGTAAACTTGCATATTGTTTGTCATTTCCCCTTTAATGTCGGATTTCAAAATCAATCATTGCAAAAAACATCAAGCGAGATTTAATATATCTTAATCTGGGGAAAGGTTCAAGCAACCTAATTAGCAAATAATTGAAATTAATGTTCGTTTTCCCTTTATTTCGAGGGAATTTTTTACTCTTGAACAATAGAAAAAGGATATTCGAAGCTTAGATAAGCTTCAAATACCCTTTTTCGCTTCTAGTATTTACGATGGTTTAGGTAATAGTGAGATTACTAGTTTAATAAGAGACTATTTATCATTTTTTTTACGGCTGCGGCTGTTTTTACTGGCCTCGCCGCCTTTTCGGCCTGCTTCTTCACGGCTCATTTTGCTGTCATCGTCTTTGTTATTACGGTTGTTGCTATTATTGTCGCTGTTAGTATTGTTGTTATTTTGAGTGGCTTCTCCACCTTTACGGCCGATTTCTTCATAGAATTCCTCGCCGTGGTTTTCTGCTGTAGCCTCTCCACCCTTACGGCCAATTTCCTGATAGAATTCTTTGCCGTGACTTTCAGCAGTGGCTTCTCCACCTTTACGGCCGATTTCTTCATAGAACTCTCTACCGTGGTTTTCTGCTGTAGCTTCTCCGCCTTTTCGACCAATTTCTTCATAAAATTCTCGATCATGATTTTTGGAGGTAGCTTCTCCACCCAAGCGTCCCGCTTCTTGAACAGTCATTTTTCCATTCTTGTCGTTATTATTGCGTTTGTTAGCCATTTGTAATTCCTCCTAATTTTTTTTTGCTTATTGCGATAAGCTTATTGGATATATTCCCAGGAGTTTTATGACTAAACATTATTCAACAATTTTCTTCTTAAATTCTGCTAATATTACAAGAAAAAACTTAATAATAGAGAGTTTATCGTGGATTATTACAATATTGTTGCGATATCGTTTCAAAATCCATCTAAGACGCAAAGTATTTCAAGCTTAACAACATAAGATTTTTGTCGACCAATAACATGTACATATTTATTGTTTATCACGCACTATCATCACGATTCTCGTTCCTTCCCCTGGCGTACTATACAATTCAAACTTCGAATTATGCATCAACATGATTTTTTTAAATGGATTTTGAAAACCAAGTCTTTGGTTTTGCCCTTTAAGAAGTTGCTGCTGCTGTTCATTTGACATTCCAACCCCGTTGTCCTCTACAACAATTTGGACATACTCCCCCACTCGTTGGATTGAAATAATAATTTTCGCATCATTCTTATTAACTAACCCATGGTGAATGGCATTCTCGACTAAAGGCTGCAAGGTCATCGATGGTATTTTAATAGCGACGGATTCATCAATATCCAGTTCCACGCGTAATTCCTTAAACCTCAGCTGTTCAATTGCTAAATACGCCTCTACAAGTTCCATTTCTTCTTCAATACTTACGATGCTTAGCTGTTTTTGAAAGTCTAGTTTTGCACGGAAGTAAACCGATAGATATTCAAGTGCTTCCCTAGATTTTGCCGCATCTTCGTAACTTAATCCAATAATCGAATTTAATGTGTTATATAGGAAGTGAGGTGTAATTTGCGCATAATAATACATTAACTCTTGTTTAACAGACCACTCTACTGCTTCTTTCATGGCAAGCAAAGACTGGATTTGCGATATAAATTCCTCTTTCATAATTGGTTTTCGGATGATAGCATTAATACCTTTTTTAAATAGCATCCCTACATCATCCAACCGATCTGTTCGAGATAGGAGAATAATTGGTAATTCAGTAATCTGGAAAAGCTTGCGAATTTCTTCTGTTAAAACCAATATAAAGTTTTTAGGCATATGAACATCAATAATAATTAAATCCACACGCTTGGTTGATATAAGATCCTGCACACCTTCTCTTCCATTATAGGCGCACACATTATAGCCATTTCCCACTAACAAATCTGTCATTTTCAATAAATCATTCTTATCATGGTCAATGATAAGAATCGTTTCTTCTTTTTTGCCCTCTACAAGTAAAGGGAACTCCATATCAGCTTTGACAACACTCTCTTGCACTAAATCAGTTGCAGCAGCGGTCTGTCCCATAGCATCCTTTGCAACAAAATATCCTTCATAAATCGGAAGACTTATTGTGACAGTAGTCCCTTTTCCAATTTGCGATTCTATACTAATATTGCCATTCATTAATTTTATATATTGCTGGGCAATACTCAGGCCAACACCAAGCCCGTCCTTTTGATTTTGAGGAACATTCGGAATTTGATAAAAAGTGTCAAAGACCTTTTGCAATCTATGTTTTTCTATACCGATACCAGTATCTTTTATCGTTATATCTACAAATTTTCCATTTTCATATGCATTGACACTGATTTCTCCTGCTTCTGTATATTTAACGGCATTATGCAAAATGTTGGTGAGTGCTTGTTTTAAACGCTTTTCATCAGTCATTATTATAGGTAAGTCCAATGGGATATTGTTCTTAATTTTAACCTTGTCTGTTTCTTTGACAAAAAATGAAACTTCATAGATTAACTCATTGAGCATATGTAATGAAATCGGGGTCATTGCAAATTGCATTTGCCCTTTTACTTTTGAAGCATGAAGGAAATCATCAATTATTCTTCTTAGTTTATTTACACCTGCACTCATTGAAATGACTGCTTCTTGCTGTTTAGCCTTTAACGGCCCTACTTTGCCGTCCATCAGCACTTTTGACGAATCCAAAAGTTCAGATAACGGCTTATTCATTTCTTGTGAAATCTTCACTATTAGTTCATCTTTTATTTCATTTTGCAAAAGTAATTCTTGCGTCAATCGATTGACCTGCTTATTCGCTTTTTCGTTTCGATAACTGATAAAAAAAGCGATTGAAATCATTAATACTAATTGAGCGATTATCGGCCAGTGCCTCATATCAACTTCAAATAACAGTTCTAGACCGAGCGACGCTGCGTAACAAATAAAAGCTGTTACCGAAACAAGCAAAATGATTGTGTCATTTTTTTTCCGTATTATTGCCTTCACGATTATAAATACCGTTAACAGTAAGGCACTACCCATTGTGATAATCGGTATGATTTGAACCACTACAGGTGGAAAGTCTTTATAAATCCATTTTACAATGGGATTTTCTATACTATAAATAACTGCAGCTAGGCAAACCATTCCAGTGATAATCCACATTACATGCTTTTTAACGCTATCTTTATATACTTGAAAGAAAAATAATGTTAAAAAAATAACAGCTAGATGAAGTGAAAGATATTGCCATTGCCAAAGCAGTCTATTTCCCATTTCTGGTGCATAGATTAAAATTAGTTTTTCATTTTGGGTAGCTGTTGAAATTCCCTGTGCAAAACAGTACAACGCAAAATATAAATCCGCTGCCGCTCTTTTCCTAATGATGTTAATCAGCAAGAAAATCAGCCCAATTAAAAATGAACCAGCTATAATCACACCATCGAATAGGATTGTACGCCCTGTGTAAATGCTAATATCCTCTGCACTTCCGAATACAATCGGCCTCACAATTCCCCCATTCGATTTATATCGATGTGCCACTTGAATAACGATTTCGATTTCACCATTAGAGCTTTTTCCGAATGTATTAAATTTCTTTTCGAAAAAACTATACTCTGATAGTTGTGTTGTCGGATTTCCCATTCCACCAACTTCAATCCCATTCATAAAAACTTTATTTGCATGGCGAATAGATTTTATTCGAATTCCGTAGTTCCCATCAATTGGTACTTTTACAACAACACGATACGTTCCTACTTCTACTTCATTTTTGGAATTAACTTGGCTTTCCCAACTACCTGGAACATGGATCAAAGTTGGAGATGACGATGTTTTTGCTATTTGAGTGGGGGTCAGTAATTCATCCGCGTAAAATTCCCATTGTCCATTTAACTTTATCGTTTTTTCTACTGTTCCATCTGTTAAATCGACTACACCTTTTTTTACATTCTTATTTGATGGGTCTATCGAGAATAAACCTATACAAAAAACTGTAATTGTAATCGCGATCATACAGATGGAAATTATAATTGTCCACTTTGTTTTCAACTGATTTGTCCTGCCTTTTTAAGTGTAAAAATAGTATTTTGTATTTCTACTTGTGTATAATAATAGCAAAATGTAATATTTTGGTGGTGAATAATTTGATTAAGGCCATACTAATTGATGATGAACATTTAGCCCTAACAACTTTACAAAAGAAACTTGCTGAATTCTCAAATATCCAAGTTGTTCACTCTTATCTAGGAACAGAATTCAAACTCCATGATTTACACCATTTAGACGTGGACGTTATTTTTTTAGATATGGAAATGGGTGAATTAACCGGTCTTGATTTAGCAGATTCGATTCAATTGACTTTCCCCAACATTCACATCGTATTTGTAACAGCGCATGCAGAATATGCTGTACAAGCATTCGAAGTAAATTCATTGGATTATCTACTTAAACCGGTTACTTCTGCACGGCTAAAAAAAACACTGAGCCGTCTTATGAAGGTGATTGAACAAACAAAAGGATATGCCGCTATTCATTTAAAAAATACCGAAACCCCTTTTGCAATTAAATGTTTTAAAGAATTCCAGTGTATTCATAACAACTTGCCCATTGCTTTTAAGACAACGAAAACGAAAGAACTATTTGCTTATTTTGTTATTCATCAAGATATTCCTATTCATCGGGACGTATTGATCGAAGCTTTATGGCCAGATCATGATTACAAAAAGTCAAAAATCAACTTACATACATGCTTGTCTCATTTACGCAAACTACTAAATAACTATGGCTACTCTGACCGCATTTCGTTAGTTAATCATAGTTACATATTTTCTTTAAACACAATGTCGTGTGATGTGCACCAATTTCAACAGTTATTAAAATCGATTGAAAAAATCGATGAATCTACCATTCAATTTGTCCATGAATGCATTGAATTGTATAAAGGACCTCTATTTGAGCTCAACCACTACGACTGGGCAAATTCTATCGCCGCACGAATTTCGAGCGCTTATTTGCAAGTACTTGAAAAAACGGTTCAATACTTTGCTGCTATTGATAACAGTAAAATGCTGTATTACCTACAGTTGCAGCTTCCTTTATTTCCTTATGATGATGAAAAGGTGGCAAAATGTATGTCTCTTCTCACTGAAAAAGGTTATCGAAACGAAGCAGTTAAACTATATATCGATTTCAAAAATCGGTTAGAAAAAGATTTAAACGTTGCCCCCTCATCTGAACTTGATGAGTTATACCACCGCATCGTGTTTGTTTAAAAAGTGTTGTTTCTGCAACACTTTATTCAACCTTTTATACCAACCTACTTTACTTTTCTATTACATTATCTTCTCTTTGATATATTGCATAAATATGATCTACCATATCATTCAATTCATTAACTAGTTTTCTTAATGACAGTGAGCCATGATTTAAAGCATCTAAAGAAGAAGATTGACTCTCAGTAGCTGCCAAAATGCTTTCTACCCCACTAAATGTGGCATACGTTATTTGTGATGCTTCATCAATTAAATAATTGCTCCTCTTTGAATTACCAAACAAGGCCTCTGAAGCGTTAGTCACATCGTTAATTTGTTTGCCTACCTCATTTGTTGAATTTGAAATTGCCTCAAACACTTTTTGAGTTTCCTTAATCTGTTCCAAGCCTTTTTTTACTTCTAATAAGCTAATACCCATCGTCTCGGATATATGGATGATTTCTTCTTGAATGGAGTGGATAACTGCCTGTATTTCAACGGCTGACTTATTCGATTGCTGTGCAAGTTTACGCACTTCCTTTGCCACAACAGCAAATCCATTTCCTTGTTCCCCTGCTCTTGCTGCCTCGATGGAAGCATTAAGAGCCAATAAACTTGTTTGGTCGGCAATAGATGCAATAGTGCCAACAAAATCTCCAATCGCTTTCGAATTTTGCTCAAGATTTTCAATCATATTGTTTCCTTTGTTGACTGTCTCGGTAATATTACGCATCTGATTGAACATCTTTTGAATCTTTTCCATACCGATTTTGACTTGATTTTCCGTATCTCTAGCATTTGCATTTACTCTATTCGTATTTTCCTTTATCTGTTCTATTTCCGTCTTTACAGAATGTATAGCGTCAACCCCCAGCTTCAACTTAGTCGTTTGTTCTTCCGCCCCTACCGAAATTGTTTGGATGGAGGATGCAATTTCCTGACTTGTTATTGTTAGCCTTTCTGAGCCAGATGTGAGTTCATTTACATAATCAAGCACAAATTTACTTGAATTGTTTAAGCGATTCAAGACCTCATTTATTGTACTTTGCTGCATTTTGACTTTTTCTTTATATTCCTTCGTTTTCTTCTGTTTTGAATAGGTTAATAAAATCGTCGCACCGCTTGTTAAGACTAAGTAAATGATATGGATTAGCAATAATGGAAAATGGTAATCTGTTGTTCCACAAAGTAATTCAGGAAACAAAAAGTACCCCATAACATGGTGAAGCATAAAAATAATCGTACTAGTTAGTATTAATTTTATTCTATTGTAGAAAGCAATCATGGCTATTACCATGAAAATAGAAAAGTGATATTCTACTAAACCATCTCCACCCGCAATAATAGCAATGCTACCAAAAGTCATCGTCATTATTATGATCCACGGCAACCATTCTGAAACGCTATTAATTCTATATATTAATAAACATATTATAAATAGTAGGATAGGAGTTAATAGCAACAGACCTTGTAAGAAAATCAGTTCTCCAGTTAAAACTCCCATTCCTTTAATGACCAAATATGAATCGAAAATATGTAAATACCTATGTACAAAATGTGTACCTACTGACAAAAACACTGTTAATCCAGCTAATAATATCATCAGACCATTCTTATTAAGATTTTTCATTTTTCATTTGTTCCCCACTTTTCAAAACTTATTTTTTCTTTAAACATTGTTTTATATTTTGACTTAAACCGAGTAGAAAGGAGGTAACCAACCTCCTTATTAAGATACCAACTAACAAACTGACTCTTAATCTTAAATATACACAGTGCTTCTTAAAAAACTCATAAATCGTTTTGAAAACTAGTTCTGGTACGAGTCAGGATAGAATCGTAACATTCAAAAGGGATGAAAATAAAAATTTGCGCCCATCTTCTAAATAAAGAGCAGAATTTGGGATATTCAATTGGGTAATTTTCCCCGACACGTTATAAACATTTCTATTTTCCCAAACCTTTAACTCTACTTCATCGTTATTCTTATAGGCAATTTGCAATTGTTCACTAAGTTCTTGAAGTGCCCATTCATCCAATTCGGGCTTTTCAACGTCATCATCCTTCTCATGCCAATCTCGAAGCATCTTTACATGCTCCGGTAGCATCATCGCATTCCATTTAATATTTCCACGGTCCCGAATCATCCTTATCACCTCTTATCCTAAAAGTTCATAATCGAACAACTACATCTTATGACCACCTAGAAGCTCCGCACGCCTTACTGCGGTTCCGGCTTCTGTATAGGAAACGGCACGTAAAACTGCTGTTGAGCCATGCTTTGCCCGCAAATAATCCATGGTCGCCCCAAGCTTTCGTCTTTTCCATTTTTTATTGTCAAACAAGCTGAGCTGTATGGAGCGTTCCGATTCTAATTTGGAAACACTAATCGAAATTTGCCTTGCCGGTCTCTCTGCATAATACTCATCAAACAACTCCTGACACACTTTAAAAATTTTCATCGTATCATTTGTTGGTTCATCAATTGTCCGAGCTCGATTAAAACCGCCACCAAAGGCATCCTTACTATAACTTAGGCCGAGTGTAATGGTTCTCCCAGCTTGCCCAGCCTCTCTTGTTCTCCTTGCGATGTCTTCACACATTTCCAAAATAACGGTAAGTATCTCGTCCCGACTGCGATAATCACGCATCAACACTTGCCCTTTCCCGAAACTGATTTGTCCTTGTGCAAGAGGTGCCCCAAGTGGCGACAAATCGATTCCCCATGCATGATAGTAGAGCTGATTCCCCATAATACCAAAACGGTCCTCCAAGGTTTTTAAATCGGTCTGGGCTAAATCACCAATCGTAAAAATTCCCATGTTGTTTAATGAACGCTCTGTTCTTCGGCCAATTCCCCACATTTCTGACAGAGGGGAGATCGGCCAAAGTTTTTTCGGAACATCTTCATATGTCCATTTTGCAAAACCAGTCTTTTTTGCTTCTAAATCGAGTGCAAGCTTTGCTATGAGCATATTTGGCCCCATCCCGACAGCACTTGGAATTTGGAATTGGCGCAGAATACTATCTTGAATAAATTTAGCCGTTTCTTCTGGAGGGCCCCATAGCTTTTCGGTACCACTTAGGTCAACGAAACTTTCATCTATGCTATAAACGTGAATCGCTTCTTTTGGAACGAATTGATTGATTAAATCTGTAATTGCCATCGACATTTGTACGAAGAACTCCATTTTCGGTTCAAATAAACGGATATCGGGATGTTTGGGGATTTCAAAAAGACGTGAGCCTGTTTTTATACCGAATCGTTTTTTCATGGGTGGTGACGCAGCAAGTACAATACTTCCCTTTTGCTTAAAATTCCCCACGACAGCAATTGGCACTTGGAGCGGATCAATATTTTCCAACATCGCCATGCAGCTCGCAAAAAAGCAACGCATATCAATACACATGATTGACCGATTAGGTGCCTGTTCGTAAATTTTAAAGACATCTCCATCGAGGGATTCAGCTATCTTTAGAGCATTTGCACACATCTTTTCCACCTCCCAATTCATACGATCAGTATATGCGAACATTTGTTCTTTTATTCATTTTAAAATGAGACGGTTGAGACGGCAAGAGGAATTATTTGGGTAATTTAGTGAAGACAAAGACAATTTTAGATAAATAAAAAAAAGCTCTCACGAAGTGATATCACCTCTAGAGAACTCATCTAACTCACTTATTCAAGTATTTCTGTAAAGAAGCATGTCTTCATATGATTAATAAAGGTATCTCCTAAATCTGTAAACGTCGCAACACCGCGTCTATGAATTGCAGTTTTAAATCCTTCCGCATCTGCTCCTGCGACCGTTAAAAAATCGCAAATGTCTGTGCAAACACCAACAACATGCACTTTTTCAATATCTAATGCTTTTAATTTTCCAGCTAATCCAGTCTTAAAGAAGGCATTGTAATTTGTTTTCGGTTGATAGATGACATTGGGATTGGATTCATTTTCTTTAAACCAAGTGAATAAATCACCATAAAGCTCCTGTCCTTTTGTTTCGACCACATTATGGGCAGGCCACAATTTAAAGTGGTCATCATTTTCTTCGTGTGCATCCATTGCTACTACTACAATTTGGTCATCACGCAAAAATTCATTCGCTTGCTCGATAATATACGGCACAATTTCCTGCGCTGGCTTTCCTGCTGTCAGACTTCCATAATCCGCAACAAAATCATTGCTCATGTCGACAATGATGAGGGCTTGTTTGGGCATTTTTCATCCTCCAAAACAATATTTTTCTCTATATTATAAACTATCTTTACCCCATAATATGTAGTTGATTTTCAAATACCATCCTTAAAATATATCTTAATAAAAGTAAAACTCCCCAAAGCCATTACAGCCCCAGAGAGTCGAGATTATTGTATGTGAAATATTTAATTTGTTGCAGGATATATGGTTAAGATTTTGTAAATTTGACAGAGCTCAATCATGAATTGAATTCGTGAAAGCAATACATTCCAAACTTACTTCTGTTTAGAATCTTCCTTTAACACATCAACTGAAATACTGCCGTCAATTTCCAGGATTCCCAATCTAACTTCATGAATATTAAAAACACCTTTTTTCCTTAACTGTGTATTTAACTCTTGCATTGTTAAATTTTCTTTGTCCATTAATTGTGAATTCACAGTACCATCTTTTATTATAATTTCTGGCTTTCCATCTATCAACCGCTCGAAGGTTTTCTTTCTGGTCAGTTTTTCAGCCCCCCATATCACTAGTCCCCAAACCGCTACGATAAATATGATATGGGTAAATTTGAAATCTTTTTCATGAATCATCCCACCCACAATATCAACTAGCATTACTATAAAAATCAAGTCAATCGGTGTCGTTTGTGATAATTCTTTTTGCCCTATGATTCGAATAATAATTACTATACATACTACGGCAACTAAAAACTTTATCACTACACCCATATACATTTCCAAGTCCATCCCTCCCTTACTACTTTATAGTGCATCATCACTCCGGAACTTCGATATACTCTATCCATATACCCTTTGCTCGGTAATAATATATTCCACATCCTTAGCCAAGTTAAACAATTTAGCGTCTTTATACTAATTCGAGGTTCAGATAAAATATGAAATCAGCAGGACAAAAAAAACATACTACTCATTTAGTAGCACATCCTAGGGTAAGGATTTGCTATAAATGTTAGTATGTTTATAAATTTGATATACTTCCTGTATTACATAAAAATATAGTTTTAATCGTTAAACTTAACCATTATTCCTGTACTACACCAGCATAAAGATTAGGACGGCGATCATCGTAAACAGGGATTCGATTCCGTACTTCTTCTACTTTTGAGAAATCTACATCAATAACAGCTAGTTCTTCCTTCTCTGAGCCAGTCCAAAGCACTTCGCCCCATGGTTCGATAATCATTGATTGGCCGTTGAAATTTTCCACTTTACGTGAAATGCGGTTAACGGCGATCACGAAGCATTGGTTTTCGATTGCACGGGCTTGTAATAATGTTTTCCAGTGGTCGATGCGGGGTGTTGGCCATTGGGCTGAAACAAATAACACGTTGGCCCCAGCTAATGCGTGTGCTCGAAGCCATTCAGGGAAACGAATATCATAACAAATTACGCCTCCTGCTTCGACCCCACCCAAAGTGAAGCGATTCATGTCATTGCCGGATTCTAGATATTTATCTTCGTTCATTAATCTAAATAAATGAACTTTACTATACTCGCTTACTAGTTTTCCTACATTATTGTATACATACATTGTATTGTAGAATTTGCCGTCTTTTTCTGTTGCTACGGAGCCTCCAACAATATGTATGCCTAGTTCACTAGATAAACTTTCCAAGAATGCTTTAGAACGAGCTCCCTCTTGATCTGCCAG
Organism: Ureibacillus sp. GCM10028918; assembly: GCF_042666115.1. Lineage (NCBI taxonomy): Bacteria > Bacillati > Bacillota > Bacilli > Caryophanales > Caryophanaceae > Ureibacillus > Ureibacillus sp. GCM10028918. The sequence continues at coordinate 1,010,130 of NZ_JBHTFK010000005.1, forward strand.
CTCCCCTAGTTTTTCAAGTGCATACCCTGTATTCCACATTTCTGGTAAAACAACAAGCTCTGCCCCTTTGCTTGCTGCTTCCCGGATTAATTGTTCCGCACGCTCGAAATTTTCTTCCACTTTACCGAAGCCTACATTCATCTGAATACATCCGATTTTCATTTCACTAACCCCCTAGACATTTTCTCGTAAAAGTACTATTATTCCTACATATCCAATTGTAATTATATTCTGAAATCTATACAAAGTATAGCGTTCAGCATGTTCCGCTTCTAATGGTAAGTAAATCTATAAATTTTATTGAAAAAGAGGTATACACATGAAATTATCAAATAAACTTCAAAAGCTTCCTACCCAATTCTTTGCCGCCCTAGTTCAAAGGGTGAATGCAGCAATTGCCGAGGGACGCGATGTGATTAACTTAGGTCAAGGAAATCCTGATCGACCAACACCGCCACATATTATAAAAGCAATGCAAGAAGCTGCGGCCAATCCACAAACACATAAATATTCACCGTTTCGTGGAATCCAGGAATTAAAAGAAGCAGCTGCAGCCTTCTACAAACGTGAGTATAGTGTGGACATTGATCCAGATACGGAAGTTGCGATTATGGGAGGTTCGAAAATTGGTTTGGTAGAGCTGCCAATTGCGATTTTAAATCCTGGTGATACGATGCTTCTTCCTGACCCTGGGTATCCTGATTATTTATCTGGTGTAGCGCTTGGAGATATGCACTTCGATACAATGCCGTTACTAGAAGAAAATGAATTCTTGCCTGATTTCGGCGCATTATCGAATGAGGTTAAGAATCGAGCAAAGTTAATGTATTTAAATTATCCAAACAACCCTACAGGAGGAACTGCTACTTTAGAATTTTTCGAAAACACAGTCCACTTTGCAAAAGAAAATGACATAGCGGTGGTACATGATTTTGCTTATGGTGCATTAGGGTTTGACGGGAAGCGACCAGTTAGCTTCCTTCAGGCTGAAGGAGCAAAAGAAATTGGTGTTGAGCTTTATACCTTATCAAAAACATATAATATGGCTGGCTGGCGTGTTGGCTTTGCTGTTGGAAATACAGAGATTATTGAAGCTATAAATTTAATTCAGGATCATCTTTTCTGCAGTGTCTTCCCTGCCATTCAACATGCGGCAGCCGCTGCTTTAAACGGCGACCAGGATTGTGTGGAGGAACAACGGGCAATCTATGAAAGCAGACGTAATGTTTTAATAGAAGAAGCTCATCGAATTGGCTGGGACGTGAAAGCTCCAAATGGATCATTCTTTGCATGGTTAAAGGTACCTGAAGGCTATACAAGCGAAGAATTTGCAGACCTGCTGTTAGATAAAGCAAACGTCGCCGTGGCTGCAGGGAATGGTTTTGGTGAGTTTGGCGAAGGCTACATTCGCGTGGGCTTATTGGTAAGTGAAGAACGCTTAATAGAAGCAATTGGACGCATTGAAAAATTGGAGTTATTTAAAGATGAAACAGCATCAATAACTAAGTAAGTTGAATCAGGGTTCTTAGTGCGTTACGACTTGCATTAAGACCCCTTTTTCCAGCCCTTCATGTTCCTAAAAGAAAAAGCCTCCACAAGTGTGGAAGCTTTTTTATTATCGATTAGCCATCCATTCAGGCTTACTAAACCCTTGGAATTCTGAATCAATGATTTCTTCATATTTAGCAGATTCAACGATTTCGATTAAATCTTTTGCAAGTTGGCTGTCTTTATTATCGGATTTTACCGCTACAACGTTACGGTAGTTTTCATTCATATCTTCTAAGAAAGCTGCATCCATTAGGTTTAAGCCTGCTGCCAATGCAAAGTTGCCCGGTACTGCTACAAGATCAGCGTTTTCGATTTGACGTGGTAAAGAGCCAGCTTCTACCGGTTGGAAAACCAAGTTTTTGTTGTTTGTTGCGACATCTTTTTCTGAAGCAGTTAATTCATCCGCCTCAGGGTCAATTTCGATTAAACCTTGTCCTTGTAAAGTTAATAGCGAACGTGCTGCATTTGATGGGTCATTTGCAATTGCTACTGTTGCACCGTCTTCAATATCCTCAACAGATGCATATTTTTTGGAGAAGAAGCCCATTGGAGCTGTTGGTACCGTGATTAAAGCTTCTAGATCCATGTTATTTTGTTCTTCAAAAGTTTCTAGATAAATTGTATGTTGGAACAAGTTTGCATCAATGTCGCCATTATCCAATGCATTGTTTGGTTGAACGTAATCACTAAATTCAACTAACTCTACTGTGTAACCTTTTTCCTCTAATTGTGGAATGATTGCTTTTGTAAGCATGTCGCTATACGGGCCAGCCGTTGCCCCTAATTTAATTTCTTTACTTTCTTTCGCAGCTCCATCGCTTTCGTTTGATGAATTTGTCGCCTGTTCATCATTTCCAGAACACGCTGCTATTACAACAGCTAATGCTAGTGTAAGGAATGTTAATAAATACTTCTTCATTTTTTTCTCTCCTATCGTTTGTCTAGTGATTTCGCATACTGTTCGCCAATTAATTGGATCAATTGGACGAAGATTATTAAAATGACAACAGTTGAAATCATAATTGTATTATCATAACGGTAATAGCCGAAGCGAATTGCTAAATCCCCAATACCGCCCCCGCCAATTGTACCTGCCATGGCAGAGTAAGCGACCAAACTAATAACCGTTAGAGTAATCCCTCTAATAATTGTTGACTTTGCCTCTGGCAGCAACACATCCTTAATAATCATCCAAGGTGTAGCACCAACGGCAATTGTTGCCTCAATGACTCCCTTATCAATGTCTCTTAAAGATGATTCTACTAATCTTGCAAAATAAGGAATCGCAGCAACTGAAAGTGAGACACTTGCTGCAACGGGACCGATTGTTGTCCCAACCAGTATTTTGGTTAAGGGGAATAATGCAACGAGTAAAATAATAAATGGAATCGAGCGGACCAAATTCACTGCAAAGCCAAAAATATTTTTTACAAATCGATTTTCCCAAAATAAACCTTTATCTGTAACAAATAGCAGTACACCTAGTGGCAGACCGATAATGATGGAAATGGATAGTGCAATTCCAATCATAACGACCGTTTCTTTGAACGCCTTCCAAATATCAGGCAGCATGGTTAAGAAATAAGGAAAATCAAACATGTTTAACCACCTCCACTAGTGCACCACGTTGTTCCATATAATTTTTTGCTTCATTCACTGTCGTTTTTTCACCTTGCAATTCCATGATAAAAATGCCGAGTGGACGCTCCTGAATATATTCAATTGTGCCATGCAGGAAATTTCCTTTTACATCAAACTGCTGGATGGTATCCGAAATAACACCTTCTCCAGCCACATCACCTTTAAATAACAGTTTAAGTACTTGTCCTTTTACATCTTTTAAGATTTCATCGGGAATCTCAAAAGATACAACACTATTAATAAATTCCTGGGTTAACGGCTTAATCGGCTGTGCGAAGATATCATATACTGCTCCTTCTTCAATCACTTTCCCATCTTGCATAATCGCCATTCGATTACAAATTTCTTTTACAACATTCATTTCATGTGTAATCAAAACAATCGTAATGCCAAGCTTTTCATTAATTTGTTTTAATAATTTTAAAATCGATAGCGTTGTCTTGGGATCCAGTGCAGAGGTTGCCTCATCACATAGTAGGATGGATGGATTGTTGGCAAGTGCACGTGCAATTCCAACCCGTTGTTTTTGTCCTCCACTAAGTTGGCCCGGAAACACATCTTCCTTATCCGATAGACCCACCATTTCCAGTAACTCTTTGACACGTTTATTAATTTCATTTTTAGGTGTTTTAGCTGCACGTAAAGCAAAAGCAATATTTTCTCCAACCGTCTTTTGACTAATTAGATAAAAATGTTGAAAAATCATCCCAATTTTCAATCGTGCTGTTCGCAATTCGCCGCTCGAAAGCTGTGTTAAATCAACTCCATCGACAAGAACTTTTCCACTAGACGGTCTTTCTAGTAAATTGACACAACGAAGCAACGAACTTTTTCCCGCACCGGAATAGCCAACTATTCCAAATATGTCACCTTTATTAATTTTTAAGGAGACATTATCAACGCCGACTACTTGTTTGTTTTTAGATTCATATATTTTCGTAATATTTTGAAACTCTAGCATATACTTCTCCTAACTACCGATAATAAAAACATTAATCCCAACCAAATATGTATGATTAATCAGATTACACATAATAATTATAATTGTCAATATTAAAAGTAAATTCAAATAAGAATGCTACTCATTTGACTAAATGAATAGCATTTTTTCACTGTTCTATTTAATTTAGTTTCACCAGACTACAAGTGAAAACTTAACTGACTAGTTTATATTAAGTTACCTCTTGGAATAGATTAGATATCCAAAAACAGCTCAGCCGTCTTTTCTTTGAATTTTTCAACGATAATTGCATCGTCAAATAACTTGCGTACTGTTCTTTCTGTCTCTGCAAAAAGATGAGCATAAGTAATTGCATCATTCATCGTTGAGCGATAGTTTGCGATAATTTCTTTAATGTTTGCTTCCTCAACTTCTGTTGGATGGCAAAGGCTAGCGATATCAAAGATTTCATCTCCTGATCTTTCAGGGAAATATTGATGGGGCTCAGTACTATCAAAAATACAAAGCTTCAATTCCGGTAAAATCACCATATCAACGGAATTTGAATCGAGTCCACACCATACCATTTGAGCGTCGAACCCTCGCTCTAGTGCTTTTTCTACTAGCTTTTTCATCATAGAAGACTTCCCTGTGCCTGGATATCCTTTGATAAACAAGCGTTTTTCAAGTTTTTGCGTGATACTTTGAACCGTATCGCGTGCACCACCAGGAGTTAACGTACCTAGCAACCGATGTGTTTTTTTACTTTCTTTTTCCAGCTTCCGATCTCCAAACACCTTCACCATCAGCTCATCAGTTTTAGTGTCTAGCCCTTTCCAATCCATATGTCGACGCGTTTCCACTTCCCAGTCATCATGAATTTTTAAGGCGTTCGAAAGAGCATTAAAACATTTTGCATAATAATCATCTTTCTTATGCGACAAGTTCAATAAATCTTGTTGCTTTTCAATAATCTTCTGCTTATCCAGACAGTCTTCAAAGGATATAACATGAACGTGTGAAGCTACTGGATCGGTTGTCAGGTTTGTTGCATTGAGGATAAGAATACTGTGTGGCTCCTTTACAAAAAGCGCCTCGATTGTATTTTCGAAAAGTGGGTCGTGGAAATATTCAATATTCAATCCTTTATTACCATAATGAATTCCGAGCTTACTTAGACATTCAGCAACTGTAAAACCAGGGGCTCCTTTTAGTAAATACACGGTTTTCGCTTCGTTCATAATATCATTATAAACATGTTTCATACCCTGACCCGTTAACGCTTGCCCAAAAAAGTGTGTTACTGTATAGCTCAAAAAGACGCCATCCTTCCATTGGTTTGTTAACTTATTTTTATGTCAACAGCCTAAAAAAGGTGCCTGGCACCCAAACACCCCCTCTAAAAACAACTTAAAAAAATCCGAAGGCGAAAAACTTCGCATTCGGATTAAATTCATTATTGAATTACGCCTAATTCACGGCCTACTTTTTCATAGATGGCTAGGGCGTCGTCTAGCATTTCTTTTGTGTGGGCTGCAGTTGGCATGTTGCGGACACGTCCTGTCCCTTTTGGTACTGTTGGGAAGACGATTGCTTTTGCGTAAACCCCTTCTTCAACAAGACGTTTTGAGAAAACTTGCGTTAATTTTTCATCGCCGATAATACATGGCGTAATTGGCGTTTCTGACGCACCAATGTTAAATCCAAGTTTGTTCAAGCCGGCTTTTAAATAATCACCGTTTTCCCAAAGTTTATCGTGTAATTCTGTTGAATCGATAATCATTTGAACCGCACGAGTAATCGCTGCAACATCACCTGGTGTCACGGCAGTTGAGAATAAGAATGGACGAGAACGAACTTTTAGCCAGTCAATTAAATTCTTCTTTCCAGCTACATAGCCACCTACTACCCCAATCGCTTTTGATAGTGTTCCGATTTGGAAGTCGATTTCTTTTTCAAGTCCGAACTGCTTCACAGTTCCTTTACCCTTACCTGTAACGCCAGATCCATGGGCATCATCTACATAAGTGATTAAGTCGAATTCTTTTGCGATTTCTACAATTTCAGGTAATTTCGCAATATCTCCATCCATCGAGAAGACACCATCTGTAATGACCATTACTTTATTATATAAGCCTGATTCTGTTGCTTCTTTTGCTTTTGCACGAAGGTCTTCCATGTCCGAGTGATTATACGCGATAATTTTCGCTTTAGATAAACGGCAGCCATCAATAATCGATGCATGGTTTAATTGATCCGATAGAATCGCATCATTCTTATCCATTACTGCAGAAATAGCAGCCATATTACAGTTGAAGCCTGATTGATAGGAAATGGCAGCTTCTGTCCCTTTGAATTCCGCCAGCTTTTCTTCCAATTTCACATGTAGATCCATTGTTCCGTTAATTGTACGAACCGCTCCAGCGCCAACTCCATATTTATCAATTGCGTCCTTTGCAACTTGTTTTAATTCTTCATTTGTTGCTAGGCCTAAATAGTTATTGGATGATAAATTGATTAATTGCTTGCCATTCACTTGAATAATTGGACCATTAGCCCCTTCAACCGCATCGATTTCATTATATAGCCCTTGCTCACGTAAAACTTCCAAATTTTCGTTTAGGAATGTATCTAAAATTTTAGACATGGATTCATCTCCCTTTGCATCGTAGTTATATTAAATTTTAGCATAATCAAATGATTTTTCGATATGTGGGAATTCTCTGAAAAGTTAGGGCAAAAATTTTCTATTCCAATACTAAATAAAAAACCTCGCAAAACTATGATTCTTTTGCGAGATTTTCTAGATCTTTATGTGAAAAGTCTTTATCTTGACCTTTACCATTCAATTTTATTTCAAGCATTCTTTCAAAAAACGGTAGTGAAATTTGCACAACATAGCCTGTGAATAGCGCAATAATCACTGTACCAACACCAATTGGACCGCCAAGCAACCCACCAATCATGGCAATTAAGGCCTCCATAGCTAAACGAGCTCTCCCAATAGAGCCTCCGAATTTTTTAGCAAAAATCATCATCAATGTATCGCGCGGACCAGCTCCAAGTCTAGGGGAAATATACAATCCACAGCCCACACCTAGTACGATAATGCCCATTAAGAAATAAAATACATCAAAAAATACATTTGTAGAACTTGGTAATACCCAATTGTAAAAGTCAATAAATGGTCCACATAAAATCATATTGAGCCATGTGGCAAGCTTTGGCCATTCTTTTAATAAAAGGGATGTTGAACCTACAATAACGAATCCGGTAATAACAGACCACGAACCTATCGTTAATCCGATATTTTCAAATAGTGATATATGTAGCACATCCCAGGAACCTACCCCAAGAGCTTTTCCCTTTATAATCATGGAAACTCCAAATGACATCACTGCTAATCCAACAAAGAAGAACAGCCATTTCCATATTAATTCTTTTCTCACTACTAAGCCTTCTTTCTAAAAATACATTGGCCTAACTGATACAATTAATAATTTATTCAAATAAACCTTTACCATCATACAGTCAACTTTTCAAAATTACCATAGGTTACGTGAATTAAATCATTCGGATTTAGCTGAATTTGCATTCCAATTTTCCCAGCACTAACCACTATATATTCTAATGCCAGAGCTGATGCGTCGATAAATGTGGGAAACCGTTTCTTCATGCCAATAGGTGAACAGCCTCCACGAATATAACCTGTTATTGGTAATAAGTCTTTAACATGCAGCATTTCAATTTTCTTTTCCCCTGCAACCTTTGCACATGATTTTAAATTTAACTCTTCTGACACTGGAATTACAAATACAAAGAATTTCCCAGTGCCGGCCGTTGCTACTAAGGTTTTAAACACATGCGAAACGGGATGGCCGACCTTTTGTGCTACCGTCACTCCATCCACTTGATTATCTTCAATTGAATATTCTATTAAGTTGTAGTCTATTTGTTGTTGATCCAATAAACGAACAGCATTAGTTTTCGTCACTTTTTGTTTGGCCATTACTAGCACAGCTCCTAAATCACTAAAATTTACAATACAATTTCATCATATCAAATTTATAGAGGATCGTTGTACATTTAAACTAGGAGCTTGTAATAAAAAAACGTCCACTCATAGCATTAAATGCTGTTAGTTAGACGTTTGGTATTTTTATTGAATTTTTTGCAGATGGCGAACGAGCTGACCGTAATGTCCTGCAACATGCTGTACAATTAAATGGTCGACTAAAAAGGATAATGGTTTGCCATCAAAATTAGGGTTATAGCTTGGTGCAGTTTTGGCTAAATTATCTTCATGCACTTTCCCTAAAGCTTCTTCTACTCTTGGCACTAGATTCTGCAATCCTTTAATTGCCTCCTCTTTTTTAAGCCCCAATACAACTATTTCATCTACTGCAGCTAAGCGGCGAACATGTTCATGATTACGTCCCCACTTTGCACCGGGAACAATTAGTAATGCTTCCAAGTCTACTAACCAAAAGTCTACAGCCTCAAGAACATGGGAGACAATCTGCATACCTGACCATTCTTTCTCAGATGGCTTAATATATAGTACTGAATCCTCGGTATCCTCAAGTACTTTAATAATATCCAAAATACTTTTCTTAAACACTTCTACTTTTTCTTTTAAAATTGCCGTTGTCATAAAAAACCTCCTCCAATTCTTAATATAGTGAATTTGCTTCACTTTTCCGATAATCTATAATAGTATATTTTAGTATATAATTAATAATTCTAAAAATACAACTCTGGAATGCCTCTACTATTATTGAAACTAGAAAGGATTTAGAAAATGGAAATGAACAAAGCTTCAACCATCGGGTCCCTCGTTCACGGTGTCAATATTATTGATGTTGTTGCTCAAAGCGACAACCCACTAAAATTTACCGAGATACAGGAACTCACTGGAATATCGAAAAGTAATCTTTATAAATATTTAAATACATTAACACAACTAGATCTTCTTTACAGAGATGCTAAGCAAGGGCACTATTCGCTGGGCTACAAATTTCTTGAGTATGGAAATGCCGCGATGAAAAATAACGATATCACAAGTAAACTTTCATCCTACTTTAAGGAAATTAGTAATCTTACAAATATGACATCCTCATTATCTGTTTGGTTGAATGATACGCCGGTTATTACGAATATTTGGAATACAAATTACGGCTTAAATATCGGTGCCCAAATTGGTACAAAACTCCCTCTTCTTTCTGCTGCAGGAAAAGTACACGCTGCTTATGCAAATCGGGAGGAAGTTTTTAACTGGATTGATCAGGAACAAACGAAGAATCCCGCCTTCCCGGTGGAAGAATTCCAAAAAGAGTTACTGGAGATCCGAGAAACTCACGTTGCCTTCGCAAAAGAGCCGTTAACAAAGCATGTGTCATCCTTAAGCCTGCCAATTTTAGATTATAAAAACGAACTAGTAGCTGCATGTACAATAATCGGCTTCTCGGAGCAAGTTCCAAAAGACAAATCCTCTGAAATTGTTCAGCAAGTCGTTGAGATTAATACAGAAATGTCCCGTGCTTTCGGTTATAAGGGATAGGATTAAAATGCGTTAGAGTTTTCTGCTCAAACGCTTTTTTATTTCCATAATAACGGCAATCAGTAACATAGAAGAATGCTACATAAACACCACCTAACCTTTAATTAATTTTCACTTTTGGCTGATGTTTTTCAAGGATATAAGAATCCTCTAATGCTGGAACAGCTCCTTTTGCAAGGTATTGTAGTATAGCGTGTGCAGCGTCACCCTACAACTTTTAATATTTCTTATCTAACACCAAGATCGTCTAATACCCTTAGTACATTTGGAGCTAAACTAATCCCCGCACCTCCCTTACCAAATACAAGCGCTTGCTCAAAAACAGAAACTGATTTCCCAGTATGATTATAGATTGATAAAGCAGTGGCTAAACTACCGATTCGTTCACTACAAATATTGATATCGCTTACACCCTGCATATTCAATTACCAAATCCTTTATATTTACATAAATAAGGAACAATGATTCCTATTAATAGAAATTTATAACACTTCCCATTCATTTCGTCAATACAGGAAATTAAAAAATTCAGAAGTTTTAGTCTATGTTTTTTTACTATAATATCGAGCTAACGTAAGAAGACCCTTGTTAAAGTAGGATTTGGCAACTATTTCAATACTCAAAAATGAGAGAAAACAATTGTTAAAGAATTCTTAAAGGCTTCTCATGACAATTTAAAAAAGATAGCTGCAACTCAATAATTACAGTAGGACTTCAGCGTACTTTGGCTATATAAATTAGTGACTCTTTAGAATCTTGATAATCTAAAAATCCGCAGCTATATTAACAATCAAAATAGAGTTACTCACATGCCCCCCCTTCGAAGTCTGATTCATCTGAAAATAAATAACATTGACATTTTTCCGCCAAAATATTAATATTTTTATAAATAGTGAACTTAGTTCATTATAAGGGAATATAATTTTTGGGGGGATTTATTATGAAACTTATTAACTTCACATCAACAGGACATACAAGAGCAGGTGCAATTGTTGGAGATAAAGTAATCGACTTAAATTATGCTTACCAAGCACAGCTGAAAGCAGAAGGTAAATACCGCTATGAAGAAATTGCTCATGCATTTGTACCAGCAACAGCAGACGAATTATATCAAGGTGGCAAGGAATCTCTTCAGTTAGCTCAAAATGCAATCGATTTTATTCTATCAAACCCTAATAGCTTCGATAAAAAAACTGTTTATACAAAGGATGAAGTGAAAGTTGAAGCACCAGTTCAAAATCCGGGAAAAATTATTTGTGTAGGACATAACTATCGTGAACACATTTTAGAAATGGGTCGCGAACTCCCTACGAATCCTGTTATTTTTGCTAAATTCGCGAACACAATTATCGGACCAGAAGATGATATTCCCTTCTATCCAATTTCAGACCAGCTTGACTATGAGGCTGAATTTACATTTGTTATCGGAAAACAAGCACGTAACGTTTCCGAGCAAGAAGCACTTGATTATGTTGCAGGATACACAATCACAAATGACGTAACATACCGTGATATTCAACGCCGCACACTTCAATGGCTACAAGGTAAAACAATTGATGGAACTGCACCAATGGGACCTTACTTAGTGACTTCCGATGAATTACAGGATCCATCTGGTTTAGATGTGGTATTAAAAGTAAATGGTGAAGTTCGTCAAAAAACGAATACTTCAAATCTAGTTTTTGATGTTAAGAAACTAGTTTCCTTCCTATCAAACCTAATGACTTTAGAGCCAGGTGATGTTGTATTAACAGGTACTCCTGGTGGTGTTGGGTTTGCAATGAACCCTCAACAATTCTTAAAGGACGGCGACGTTGTGTCGATTGAAATCGATAAAGTTGGCGTGCTTGAAAATAAAGTAAAAGCCGCTGAAGTGGTAGCAACAGTTTAAAGCTTAGTGGATGGAGGGCTCGAGTAGTGGATTCACTACTCCCCTCTTACTATAAAATTTAATTGTAAAGGGGAATGCAATATGGCAGAAGTAAGTCAAGAAGTTAAAGAGTTTATGAAAAGTTCAATTGTAACCGATTACACGAAAGACATACAGCAATATAACTTAGGGCCGCTTTGGGAAGCAATTCCTGAAATTATGAACCATACTCCAAAACCCCACGCTGAAGCATACCTTTGGAGCGATGAATTAATTAAGAAGAAAATGGGAGAAGCTGCACAAATCTTCACACCGGAACGTGGTGGCGAACGCCGTGCAATTTACTTCCAAAATCCTGGTTTAACCTATCGTAAGCCTTGGGGATGGGCTTCAACAACACAAACTATTTATGCAGCTGTGCAAATGTTGCAGCCTGGCGAGAAAGCACCATCTCACCGCCATTCTCAGAGTGCCCTGCGATTCATCTCTGAAGGAACTGGTGCTTACACAATTGTTCAAGGTGAACGCATCTTCATGGAGGAAGGGGATTTCTTAATCACCCCTAAAAACTTATGGCATGGACATGAACATGTAGGAACAGAACCAATGCTTTGGATGGATGCTTTGGATATTCCAACTATCTATTCAATTGGTGGAACATTCTTTGAACCTTATGCTGATGGTTTACAGCAACCAAATATTCCAGATAACTTCAGCGAAAAACGTTACCGTGGTGGTATGGTACGTCCTGTTGGAGATGATAAATATGTTGTTGCCCCACTTGCAAATTATAAATGGAATCGTACAGTGGAAGGCATTAAAGGTTTAATGGAATTTGATCCAGATCCACATCACGGATTTGCAGTGGAGTATATCAATCCATCTACAGGTAAATCTGCCAACCCTACTTTAGGTACTAGAATGCAGCATTTACCAAAGGATTTTCATACCAAAGCACTCCGTCATACGCACTCTACTGTTTACCATATTCATAAAGGATCTGGTTACTCAGTAATTAACGGCGTCCGCTTCGATTGGAAAAAAGGCGATTACTTTGTAGTGCCAAACTGGGCTTGGTATGAACACGGTGCTTCTGAAGACTCTTACCTATTCTCCGTAAACGATATTCCGATCATGGATCGTTTTGAATTAGAACAAGAGCAAGCTTATGATTCAAATAACGGTCATCAAACAATTACTGGTGAATTTAAAGCTGATTTCCGTTAATAATAACAATATAGTTCTAAAAATCGAGTGTGCGACTAACCATTAGTCGATTAGTCGTCCTCTCACCTCCGTGCATACAATTTTCGTACACGGCGGTTCAATCACTTAAGTATCGAAGCTCATAAAGTTGGGAAGGTCTTTTCCCCCCCTTTGTGAGTTTTTTTGTTTGCTCGATGCAAAATCTCGCTTCATGATAGTGGACAGAACACTCTATCCGCCACGTTTATTGCTCCGGAGATATTTTGGATTTTGATTTGTTTAGCAATCTTGTCCAGACAGACTAACCTCAAATGTGATTCGCGTACCTCGGGCCAATGTTTTGTCTCCCTTCAGATTCCGCGTCGACACGGATCCCCTTACGCTTGAGTAGTGGTTCACATATCCCAACGTCCCCAGCCCAGTGAACTTTCATCACCTATTTGACGGACATGACCGGCACACTACGAAAAAGGGAACCCCCTAGCTTGAACTGAACCCCGAATAGTAGACACTTTAAAAAAAGTGCCCTATTCGGGGTTTTTTCTATGGAAAAAGCCCGTTATACTAAAACATAATTAATCTGAACGGGAG